>NZ_OEZH01000109.1 GCF_900243075.1 Clostridioides difficile
CAGATAAGAAAATATATTAATAATCAGAAAAAACAAGTAAAATGAGGTGGTAGTGGTGGAAAAAGCTTATAAGTTTAGAATGTATCCAAATAAAAAACAACAAGAGCTAATTAACAAAACTTTTGGATGTTGTAGATTTGTATATAATAAATATCTTGCTAAAAGAATAGAAGTTTATGAAAGCGATAAAGAAACTTTTACTTATAAACAGTGTAGTTCTGATTTGACCAATTTAAAAAAAGAATTAAAGTGGCTTAAAGAACCTGACAAATTTTCACTAC
>NZ_OEZH01000047.1 GCF_900243075.1 Clostridioides difficile
ATGATTTTTAAATCCATAGCCTTACCAATAAAAGTTTAATTATCACTTAAAAAATAAATTTTTATTTAAAGAATACACATAAATATTTCCAGACTCCTCTTTTTACTAATTTGATAGCTTTATGGCTATTAAAATAATAGTTATATTTGTTAATAGAGAAACTAATAAACTTAATACAACTGAAAAGATTATAGGTTTCTCTTCTTGAAATTTCTTTAATTTCAAGTCTAATCACCTCTTTTTAAATATTCTGTATTTCATTTTCAAAGTACTAACCTAACATTGAAGTTTGATAACTATACTCTTTTTCTATATCTGGTAATATGTTATTTGTTTTCAATAAGTCATATAAAAACAATCTTCCCTTTTGAGTCCACTTAGTTGTCATTTTTACATCAGTCATTCCATCACTTCTAGTTATGTCTATTGTTTCTGAATGAGTGTATCCCTTCCCTTGATATTGTTTATATAAAAGCCATTGTCCACTTTGTTTATATTGAATCCCTCTTTCATGAAGTATTTTATTCATTTCTTTTCCACTCATTCCATAGTCCTTTGCTATTTGAGTTATAGTGACTAGACCTTTGTTTTTAAGTATCATATCTGTATAATCTGCCTTTGGTTTTAGTTCTTTTATTACTTGGTCTTTCATTTTACCTTCTAATTGTAACTTCTCATTTACTTCTACTTGCTCTATAAGGTGTTGTAACGCTTCTTTGTATGTAGTTGGTAGTTTAGGTTGTGGTTCATTTTTTAAATATTTTTCCATTTCATCAAATTTTTTTGTATATATTCCTGTAAATGCTGTACCTTTTATACCTGTCATTTTATTTGCTATGAAGTCACAACCTATCTTTGTTATTGCATAACATGGTTTCTCTCTCTTATAGTCGTCTAAATAAGTGTTTTCAATAAAATAATCAGATGGGTACAAATCTGTACTCATGTTTTTATTAGCTTCTTCCATCTGATTTATATAGTTTCTTATATCCCTTAGTAAAATCTTGTGTTCTTTTTCGACCATTAGAGCTATATCTCTACTGTCAGTTGTTAGTTTATTATTAACTTTTACTATTTTTAAATCTTTCATATTTAACTCCTCCCTTTTAAACAACATTTTGTTGTATTTGTATTTAAAAAAATTTCTTCTATTGATATTCCAAAACATTTAGATAATTTTATTGCTATTGCTAAACTTGGTACTCTTGTTCCACTTTCAATCATTCCATAATAACTAGTAGTTATACCTACTTTTAATGCGACATCTTTTTGCTTTAAATTCCTTTCTGTCCTAAGTTCCTTTAGATTGTTCAAGCTATATCCTCCTTGCCAACATTTTGTTGTTTATATTTATATAATACACAACTATATGTTGTTTGTAAATAGTTTTTTTATTTTTTTATTTCATTTTACAACTATTTGTTGTATTATTTAATAAAGGCAACTTTATTAAGAGGAGTGATTATATGAGCATTTTATCAGATAGATTGAAATTTCTTAGGAAAGAAAAAGGTGTAATACAAAAAGAAATTGCCAACTATCTTAACATAACTACTAGTGCATATGGATTTTATGAACAGGGTAAAAGAACACCTACCCCAGAAATGTTATCTAGTTTAGCTGAATATTTTGGCACTACTGTTGATTATTTAATAGGTAGGTATGATAATAAAGCAAGCAGTATTTCTAGCAAAACTTCTTGTAATAATACATTATTTCAAAAAAGATTAAAAGAACTTAGAGCTGAAAAAAATATGACTCAAGAAGATGTTGCAAATAAATTAAACTTAACCAAAAGTGCTTATGGTTATTATGAACAAGGAAAGACAGTCCCTGATGCTTATATGTTATCTAGCCTTGCTGAAATATTTAATGTGACTACTGATTATTTATTAGGTAGGTCTATTTTAAAAAATAATATAGACACTGTAGCTGCACATAAAGTTAATCCTCATAAAGATTTACCAGAGGAAGCTCAAGAACAACTTAATGATTATATTGAATTTTTAATAAATAAGTATAAAAAATGAATATTTAGAGCAGTTCACACCTGCTCTTTATATATAAAAAAGTAACACATACATTCTTTTTATAGGGAGGTTTACATGAACAAACTAGACACACTTTTAGACTTAGCAAATAATGAAGAGATAAAAATTTACTATACTGACAAAATAGCAGATGACATAAAAGGATTGTATATAAACAAACAAGGACTAAAGATTATATCATTACTTAATTCATTAAAACAAAACAATGCCAAACTAATAGAAATCTTAGCAGAAGAATTAGGACATCATTTTACCAGTGTTGGAAATTATGTATCTTCAAAAAACAGTTATAAAAATAAAATCTTGATAGACAAAACTGAAAACAAAGCACTAAAATGGGCATGTGAATTTCTTATAACAGAAGAAGAAATAATACATGTTATTAATTCACACGCTACAAGTGTATACGAAATAGCTGAAGAATTACAAGTTAGTATCGAATTCTTACTAAAAAGATTAGAATTTCTATCAAAAAAGAAAAGCATGTTGGACTTAGGAAATAATAGATTTTTAGTATTAACTAATTTGCCAAATTTCTACATATATGAGGATATTTTTTAAATTAATTTATTCTACTTTTATAGATTTTTTACTTAATAAATATATATTTCAATATTATTATAATAAACTACACATAAAAGCTAAAAAAATTGTAAGAATATTAAGAAAGTAATAAAGTAAAAAACAGATAAACAAAATTAATATAATATTGTACATAACAAAAGTATATAAAGAGCAGTCAATCTGCTCTTTTATATAAACACAAAGCAAACATATATTCTAAAAGGGAGGGATACTATTATGAAAGGTGGAGTAAGAAAAAGAAGTAACAAATGGTATTACTACTTTGACCTAGGCATAGTAGAAGGAAAAAGAAAAAAAGTAGAAAGAGTTGGAGGTAATACTAAAAAAGAAGCAGAAAAAGCATTAAGAGAAGCACTAAGTGAATATGAAAACTCTGGCATAGTATTTGAAGAAAGCAACATCAGCTTATCAGACTACTTAGACTTTTGGTACAAAGAATATGTCTTACTTAAGTTGTAATATTATTCTAAGTTCTATAATTAAAATTTAATAAGTACTTATTTAGATACTCAGTAATTTATCTACAAAGATAAAAAATACCAATATACCTTTAAACAAAAAAACTGAATATCAATAAAATTTTAATAACAAACTTTATCAATATTCATTGTAAATTTTAGTTACATATCAAATTTTCCAATGCATCATTAGGGGCTACAATAGGATAAACATCATAATCCTTATCTATATCACATTGTAAAAACACAGGTTTATTAAAATCTACCACATCTAGAACTTTTTCTAATTCTTCTATATTGGATACCTTATATCCATCAATATTATAGGCATTTACTAGTTTAACATAATCCACGTTTTCATTAATGTCAGTTTGAGAATATCTTTGATTAGAAAATAACTTCTGCCATTGTCTTACCATTCCTAATGTTCTATTATTAAGTAGTAAAATAAGTATAGGTACATTATAATTTGCAACTGTAGCTAGTTCATTACAGTTCATTCTAAAACTTCCATCACCAGTGACTAAAACCACATTTTTATCTACATTACCGACTTTAGTTCCAATAGCTGCACCTAAACCAAAGCCCATAGTTCCTAGTCCTGCTGATGTTATAAAACTTTTATTACCTTTAAAATTCCAGTATTTGGCGGCCCACATTTGATGTTGACCAACATCAGTTACTACTATAGTAGGATTTTCTAATTTCTCATATTTCTCATTTATTTTTTTAAGTATGTTTTGTGGATGAAATTCATATTTTTGTACACCCTCACTCTTTCTAAATGTCTTTATCTCTTCTTTCCAACTACTATTATTCTTACTCTCAACTCCTTCAAGTAGTAAACTAAGGACCAACTTCACATCTCCAACTAGAGATACATTAGATTTTATATTTTTACTTATTTCAGATGGGTCTATATCTATGTGTATTACTTTTGCATTTTTAGCAAATTCTGAACTTTTACTTATTACTCTATCGCTAAATCTTGCACCTATAGCTATAACCAAATCTGAATTAGAAAGGGCTAAATTACTTTCTCTACTTCCATGCATTCCAACCATTCCAAGAGATAGTTCATTTTTTCTATCTATATTGCCAAGACCCATAAGTGTATTTAATACAGGTGTATCTATTTTAATTGCAAATTTTTCAAGAATCTCCTCACTATCTGAAGACTTAACTCCTCCACCAGCATATATTATAGGTCTTTTAGATTCTTTTATGATATCTATTGCTTCATTTAAAAGCTTAGCATTAGTTTCATCATCTAGACCAAAATCACTTTTATAATCTATATAATCATCTATTTGACATAAATCATAATCCTCATCACTAAAATCCATTTCTGCTAAAAATAAATCTTTTGGAACATCTACAAGTACAGGTCCTTTTCTACCTGAATTTGCAACTTTAAAAGCTTCTTTTATTGTAGGAACTAATTCTTTAGTATTTCTAACTAAATAATTATGTTTTGTCATAGATAATGTTGCTCCAGTTATATCAATTTCTTGAAAAGAATCTTTACCTAATAAACTCGTTGGAACCTGACCCGAAATTACAACCATAGGTGAGGAATCCATAAAAGCTGTTGCTATTCCAGTTATAGCATTTGTTGCTCCTGGACCAGATGTTGTAAAACAAACACCCACTGTATTAGTACTTCTTGCGTATCCATCTGCTGCATGAACCAAACCTTGTTCATGGGATGTCCTTATATGCTTAAAATCATCTGAATAATCGTATAGAGCATCATAAAGAGGTATCACTGCTCCACCAGGATATCCAAATACCGTGTCAACTCCCTCTTTCTTTAAACATTCTAAAATTACCTTTGCTCCATTCATACGCACTACTATGCACCACTCTTTCCCTCAAACTAATCCATTTCATATATTTATTTCAAGAATGACATCATACTTCTTAGATTTCTGCCAACTTCAGCAATTTCTGTAGCATATTCTGCTTCTCTAGTTTTTAGGAAGTTTTCACGTCCTTCTTCATTCTCTTTAATCCATGCCTTTGCAAATTTTCCATTTTGTATATCCTCTAAAACATCTTGCATACCTTGTTTTGCTGCATCAGTTATTACCCTTTTGCCAGATACATAATCTCCATATTCTGCTGTATCACTTATGCTATATCTCATTCTTTCAAATCCACCTTCATATATAAGGTCGACTATTAATTTCATTTCATGTAGACATTCAAAATATGCTACTTCTTTTTGATAACCTGCATCTACAAGTGTTTTATATCCCAATTTTATAAGTTCACTTATTCCACCACAAAGTACTGATTGTTCTCCAAATAAATCTGTTTCTGTTTCTTCTTTAAAAGTAGTTTCTAAAACACCTGCTCTTGTTGCTCCTATACCTTTTGCATATGCTAAAACTGTCTCTGTAGCTTTTTTAGTATAGTCTTGATATACTGCAAATAATGCAGGAACTCCACTTCCCTTTGTAAATACATTTCTAACTAGGTGACCAGGTCCTTTAGGAGCTACCATTACAACATCAACAAATTCTGGTGGTTGTACCTGATTATAATGTATATTGAATCCATGCGCAAATGCTAATGTTTGACCTTCTTTTAAGTTATCCCTTACACTTTCTTCATAAACTTTTTTTTGCTTTTCATCAGGCATTAACAGCATTGTCAAATCACTTTCTTTTGTAGCTTCTGCTACACTCTTAACTTCAAATCCATCTTCTTTTGCTTTTTGTGCTGATTTACTTCCATCATAAAGTCCTATCACTACATCTACACCATTATCTCTAAGATTTTGTGCATGTGCATGACCTTGGCTTCCATAACCTAAAACTGCAACCTTTTTATTTTTTAAAACCTCTAAGTTCACATCATTTTCATAATACATTTTTGCCATTTTAATTTCCTCCCAATACTTTCTCTTATTTTATGATATTTATTTTTATTAGAAATTCATACTCATTATCATCGACTTAATACTGTTCAGCAAATTCTATTCCTCAATTTATATAACTTTTAAAGTATATTTTTAGAATTTTCAGTTTTTATTAATTGTGATAAACCCATAAGTTCAATGATACTTGTATTTTAAATCTAAGATTTTTCTTATTTAATATTTATCTTTGGTTTTTTATTTTAAAATGAGTATCTTTAGTTTTTATTTTTATAAAGCAGATTTAATTAGTGTCTCATTTTCTCAACAGTTATCTCTCTTATATCATGTAGTTTCTTCATATGGTTTAAGACAGAATCTAAGGATGTCTTTTCTTCATTTACTATTAATTTTATACCTGAGTTATTCATATTGTCTACAGTCATACTTATTGATTGTATATCAACTTCTCTTCTTCTTAGAGTCATAGCAACTCTTAAAAAAGAATCTATTCCTTGATTTAATTTAGCATATACAGTATTTTCCATAAAAATTCCTCCTTATTTTTATTATTTTTTATTAATTTTATATGGATTAAATTATTTTATATTGCTTAAAATAAAAAAACTTTCATCTTTATAAGCAATATAAATATTACTTATAAGGACGAAAGTTATATTCCGCGGTACCACCTTATTTGTAGATATAAAAAATACATCTACCCCTCTTTTTCAGGTCGGGTAATCAATTACCTTAACCTTAGCCATGTAACGTTGGCAGACGTTTGTACTTACTAAAAATATTCAGTACAAAAGCTCCAGAGTGATCATTATACTACTGTTAACACCAATTCTCAGCAACATTGGTTCTCTGTGGATAACACGCTATTAGTATTGTTGTCTCTGTCATTGCTTTTACTTTTTTAATTTTAACTCTGTTTTGTTGTTAATATAGATTATATTCCCTATTATTTACGATGTCAACGACTTTTTAAAAAATTTTCAGATTATTTGTTTTTTTCACAATAATATTTCTTTTATATTATAAGTGTATATTTTGGAATAATCGTTTTCATATTATTATCTTATATCCATTTATTTTTAGCCAATTTTCTTTGTCTTTATAATCTGGCATAATGGATTTTATCAAATCATAGAATTTTTTAGAGTGATTCATATGTACTAAATGGCTAAACTCATGTATTATTACATAATCAATTACATCTAATCTTGCCATAGATATTTTTGAATTTATATAAATATTTTTTTGGGATGTGCAACTTCCCCATCTCTTTTTTTGTTCTTTTACCTTAACACTTGCTGGAATCAATTGTTTCATTATTTCACAATTTAATTTAAGAAAATCTATTCTCTCTAAAACTATTCTTTGACTTTCTCTTTTATACCAAGACTTTAAAGACTTTTTAATAAATTCTTTACCTGTATCATTTGTATTAATAATTATTTGGGACTCATCAAGATTTATTTTACAATTACTTTTTTTGACAGAATCCTCTAACATTTCTTTTATAACTAAGTGATACTCTTTCCCTAAATAAAGAAACTTATCACCAGTTATAAACATTCTTTGTCTGTATATTTCTTCTCTGTATTTGTATTTTTCTAATTTTTTAAGTATCCAGTCTCCTTTTTCAATTATTATATCTTTTATTATTTTTTCAGATATTTTAGGAGGGCTTATTACAATTATTTTACCAAATGAGTCTATTTTTATAGAAATATTTTTTCTATTTTTATACAATAAAATTACTTTTATTTCACTACCTCTAAGAATTACATTTAAAATATCAACTTCTTTACCTACTGTATTCATCAATTTACCTTTTCCTTATTAGCCCTACAATTTATAAGTTCAGCAGCTATGCATACAGCTATTTCAGCTGGTGTTTGAGCATCCAACTTTATTCCTATTGGTGCATGTACTTTTGATAATTCTTCCTTTTTAAAACCTTTTTTCATAAGTTTTTCATATGTCAATCCAATTTTTGTTCTACTTCCAATCATGCCTATATAACTAGAATTTCTTTTAAGAGCCCATTCTAAAGCACTTGAATCATATAAATGACCTCTTGTTAGAATAATTATATAACTATTTTCATCAGTTGGAAAATCTGGTATATTTTCAAAAGAATCTAAAACTATTACTTCTGAATCTGGAAATCTTTCAGAGTTAGCAAATTCTTCTCTATCATCTATTACCACTGTTCTAAATTCCAAAAGGGATAATATTACGGCAACATCTCTTGAAATATGACCTGCTCCAAATATATACGCTTTACTTGTATTTTCTTTTAGGTTTCTATTAAATCTTTCTATATTACTTTCTAATTTACTATCTATGAAATCTATTTGGATTTCTCCATTACCTCCACATATCATTCCAAGTTTTGCCACATCAGATTTATTTAGGCTAAATTTATACAACATTGACTCTCTATTTTTTATTACATTAATTGCATGTTTTATACATACTGCTTCTACACTACCTCCACCTACTGAACCAAATATGGTAGCATCATTTTTTACAATCATCATTGCTCCTGTTTCACGTGGTGTTGAACCTGAGTGAGAAGTTATTGTAGCAAATGCGAAATCCTCATTATTTTCTATTAATCTTATCGCTTGTTCATATATATTCATATAATTCTCCTTACCAGTCTATCTAAAAATCTTCTATATATCTATCTTAGGTTTTTTATTACTTTATATGGTATCACAAACTCAACTGCTCCCATATAACCAGGTGCTACTTCATATTCATCAAAACTAATTACAAGGTTTCCATTTTTATTAAAATAAAAATCTTGATACTTATTTATAGATTCAAAATTTTTTACTGGTGAATCTTTATCTTGGTCTATAAAATAGGATTTTGTATTATCCTTTTTTATTTGCTCTCTCATTTGTTCTTTTATATTATCACTTATAACTTTTACATATTTATCGTCTTTAAAAAGCATTGGCAAAGTCAAAACTATTTGTCTTTTTTTATCAATATTATAATGTACTTTACTAACATATGATGATGCTTCTATCTCATTTTTTGTCATTTCTATTGATAGAAAATCTTTAGAATTATTTTTCACACTATAACTCAAACTTAAAGACTTATGCCCTTTGTTCCTTGATAATTGTATCTTTTCCATTCTCTCTTGAAATTCATTATAAAGCCTTTTTCCATCTTCCATAAAACTACTATTTAATCTTTTTTCTAAATTTTTATCTTTTAAACCTTGTATTTTAGGAATATCAATCTCAGCTTCATAATTTTCAGTTTTTAAGTTATAATTTTTTATAGTTATTACTTTTACTATTTCTCCAATTATAGGTATCTTAGAAAAGCTGTCTGCAAATACAGGGCTTATGTTGACTAATACTACAAACATACATGCAAAAGCTATTGCAACTTTAAATCTTAATCTATTTACTTTCTTATTTTGCTCTCGGTATATATTTTCTATTTTTTCATGATTTATTATAGTATCTAGTTTCTTTGGTATTGGAATTTTATGATACTCCTCTTTTAACTTATTTAACCTTTCTTTGCTCGTCATTCTTTTTATCCCTACTCTTCAATTTTTAATTTTAATTTTTTTAAAGCAGTATATAGCCTAGTTTTAACAGTATTCACATTTTCATCCAATATTATTGCCACTTCTTCAATCTTTAAATCTTCAAAAAATCTTAATATTATAATAGATTTGTATTCAATAGGTAATTCTTCCAAAGCTCTTCTTAAATCCAAATCAGTGTATTTATCATATTCTCCAGTCTCATCTACAAGGTCAATATCTGTCATATTATTATACTTACGGTTTTTTCTAATAAAGTCTATACTCGTTCTAACTAAAATTTTATAAAACCACGTTTTTATATAATTTACTTCTTTAATATTTTCCACTGAATATAATGCCTTATACATAGCTTCCTGAACCACGTCTAGGGCATCTTCTTCATTCTTTGTATAACTATATGCAATTCTATAAAAAGAGTCTTTATTATCGATAATGTATTTCTCAACTTTCGTTCTCTTTAAACTCTTAAACATTCCTGTAAAATCTCCCTCCGATTACAGGCTAGGATTGATTTTTTAGAAATTCTATCTGTCTATTTTGGCATCTTCATTCAGTTTTTTTATATGTTCAAGATACTTTTCATTTAAAATAGATTCTCTTATTAAACTCTGACACTCATTAAAACTTTTTTGTCTTTCTCTTTTATCAGTAACTTTGACTATATGATATCCATAACTAGTCTCAAATACATTTGAAACTTCATTTTTCTTTAATTTGAACACTTCTTTTGTAAACTCAGCATTTTTGTCATCTTTTGAAAAATATCCTAACTGGCCTCCATTTTTTCCAGTTGCCTTATCATCTGAATACTTTTTAGCCAATTCTTCAAAACTTTCTCCATTTTTAATTTTAGCCAATATACTGTCTGCCTCTTTCTTCAAAGCTTCTTTTTTATCTTTACTTACTTCTTTTTTATTTTTGTCTAAAGTTGATATAAGTATCTGAGAAGCACTTACTTCTTCTACATTAAAATCCTTTTTATGACTGGTATAATAAGCTTCCATATCAACATCGCTTATATTTGTTCTACCTTCAAAGGCTTTCTTATTTTTATCTATGGCTAAATCTTTAGATATTTCTTGTTTTAAATATTCTTTATCAACACCTGCTTTGTCCATTTTTTCTTTGTAACTCGCATTCAAATTCATTTTTTCTTCTAGTTCTTGATATTTTGAGTCTACTTCACTTTTACTTGGAGTTAATCCTTTATTCCTAGCCTCTTGATATAAAAGTTCATTATCCACCATAAACGATATTATAACATTTTCTAATTTATTTCTACCTTTTTTATCTAAAGTTTTTTCCAATTCATCTAAAGATTGACCATTTATATAATTATTAGTAGCAGATAAAACTGCTTTCGTTTTTTTATACTGTTCTTTTGTAATTTCTACATCATTTACTTTTGCCAAACTTTTATTGCAACCAACCATCATTAAAGATAGTATCCCAATCATTCCTACATAAAGTTTTTTATTCAATATACCTACACCTCACTCATTTTTATTCTCAATTTCTAAAATCTCAATAAATATTCTTATATTTTAATTACTCTAAATTACGTAACCAATAATTTTTTGGTATTTGATTTTGGTCCACTGCTGCAAATTCATAACCTTCATCTGATAAGAATTTTAAAACTGAATCTAATGCTTCTGCACTTTGCTTTTTCTCATGCATTAAAACTACCAATTGGTCTTTATCTTCACCTTTTCTATTCTTAATATGATTTTTTACATTTTGTACAATTTGAGAAGAATTAGATCTCCAATCTTCTGTATCTAAGTCCCAATCCCAAATCTTATATCCAGCATCAACTAAAGCTTGATAAGAAGCTTGTGGTGTATATGGTTTACTTCCATAAGGTATTCTTATTACTTTTGAATGTTTACCAGTTATCTTGTAAAAAGTTTGGTCATTTGTATCAAATTCCTCTTTTGCTGATGTACTAGTAACATAAAGCTTATGAATATCATGTGATACACTATGAAAACCTGCTGTGTTCCCATTTTTAATTATATTTTTAACTTGTTGTGGATATTCCTTCATATTTCCATCTATCATAAAAAAAGTTGCTTTAACATTATATTTATTTAAAGTTTTTATCATTTGGTCAGTAAATTTAGACGGACCATCATCTATAGTTATGTATGCTACTTTTCCAGAACTTTTACTTGGTCCTTTGCTAATTTCTGTCGCTGTATTAGATACTATATCCGTAATAGTAGAACTTGACAATTTTGCATTTCTACTAATTTCATCTTCTTTCATATTTAAAGAGCTAACACGTATACCAACCACTATAAAAGCCAGACATACTACAATAGCACTTAAAAGCACATAGAGTTTCTTTCTATTTATTTTTTTCTTTTTATTTCTCATCGTTCGACCTCCAATATTACTATATTTTTACATTTATATTTTTGTAGTATTTTCTCCCAAAAATTTACACTACATATATATAGACGTTGAACTTCGACCAAAAGTTTTACTTAATTTTTAAAATTTGTTATTTTGATGATTATTATGCTGTATAATTTCTGTATAATTGTATAGAATGTTGAAAATTGAGTATTATATAGTGTTTTTTACAATTAATTCTAGTTAATATGTAATTTATAATTTTTAAAATTTATAATTTTTTTTTTATAAATTAGAAAGATTAAACAAAAAGTAAATACTAAAACAATGCTATGCTACATCTTTGATATATACATTATATATTTATATTAGTTAGTTTTTGTTATCAAATAAAAATTCCTAATCTTATTCATAATCCTCACATTAATCAGTTAATGTTTTACATTTAATATCATATTCTATTATTTATAATAGAAAGATTTAGTTTTAAGAAAATTATGGATACTATTTATTATATAGACATCATTTGGTTTGACTATTAAAAAAAATACTCAGAAATAAAATATTTTAAAACAAATAATTTTTTAGATGTTTAATTTTTTATCCCAAAAAATAAAAATAAAAGTGGGTGTCTTAAAATGAACTTTTTAGTTCATGAGGCACTCTTTTTTGTATGAAATTAAATATATTTTCATCATTTCAACAATGAAAAAGAGGCTTATCTCTCTATTAGTATAATCCCCTTATAGTAGACATTTAAATAAAAGGCCATTATAATAGGTTTAAAAAGCGTATACTCTAAGGGGGTTTTTCTATGTCTAAAAAAC
>NZ_OEZH01000004.1 GCF_900243075.1 Clostridioides difficile
CAATTATTATACAAGAATCCCAGGCTCTTTTGAACTTGGGATTTATTTTTTTTATACAAAAAAGGGCGTAGCACTATTTTTTAGTGCGACAGCCCCGTATAAAGTCCAACTTTTGGGTCTCAGTACAAGATAAGCTCCTTTTTTATTATAACGAATAAAATATATGTTAAGTACTAATTTCATTAGATTTTGCTAAGAATAATAAAATTTTGGTAAAGATTAAAGACTATTTTTGGCAATATTACTTATAAATAAAAAGAGTTTATTATAGAGATAAGTAATTTTATTTTAGCTATTAAAATTTCTTAAAAAATCGTCTATATTATCCTGTGATATTCTAAAACTGTCATGATTACCTTTTGTAACAGATTTCATAATAAGTTTATCTAAAAATTTCATTTTTTCTAATCGAGCTTCACTACCAAAAATTCCAATCGCCTTTGCACTTTCTAATAAAGATGATGGAAAGTTTGATTTTAAATATTTGTCTGCTTGTTCAGAAAAGCCACAACAAAGGAAGATACCAACTTGTTTTTTGTTTAATAATTCTATGTTATCGTTACATAATATACGGATTTTTTTTGAAACTGAACCAACATATATAGAGCTTCCAATAATAATTTTATCAAATTTTGATAATTCAATTTTAATATTGTTATTGTTAATATCAACAATAGTGACATTATCCGATAGTTTATTTTTTAGTATATTCGCACAGTCTTTTGTACAACCATATTTACTTGAATATATAATAATAGTATTCATAATTATTCTCCTTTTCTTAAAGCATTTTCTACAGCTTTTCGTATAGTATCACTGCTATAAGTTGCAGAACTTATAGCATCTACATTTAAAGACTGTTGCTTAATAATATTTGTTATAATCTTTTCAGCAGGTTTACCTAAAAGATTGTCATGTTTTAGTATATTAATATTTTGGATTCTACCATTATTAACTTCAACAGATACAGTAGCTTTTACTAGTTTATTATCAGCACTTCCAGTATAAAGGCCATTTTTTACGTTAGCGAGATTTATATTTTTCACCACTAACTTTTCTGGTTTTAAGTTACTTGCAATTAAAATAATAATAAATACAAATACAAAACATAGAACCACTGATATTTTTAAAATTTTTAAAGATTTTTTCTTCTTATTAGTAACTTCGTTTTGAGTTTTCATTATAAAGTCCTCCAACTAAAATTTCTAAGAAATTGTCTATAATCTGATAAAAATTATGTAAAGAATACAATTGATTTTCTACAATACATAAAACGAATCCTAATAGCGCACTTATAAGCATCCATGAGGTTTTATCTACATTTTGCTTAAATATTCCTTGCTTAATCCCAATGGAAAGGAGTTCATCGAGCATTTTTATACCATTATTACTAGGTGTACTATTTATATTTTCAGATGCAAATATAAAATTCATTTTACTATGCATAATGGCTTTTGACATCTCTGGTTCACTAGAGAGAGTTTTTATAAAGCTAGTCATAATTTTTATAATTTGTATATCTATTGGTAGAGAAGAACAATTATGCATAAGGTCAATAGTGTTACTTTCTATTGTGTTATAAAGCTTATTGGTCATATCACTGATAATCTCTGCTTTGTCTTTGTAGTAAAGATAAATTGTAGTTGGAGAATACTCTATTTTTGTAGCAATTTTTCTTATCGATAAATTTTCATATCCATATTGATTGATAATTTCGATGCTAGCATCAATAATTTTTTTCTTCATTTCTGCTTTTTCATTTTTACGTCTTTCTTTAATACTCATATAATCACCTCATAACTTAACAGTGTTAATTTAATTTACACTGTTATTATATGTTTAAATTTTAATGTTGTCAATAAACTATTTTTTTATGTTGTTAGTAAACTATTAATAATATAAGTTAATATATTTTTATAAATAATAAGTTAGAGTTATTAATTGTAATATTTGCGGTATTGTTGTATAATAATAATCGGTTTAAACGTGCCACATTTTGTTAAAGTTAGTTCATAACTTTAAACAAACTTTAATAAAATACATTAAAATATAATAAATTCTTTTATACTATAAAATTTATTTTATAGTTATTAAATCAGATGTTTGAAGTTTTTTTATAGTCTATAATAAATAGCCTAAAATTAGAATTTAACATCTGTACTTGTTCGAGAACTCCAAGTATAAAAAACTAAGGAATTATATAGTGGCAGTATATAATTAATACCCTTAGACACACCTTTTTGAAAGTGGAAAAAAGATGTGTAGTTCTCCTCGACCACAAATCAAGGAGGATAAAAAATGGAAAAAAGAAAAGTAATAATTGATTGTGACCCAGGAATTGATGATTCTTTGGCAATCCTTCTGGCTTTAAATTCACCAGAGCTAGAAGTAATTGGAATTACCACATGTTGTGGAAATGTTCCAGCAAATATAGGTGCAGAAAATGCACTAAAAACACTCCAAATGTGTTCTTCACTAAATATACCAGTATATATAGGAGAAGAAGCACCACTAAAAAGAAAACTTGTAACAGCTCAAGATACACATGGAGAAGATGGTATTGGAGAAAACTTTTATCAAAAAGTGATGGAAGCTAAGGCAAAAAATGGAGCAGTAGATTTTATAATAAGTACTTTACATAATCATGAAAAAGTATCAATAATAGCACTTGCACCACTTACAAATATAGCTAAAGCACTTATGAAAGATAAAGAAGCCTTTGAAAATCTTGATGAATTTGTATCTATGGGAGGAGCATTTAGAATTCATGGAAATTGCTCTCCAGTAGCAGAATTTAACTATTGGGTAGACCCGCACGGAGCAGATTATGTTTACAAGCATTTATCTAAAAAAATTCACATGGTAGGTTTAGACGTAACTAGAAAAATTGTACTTACTCCCAACATTATTGAGTTTATAAATAGACTTGATAAAGAAATGGCAAAGTACATAACTGAAATAACTAGATTCTATATTGATTTCCATTGGGAACAGGAAGGAATAATTGGTTGTGTGATAAATGACCCTCTAGCAGTAGCATACTTTATAGATAGAAGTATATGTGAAGGGTTTGAATCATATGTAGAGATTGTAGAAGATGGAATAGCTATGGGTCAATCTATAGTAGATTCTTTCGATTTCTATAAAAAACGTCCTAATGCAATTGTTCTAAATGAAGTTGATGAGAAGAAGTTTATGTACATGTTTTTAAAGAGGCTTTTTAAAGGTTATGAAGACATTATAGACTCTGTGAAAGGAGTGATATAGTGTGAAACCAAAAATATGTATAAAAACTATTACTCTTATAGCTTTTGGTATAGCTATAAATATAATAGGTGCATTTATAGCTATGGGATTAAGATTACCTATATACTTAGATTCAATAGGAACTATAATGATAGCCTCACTTTTAGGACCTAAATATGCTGTCATTACAGGTGTGTTTGGAAGCCTAATAAGTGGAGTTACATTTGATGTATATTCTCTCTATTTTGCACCAGTTCAAATATCAACAGGCTTACTTGCTGGAATAGCATTTAAAAAAAATTTTTTAAATGGTATAAAAACTCCATTAGGAGTACTATTATTTGCTATTCCAACATCGATAATAAGTTCAATAATTTCAGCTTTTTTGTTTGGAGGTATGACATCCTCAGGTTCTTCTTATATAGTACAAATCTTGAAAGTATTAGGGCTAGGAGATGTCTTTAGTGTATTTGTAACTCAAATTTTCACTGACTATGCAGATAAGTTGGTAGCAGTTGTTTTAGTGAATATAGGATTAAATGCAGTTCCCAAAACTTTAAAGGTATCATTGACTGGGGAAAGATAGGAGAAAAAATGGATAGATACAGTGAGATAACAAATAAAAATCAAAGAGAAATTGTTTTACTTAAAGGATTTCCTTGTATATGGGGAAAGTGTTCTTTTTGTGATTATATAGATGATAATTCTAATTTAGAAGAAGAGATGAACAAATTAAATCTGGAGGTTTTAAAGAACATAACTGGAAAATATGGAGTCCTTGAGGTTATAAATTCTGGCAGTTGTTTTGAACTACCTAAGGATACTTTAGAGCAAATAAAATGTATTATAAAAGAGAAAAATATAAAAAAATTATTTCTAGAAAGTCATTGGTCCTATAAGAACAGGCTTAAAGAAATGAGAGACTATTTTGAAATTCCCATAGTATTTAAAATTGGTGTTGAAACCTTTGACAATGATTTTAGAAATAATGTTTTAAATAAAAATGCAAAATTTAAGACTCCACAAGATGTAAAAGACTATTTTGATTCACCATGTATTATGGTTGGTATTGAAGGGCAAACAAAAGAGATGATAGACAAAGATATAGAGATTATCTTAAATACTTTTGAAAAAGCAACAGTGAATGTTTTTATAAATAATTCTTCTAGTATAAAAAGAGATGAAGAGTTAGTAAAATGGTTTATTAGTAAGTATAAATTTTTGGATGAAAATCCAAATATAGAAGTTTTATACAACAATACAGACTTTGGTGTAGGAGATTAGCATTAATTTTGTTGAAATTTTAAATTAAAAAACTTTAGTATATTTTTTAAAAAGCTTCTAATAGTTAGAAGCTTTTTTTGTGGAGTTTTATGTTACAATAAGAAAAAGGAATTAAGGAGTAAATAAATGATGTTTAATAGGAAAAAATGGGATAATTTGGATTATAATGAACTTTTAGAATATATGAAGTCTATACAAGATATCAGATATAGAGATTTTAATAAAAAGCTCATACCTGGGACAGATAATATAATAGGTATTAGAATTCCTAATTTAAGAAAGTTATCAAAAGAAATAATCAAAGGAAATTGGAAAGAGTTTTTAGAAATAGCAGAGGATACATATTATGAAGAAGTTGTACTACAAGGTATGATAATTGGCAATATAAATAGTAACTTTGAAGAAACTTTATACTATATAAAAAGATTTGTACCTAAAATAAATAATTGGTCAGTTTGTGATGGGTTTTGTTCTGGTTTAAAATATACAAAAAAATATAAAGAAAACATGTATGATATACTCAAACAATATGTTCATTCAGAAAATCCGTGGGAAATTAGATTTGCATTAGTTATGTTTTTAATATATTATGTTGATGATAAACATATTAAACAAATTTTTGAATACTGTAATAATATACAAAGCAAAGAATATTATGTTAAAATGGGTATGGCATGGTTGCTGTCAATTTGTTTTATTAAATATGAAGAAGAAACATTTTTCTATATAAAAAATAATAATTTAGATGATTTTACTTACAATAAAACGCTACAAAAAATAATTGAATCAAATAGAGTAGATTCAAAAAAGAAGAATATAATAAGAAGTATGAAAAGAAAGACAAGAAGATATTGACGGAGGAATGTTAATGAATAACAACGAGGAAAGAATTGATAAATTTTTAGAACTTCAAAGCAAAGGGATTAAATTTGCAGAGATAGCTCAAAATCTAAAAATTAGTCAAAGTACTTTAAGAACCTTTTTAAATAAAAAAGGATATAAGTCAGAAAAAGGTAAATACATATTAAAAGACGAATTAAATTATAATGAAAATTTAGACAATGGAAACTTGGAAGAGAAAAAAGCTAAAGAATATGAAAAAAATAAAAAGAATAATACAAGTAATAGAAAAAAAGTAAGCACCAAAAAAAAGATTTCTAATGAAAAGGTTTTAAGTAAAAGTGTTGAACAAATTGAGTTTAATAGCACAGATTTAAAAAATACAAAACCAAAAAAAAATGTTAAGCCTAAAAAAGATAGGAAAATAAATATAACTCAAGAAGATTTAGATAAGCTTTGTGAAGTATATGATTGGTATTTAGAAGTAAAAGATTACAATATAAAGCCTAAAAAAGCATCTAATAAAAAAGATATACATATAGATAACGAAACCATAGATGAATTAAAAACAACAAGAATACGCATAGACAAAGAAACATGGAATGATTTTGAAAGGTTATGTAGTAATTCAAATTTTGAAAAACATCAAATACTTACACAAGCATTGAAAGAATTTATGAAAAAATATAAAAATCTACTATAAAATACTACTATATGAGGTGCTTAATATGAATAAAATAGTAAAAAAATCAATATTTCTAATGATTACATTAACAATATTTACTTTTACATTGACAGCATGTGAAAAAGAGGAACAACCTGATACAGTCGACATTCAAACAAAAGATAATAATGAGGTAAAAATAGATGAGGGAAATGCAAAAGTATTGAATATAGGGAAATCAGAAATTATAAACATAGATGAAGGTGATAAAGTAGACACATCCACAAAGATAGAAAATAATTCAACTTTTAATGTATCAAATGTTGAGTTAATATATAATGAATATGATGAGAATAAAAAAATTATTTCTTCAGATAGTAAGGCTTTGTTGGATATGACTCTAATGCCTGGGAAAGTTGCTTATATAGAATATGGGCATAAAACTTTTGCAAAGAGTGTAGAAGTTTATGCATATGAATATGAAGCAGAGGGCAAGATTATTTATGTTAATTTAAAAGAAAATACTATTGATATAAGAAATAATAATATTAAGCTAGAAAACAGTAGTCAGTATGAGGTAATATCTACATCAGAACTTAAAAAAGTAAATGAATCAAAAGAGGGAATTACATATCAAATAAAAGTAAAAAATTCATCTTCAAAAGATTTAGGAAATATTATTCTTAAAACAGCAGAGGTTAATGAAAATGGAGAATATTTAATGGTAAATCGTGTACCATCATATAAGATTTTAAAAGCTTCAGAAGAGACAGATATAGATATATTGTGTTCAACAAAAGCAAAAAGTGTTGAAATAGTAGGATATACGTATGATGATATAAAAGAAAAAGCCAATGTAGATATTGACTTAAAATCTCATAAAGTTAAGATAGACAAATAAAGGTAGGGGATATTTATGAAGGTTTTGATAGTTGAAGATAATAAGATACTTTTAGAAAGTGTAGTAGAAGAACTCAGCAAACATTTTGAAACTGAAAAGTGTGAAGATGGAGAAGAAGCCTTATACTTGGTGAATCAAAATATCTATGATTTAGTTATTTTAGATTTAATGCTTCCTAATATAAATGGAATTGATATTCTAAAGAAGATGAGAGTTAATAATATAGATACGCCTGTACTTATATTGACAGCTAAAGAAGCATTAGACGACAAAGTAGAAGCATTTACTATAGGAGCTAACGATTATTTGACAAAACCTTTTTATATGGAAGAATTAGTAGCGAGAGTTTATGCCATACTAAGAACTAATGGAAAGATAAAAGAAAGAAATGGATTAGAATTTAAATCTTTATATTTGGATACATTAGAGAAAAGAGTATATATTGAAAAAGAAGAAATAAAACTTCAAAACAAGCAGTTTAGCTTGCTTGAGTATTTTGTATTAAATAAAGGTTCAATTTTGTTAAAAGAACAAATTTATGATAGAATATGGGGAATTGATTCAGATGCAACCATTGAAATAGTGGAGGTATATGTAAGTAATCTAAGAAAAAAGCTCAGTAAATATGGATATGATAAATATATTAAAACTAAACGTAAGGTAGGATATATATTCGATGATAAATAAGAATGTATTTACTAGTACTAAAAATCATCTAATAAAAATGTATATTGTTGTAGTAGGTAGCTTTTTGATAATCTTTTCTATATTTATATATTCATATTTTAGAGGACTTACATATAGTGGAATTGATAGTGAGATAAATGATGAACTTGAATATATAGTTTCTCAATTTAAAAGAACATCATTTTTGGACCCAATAAGACTCAAAGACCCTAAAGATATGGTATATGTATATGAAGATGGTAGAATAAGTTATTATACTCAAAATGAATATTTTGATGAGTTGCTTCCAGATAGAAGACTAGATAAAAAAAATTCATTTTTTAAATACACAGAAAACGGATATACTTTTAGAGAATTAAATGTGGATGTAGGTAGATACCAAATACAGATAATTAGAAATATAGATTCTGAGATGAATTCTTTAAAACAGCTTACATCTGTTCTTATAATTGGAATATTGATTTCTGTAATAATTACTTATTTTGTTGCTGTATATCTTACTAGAAAAGCTTTAATTCCAATAGAAACAGCATGGAAAAATCAAGCTAAGTTTATACAAGATGCTTCTCATGAATTAAGAACACCAATAACAATAGTTTCATCAAAATTAGAAAGTATGTTAAAATCCCCAGAAAGTACAGTGAATGATGAAGTTGAAACAATAGCTACTGCAATGAAGGAAACTAGAAGACTTAAAAAAATGATAACTGATTTATTGTCTCTTACTAAAGAAGATTCCATTGTTAAAATCAATTTAGAAGAAGTAGACTTAGAAAAGTTATTGGAAGAGGTATCAGAGGATTATATTGATATCGCTGAATTTCAAGAAAAAAGATTTGTATTTAATTCTAAACTGAAGAACAAAGTTATAACAACAGATAAAAATAAATTAAGACAGCTTATATTGATTTTTCTTGATAATGCTTTTAAATATACAAAGCTGGGTGATGAAATAGTATTAGAATTAAAAGAAGAGATAGAAGATGAGGTGATTTTACTTATAAGTGATACTGGTATAGGCATAAAAAAAGAAGAAATACCACTTATATTTGATAGATTTTTTAGAAGTGAAAATGTAAGAAATAAAGATTTAGAAGGTTCTGGAATAGGGCTTTCAATAGCTCGTATGATTAGTCTGAATTTGTCTATTGAGATAAATGTAACTTCTGATATAGGTGTTGGAACTACCTTTGAATTATCAATACCAAAAAAGTTAAAATAATAAAAATATAAAAACTTGTTTTTAGAAATCAAGAATGGGTATACTAATTAGTATAAAATAAAATATAAAAAGACCTTATAAAAGTAAAATTATATTTATGAATTTCATAGTATAATCATATAGGGATAATAAAGTTTATAGGAGGGTTTAAAAAATGGCAAAAGTTATAAATACATCTGAATTTAGAAGTAGTGTTGAAGGTAGTAAAGGAGTAGTTGTAGTAGATTTCTTTGCAACTTGGTGTGGACCTTGTAACATGTTAGGACCTGTATTTGCAGAATTAGGTGAAGAGATGAAAGATGAAGCTAGATTTGTAAAAGTTGATATAGATGAGAGCTTAGAAATAGCTCAACAGTTTAGTGTATCTACAGTACCAACTATGATTATATTTAAAGATGGAAAACCAGTAGAAACTTTAATTGGATTCATGCCAAAGAACAAAATTGAAATGAAAGTAAAATCATATTTATAAAAAATGGGTGAGTATTATGAGATATGATATAGCTATAATAGGCAGTGGTCCAGCTGGACTGTCTGCTGCTATAAATGCAAAAATAAGAAATAAAACAATTATCATGTTTGGTAATGATAATTTAAGTAATAAGCTTGTTAAAGCTCCTTCAATAGATAATTATTTAGGTTTCTATGATATAAGTGGTGATGAATTAAAAGACAAGTTTAAATCACATATAGATAGTATGGACATTTCAATTGAAAATAAAAGAATAAATAATATTTATGCTATGGGAGAATACTTTGCAATAATGTCTGGAAATGATATGTATGAAGCTACTACTGTAATCCTTGCAACTGGGGTAGAATACACTAGACCAATAAAGGGAGAAGAAGAATTTTTAGGAAGAGGTGTAGGTTATTGTGCTACATGTGATGCACCACTTTATAGAAATAAAAAAGTAGCAGTTATAGGATATAATGAAGAATCTAAAGAAGAAGCAAATTTTTTAAGTGAACTCAGTTCAAAGACTTATTTTATACCTATGTACAAAAAAGAAAATCTTATGAGAAGTTCAGATAACCTAGATGAGTCCATTGAAGTTATACATGACAGACCAGTACAAATAGTTGGAGATAAACTTGTAAATAAAGTATCTTTTAAAGAAAACCACATTGAAGTTGATGGAGTATTCGTTATAAAAGATAGTACAGCTCCAAGTGCATTGATTCCTGGAATAGAAATTGATGGTATTCATATTAAAGTTGATAATAATATGAAGACTAGTATAGAAGGATGCTTTGCTGCTGGAGATTGTGTTGGAAAACCATATTCTTATATAAAGGCAGCTGGGCAAGGACAAATAGCAGCATTAAATGCTGTTTACTATTTAGATAAATTAAAAAGGGCTTAATATCTGTATTGATTAACTTTTTAAATATATTTATAAAAAACTGTCTTAAAATAATTTAATTATTTTAAGACAGTTTTTTTATTTGTAAATTATTCTTACTTAAAATATTTTAAAACATATTTGAGTACTCTCATTTTGAAAAATTTCCAAAAGTGTTTTAGAAAATATTATAACTATTTATAATATATTACAAAATTTCAAAATAATGGTTGAAAAATTTAATTAAGAGTATTATAATTTAATTAAGTAATTACTTAATTAAAAAGAGGTACTTATGGAAAACTTGGTTAAAATATTTAAAGCATTGAGCGATGAAACTAGACTTAACATACTTATATTAGTATCTAAGAGAAATATATGCCAAAAAGGGATTTCTAAATATCTAGGAATTTCAGATTCTGCTGTTTCACAACATATAAAAATATTAAAAGATGTTGGTATAATAACAGGGCATAAAGAAGGATACTATGTTTTATATCATATTAATAAAGAATCCTTTAATATATGTATAGATTTTATAAACTCTATGTTAAGTAATTCTAGTGAAAGCTTTATAGATGTATTTGATGTAAATACAATACATCTAGGATGCAGCAAAGAATGTAAATCTATAAAAAAATGTTGTAAGAGAAGGGAGAAATAGTAATGAAAGTATGTATACCAGTAGAAGAAAATAAAGGGTTGGATAGCAAACCATATGGGCATTTTGGTTCTGCTCCAATTTTTGTTGTGTGTGATTTAGAAAGTGGAGAAGTTAAATCTTTAGATAATGGAGATTTAGACCATGAACATGGAAAATGTCAACCATTAAAAGCATTATCAGGTACAGCTGTAGATGCAGTAGTAGTTGGAGGGATAGGACAAGGAGCTATAGTTAAATTAAATGGCATGGGAATAAAAGTTTACAAAGCAGAAGCTGATACTATAAGTGCTAATTTAGACCTACTTAAAAATGGAAAATTAGTAGAGTTTCCATCAAATCATACTTGTTCACATGATGGATGTGGACATCATTAAAAACAAAATAGCTGATGAAACATATGCTTCATCAGCTATTTTATTCTTTTAAAACTAAAATTTAGCTTTTTATGATTTTGGGTAGTGTCTTTGGTAATGTCTAAAGTTTACAAATTTACTACTTTTAGATTTTTTTTGTATGTTTTTCTATATAGTCAATATCATTTAGTATGTCATTAAGTTCCTTATTAAGTGTTTTTAAATCATTACCATCTACATTGTAGTTTAAAAATAATTCTTCTACATTATCAATGATAGAATTGACTTTTCTAGTAACCTCAACAAACGTTTTAAAGTTACTACTATTCTTAGCATTTAGAAATTTTTTTAAATCCTTTGATATAAATGATACTATTTCATACTCATCATTAAACAGGCCTCTACCAATAGGATATGGTTCAATTCTTTGTAAAAAATATTGATCTTTAGCATTAATATTATAAGTATAAGATACTTCCCAACCGTCTCCTAAATCAAACTTGATAAAATACAATGTACTACTTACTTTTGATATTTTTGTGGCTCCAAGCTGTCTTAAGAGAACTTCAATTGAATCTCCTTGAACAGTATTAATATTCATATATACACATCCCCTTTAGTATTATTATACTATATTTTTTAAAATTTTATAATTAAATAAACAGTAGATATAATAATAGATATAATCATAAGTGGAAAACCTATTTTGAAATACTCTTTAAAAGATATAGGATGCCCATGTTTATTGCCTATGCCTGCTAGTACAACATTAGCAGATGCTCCTATTAGTGTACCATTTCCTCCAAGACAAGCTCCAAGAGATGTTGCCCACCACAATGGCATTACATCAATTCCTTCAGCTTGCATAGTCAAAATAAGTGGAATTAGTGTTGCAACAAATGGAATGTTATCTAAGAAAGAAGAAACTATTGCGGACAACCATAATATCAACAACATTGTAAATACAAGATGTCCTTCTGTAAGTCCAATCAATGCTTGAGCCAATTTGTTTATTATGCCAACTTCTACTAATCCACCAACTACTACAAATAATCCCATAAAGAATAAAATTGTAGACCATTCAATACCTGCCATAATTTCATCTACATCTTGTTTTCCTATGAGAAGCATTATAGATGCTCCTGTTAGTGCCACAACAGAAGAGTCTATATGGATTGTGCTGTGGAACATAAAACCTAAAAGTATGAATGCTATTAATATAAGGCTTTTTATAAGTAAAGGTTTATCTTTAACAGATTTTTTTTCATCAAGTTTTAATATTGCAATCTTAGATTTTTCATTTACAACAAGTTCTTTTCCATAAATAAATTTGAAACATATTATAGTTATAGCAAGTATTACTATAACAACAGGACCTAAATTTATTACAAAATCCATAAAACTAAGGTTAGCAGCACTACCAATCATAATATTTGGAGGGTCTCCTATAAGAGTAGATGTTCCTCCTATGTTTGAAGCTAAAATTTGTGTTATTAAAAATGGAACTGGGTTGAGTCCCAATATTTGTGTAATAACTATAGTCATTGGACCAATAAGTAAGACAGTTGTAACATTATCTAATACAGCTGATAAAATAGCTGTTATAATAGCAAAACAAATCATTATCTTCCAAGGGTCACCTTTAGCTTTCTTTGCAGTCCAGATAGCTATGTATTCAAATAGTCCTGAATTTTTGACAACAGCAACAAATAGCATCATACCAACTAATACACCAATAGTATTGAAATCTATATGGCTTAATCCTTCATCAAGTGTAAGTATATTGAATATTATCATTAATAGTGCACCACCAACAGCTGCTACAGATCTGTTTACCTTTTCTGTAATAATAGCTGCCATAACTATTAAAAATATACATATAGCTATTATTTGTTGAAATTCCATAATATAAGTACCTCCATTTGTATTATTTTGTGTCTAATGCTAGTACTATATATAGTATTACTTTTTTATTGTTTTTTCAATGGATGTATGAAAGTATATTATTTAACAAAGTTTTTGAAAAATTGACAGAATTTAAAGAAAATTTTTGTTATTTAAATAAATTTTAAAATTATTCCATTACTAATAATATTAAACGACAAACGAAAAAATATACCCTTAAAAGTAGAATTTATTATATCTAATAACAATTATAAAATATTAAATATATCTATATTATAAAAGTAATAAAAAAAAGTTGAATCTGAATATAAAACTGCAATATATTAAAAAAATTATTCATTTTAAGCCTTGTAATTTGATTTTATAAATATTATAATTAAATTAATGAATTTTTAACAAGGAATTATTCATTTTTTTGATTTTAAGATTTATTGAGAAAACAAAATTAAATAGGGGGGTAATTAATATAATGGATTTTTTCAATGGTATTTTAACTAGTATTAATAATGTAGTAGTATTTGTAAACAATTACTTATGGTCTTACATCTTAATTGTAATGTTAGTTGTAATTGGTATTTACTTTACTATTAAAACGAATTTTGTACAATTCAGATATTTTATAGAAATGTTTAGACTTCTGGGTGATGGTACAGCAAATAAAAATGCAAAAAAAGAAGGAAAAATATCTTCATTCCAAGCATTTTGTATAAGTACATCTTCAAGAGTTGGGACTGGAAATATAGCTGGAATAGCAATTGCAGTAGTAGCAGGAGGACCTGGTGCTGTATTTTGGATGTGGCTTATAGCATTGATTGGTTCTGCTTCAAGTTTTGTTGAGAGTACATTAGCTCAGATTTATAAAGTAAAAAATGGTCAAGCCTTTAGAGGTGGACCAGCATATTATATGGAGCAAGGCCTAAATAAAAAATGGATGGGTGTTTTGTTTTCAATACTTATAACTATATGTTATGGTTTTGTATTTAATGCAGTTCAAGCAAATACTGTTTCACTTGCATTTAGTAATGCATTTGGAATAAGTAAAATGACTATGGGAATAGGTCTTGGAATATTAACTGCAATAGTTATTTTTGGTGGAGTGCATAGAGTTGCAAAAGTTTCTGAAATAATAGTTCCTGTATTTGCAGGATTATATATATTAGTTGCTTTAGCTATAGTTGCAATGAATATAACAGAGATACCAAGCGTTATAGCATTAATAGTGGAAAGTGCATTTGATTTTAAAGGAATGGCAATTGGTACATTTATGGGAGTTGTAATGACTGGCGTAAAGAGAGGTCTATTTTCTAATGAAGCAGGTATGGGTAGTGCTCCTAATGCTGCTGCAACAGCACATGTAACTCATCCTGTAAAACAAGGTCTAATTCAATCCTTAGGTGTTTTTACAGATACTATAATAATATGTAGCTGTACAGCATTCATGGTATTATTATATTCAGATTATGCTAGTAGTGGAGCAACTGGAATTGAATTAGCTCAAGAAGCTTTAACTCATCATATAGGACCAATTGGAAATATATTTATAGCAGTTTGTATATTCTTATTTGCATTTAGTTCTATAGTAGGCAATTACTATTATGGTGAATCAAATATGGAGTTTATGAGTGAAAGTAAGACTAAACTTAATATATTTAGAGTTTTTGTTGTAGGTATGGTTTTATTTGGTTCACTTACTCAAGTAGATGTAGTTTGGAATCTAGCAGACTTATTTATGGCATTGATGGCGATAATAAACTTAATAGCAATAGCACTTTTAGGGAAATATGCATTTATTGCTTTAAAAGATTATACAAGTCAAAAAAAATCAGGAATAAAAGACCCTGTGTTTATTGCAGATGAAATAGAAGGTCTAGAAAATGTATCAGAGTGGCATAGTGAATTACCTGAGGAACATTTAGGATAAAAAATAGTATAAAATTATAAAATCATTTTGAAAGACTAGATGATGTATATACTTTATATGAATATAATATTTAATTAATTTATATTACTGGAATTTTTAATTCCAGTAATATTTTTTATTATATGATTTAGTTTTATTAAAAGTTTTTATTATTGAAGATAGATTATTTATTATAGATTTTATCTTTAAGTTTATTCTCCAAAATACTATATAATTAAATCCTGTAAATTATCTTCAAAGCTTTCTAGATAATCACAAAATAATCTAAACTCTTCTATAGTTTTGATTTCTTGCAAATTCCTCAAATCTATCATTATATTACTGTATTTATGCAACATAAAATTCATATCATACATTTCACATTTAACAAATCCATCTTGATAAGTATATTTATAAGGTTCATATTTTGAAAAATTTGACTCAAAATATTTTATTTTAGCATAGCATAATTTGTGTATATTGAACAAAAGTGCAAGCACAGATTCTTTAACTGCAAACTTGTGTGTGAAGTATTTTATAGTGTGGTATTTATCATGTCTAAACTCCCAAATTAAATTCTCATTTAAAGTAAGAGAATATTTTTTTAAAAGGTTACGTTTATCTAGTGTTAAATCTTGTATAGAATATGTTTTCATAATTTATTCTCCTCATAAATATTTAATAAGTACCAATTAAATCATAGTGTTTTATTATGACTTACTCTTAATTATATTGTATGGTAAATTAAAAAAATAATAAAATAGATAATTAGTATAGTATTAATACATGTTATAAATAAAAACAATAACCTTAATAGTAATCTATATAGCTTTGTGGCATTTTATACTTAGAGTCATATTTTTAATTATTTTAAGATTTTAAAAGTAGATTTGATGATTAGTATATAATTTTAGAGGAGGTAGGCAAATTGTTCAGTAAGAAGTGGAGGAGTTGAAGTAGTAGATTTTTTTGCATATAATGAATTTGATACTAAAAACCTATCGTATATCATTAAAAATTTACATAGTGACTGTGCATATTCCGATTTAAAAATATATGTAAATAATATTGGTATTTCTAGTAATTATGAAGATATTGGGAAGATTGTTCAAGTAGATGATATTGTAAATAATTTCAAGAAACTATATATTGAAAAAGTATTTCAAGATAGTACTATTAATACCTAAAAATATGTAGGTTTTATCTAATTTAATAAGTAGTAAATTAGATATATAATTATATTTAAAATTATTGAGTACCAAAAGAACAAATATATTTTGTTCTTTTGGTACTCAATAGTATTTTATATCCTCTATATTAATTTTTAATATTTAATTAATGGTAGTATTTAATCTAGAGCTTTAAATAGGTTTGCCATTTCTAATGCATTCATAGCACAATCATAACCTTTATTCCCGGCTTTTGTACCTGCTCTTTCAATAGCTTGTTCAATATTTTCTGTAGTTACGATTCCAAATATAACAGGTAATTCATTGTCTAAAGACACCTTTGCGATTCCTTTAGATACTTCACTACATACATAATCATAATGAGAAGTAGCTCCTCTTATAACACATCCTAAACATATTATAGCATCATACTTACCGCTCTTAGACATTTTTTGCGCAATAAGAGGAATCTCAAAAGCTCCAGGGACCCAAACTACTTCTATGTTTTCTGGATAAACATCATGTCTCAAAAGGCAGTCTTCAGCCCCTGATAAAAGTTTTGATGTTATAAATTCATTAAAACGAGAATTTATTATACCTATTTTTAAATCTTTTCCAATAAGTTTTCCTTCATATATCATTTTTTATTTCCTCCAATTTTATTTATGTTATATTAAATGTATTTGATAGTAATTATAAAAAATTACTTAGTAGAAAAATATTTTCATAAACTTATTTATATAATATCTAATAGATGTCCCATTTTATCTTTCTTAGTTTTTAGATATAGCTTATTAAAGTCATTAATTTCTTCATTAATAGGAACTCTATTTTCAATCTTTATTCCATATTTCTCTAATTGATTTATTTTATCAGGGTTATTACTTAAAAGGTTTATGCTTTTTATATTCAGATTTTTTAGTATTTGAGCAGCCATATAGAAATCTCTCATATCTTCTTCAAATCCAAGCATCAAATTTGCTTCAACAGTATCATAACCTTCTTCTTGAAGTTTATAAGCTTTAATTTTATTTAAAAGACCAATACCTCTACCTTCTTGTTTCATATAAATTAAAACACCATTTCCATTTTCTACAATTTTCTTCATAGAAGATTCTAATTGCAGTCCACAGTCACATTTTAAAGAGTGGAACACATCACCTGTTAAACATTCAGAATGAAGTCTAACTAGAGTATTTTCTCCATTTATATTTCCATAGGTAAGAGCAATATGTTCTTCATTTGAATAAGTATCTCTATATCCTATGATTTCAAAATTTCCATATTTTGTTGGAAGAAAAGCACTAGATACTTTTTCTATAGTAGTTTCATTTGTTTTACGATATTCTATAAGGTCTTTTATAGTGATGATTTTTAAATTATGCTTTTCTTTAAAAATCATTAAGTCATCAACTCTTGCCATTGTACCATCATCTTTCATTATTTCACAGATAAGACCAATTTCTTTAAAACCTGCAAGTCTAGCTAGGTCTACTGAAGCTTCTGTATGACCATCTCTAACAAGAACTCCACCAGTTTTTGCAATTAAAGGAAAAATGTGACCAGGTGTTTTGAAATCTTTACTTGTAGAATTCTCATCACAGAATAATTTTACAGTTTCAGCTCTTTCATATGCAGATATACCAGTCAGTGTATTTGCACCATCTATAGTAACAGTAAATGCTGTTTGAAATGTATCTGTATTTTCTCTAACCATAAGAGGTATGTTTAAACTTTTAAATTTCTTTTCAGTAGCAGGTAGACAAATTAGACCTCTGCCATGTGTAGCCATAAAATTTATTGATTCAGGAGTAGCCATATCAGCTGCCATAAGCAAATCTCCTTCATTCTCTCTACTTTCATCATCAACTACGATTACCATTTTCCCATTTCTTATATCTTCAATAGCTTCTTCAATAGTATTAAACATGCAATTCACTCCTTTATTATTTTTAAAAACCATTTTTAAATAAAAAATCTTTATCTATATTTGATTTATAATTACTACTATTAGAATTTAATTCCTTGTAGTTATTAATCATAAAATTATTAACATACTTTCCAATTACATCACTTTCTAAATTAACGAAGTCTCCAATATTTTTTGTTAAGAGAGTAGTGTTAAATTTAGTATGAGGTATAATAGAAACCTTAAATATTTCATCATCCAAATATGATATAGTTAAACTCACACCGTCAATAGCAACAGAACCTTTAGGTATCATTGCTGATAAAAGTTTTTTATCAGGTCGTATGCTTACTAAAACTGCATTTTCATCTTTTTCAAACTTGCAAATAGTACCTTTACCATCAACATGACCTGTCACTATATGACCACCAAATCTTGAAGAAAGACTCATGGCTCTCTCAAGGTTTACCCTGTCATTTGCATTTAGTGAACCTAAATTTGTGGAACGAATTGTTTCCATCATAACATCTGCTGTAAATTCATTTTTCCCAAGATTTGAAACAGTTAGACAAACCCCATTTACAGCTATACTATCTCCAAGATTTGTGTCATCCAATATTTTGTTTGATAGTATGGTTACTTTTCCGCTTTTACCATTAGCAGTAATTTTTTTAAGTATTCCAACTTCTTCTACTATACCAGTAAACATTCTAACCTCCTATATACATGTATTCACAGAATTTAATTTAAAACATCAGATTCTATCAAAACATCTCCATCTATTAAAGTTACATTATTGATTACTAATTGTGTTGAATCTGATAGGTGTTTTATTCCTTCTCCAGAAACGAATGTAGGTGCATCTTTACCACCTATAATTTTAGGTGATAGAAATAATTTGACTTTATCAACTAACTTATTTCTAAATAGGCTATCATTAAGTGTAGCACCACCTTCGACTAGAACAGAATCAATGTTTAGTTCTCCTAATTTATGAATTACAAATTCTAAATCTACTAAGTTATTTTTTGAAGGAGAAATTATGACTTCAACATTATTTTCTTTTAACATAGATAATTTGTTACTGTCTTTGCAACATGTGAAAACTATAGTTTTACTGGTTTTATCCTTAACCAAATTACTATCAATTGGTAATTTTAGATGTGTATCTATTACTATTCTTGTAGGATGAGATACTTTTTTTTGATTAAGTCTACAAGTTAGTAAAGGATTATCATTTAAAACTGTATTTATGCCAACCATTATACTTTGGTATTTATTTCTGTATTTATGAGTTAGATATCTTGATGACTCATTAGATATCCATTTTGATTCTAGTGATTTTGTAGCAATTTTACCATCTAGACTCACGGCTGATTTTACAATACAAAGAGGTCTTTTGTTTTTTATGTAATAAAAAAATGCCTCGTTTAATTCTTTTGCTTCTTTTTCCAATATTCCCACAGTAACATCAATGTTGTTATCTTTCAATTTCTTTACTCCATTACCACAAACAAGTGGGTTTGGGTCTAATGTGGATATTACAACTCTCTTAATCTTATTTTGTATAATTTTATCTACACAAGGAGGTGTTTTTCCATAATGAGAACATGGTTCTAAGTTTACATAAAGAGTAGAATCTTTTAGACTTTGTTTAGCGCTGTTTATAGCATTTACTTCAGCATGATTAGAACCAAATTTTTCATGATATCCTTTGCCTATTACATCACTATCTTTAACAATTACACATCCAACTAACGGATTTGGATTTACAAAACCTTCTCCATTTTTAGCTAGTTCAAGAGCTTTTTTCATATAATAAATGTCTTTTTCCTTTTGATTCACAAAATTCAAAATATATACACCTCCTGTTTAATTAGATACTTTTTAAACAAAAAACCCTGAGAATTAACTCAGGGTTTAGAATAATCTACAATAAATTAATAAGTGTACAACAAAACTGCTCTACAAAAACACTTATTAAATATATCTTCTTCCATCCAGACTTTACTGTCGGCTTTGGAATTTAACCAAATCAACCAAGTTCTACCTTAGCTCGCGGGCTATACCGCCGATTGGGAATTTCACCCTACCCCGAAGATTAAGTATTAAATTTATATTTAGAATGTATCATAAATTATTTTACTTTGCAAACTATTTTTTTCAAAATATATGTTAATATATAATATAGAATGTCTATAAACTTTGGAATACCGCGATTGTGAATATAAAAATAAAAATTTGAACATAATCAGGAAAGAAGTCTAATTAATTTAAATTAGGAGAGAAATATATGAATGAAAAACTTTTAGAAATACTATCAAAATACTATGGATATACAAGTTTTAGAAAAGGTCAAGAGTCTATAATAAATTCTATTTTGAGCAAAAAAGATGTATTAGCTATAATGCCAACAGGAGGAGGAAAATCAATATGCTATCAGCTTCCGGCATTGATGTTAGATGGAATGACAATAGTAATTTCTCCACTGATATCTCTTATGAAAGACCAAGTAGATGCTTTAAAAACTATGGGGATTAACGCTGCTTTTATAAATAGTTCACTAAGTAGCAAAGAATTTAATGAAATACTAAGTAATATTAGAAAAAATAATTATAAAATGCTCTATATTGCTCCAGAGAGATTAGATGCGAAGGAGTTTCTTGAACTAATAAATAATAACAATATAAGCCAAATTGCAATAGATGAAGCGCATTGTGTATCTCAATGGGGACATGATTTTAGGTTGAGTTATAGAAGGATTTCTGATTTTATAAAGAGTTTACCTAAAAGACCTATAGTTACAGCATTTACAGCAACAGCTTCAGAAGAAGTAAGAACTGATATAATAAATTTATTGTGCTTAGAAAATCCAGACTATTATATAACTGGATTTGATAGAGAGAATTTATCAATAAATATAGTAAAATCATCTAGTAAAAATAAATATATTTTAGATTATATTCAAAATCATAAAAATGAGTCTGGAATTATATATGTTGCGACTAGAAAGGAAGTTGAAAATATATATAATGGGTTATCTAAAAGAAATATATCTGTGTCAAAATATCATGCAGGTCTATCTAAAAATGAAAGAAGCAAAAATCAAGAAGATTTTATAAATGATGATGTAGATATAATGATAGCAACAAACGCATTTGGAATGGGGATTGATAAACCCAATATAAGATGGGTTATACACTACAATATGCCTCAAAGTATAGAAAATTACTATCAAGAAATAGGTAGAGCTGGTAGGGATGGAGAAAAAAGTGAGTGTGTACTTTTATTTTCTCCAGGAGATGTACATATACAAAAATATTTAATCGATATTGGCGTTGAAAATCCTGAAAGAAAATTATTTCAACATAAGAAGCTTCAATATATGATTGACTTAGTTTACAGTAATTCATGCTATAGAAAGACAATATTGAATTACTTTGGAGAAAACTATATAGATAATTGTAACAATTGTAGTAACTGTTTAGTAGAAGGTGAAATAGTAGATAAAACTGTAGATGCTCAAAAAGTCATTTCATGTGTAGCTAGAATGAAAAGAAGTTATGGTGTTACCACAATTGTAGATGTCCTTAGAGGGTCTAAGAATAAAAAGATTTTACAACTTGGATTGAATACTTTATCTACATATAACATTATGAGAGATTATTCAAGCGAAGACTTAAAGAATTTTATAAATACATTGGTTTCTCATGGTTTTTTAGATTTAGTGGAGACTTTAGGTAATGGAAATAGAGGGAGTTTTCCAACTATAAGATTGAATGAGATGTCTATGAAAGTTTTAAAAGGCCAAGTGAAAGTAGAATTTAAAGAAATTGTGATGACAAAATCATTAGAAGTTGAAAATGAGTTATATAGTGCTTTAAGAGAACTTAGACACTCAATTGCAAGTGAAGAAAGGATAGCTCCGTATATGGTATTTGGAGATGGTACACTTAGAGCTATGTCTAGTAGTTATCCAGTTAATAAAGAAGAAATGCTAGATATCTCTGGAGTAGGAGAAATTAAGTATCAAAAATATGGTAAAGATTTTGAAACAGTAATCAAAGAATATGTCGAAAAAAATAACATTAATAAAAAAGATAAAGAAAAAAATGTCGATTTAGAAAGTGTTAATAGTGACTTCCTTGAGGTCAATACAGATAAAGCTTTATATGAAAAACTATTAGTCATTAGAGAAGAATATGCAACGAAGGAAAAATTACCTCCATACATGGTTTTAGCCAATAAAGCATTAAAAGAAATAAGTGGAAGGTATCCACTTGATGAAGAACAATTAAAAGATATTTCTGGCATAGGTGAGGTAAAAATTGAAAAGTATGGAGCTAGTATCTTGGATGAAGTTAAACAATATGTGAAAGAAAATGATATTAATATTATTTGGGAGAAAAAAGGTAAAAGGAAGTTAATACTAGATGGAGAAAGTAGAAAAAATAATGAAATAGCATTAGATTTGCTGAATCAAGGAAAAGATATACAAAATATAAGTCAAGAGATAGAAGTTTCATTGTCAACCATTATCGGATATGTATATGACTATGTAAAGGATGGGCATAGCATATCATTTGAATTAGGATTAGAAAATTTTTATAATGAAGATAAAAAGAAAATGATTTTAGATGTTTGTGAAAAAGTAGGTTATGATAATTTAAATAATATAAAAAGAAAACTTCCAGATTCAATAAAGTATGAAAATATAAGGGCTGTGATACTTGACTCTTATCTTGAAAACTTAAAAAATAATATTATAGCAGAGTAATTTTTAACAGACTAAAAAATAAAATTTGTATTATTGTGTTGAACTAATATTTTTGCTGTGTTATACTGAATTTGTAAAAATGATGAAAAATTTAGAGCTAGGGGCGCTAGAATTGGCTAGCTGAGAGATAAAGCCGTAACTTACAAACCCTAATAACCTGATCAAGATAATGCTTGCGAAGGGAAGCTTTTTAATATAATTTTGTTATATAAATAGACAAATTATTCAATATTAGGGTAAATTTGTCTGAGTGTATATATGATTATAAGAGTGCTTTCCAAACAAGGAAAAGCACTTTTTTTATTTTCAAAAACTATAACTTTAATCTTGGAGGATTGTAATATGAACTATACAACACAAATGGATGCTGCTAGAAAAGGCATAATAACTAAAGAAATGGAAATCGTTTCTCAAAAAGAGCAAGTAGATGTGAATGAATTAAGAGAATTAATAGCAAATGGACAAGTTGTTATACCTGCTAATAAAAATCATAAATCTTTAAGTGCAGAAGGTGTAGGTAAAAATTTAAGAACAAAAATAAATGTAAATCTAGGAATTTCAAGAGATTGTAAGGATATAGAAAAAGAACTTGAAAAAGTAAAAGTAGCAATAGACATGAAAGCTGAAGCTATAATGGATTTAAGTAACTATGGTAAAACTAGAGAATTTAGAGAAAAGGTAGTTGAAATGTCACCTGCAATGATAGGTTCAGTGCCTATGTATGATGCAGTGGGATATTTGGAAAAAGAATTAAAAGATATAACAGAAGAAGAATTTTTAAATGTAATAAGACAACATGCTATTGATGGGGTTGATTTTATTACTATACATGCAGGTCTTACAAGAAGTGTTTGCCAAAAAATAAAAAATCATGAAAGATTAACTCATATAGTATCTCGTGGAGGTTCTTTATTATTTGCATGGATGGAGCTGAATAATAAGGAAAATCCTATTTATACTAATTTTGATAAAATATTAGATATATGTGAGGAATATGATGTTACATTGAGTTTAGGGGATGCTTGTAGACCAGGTTGTATAAAAGATTCCACTGATGGTGTTCAAATTCAAGAACTTGTAGTATTAGGTGAACTTACTAAAAGGGCATGGGAAAGAAATGTACAAGTAATGATAGAAGGACCTGGTCATATGGCTATTGATGAAATAGAAGCAAATGTAGTATTAGAAAAGAGATTGTGTCATGGAGCACCTTTTTATGTTCTTGGACCATTGGTTACAGATATAGCACCAGGTTATGACCATATAACAAGTGCAATAGGAGGAGCTTTAGCATGTGCGAAAGGAGTAGATTTTTTATGTTATGTAACTCCTGCAGAGCACTTAAGATTACCTAATTTAGATGATATGAAAGAAGGTATAATAGCAGCAAAGATAGCTGCTCATGCAGGAGATATAGCTAAAAATGTTAAAGGTGCTCGTGAATGGGATAATAAGATGAGTAAAGCTAGAGCTGATTTAGACTGGTGTGAGATGTTTAGACTTGCAATAGACCCTGAAAAGGCTAAGAGATACAGAGATGAATCAACTCCTACTCATGAAGATAGCTGTACTATGTGTGGAAAAATGTGTTCTATGAGGACAGTTAAGAAAATATTAAACAATGAAGAACTTAATTTAATATAATTTGTGACTAGAATAAAAAAAGTTGAAAAGAGGAGGTGATTTAGTGAAGGTTAATGGAAAAGATATTGAGTTTAAAGAAAAATTGACTGTAATAGATTTATTAAATAAGTATAATTTAAAGAGTGATAGAGTCGTAGTTGAAGTAAATCTAGACATAATTGAAGAATCTAACTACAGTACATATGTATTAAAAGATGAGGATATTGTAGAACTTATTAGCTTTATTGGAGGTGGTTAAAATAAAAATATTTGTAAATGAAGTATTAACAAATGTTGAAGAAAATACAACTGCCTACAAAGTTAGAGATAGTTATAACCAAAACTGTGATGTGTTAGTGTTAAATGGGTATCCAATTAAAGCAGATATGCCACTTTGTGAAAATGATAAGTTAACACTTATACAAAAGGGAATTAAACCATCATTTGATGAGTTGGAAAGCTTGTTGATTGCTAGACATACTCCAAATGTGCATAATAAGTTAAAAAAAGGGAAGGTTGCTATATTGGGATTAGGGGGACTTGGTTCCAATATAGCTATCTCTTTAGCTAGAATTGGAGTAGGAGAACTTTTACTTATAGACTATGATGTCGTAGAGCCATCTAACTTAAATAGACAGCAGTATTTTATAGATGATATAGGAAAACTAAAAACTGATGCTATGATAGAAAATATAAAAAAAATAAATCCGTTTATAAAATTAAGTAAACGAGATATTTTTTTAAACAAACATAATATGGATATTATTAAAGATTCAGATTTGATAATTGAAGCCTTTGATGATGCTTCATGTAAGGCACAGGTTTGTAATTATGTATTGATAAATTTTAAAGATAAATACCTAATAGCATCATCAGGTATGGCAGGTTACTATGATTCAAATATAATAACTACTAAGAAAATAAAAGACAAGTTTTATATATGTGGGGATTTTGTAAATGAAGCTAAATTTGGTGAAGGTCTTATGGCTCCAAGAGTTGCTATCTGTGCAAATCACATGGCAAATTTAGCAACACAAATACTTATAGATATGTAAATATTAAAATTAGATACTAAAAAGATTGAATATTAAAAAAATTGAACATGGAGGGAAAGAATATGGATAAATTGGTACTTGGTGGACATGAGTTCAGTAGCAGATTATTGGTTGGAACAGGTAAATATGGTTCAAATAATATATTACCAGAGGTAATAAAAGAAAGTGGAAGCGAAATAATAACAATGGCACTTAGAAGAGTGGATTTAGATAACAAACAAGAAAACATATTAACATACATTCCAAAAGAAATGACAATACTTCCAAATACATCAGGAGCTACTAATGCAGAAGAAGCTGTAAGAATAGCTAGAATATCTAGAAAAATGGGATGTGGAGATTTTATAAAAATAGAAGTAATATCAGATACTAGATACCTACTTCCTGATAATGAAGAAACTATAAAAGCTACAAAAATACTTGCTGATGAAGGATTTATAGTCCTTCCATATATGACACCAGACCTTTATGCTGGAAGAAGACTTATAGAAGCTAATGCAGCAGCAGTTATGCCCCTTGGAGCACCAATTGGTTCAAATCGAGGTCTTCAAATGAAGGAAATGATAAGAATAATGATAGATGAGTTGGATATACCAATAATAGTAGATGCAGGTATTGGAAAGCCATCTCAAGCTATGGAAGCTATGGAAATGGGAGCTGATGCAGTACTTGTCAACACTGCAATAGCTTCAGCAGGAGACCCTGTACAGATGGCTAGAGCATTCAAACTAGCTGTAGAAGGAGGAAGAGAAGCATATCTCGCAAAAACAGGAAGTGTATCAGAATTTGCAAATGCGTCTTCTCCTTTAACAGGTTTTTTAGGCAATTTATAGAAAGTGGTGATTGGTTATGAGTTTTTATGATGTAATAAAAAAATATAGAGATTTTGATTTTGATGGATATTTAAATAATGTTACAGATAATGATGTTTTAAGAAGTTTATCAAAAGACAAGCTTGAAGATTTTGATGTATTAAATTTGCTTTCTAAAACTGCTGTAAAACATCTAGAAGCTATGGCACAAAAAGCACATAAATTAAGTGTTCAATATTTTGGAAAAACTGTATGTTTATATACGCCAATGTATATAGCAAATTACTGTGTCAATCAATGTGTTTATTGCAGCTATAATATAAAAAGTGGAATAAAAAGAAAAAAATTAACTATGGATGAAATTAGAGAAGAGGGAAATGCAATTTCAAAGGAAGGTTTTAAACATTTACTTGTTTTGACTGGGGAAAGTAGTTTTCACTCAAGTGTAGAATATATAGGTGAAGCTATAGAAATATTAAGAGATAAATTTCCATCTATAGGTATAGAAGTCTATCCAATGGAAGTAGAGGAATATAAGTATATTGTAGATAAAGGTGTTGAAGGACTAACAGTATATCAAGAAACTTATGACGAGGAAATATATAAAAGAGTCCATATAAAAGGGCCAAAATCAAATTATAAATTTAGGTTAGATGCTCCTGAAAGAGGTGCAAAAGCAGGTATGAGGACTCTATCAATAGGTGCACTTTTAGGGTTAAATGATTTTAGAAAAGAGACTTTTTTTACAATATTGCATGGGAAATATTTAAAAACAAAATATCCTCATATTGAGCTTTCATATTCAACACCAAGAATGAGACCTTTTAAAGGATGTTTTGAAGAATTAGTAGATATAAGTGATACTGATTTAGTCCAAGCTATGGTATGTATGAGATTATTTGACCCTCATGCAGCCATAAATATATCAACTAGAGAGAATTTGGAAATGAGAAGTCATATAATACCTTTAGGAGTAACTAAGTTGAGTGCAGGTGTATCTACTGATGTAGGAGGTCACTCTCAAGATGAACATGATACTGCTCAATTTAAGATAAATGATGAAAGTACTGTTAAAGATGTAGAGAAAATGTTAAACTCAATTGGTTATAAGCATGTATTTAAAGATTGGGAAAGATTTTAAATGTATTTGATAACAAATAGAAAGTTGTGTAGCGAAGAACGATATTTAGAAGTTATTAAAGAGTCTATATTGAGTGGTGTAGAAAATATCATAATAAGAGAAAAAGATTTAGAATATGAAGAATTAAAAAAATTATATATGAAAATAAAAACCAAAATCAATTGTATAGATTTTCAAGAGCAAATATCGAATGAAAATTTGAAAACTAATATAAATCAGAAAGAAAGTGGGAATAAATTTAATGTTAACTTTATAATAAATAGTAATGTTGAATTTTTTGAAAAAATAGATTGTCAAGGTATTCATCTTCCCTTTAAGTTATTCTTGAATTTAATTGAAAATAAGTATAATTTTAATAGAAATAAAATACTAGGATTATCTTTACACAAAATAGAGGAAGTAAAGTTTTTAGAAAAATTAATAAGAAATCAAAACATAAAAATAGATTACATAACATTATCACATATATATGAAACTAAATGTAAAGAAGGAGTAAATCCAAAAGGAATTAGACTTTTAAAAGAAGCGAAGGAGATTACTGATATTAAAATAGTTGCACTTGGGGGAATTTTACCATCTAATGTTAAAGAAACATTAAAATACTGTGATGATTTTGCTGTAATGTCAACTATAATGAAATCTAAAGATATTAAAAAAACAATCTTAAATTATAATGAAAAAATTGAATTAGTAAAATAGTATGTGGAATCCTTAATTTAAAGAAAAATGAAAAAGCTAGCTCTTAAATTTGAACTGAACCCTACTTAGTAGACAGTTTTTAATAAGATAGTTATTTTTAAGCAGCACGCTTATATTCTATAGGTGTGCTGCTATTTAATTTAGAT
>NZ_OEZH01000027.1:0-25437 GCF_900243075.1 Clostridioides difficile
CTTTATGGTTTGTTTCTTAATATAAATTAACCTACTGTTTAATTTTCAATGTTCGTGTTTATTTCTTGTTCCTTTTTTCAAGGACAAGTAATACTATACCATCTTTAAAACAGTAGGTCAATACTTTTTTTATATTTTTTTATAAATTTTTTTCATATTCTTTTTTCAACTTCTCTACTACTTTTTTTTCTAATCGAGAAACAGTCATTTGAGATATATCTAGTTCTTTAGCTATACTAGATTGCGTTTTATCAAAGAAAAATCTATCTTTAAAAATTTTTACTTCTAACTCGTTTAAAGTTTCAATGAATTTATTAATAAAATCTTCATATTCTATACTTCCAAAATTACCTTCTTCTTTTCCAATCTTATCAATAAGAGTTATATCTTTATCCTCTGAATCATCATTACTTGATGAATCTAAAGACATTGGTTGATATCCATAAGAAGCTTCCATAGCTTCTAGAACATCTTCTTCACTAACCCCTATGTAATTAGCTATATCTTTTACCCTTGGATGCTTTTTATTTTCTTGCTCTAGTTTAATCTTCGCATCACTTATTTTTTTACTTAGTTCCTGTATTCTTCTTGGTACTCTAAGTGTCCATACTTTATCTCTAAAATACTTTTTTATTTCTCCTACTATAGTTGGTGTCGCAAAACTGGAGAACTCAAATCCTTTTTCAATATCATATCTATCAATAGCATAAATTAATGCCAATGAAGCAACTTGATATATATCTTCAAAATCAACACCTTTATTTATATACTTCTTAGCTAACAATCTTGCTAAATACAGATGTCTTTCAATAAGAATATTCCTAATATCTACATTTTTATTTTTATTATATAAATTAAATAGCTCTTTTGTATCCATATTTAGGTAATGTGTAGCATTAGCTACATTTTTCATTAAATATCAACTCCTAAATATTTAGTCATTTTTATTTTTGTTCCTTGATTATGTTCTGATTCAATATCTACATCATCCATTAAAGTTTTAATTATAAATAATCCAAGACCACTCTCTTTTGGATTCTCTAAATCTGGTGTACTTATTGAGCTAACATCATATCCTTTTCCATTATCTTGAATTTCTATATTAATTGCATTATCTAAAATAGTAAACACTATATTAAACACATCATCTTTACTATGCTTTATTGCATTTGTACATGCTTCTGATACTGCTACCTTTATATCTTCTATATCATCTATCGGAAAACCCATCTTATTAGCAATTCCAGATGCTGTTAATCTTATTATACTAACATAATCTGGGTTTGTAGTAATTTCCATCTTTATAGTCTCACAAGCCAAAGTTTATCCCTCCACTTTAAATATTTTATCTAGACCTGTTATAGTAAAAATCTTTCTGACATTACTCTTAGGATTTACTATGTATATCTCTTTTTCATTTATTTTTAATTTTTTTAATACACCTATCATAGCTCCTAAACCTGTTGAATCTATATAATCTAAATCTTTAAGATTAATTTTTACATCTAACATATTCTTTTCTATCAAACTATGCAAGTGTTCCTTCAGTTTATCTGCTGTAGAAACATCAAGTTCTCCATCAAGACAAACATTCCAAAATTTATTTTGAGAATCTAAATTTGAATCTATATTCATAGACATGTAAAAACCTCCTATTTCCTCTTAATAATTTTAAATATATTTCCTATACTCAATATTTTATTAATTACATAAACTATATCATCTATTCCCTTTGATATTGATGATGCATTTTCAACAATATCTTGTATATGTCTTTCATTATAATCTACAATCTTATATGCCTTTTCAACAACCTTATTTAGACTATTTAGAGTTTTAGCTAAATAAATTGCTACTATAAGAGCAGAGCTTCCTACTAGCACTGCTCCAATCTGCCACCCCCATGCATTCATTAGTTAACATCTCCCTCATCATCAAAGCTTTTACTTATTACTATATCCTCTTCTGAAATCTTTATATCCTCTTCATTATTATCATCATCTACTAAATTTATTATTCTCTCTTTCACATCATTAAATGTTTCATGTAGAACTTCTTTTGGATTTTCTTTTACATCATTAAACTTCTCCTTTGTTTCTTTTCTCAGTTCAGAACCTTTTTTTGGTGCAAAAAACATACCAAATATAAACCCTAAAATAGCTCCTAATAATAAAAATCCACCTTTTTTACAATTTCTTTTATTACACATAACAACTACTCCTTTCAATTTTAAATTTTTATCTAATTACATTATACAAAAAGAATAGGATATTTATCCTATTCTTCTTCAATATTTATTTTAGCAATCGAAACTACATTAACTTCATCATTAGTCTTCATTAATTTGACACCACTTGTAACTCTTCCAAATAGTGATATCTCATTTACTTTTATTCTAATAAGAACTCCATCAGAATTTATAATCATTATCTCATCATCTTCATTAACCATATCTGCACCTACAATTGTACCAGTTTTTTCAGAGATATTATAAGTTTTAATTCCTTTACCAGCTCTTATTTGACTTCTATACTCCTCTATATTTGTTCTCTTTCCAAAACCATTCTTACTTACAACTAACACATCTGTACCTTTACTACAAAGGTTCATAGATACAACAAAATCTTCTTTGCTTAAAGTTATACCTTTTACACCCATTGCTGTTCTACCCATATATCTTATATCATTTTCATCAAATCTTATAGACATACCTTCTTTAGTTACTAAAAGTACTTCCTGTTTTCCATCTGTAAGTTCTACTCCAATAAGCTCATCATCATCTCTTAAGCCTATAGCAATAAGACCAGATTTGTTTATATTTTTAAACTCTTCTCTCTTAGTCTTTTTAACAATACCTTTTTTCGTTGTAAGTAATAAATATTCATTTTCATCATTACCATCAATAGGTATTAAAGTAGCAATTTTTTCATCTGCTGACAGTTGAAGTAAATTCACTATAGCAGTACCTTTAGCTTGTCTCTTACCTTCAGGTATCTCATAGGCATTTAGTTTAAATACTCTACCTTTATTTGTAAAGAACAATAGTCTACTATGAGTAGTTGTAGTTATTAAATGTCTTACAAAATCTTCTTCCCTAGTTGTAAGTGCTGAAATACCTCTTCCACCTCTTTTTTGACTCTTATAAGTATCAGATGGAAGCCTTTTTATATATCCAAAGTGAGTAAGAGTTATTGCTATTTCTTCATCACTTATAAGATCTCTCATATCTATTTCGCCTTCAGCATGTCTTATCTCTGTTCTTCTTTCATCAGAATAATTTTCTTTTATTATTGTAATTTCATCTTTTATTACATTTAAAAGCAATTTTTCATCAGCTAGAATTTCTTTTAATCTATTTATTTTTTTGATTAAATCTTCATACTCAGCGTCTATCTTATCTCTTTCTAGACCTGTAAGTCGTTGAAGCCTCATATCCAATATCGCTTGAGCTTGAATTTCAGTTAAATTGAATTTTTCTATCAACCCAATTTTAGCTTCTTGACCTGTTTTTGAAGCTCTTATCAAGCTTATAACGGCATCTATATTATCTAAAGCAATTTTTAATCCTTCTAAAATATGTGCTCTTGCTTCAGCTTTATTTAACTCAAACTTAGTTCTTCTTGTAACAACATCTTCTTGATGTTTAATATAATGGTATAATATTTGTTTAAGATTTAAAACTCTTGGCTGACCATCTACAAGAGCAAGCATTATTATACTAAAAGTATCTTCCATTTGAGAATGTTTATACAAATTATTTAACACTATATTAGCATTAGCATCTCTCTTTAATTCTATAACAATTCTCATACCATTTCTATTACTTTCATCTCTTAAGTCTGATATACCTTCTATTCTCTTTTCTTTAACTAACTCAGCTATTCTTTCAACTAGTTTGGCTTTGTTTACTTGATAAGGTATCTCTGTAACTATTATCTGTTGTTTTCCTTTTGGTAGTTCTTCTATAAAAGCTCTAGACCTAACTTTAACTTTTCCTCTTCCAGTTCTGTATGCTTCTGCTATATTCTCTTTTCCCATTATGATTGCAGCTGTAGGGAAATCTGGACCTTGAACAAATTTTATTAAATCATCTACACTACATTCTGGGTTATCAATCAAATATACAGTTGCATCAATTACCTCAGCCAAATTATGTGGAGGTATTGAAGTCGCCATACCAACAGCTATACCATTAGAACCATTTACTAATAAATTAGGATATCTTGCTGGCAATACAGAAGGCTCTTTTAATGATTCATCAAAGTTTGGTTTAAAATCTACAGTTTCCTTTTCAATATCTCTCAATAACTCTAATGATAATTTACTCATCTTCGCTTCTGTATAACGCATCGCTGCTGGTGAATCTCCATCAACAGAACCAAAGTTACCATGACCATCTACTAAAAGTGCTCTAGTTGAAAAGTCTTGAGCCATCCTTACCATAGCATAATAAACAGCAGTATCTCCATGAGGATGGTACTTACCTAAAACGTCCCCAACAATACGAGCTGACTTTCTGTATGGTTTATCTGGCGTTAAATTTAATTCACTCATTGAGTATAGTATTCTTCTATGAACTGGCTTTAAACCATCTCTAACATCAGGAAGAGCACGTCCAGCTATGACACTCATCGAATAATCAATATACGATTTTTTCATTTCTTCCGCTATTTCAATAGGGAGTATTTTGTTATTTTCTTCCATGTATACTAATCCCCTCTCTCTATATATCTAAGTTTCTAACAAATCTTGCATTTTCTTCTATAAATTCTTTTCTTGGAGCAACCTTATCACCCATAAGCATTGAAAATACTTCATCTGCAATTGCAGCATCTTCTACAGTTACTTGTAATAAAGTTCTTGTTTCAGGATTCATAGTTGTTTCCCATAATTGCTCTGCATTCATCTCTCCAAGACCTTTATATCTTTGAAGTTCCACACCATTTCTTCCAATTTCATCTAATAAGATATTTAACTCTTTATCTGAATAAACATAATGTTCCTTCTTTTGCTTTGTCACTTTATATAAAGGTGGCTGTGCTGCATAAACATACCCCTCATCTATAAGAGGTCTCATATATCTAAAGAAGAATGTTAATAATAAAGTTCTTATATGAGCTCCATCTACATCGGCATCGGTCATAATTATAATTTTATGGTATCTAGCCTTATCTATATCAAAATCTTCTCCAATACCACAACCATAAGCTGTTATCATATTTTTTATTTCATCTGAAGATAATATTCTATCTAGTCTTGATTTCTCAACATTAAGTATTTTACCTCTTAATGGAAGTATAGCTTGACTATTTCTATCTCTACCTTGCTTAGCTGAACCTCCCGCTGAATCCCCTTCGACTAAGAATATTTCACTTTTAGCAGGGTCTTTTTCTGCACAATCTGCCAATTTCCCAGGTAAAGATGTACTTTCTAACACACTTTTTCTTCTTGTTAATTCTCTTGCTTTTTTTGCAGCTTCTCTAGCTCTCTGTGCTCTTAAAGCTTTATCAACTATTATTCTAGCTGTTGATGGATTTTCCTCTAGGAAAGAACCTAGTTCATCAACTGTTACACTATCAACTACACCTCTCATAAAACTATTACCTAGTTTTGTTTTAGTTTGTCCTTCAAATTGAGGTTCTGGTAGTTTAACTGATACTACAGCTGTAAGACCTTCTCTTATATCTTCACCTAGTAAGTTAACATCATTTTCTTTTAAGAATTTATTTCTCTTAGCATAATCATTTACAGTTTTAGTAAGAGCTGCTTTAAATCCACTTAAATGGGTTCCTCCCTCATGTGTATTTATATTATTTGCAAAAGAATATATGTTCTCTGTATAACCATCTGTATATTGCATAGCTAATTCGACAATACAATCATCAACTTTTTTATCTATATAAACTATGTCATCATGTATTCCAGTTCTAGTTTTATTTAAATACTTAATATATTCTACTAAACCGCCTGTATAATAAAATTCTTTTCTTTTTTTCTGATCTTCTCTTTTATCTTCAAATACTATTCTTATTCCTTTATTTAGAAAAGAAAGTTCTCTAAGCCTATACTCTAATGTTTCATATTTAAATTCTATTTCATCAAATATTGTAGCATCAGGCATAAATTGAATTATTGTTCCTGTATTTTGAGATTCTCCAACTACTTCAAGCTTAGATGTTGGTAGACCTTTTTCATATGTCTGCTTATATATCTTTCCATTTAAATAAACTTCTGCTGTCATCCATTTTGACAATGCATTAACTACAGAAACACCAACCCCATGAAGACCTCCAGATACTTTATATCCTCCGCCTCCAAACTTTCCTCCTGCATGAAGATTAGTTAGTACTGTTTCTAAAGTTGATTTACCAGTCTTAGGATGTATTTCAACTGGTATACCTCTTCCATTATCTTTTACTAAAACACTGCCATCTTCATTAATAGATACATATATGTCTGAACAATATCCTTGTAAAGCCTCATCTATACTATTATCTACAACTTCATAAACTAAGTGATGTAGACCCCTAGGACTTGTACTACCAATATACATACCGGGTCTTTTTCTAACGGCTTCTAATCCCTCTAATACTTGTATCTGACTTGCACCGTATTCTTGTTTCATTTAATTTCCTCCATTCTCTATGCTAATAACATCGCCATTTTCAATATTAAATATTGTAACATTTTTTTCATCAAATATTTTTTTATGTGAAATCTCAGCACTTGTTATAAACATTTGAACATTGCTTAAATTGTTTACTAAAAGTTTTTGTCTTGCTTCATCTAGCTCACTAAAAACATCATCTAAAATTAATATGGGATATTCTTCAACTTCATTTTTTATTAATTCTATTTCTGATAACTTTAATGATATTGAAGCAGTTCTTTGTTGACCTTGTGAACCAAAAAGTCTTGCATCTAAATCATTTATGAATATATTTAAGTCATCTTTGTGTATACCATATCTAGTAGTTCTAGATTCTATATCATTAGGTCTATTTGATGACAATTTGGCTAAAAATTTATTATATACTGTTTCTATAGTGTCTTCATCAGTTATATTTATTTGATTTTTATATCTAATTGATAGTCTTTCAACTCCATTAGTCAAATTCATATGCATATTCTCAGATATATTAGCTATCTTTTTTATAAAGTCTCTACGCAAAATATAAATATAACTCCCATACTTTGCCAATGTTTCATCATATACATCTAATAAAGCTTCATCAACATGTATACTTTTAAGCACCCTACTCCTTTGAGAAAGTGTTTTGTTATAATTGGTAAGATATTTATAATATTTAGGTATAATCTGACTAATCTCTTTGTCTATAAATGTCCTTCTTTCTTTAGGACCCTCTTTAACCAATCTCAAATCCTCAGGAGAAAATATAACCACATTTAAGTTGCCAAGTAGCTCCTGTATCTTTTGTAAAGGGACTTTATTTATTCGTATCCCCTTTTTATCTTTTCCAATAATTAGCTCTATTAGACTATATTTATTATATTTTGAAAAACTTCCTCCAATATATAAGTTTTCACTATTAAATCTAACCATTTCTCTATCTTTGTTGGTTCTAAATGATTTTCCAAAAGAAAGCATATAAATAGATTCTACTATATTTGTCTTTCCTTGACCATTTTTCCCAACAAGTAGATTTACTTTCCCATTAAATTCCAGATGCAACTTTTTATAATTTCTAAAATTAACAAGTTGCAAACTTTTAAGTTTCACAAAAAGTTCTCCTTTTTTACAATACTTTTATTTTAGTTCCTTCTATTTCAACTATATCTCCTGATTTTATCTTTTTTCCTCTTCTTAATTCTATTTCATCATTTACTGTCACTAAACCTTCTTGAATTAAAAATTTTGCATGACCTCCTGTTGATGCAATCTCTGCTAATTTTAGAAATTGATCCAACTTTATATATTCTGATTCTATAGTTATTTCAGTCATAATAGTTCCTCCTTGCCACTATTTTAAACAAATTCCTATTGATACACTAAAAGTATATTATAACATAAATATGCTTATAAAAGGAGTTGTCTAATATTAGAAAAATTTTTCTACAAAAGACAACTCCTTCATGTCTGCTATATATTTGATGATATTCTTACTGGAAGTAGTAAGTAAATATAATTAACATCATCCGTTGGTTTAATTATACAAGGATTTACATTTGTAGTAAATTCTATAAATATTTCCTCATTATCTATATTTTTCAAACCTTCAATAAAGTATCTAGAATTAAAAGCTATATCTAGATAATCTCCATCTAAATCTATTTCAACTTCTTCATATACATTTCCTTTTTCTGTATTAGAAGTAATTGCCATTACTTTATCTCTTATAGATAATTTTATAAGATTATTTTTTTCTGATTGAGATAATAAAGATGCTCTTTCTATACTATTTAAAAGTTCTTTAGTGTTTAACTTAACTCTACTATTATGTTCTCTTGGTAATAATTTTTTATAATCAATAAAATCTCCCTCAAGTAATCTTGTAATAATTTTTGTATCATTAATTATAAAAATAGCATTTTTTTCGTTAAATCCAACTTTAACATTATCTTCTCCAGAAAGCAAACTATTGACATCTATGAGTGTCTTTCCAGGAATTATGACTTTTATATTTTCAGTTAAACTGTCAACTGAACAGCTTTTCACAGCTAATCTATATCCATCAATTGCTACTAAATTTAAGTTTCTATCTACAATTTCTAAAAGTTCTCCCATTAAAATAGGTTTCGTTTGATCTTGTGATATAGCAAATACAGTTTGTTTAATCATATTTTTTAGGATTTCTTGAGGTATGCTGTATAAATCTTCTTCGTTTAATTCTGGTAATTTAGGAAATTCTTTTGCTGCATATCCTTTAATTTTAAATCTTGAATTTACACAATTTATGTAAATATTATTTTCTGAATCAGTTTCTATTTCAACAAAAGAATCTGGTAATTTTCTAATTATATCTCCAAATAATCTTGCATCTACAACAATATCGCCTTTTTCTATAATTTCTGCTTGTACATAAGTTTCTATTCCTATTTCAGCATCATATCCAGTAAGTTTTAATTGACCCTCTTCTGTAGATATAAGTATACCTTTTAAGAGCTCTATCGTTGTTTTTCCATTAATAGCTTTTTGAGCAATCCCGATTCTATTTGCTAGGATTTTTTGATTACAAATTATTTTCAATGTGGATAACCTCCTCTGGCTTTTTATATAAAAAAATAAGTTAAAATCATAGTAGTAATAGTAGTAGGTGTTGTTGATAATGTTAATAAGTATGTGTAACATTATAAATACAAAGATATTAACATGTGTATAAGATGTTAATATCTTTGTTATTTTAGACTTGATAATTTGTTAATAATTTTTATTCAAAAAAAATATTAACAGGTTATTCAAGAGATATAAACATGCAATTGTGTATAGATTATCCCTTCAAATCTGATATAATTTTATCTATTTTAGTCTTAATTTCTTCACTTCCTTCTATATCTTTAGATACCTTGTCATGAGCATGAATTACTGTTGTATGATCCCTACCTCCAAACTCTTCTCCTATTTTGGGAAGGGATAAATCAGTAAGTTCGCGCGTTAAGTACATAGCTATTTGTCTTGGATAAGCTATTGAACGTGTTCTTTTTTTAGAATTAAAATCCTCCATCTTTAGATTGAATACAGAAGATACTTTTTCTTTTATTCTAAGAACATTTATTTCTTCATTTTTAGAAGTTGTTATAATATCTTTCAAAGCTTCTGTAGCAAGATCGAAAGATATTACCCTATTACTAAGAGAAGAATAAGCAACTACTCTAGTTAAGGCACCTTCTAGTTCCCTTATGTTTGACTTAATATTCTTTGCTATATATGACATGACTTCATTTGGCACATCTATACGTTCTAGTTGAGCCTTTTTTCTAAGTATAGCAATTCTTGTTTCAAAGTCTGGTGCTTGAATATCAGTTATAAGTCCCATTTCAAATCTCGATCTTAATCTATCTTCTAGTGTAGGTATATCTTTTGGTGGTCTATCACTAGAGATAATTATCTGTTTATTTGCTTCATGAAGAGTGTTAAATGTATGGAAAAACTCTTCTTGAGTTCTTTCCTTTCCAGCTATAAATTGAATATCATCAATTAATAAAACATCGACGTTTCTATATTTATTTCTAAATTCTTCATTTTTATCATCTTTTATAGAGTTTATAAGTTCATTAGTAAATTTTTCTGAAGAAACGTACACAACTTTTGAATCTTTTTTTTGGCTGACAATATGATGTCCTATAGCATGCATTAAGTGCGTTTTACCTAAACCAACTCCTCCATACAAAAAAAGTGGATTGTAAGCTTTAGCAGGAGATTCAGCAACTGCAACACATGCAGCATGAGCAAATCTATTGCTATTACCAATAACGAACGTATCAAATGTGTATTTTGGATTTAGGTTAGGGTAAAGTACTCTATAATTTAAATCTGAACTATCGGAATTTAAGTCAGCAACTTCCTTTTCGCTCAATACAAATTTAATATTATACTTTTTTAATGACAGTTGATTTATAGCATCTTCAATTAAATGCAAATATCTATTTTCTAGAATATCTTTATTAAAATCACTAGGAGCTAGTAGTATCAAGTCATTAAGATGTATTTTTAATGGTACGATGTTTTTAAAAAAGGTATTAAAACTTACTGAAGTTAAGTCACCTTTTATTAATTGTAGGGTTTTGTCCCATAAAGAAACTATATCCATAATATAAACCTCCGAACAGAATAATTAATATTTTCCACAAAGTTATTAACAGAAAAGCAAAAATATATATAAATTTTACAGAATAACTAAATTTATGGATAATGGTGTTGATAAATTAATAATAGTATAAATTATTAAAAAAATATGAAAAGATATAAACAATATGTAGATAAAGTTATAAATAACATAAACATACAATAAATGGTGATTATAACTAGAGTATTGTCAGTAATCTTAAAAGTTATACACAAAAGTATCCACAAGCTGTGAATAATTTCTAATAAGTTGATAACATTTATACACATTATCAACAAGTATATTTATAATATCAAAATATATGTCAAACTTCAATGATTTGTAACTAATTTATCCACAATATTAACTAATTGTTGATAAAAATATAAACATGTTAAAATTACTTTATTTGTGTATATAATTGAAAAAAATAATTTAGAATAAAATTAAATAGATTTTTACTAGTATTTTCAATAAAAAAAATACATAATATATATATGGTATATTTTGTGATATAAGCGTCCCAAAAACTCGTTGACAACAGTAGTAAAAGTATTTATAATTATATGTGTTATGTTTACTTTGAGGGTAAAGTTATTATTTTTATAAACGGAAAATAAAATCTGAAAGGCGGTGCAAAATAATGAGTAAAAGAACTTATCAACCAAAAAAGAGACAAAGAAGTAAAGAACATGGTTTCAGAAAAAGAATGAAAACGTCTAACGGAAGAAACGTGTTAAAGAGAAGAAGAGCTAAAGGAAGAAATAGATTAACTCATTAATTACAAAAGGGCCGCTGCAAAGGTGGCCTTTTTGTGTAAATAATTACAATTCATAGCTGTGTTTATGGAGGTTAACTATGGACTTTAATAGGACTAAAGGGTTGAAAAAAGACTCTGATTTTAGAAAAGTATATAAACACGGCAAATCTTTTGCAAACAAATATTTAGTAATATATATACTTAAAAATAAATCAGATTATAGTAGAGTAGGTATTTCTGTTTCAAAGAAAGTAGGAAAAGCCATTACTAGGAATAGAGTAAGAAGACTAATAAAAGAAGCCTACAGATTAAATATTGATGAAAAAATTAAGCCTGGATATGATATAGTATTTATAGCAAGAGTATCTAGTAAGGATGCTACTTTTAAAGACATAGACAAGTCTATAAAAAATTTAGTTAAAAGAACGGATATTTCTATTTAAATTGTATGCTATAAATATGGAGGTTAATGACTTTGAATAAAATAATTTATATATTAAAGGAAATAAGTAAGTATTTATCGAATTTATGTATTTATTTAGTGAGATTTTATCAAAAGTATATATCTCCCTTAAAGGGACCTACCTGTAGATTTTATCCAACTTGCTCACAATATTCAATAGAGGCGTTTAAGAAATATGGATTTGTAAAAGGTATGTATTTAACAATAAGAAGACTTTTAAAATGTCATCCTTTTCATCCAGGAGGTTACGACCCTCTAAAATAAAAGAGAGTAACTATTAGGAGGTATAAAAAAATTGAATATAATAGGAAATTTCTTAGGATTGATTCTTAAGGTAATATTTGAATTTGTTAACCATTATGGTATTTCTATAATACTTTTTACTATACTAGTAAAGATTATTTTATTACCATTAACAGTTAAGCAGACTAAGTCAACAAAGGCAATGCAAGATATACAACCTCGTATAAAAGAGATACAAGAAAAATATAAAAATAAGCCAGAAAAACAAAATGAAGAAATTGTTAAGTTATATGGAGAAGCTAAAATTAATCCACTATCTGGTTGTTTACCTTTATTAATACAGTTTCCTATATTAATAGGATTATTTAGCGTTTTGAGAGAGCCAGTTGCTCATGGCGTTTTTGCAAATCAAGCTGCGTTTTTAGCAGCTGACAATGGGTTTTTATGGATAAAAAGCTTAACAGCACCAGATTATATACTAGCAGTATTTTCAGGAGCAAGTGCATATGTTATGCAAAAAGTAATGACTCCAAAAGATCAGTTACAAGGCTCTATGAAAGTAATGACATATGTAATGGCAGGTATGTCTTTCTATTGGGGATTTATATTCCCAGCAGGACTTACATTGTACTGGACAGTAAGTAACTTATTCTCAATAGCTCAATATTACTTAATAATGAATCCTTTAAAAGCTAAGCTGGCTGCTAACTCTAAGGAGGAAAAAGTTAATGAGAAAAAGCCTAAAATTAATAAAAAGTAGAAGTAAGGAAGAAGCTATAAGTAAAGCTATAGCAGAGTTAAATTTAAAAGCAGAGGATATAGAAGTTGAAATACTTGAAAATCCAAGCAAAGGGTTTTTGGGTTTTATAGGTGCTAAAGATGGTACTTATGAAATTTTTGTTATCGAGAGGGAACTAGATGTAGCTAAAAATTTTATAGAGGTAATGTTGAGAAATGCAAATGTTGATGCCAAAGTCAATGTATCTCAAAAAGATAATTTAATCATGGTTGATATTGAAGGCAAAGAAGCTGCAAGTTTAATTGGTAGAAGAGGGGAAACTTTAGATTCTATTCAATTTTTGACTGGATTAGCTCTTAATAAAATAAATAAAGATTCTCACACAAGAGTACTTGTAGATATAGAAAACTACAGATCAAAACGAGAAGAATCTTTAATAAGATATGCTAATAAAGTTGCTAGAGAAGTAGCGAAAACGAGAAAAACTAAAAAATTAGATTATATGAATCCGTATGAGAGAAGAATAATACATTCAGCTCTTCAAAACGACAAATATGTAATTACATATAGTGAAGGAACTGATCCATATAGAAGATTAGTAATTGAGTGTAAAAGATAAAATCAACCTCCTAGACATTAGGGGGTTTTATTTTTTAATCTTATTATATTATTGTGATTAGTTAAACGTAAATCTATATGTAAAAAATTATAAATAGAGGTGATAAATTTGTTTATAGATGATACAATTGCGGCAATAGCCACAGCACCTGGAGAAGGTGGTATAGGAATTCTTAGAATAAGTGGAGAAAAAGCTTTAAAGGTTGCAGAAGAAATCTTTAGGTCTATGTCAGGAAAGAGTATTGAGAAATATAATAAGAGAACATTAATATATGGAAATATAGTAGATGATGAGAATGTAATTGATGAAGTTTTATTGGCATATATGAAAGGTCCAAACTCATATACAGGAGAAGATGTTATAGAAATCAATTGTCATGGTGGATTTATTTCAGTAAAGAAGATATTAGAACTAATACTATCAAAAGATGTTAGGCTAGCAGAGGCTGGTGAGTTCACTAAAAGAGCATTTTTAAATGGGAGAATAGATTTATCTCAAGCAGAGGCTGTAATTGATGTTATAAAAGCCAAAACTGATATAGCTCATGGGGTTGCTCAAAATCAATTAGAGGGGTCTTTATCAAAGAAGATAAGAGAATTAAGAGATAAAGTTACAGAGATATTAGCTCATGTAGAAGTTGCTATAGATTATCCTGAGGAAGATATTGAGCATATAACATATAAAACTCTTAAAGAAAAAACTAATGAACTTCAAAAAGAAATTAAAAAGTTATATGATACAGCTGAAAGTGGAAAAATACTTAGAGAGGGCTTAAAGACAGTAATTGTTGGTAAACCAAATGTAGGGAAATCTTCACTTCTTAACTCTATTTTAGGAGAGAATAGAGCAATAGTTACTGATATACCAGGAACTACTAGAGATGTTATAGAAGAGTTTGTAAATATAAAAGGAATACCTTTAAAAATTGTTGATACAGCAGGTATAAGAGAGACTGACGATATAGTCGAAAAAATAGGTGTTGAAAAGTCTAAAGAATCATTTACTAGTGCAGATTTAATTATAATGGTTTTAGATGCATCTAGAAAGTTGTCAGAAGAAGATATAGAGATATTAGAAAAGCTTAAAGATAAACAAACGATAGTACTGTTAAATAAGAATGATTTGAAACAGGAAATTGAAGAAGAAAAAATACTTAAATATGTAGAAAATAATAGTATAATAAAAATATCAGCTTTACAGCAAGAAGGAATAGAAAAATTACAAGATAAAATAGAGTCTATGGTATATAAAGGCAACATTAAAAATAATTCTAGTTTAGTAGTAACAAATTCAAGACATAAAGATGCACTTAGTAAAGCATATAAATCTGCAACAGATGCTTTAGTTGCTTTAGAACAAAGCATGCCATTTGACTTTGTAGAAGTTGATTTAAAAAATATATGGGACTATCTTGGGTATATTAATGGTGATACAGTAACAGAGGATTTACTAGATAATATATTCCATAATTTCTGTATAGGGAAGTAAGGTACAAAAATAAATTTGTTTTTATTATAGAGATTTTTAAAAAATTTACAGTGTTTCTCATGAAACATTAATTTTAAAAAGAAAGGAATTATAAATGATAAAGTTTGAAGCAGGAAGATATGATGTTATAGTGGTCGGAGCAGGACATGCTGGATGTGAAGCTGCTTTGGCTACTGCAAGAATGGGATATAAAACTTTGATAATAACGATGTCTTTGGATTCTATAGCATTAATGCCTTGTAATCCATCGATTGGTGGAACTGGTAAAGGTCAATTGGTTAAAGAAATAGATGCCTTAGGTGGTCAAATGGGATTAAATATAGACAAGACATATATACAAAGTAGAATGTTAAATACTGCCAAAGGGCCAGCAGTTCACTCTTTAAGAGCACAAGCAGATAAATTTAAATATCATGAAGAAATGAAAAAGACATTAGAAGATGAGCCAAATCTTGATATAGCTATGGATGAAGTTGTAGAAATACTACATGAAGGAAATGTTGTAACAGGAGTTGGAACTAAACTAGGATGTTCATTTAAATCTAAAGCTGTAATATTGGCTACTGGAGTCTATTTGAATTCAAAAATATATATGGGTGAGGTTGCATTTTATGAAGGTCCTAATGCATTGGGATATGCAAAATACCTTACAGATAGCTTAGTTGATTTGGGTCTTAGAATGAGAAGATTTAAGACAGGAACTCCAGCAAGAGTTCATAGAGATAGTATAGACTTCTCTGTAATGTCCTTACAAGAAGGAGATGAAAAAGTAACTCCTTTTTCATTTATGAATGAAAATATAGAGAAAGAACAAGAACCTTGTTACTTAACAAGAACTACAGAAGAAACTCAAAAAGTTATATTGGATAACTTAAAAAGGTCTGCTATGTATAGTGGAGTAATAGAGAGCACTGGACCAAGATATTGTCCTTCTATAGAAGATAAAGTAGTAAGATTTAGTGATAAAACATCACATCAATTATTTATAGAACCAGAAGGATTAAATACTAAAGAAATGTATATACAAGGAATTTCAACTAGTTTACCTTTTGAAGTTCAATTAAACATGTACAAAACTATAAAAGGACTTGAAAATTGTAAGATAATGAGACCTGCATATGCTATTGAATATGATTGTGTTGACCCAACACAACTAAAGATTAGTTTGGAAATAAAGGGCGTTGAGAACTTGTTTAGTGCAGGACAGTTCAATGGTACTTCTGGATATGAAGAAGCAGCAGCACAAGGGCTTATGGCTGGTATAAACGCAGTTAGAAAGATAGAAGGAAAAGAGCCTTTTGTATTAGACCGTTCAGAAGCGTATATAGGTGTTTTATTAGATGACCTTGTTACTAAAGGAACTAACGAACCTTATAGAATGATGACATCAAGAGCAGAATATAGATTATATTTAAGACAAGATAATGCAGATATGAGATTAACTCAAAAAGGTTATGATATAGGATTAGTTAAAAAAGATAGATATGAAAGATTCATAAATAAAAAGGCGGCTGTAGAGAAAGAATTTGAAAGATTAAAAAATGAAAGAGTTACACCAAAAGAAGTAAATAGTCTATTAGAAGAAAAGGGAGCAACACCAATAAAGGTTGGAATATCTCTATATGAATTTTTAAAGAGACCAGAAGTTACTTACGAATTGCTTGAGGAATTAGGCAAAGGTGCTGGTGAAGATGTTTCAAGAGAAGTTAAAGAGCAGTGTGTAATAATAACTAAATATGAAGGTTATATAGAAAAGCAATTGAAACAAATAGACCAATTTAAAAAACTTGAGAATAAAAAATTGGATGAGAAAATAAATTACTCATCTATAGAAGGACTTAGACTAGAGGCTAGACAGAAATTGGATGATATAAAACCTATTTCAATAGGTCAAGCATCTCGTATATCTGGTGTTTCCCCAGCTGATATATCAGTTTTACTTATATACCTAGAACAAGTCAGAAGAACTAGAGGTGGCAAAGGTGAATAATATAGAACTTCTAAAAAATGGGATTGAAGGTTTTAATATAAATACCAATAATGATATGTTAGAAAAGTTTAAAATGTATAGAGAAATATTGGTTGACTGGAATAAAAAGATGAATCTTACTGGAATAGAAGATGAAAAAGAAGTATATATAAAGCATTTTTTAGACTCTATTTCAGCTGTAAAAAACGGATATATAAAAAATGGTATGTCTATAATAGATGTTGGTACAGGTGCTGGTTTTCCTGGAATACCATTAAAAATATGTTTAGATAGCTTAAAGCTTACCTTATTGGATTCCTTAAATAAAAGAATAAATTTTTTAGAAGAAGTTAGTAAAGAATTAAAACTAGACAACATTACATTTATACATGGAAGAGCTGAAGATTTTGGGAAAGATGAAAAATATAGAGAAAAGTATGATATTGCTACAGCAAGAGCTGTTGCTGGATTACCAATTCTCATGGAATTTTGTGTACCGTTTGTAAAAGTTGGAGGATATTTTATTTGTTTAAAAGGACCTAATGCTAACTTAGAATTAGAAGAATCACAAAAGGCTATTAATATTTTAGGATTAAAGTTTGTTGAAAAAATAGATGTAGAATTACCAGAAATGGATTTAAATCATAATATATTAGTTTTTAAAAAAATAAAGGAAACACCAGTTAAGTACCCTAGAAAAGCTGGTAAACCAGCTAAAAATCCTATTAAATAATTGAGAAATTATTAGAGGCAAGCTTAATTATTTCTCGGGAAATGATTAAGCTTACCTCAAAAAAAACAAAAATAAAGGAATTATTAAAGTAGATGCAGAAATAAATTTGTATGTACATATAGAGAACAAAAATAATTTATATCTAAAATAAGAGAGGTATGTTATGGAAGATAAAAGAGTTATGGAGATACCTATAGAAGATGTAGTTCCAAATCCATATCAACCAAGAAAAATATTTTCACAAGTTTCATTGGAGGAATTGAGCAATTCTATAAAGGTATATGGTATAATTCAACCTATAACAGTTAGAGCGAAAGATGGCAAATATGAGTTAATTGCAGGAGAAAGAAGATTAAGAGCAGCTAAATTAGCAGAGCTTAAAACTATACCAGCAATTATAAATAATATGAATGATGAATCTTCTGCTGTTCTAGCGTTATTAGAAAATTTGCAACGAGAAGACTTAAATTTCATTGAAGAAGCAATTGGTTATGAAAACTTAATAAAAGAACATGCTTTTACTCAACAGCAATTAGCAGAAAAATTGGGCAAAAATCAATCTACTGTAGCAAATAAGCTTAGAATATTAAAGCTTCCAAATGATATAAAAATGAAGCTGATAGAGAATAATTTAACAGAAAGACATGCTAGAGCATTTCTTAAACTACCAAGTGAAGATTTAATGCAAAGTGTACTAGACAAAGTCATAAAAAATGAATTGACTGTTAAAAAAACAGAGAAATTGATACAAGATATATTAGAAGAAAGTAAAGTTCAAGAAGAGCCTGATAAAAAACAGAATATAAAGGGTGCAATGAGTATAAGGATTTACATAAATACTATAAAGCAGGCCTTTGATGCTATATCAAATACAGGAATTGATGCTAAGTATAATGAAATAGATAAGGGAGATTATATGGAAGTTGTTGTAAAAATCCCTAAAAAATAGAGATTACTGCTTACCAGTAATCTTTTTTTGTAATATAAGCTTTGTAACGTAAATTGATTTATAGACATTATTTATAACTATAAAACACCTAGTCAACATTTAAAATTAATTTAATTCTTAAAGGGGGGAACATCATGGGCAAAGTTATAGCTGTATTCAATCAAAAGGGTGGAGTCGGAAAAACTACAACAAATGTAAATTTAAGTGCTAGTTTAGGAACTTTGGGAAAGAAAATATTAGTATTAGATTTAGACCCACAAGGAAATACAACCAGTGGATATGGTATTAATAAAAATGAAGTAGAAAATACCATCTATGAAATTATGTTAGATGGATTACATATCAAAGAAGCAATAATAAGTACTGAATTTGAAAATGTGGATGTAGTTCCATCAGCTACTGAACTATCAGGTGCAGAGATAGAGCTTACATCTAAGACTAACAGAGAGTATATCTTAAAAAATTCCATAAAATCAGTAATAGATGAATATGATTATATATTTTTAGATTGTCCACCCTCACTTGGGATGCTTACAATAAATTGTCTAACTGCTGTAGATAGTGTTTTAATTCCCATACAATGTGAATACTATGCTTTAGAAGGTGTTAGTCAATTAATGGAAACTATAAAATTAGTAAAATCAAGATTAAATGCTGATATAGAGATTCAAGGTGTTGTCTTAAGTATGTTTGATGGAAGAGCTAATCTGTCAATACAAGTGGTTGAAGAAGTCAAAAAATATTTTAAAGGAAGTGTATATACAACTCTAATTCCAAGAAATGTGAGACTAGCAGAAGCTCCAAGTCATGGAAAACCTGTGATTTATTATGATAAGAGATGTAAAGGGTCTGTAGCTTATTTGGAACTAGCAGAAGAATTTATAGATTTAGAAGAGGAGGAATAGTAGTATGGAGAATAAGTCTAAAAGAAGTAACAGATTGGGTAGAGGTCTTAGTGCATTAATACCAGATATTAAAGGAGAAGCTTCAGAAAAAGAGATAGTCAACATAGATCTAGACAAAATATATCCAAACGAAGTTCAACCTAGAAAGCAGTTTGATGAAGAAAAGATAAAAATACTATCTAATTCTATAAAAAATTATGGTGTTTTACAACCAATAGTAGTTAAAATGGATGAAAATAATAAGTATATGATAATAGCTGGAGAAAGAAGATTTAGAGCATCAAAACTTGCAAATAAAAGTCAAATACCTGCTATAATTAAAGATATAGATATGAAAGATATAATGGAGATAGCTTTAATTGAAAACTTACAGAGAGAAGATTTGAATTCAATAGAAGAGGCTTTAGCATATAAAAGTTTAATAGAAAATTACAATGTAACTCAAGAAGAAATATCAGAGGCTGTTGGTAAAAGTAGACCTCATATAACTAATACACTAAGACTTTTAAATCTTGGACAAGATGTCATAGAAATGATAGATAGTGGTAGAATTACAGCAGGTCATGGTAAGGCTTTATTGAGGATTGTAGATAAGGACTTGCAATTACAAATAGCGAAAAAAATAGAAGAAGAAGAACTTTCTGTAAGAGAAGTCGAAAATATAGCTAAAAAAATATCTGAAAATAAAGAAGAAGTACCAAAAAAATCTAAGCCTAAAGATGTATTTATCTTAGATGTTGAAGATAGACTTAGAAACATCTTTGGAACAAAAGTAAATATTTCTAAAGGAAAGAAAAAAGGTAAAATAGAGATAGAATACTATAATGATGATGATTTAAACAGTATTGTATCAATGCTTCTTGAATAGAACAAAACTATAAAACAGAGAGGAAGATTGTTATGATTTATTTAGATAATGCTGCAACTACATATCCAAAACCAGAAAGAGTGTATGATGCTGTTTTAGACTGTATGAAAAACTATTGTGCAAACCCAGGTAGAGCAGGACACAAACTTGCTATGAGAGCTGCAAGGGAAATATATGATACAAGAGAGAATATAGCTAAGTTGTTTAATGTTAGTAATCCTATGAATATAGTATTTACATCTAATGCAACAGATTCTTTGAATTTAGCAATAAAAGGTGTATTACAAGAAGGAGACCATGTAATAACAACGTCTATGGAGCATAATTCAGTAATAAGACCCATAAAAGCATTAGAAAAAAAGGGTGTTGAGAATACTGTAGTAAAATGTGACTATGAGGGATTTCTAGATTATGAAGCCTTAGAGAAATCAATAAAGAAAAATACTAAATTGATTGTAACAACACATGCATCTAATGTATGTGGGACTTTAATCGATATAAAAAAGGTTGGAGAAATAGCTAAAAAACATAATATACTATTTTTAGTAGATGCATCACAAACAGCAGGTGTTTATGATATAGATGTAAATAAATGTAATATAGATATGTTGGCAATGCCAGGTCATAAATGTTTATTTGGACCTCAAGGAACAGGAATATTATATGTAAGAGAAGGACTAAATTTAAATATATTAAAAGAAGGTGGAACAGGTAGTAAATCAGAAGAAATGGTTCAACCAGAATTGTTTCCAGATAAATATGAGTCAGGAACTCACAATACTCCAGGTATAGCAGGTCTTAACCAAGGCATATTATTTATATTTGAAAGAGGAATCAACAATATAAGACAACATGAAGAAGAATTATGTCAATATATGATGGACAAGTTAGAGGAAGTACCGGATATAAAGATATATGGCCCAAAAGACAGTAAAAAAAGAGCATCAGTAATAGCTCTAAATATAGGAAATATGGATTCTGGTGAGGTTACTTTTTTATTAGACAGTGATTATAATATAGCAACTAGATCAGGAATACATTGTTCTCCACTAGCACACACTACTTTAGGTACTTTAAAACAAGGGGCAGTAAGATTCAGTATAGGATATTTTAATACAAAAGATGAGATAGATAAAGCAGTAGAAGCTTTGAAGAAAATTTCAAAAAATAAGTAGTATAGAATTAAACAATATATAAAAAGAGGTTGTCTCAAAATAGAGATAAGCTTCTTTTTCATTGTAGAAGTAATAAAAATGTATTTGATTTCATACAAAAGAGAGTGACTCATGAACTAAAAGGTTCATTTTGAGGCACTCTCTTTTCTTATAATATACATGTCTAAAAAAGTTACTTTAAGTAATCTCCTTCTTCAAGAACTATATGACCACTTTCATAATTAGAACCATCAACAGTAATTTTTATTTGTTCAACATTCATATTTTTTATATAAGTACGAGCAACTGAATCAAGCATTAAAGTTTCTGCATCACTACCTAAGTTTGACTTTGTGAAATCAGAGCTAACATCTAATATACCAGTTTTCACACCGTCAATATCTTTTGTAGTGAATGAATTTAATTTTGTAGACTCTGGAACAACTTTAAGTTTTTGAAGTTCTTCAAATAGAGTGTTTTCATCAATTTTATTCAAATCAACTTTATTTTCAATTAAATCTGTCTTATCTACATCAAAAGAATAAATAGTAGCTGATTGAGTTTTAGCTTCTTCCTTTGGAGTAGATGTAGTTTTTTTATTAGGAACCTCTTTTTCAGTGTTGTTTTCTTCTTTTGGCTGTTCAACATTTGTATTGCTCTTAGTTTCTTTTTTAGGTGTATCATTTCCAATTTGAGCATTAGTACAACCAATTGCAAATATAGATATAGATAATATACTTAACACTAACATTATTTTCTTATTTTTCATAAAAATTTCTCCCCTCTTAAAAACTATTCTTATATATAATTATAATCGTTATGAGCAAATATATGAATACAAAATAGTAACAAATTTAAAAAATGATTTATTTAAATTAATTAAATTCAAAATAAACTAAATTTTAGTCATTTTTATGGGAAATCATTTAATGTACACAGAAAATATTGTAAAATAAAAGTAGTGTTTTTAAAATAAATATAAGTTATAATTATATTATAAAAAAATGTCTTCAAAAGGTGGGAATAGTATGGAAATTTTGAGCTTAGGAGAAAAGATTAAAAAATTAAGAAAAGAAAAAAACATGACATTAAAAGAATTAGCTGGAGATAGGATAACAGCGGCACAAATAAGCCATATAGAGAGGGATAAGTCTCATACTAGTTATGAACTGTTGGAATATCTAGGCGATAAGCTAGATGTAAGTGTAGAATATTTATTAGAGACTAAAGAAATGCAGTCAAAAAAGATAACTGATAATTTAATACTACAGAGCGAAATTTATATAAAAGAAAATGAGCTAAACAAGGCTGAGGACCAAATAAAAGAAGTTTTAGATATATGTAAGAGATACGATTTAATGGAGAACTATGGCAGATGTAATTTTTTAATGGCTAATATTAATCTGAAAAAATCTAATTATAATGACGCTATAGAAAACTTTGAGAAGGCATTATACTTCTTTATAAAAAATAGTGATAGTGAAAATATACTTAAGTGTTATTTAAACATAGGGAAAATATACATGCAGGAAGACTTTTATAAAGGTGCTATAAGCCACTTTAATTTTGCAGAGGAAATTTTGTTAGAGGGTAAGTTTGAGGATGTTAACATATATAAGGAACTATATAGCAAGATGGCATATTGTTACATAAAACTAGATAATCCAAATATGTCATTGAAGTACATAGACAAGATAAATGAAATAGATAATAGAAATGATAGAAAAGAAGATGTCGATATTTTGGTGCTAAAAGCAAACAATATGCTTGAGATTGGAAAATATGAAGAATCAAAAGATTACTTTAAAAAAGCATTAAAAATACTTGAAAATGAAGATAATAAAACTGGATTAGCAAATGTGTATTTAACAATTTGTGATGTTTATAGAAAAATAGGTGAAACAGATAGAGTACTTGAATATTCACAGAAGGTATATGACATAAAGAAAAATGATGAAGATGAATATATGATGTCAGGTTTATTCAAGATAATAGAAGCATATATAGATAAAGAAGACTATGATTTGGCTAGAAAATATTGTAAAATAGCTTTAGCTTCATCAATAAAAAATAAAAATAAGTTCAATGAATATAAAGCATTAAAATTCTATGCTAATATGTATAAAAATCAAAATGAAATTACTCTTGCAATTGAGTATTTAATTAAATGCATAAAAATAGTATCAGATTTAGGTAATAGTAGAATATTAGCTAACTTATATATAGACTTAGGTCAATTATATTCAAATATATCAAAAGAAAAAGAGTTAGAATATTATCAAAAAGGTGTATTTATGTATAAAAATTTAGAAATAATGTAAGATAAATAAACCTATAAGGGCATAGAAATAATCTATAACAAGCAAGATAATATCTATGATAAAATATAAATTGTATGAATATTTTTAAGGAGATGAATCAAACAATGAGTATAAAAATAGATGCTAGAGGGCTTGCTTGTCCTAAACCAGTTATAAATACAAAAAGAGAATTGGATAACTTAGAAGAAGGAGTTGTAGTCACAGTAGTTGACAATGAAACAGCTAAAGAAAATGTATTAAAACTTGCTAAGTCTTTAAATTGTGAAGCAAATATTGTTGATGAGAAAGAGAATTTTATATCTATAGAAATCATAAAAGGTAAAAATATCTTAGAGAAACAAAATATTTTAGATAACAAAGAAAGTGAATTAGAAGATACATGTGTATTTATATCTTCAGATAAGATGGGACTTGGCAATGATGAATTAGGAAAAGTATTAATAAAAGGTTTTATATATACTTTAACAGAGTCTAAGCCTTATCCTAAGTATGTACTTTTAGTTAATGGAGGAGTAAAGTTAAGTGCTGAAAATGAAGAAACTATAGAAAACTTAAAAATACTTGAGAATGCAGGTGTAGAAGTCTTATCTTGTGGGACTTGTTTAGACTACTACAATTTAAAAGACAAATTACAAGTAGGCACAGTTACAAATATGTATACTATAGTTGAAACATTAAAGAATGCATCAAATACCATTTCTTTATAATGTATGTTTGTTTAATAATATAAAACTAATAATAAAGATTAATTCAAAGAGAATTAGATAGTTAGAAAGGATTAAATAATGAATCAGATGTATATAGTGTCATTTAATTCGACACATCATGCAATAAGATCAGAAAAGTTATTTGGTGAAAATAGTCTAAAAGTAATGGCTCTTCCAACACCAAGAGAAATAACAGCAAGTTGTGGAATATCAATTAAATTTTCTTTTGAAGATATTGAAAAGATAAAAATAATTTTAGTTGAAAATAATGTAGATGTAAAAGGAATTTATTGTATAAGTAAATTAGAAGATGGCTCAAAAGAAGTAGAGAAGTTAGATTAGGAGGTTATCTTTAGTTGATAAAAATATAGATAAATATAGTTATTTATAGTAAATTATAGTCAAGATGTGATTATATGAAAAACAATAACTATAAACCAAAAGAGTTTGCAGAGTTAATTAATATTTCAGTCAGAACTCTGCAACGTTGGGATGTTGAAGGGAAATTAAAGGCTTTTAGAACTCCAACAGATAGAAGATATTACACTTATGAACAATATTTAGAATATAAAGGAATACATAAAGAAGAAGTAAATAGAAAAAATGTTATTTATACAAGAGTTTCAACTTCTAATCAAAAAGATGATTCAAGTGGAGTTTCTTAGACAATATGCAAATGCTAAAGGAATAATAGTAGATGAAGTTATTGAAGATTATGGAAGTGGACTAAATTAT
>NZ_OEZH01000027.1:25704-26216 GCF_900243075.1 Clostridioides difficile
CTATATTGCTCATAATAAAGAAGTTTATGAGAGTAAAGGTGAATTTATAAGCGGTATGGATTTTTCTAAATGGTTAAATAATGAATATATTCCTAATAATCAAGATATGAAATGGATTAAAGATGTATCTTCTAAGGCTACAAAACAAGCTATTATGAATGGAGATAAAGCCTTCAAAGATTTCTTTAAAAAAACTAAAGGTTTTCCTAAGTTCAAGAAAAAGAAAAATCAAGATGTTAAAGCGTATTTTCCAAAGAATAACAAAACTGACTGGACTATTGAAAGGCATAGGGTCAAAATACCTACTCTTGGTTGGGTAAGACTAAAAGAATTTGGATATATACCAACAAATTCAATAGTTAAAAGTGGTACAGTAAGTCAAAAATCTAATAGATACTATGTATCTATATTAGCTGAGGAAGATGATATTCAAGTATCTAAATGTACTAATGAAGGAATAGGTATTGACTTAGGAATTAAAGATTTTGCAATATGCTCAAATGGAAGTAAAT
>NZ_OEZH01000064.1:0-14572 GCF_900243075.1 Clostridioides difficile
TAAAGTGAGGTGATAGTAGTGGAAAAAGCTTATAAGTTTAGAATGTATCCAAATAAAAAACAGCAAGAGTTAATTAACAAAACTTTTGGATGTTGTAGGTTTGTATATAATAAATATCTTGCTAAAAGAATAGAAGTTTATAAAAAAATAAAGAAACTTTTACTTATAAACAGTGTAGTTCTGATTTAACCAATTTAAAAAAAGAATTAAAGTGGCTTAAAGAACCTGACAAATTTTCACTACAAAACGCCTTAAAAGATTTAGAAAACGCATATGAAAAATTCTTTAAAGAAAAGGCAGGATTTCCTAAATTTAAATCAAAGAAAACTAATAGATTTTCATATAAAACTAATTTTACAAATGGAAACATTATGTATTGTGGTCAATATATAAAACTACCTAAACTTGGTGTATGCTTAAGATAAGGGATAAACAAGTACCTAAAGGTAGAATACTTAATGCTACTATATCTAAAGAACCAAGTGGTAGATATTATGTATCATTATGCTGTACTGATGTAGATATTGAAGCATTTGAAAATACTAACAATCAGATAGGTTTAGATTTAGGAATTAAAGAGTTTTGTATCTCAAGTTGTGGAGAATTTATAGAAAATCCTAAGTATCTTAAGAAGTCATTAAGAAAACTTTCTAAATTACAAAGAGAATTATCGAGAAAGACAATCGGTAGTTTAAATAGGAATAAAGCAAGATTAAAAGTTGCAAGACTTCAAGAACATATAGCTAATCAAAGAAATGATTTTCTACAAAAATTATCTACTAAATTTATAAAAGAGAACGATATTATTTGCATAGAAGATTTACAAGTAAAGAATATGATTAGAAATCGTAAACTATCTCGCTTAATTTCTGATGTGTCATGGTCAGAGTTTATTCGTCAATTAAAATACAAGGCTACTTGGCATGGTAGACAAATTGTAAAGGTAGGTAAATTCTTTGCAAGTTCACAAATATGCAATAAATGTGGGTATAAAAACGAGGAAGTTAAGGACTTAAATATAAGAAGATGGATTTGTCCTAGTTGTAATGAAATTCACGATAGAGATATAAATGCAAGTATAAATATACTGAAAGAAGGATTAAGACTAATAACAATTCAAAATAAATAACTTATGTAAGAACCGTAGGAACTACGGGGATAGCCTGTGGAGAATTAGTAAGACATATTTTAGTATGCAAAATTCTGTGAAGCAGGAACACTGTGACTTTAGTCATGGGAGGTTCAGGCTTGGATTGAGAAGTCGTATAATAAATTGTGGCAAGCACTTATGCTATCTAAGACAGTTCCAAGTGCAACAGTTGCAAAAGAATTACTAGATGATTTAATAGAAGCAAATAAAAATTATTGGCCAAAACTTAATTAAGAATAATATATTTTTAAAGTTCCTACAGTTTAGTACATAGCCTAGTTAATGTATTTGTAGGGACTTTATTTATTTACAAATGAGATACAAGTGGCAAACATAGTGTATTTTGCAGTTAGGAAAGTAGGTTTAGTTACTTGTTAGTTGGATTAAATTTAGGTACAATAATTTACTATCAATCAATCAATAGAAATAACTAGAGAAGTTGCATAATAAAAAATTTACACTTTTAACAGGATTTATGTAGGTGTTTATAGAAATAAATAAATATGTACATAAATACATAATTATTTTTAATTCTAAAATATGAGAATGGAGAGATGGCTATGAAGTGGAGAGATTATGCTGAGGATGTAAATTTATTTGAGGATTTTGATAAAACTATCAAGCCTCTAACTGACGAACAAAGAAAAAAAAATATAAACACTTTAATTGCATATTTTTCAAAAGAAGTTCCTTCTAAAATATACAATTTATCAAATGATGAAATTAAGCCTAGAGATATACTTAGAGGACTTTTGAATGTATATCCACCAAAAGAAATTGCTCCAGAGATACTTAATATGTTACATAATTTATTGTTAATTGAATGTGAAGAAAGAGAGCTAGTAGATGTAAATGATATAGAAGAAGTAGAGGAAGGTATTGCTATATGGAGAGGTAATATAACAAATTTAAGAGCAGATGCAATAGTAAATGCTGCAAATAATAAGTTATTAGGTTGTCTACAACCACTACATTTATGTGTGGATAATGAGATACATTCATGTGCAGGACCTAGACTTAGAGAAGATTGTGACAAAATAATAAAAAAACAAGGACATTTAGAATATACTGGAGATGCTAAGATAACTAGAGGCTATTGTTTACCTGCAAAATTTGTAGTTCATACTGTTGGACCTATTGTATCTGGTGGTCAGCCAAGTAAAGAACAAGAAAAGCAACTGCTTCATTGCTACAAATCATGTTTAAACACAATAAAAGAAATTGATGAAATAAAAAATATTGTTTTTTGTGGAATTTCTACAGGTGTATTTGGTTATCCAAAAAAAGAGGCAGCTAATCTTGCTGTGAGTAGGGTTAGACTATGGATAAAAGAAAATCCTGAGAAAAATTTGAAAGTTGTATTTAATGTGTTTACTGAAGAGGAAGAAGAGAAATATAGAAGAATATTTAAATAATATTATATAGTATAATTCTAAGTTGATAGATTTGAACATGATAGTACAATATACTTCAATAAAATATTTAAATTTATAGATAATAATCTTTTAAATGATAAAAATTAATTGAATATTAATAGCTTATTTATTTTGGTGTTTATTAAGAAATAAATGAGCTATTTTTATGTTTAAATAGAAGTATTGTTTAGTAATGTGAATTAATTACTAATAAAAATGAAAATAACTACCAATTAAATTCATTTATACCTCAAATAAAAGAGTTAGTATTAGATTACAATAAAATCTAAAGAAAAGAGAGGTAATATATATGAAAAACAAAAATAATAAAGATAAAGACATGTTGAATATGAAAGTATTGAGAGTTCTAGGATTACTATTAATACTTTTTGATTATACAGGAGATACTTTGAATTTTTATAATTTCTTTGCTAAGCCATTAGTATCTGGAAGTTTGTATCATATAGGAGGTACTGATTGCATAGTATTTTTATTATTTATTGTAGAGTGTATATACCTAGTGGGAAGATATGTATTAAAAGTTAAGATAAATTGGAGTGAGATTATTAAAAATGAAAAAGATAATTTTATAAATAACTTATTAGTGGAAAAAATACAAGAAGAAAGCAATATTGTATATAGCCTATTAAATTCATACATATTGCCGTATATATATAAGAAAGGAAAAGTATTGATGCTTAAAACGTATAATATGTTAATCTATATTAAGGAAAAATACTATTATGTAAATATATACTAATGTAATATCTCACATAATTAACTATATTGGATTTTGTATTAGAGATAAAATGAATGATATAAATTTTTTAAGACACATAAAAATCGCAATTTATTTTGTAGTTAAGTTATAAATTTTATGAAAACTTATAGGTCATATAAAATAGATTGCGATTTTAATCCTAAACTTCTGCTATGATTTTACCTGTATCAGTTAAATCATATCCACCAAGACCTTGAAGTTCAGCTTTAAACTCAGCTGAATTTATTATGTTAATTATAGTTTTGTAAACTGGATTTTGTAAGTCTTCTTTTTTAATAACTAAATCATAACGTTCTTTATGAAGAGGAATAAAGTCAATGTTATTTACTTGTAAAGCAGCTTTTTCATTTCCTAAACCAACATCAGCTATTCCACGAGAGACAGTACTTGCAACACCAAGATGTGATAATTCTTCATTATCATAACCTTTTATATGATTACCATTAAAATTTAGAAGCCTAAGTTTACCGTCAAGTAGAACTCTAGTTCCAGCCCCTTTTTCTCTATTTACAAGAGTTATGTTTGGTCTAGTTAAATCCTCCCAAGTTTTTATTTCTTTAGGATTTCCTTTAGCAACATAAAAACCTTGCATTCTGTAAGCTAGATTTATAAGTACACAAGGTATTCCTGGCAATAGTTTTTTAACAAAAGGGCCATTATATTCATCTGTTTCAAAATCCCATAGATGGGATGATGCTATAGAAACTCTGCCATTATATAATTCATATAAAGCATTATAACTGCCTATATAAGAGCGAAATGTATTGACTCCATCTAATTTTTTTTCAACGTACCTAGCTAAAATATCTAGTATCACGTCTTGACCAGAAATAATGATTTTAGAATTGTTGTTTATATCTATATTTTTATTGTTGAAATGTGTATCTTTTACTTTACCAGTTTTTTGGTTGTTGATATATTCTTCAACGTCTTTAATATCAACTCTTATTTTTTTTCCTACTTTATAAGAAGGAAGTTCACCTCTTTTGATTAATTCATATACAGTATTTTTTGTTATCTTTAATAATTCAGCTACCTCGACAGGTGTCAAAGATGATAATGAGTCCATAATCCACCTCCATATAAGGTTATTTTAACATTAAAAAAAGGAAAATGTAGAAAATATTTAAAAGTAATGTAAATAATTTACTTGAAAATTTATTATCAGGTATATATAATTAAACTATATATGATAAAACATGATAAAACATGATAAAACGTATTAAAACATGTATTAAATTTACAAAAAGGGAGATTGTTATGAAAAAAATATTGGGAATATTAGGACTAGTTGCATGTTTAACTTTGGGGACAGTTGGATGCAATAGCAATGAAAGCAAAAAAGATGATAGAAAACAAGAAAAAACAAATAAGAGTAGTGAGCCAGTAGAGCTAAATATATCGGCTGCTGCAAGTTTAAAAGAAGCAATGGCAAAGATTGAAGAAGAATACAAAAAAGTTGATTCAAATGTAAAATTGACAGTTAATTATGGAGCTTCAGGGTCATTGCAACAACAGATAGAACAAGGAGCACCTTGTGATTTATTCATTTCAGCAGGTCAAAAACAAATGAAAGCTTTGGATGAAGAAAAGTTATTGGTTTCTGATACTATGAAAGATTTAGTAAAAAATGATTTAGTTCTTATTTCTTCTGCTGATAGTAATGTATCTAGTATGAAAGATTTGACTACAGATAAAGTGAAGAAAATTGCTGTTGGTGAAGCTGAAAGTGTTCCAGCTGGTAAATATGCAGATGAGGTGTTAACTAATTTAAATTTAAAGGATAAGTTAAAAGATAAGCTAGTATTTGCAAAAGATGTAAAAGAAGTTTTAGCATGGGTGCAATCAGGAAATGCTGATGTTGGATTCGTTTACTTTAGTGATACTGTTAATAATGATAAGATAAAGGTGGTTGAAAAAACAGACGAAAAAACTCATTCACCTATTACATATCCAGTTTCAGTAATTAAAGCTAGTAAAAATATAGATTCTGCTAAGAAATTTGAAGAATTTTTGTTAAGTGAAGCAGGACAAAAGATTTTTGAAGAATTTGGATACAAAAAAGTAGAATAAGTTTATAAATAAACTATATGTATTTAAATATAAATTATATATAAATAAATGAAAATTGAAAATAATTGTATATTATAATAAAATGGAAATAGTGAAATTAATAGACTTATTAATTTCACTATTTCCATTTAAAATTGAGGAGGTTTAAAGATGGAAACAGATTGGTCACCCTTATGGATATCGCTTAAGACATCTCTTTTGTCAACAGTAATAACTTTTATAATAGGAATATTTGTGTCATATATTATGGCTAACTATAGAGGTAAGTGGAAGGGTCTTATAGATGGGCTGTTTACACTTCCACTGATTTTGCCACCAACAGTTGTAGGATTCTTTTTATTATTGCTATGTGGGAAGAATGGATTTATAGGGAAGTTTTTATTAAATTTTGATAAAACTTTAATATTTAGTTGGACAGCAACTGTAATTTCAGCAGTAGTGGTGTCTTTTCCTATGATGTATAGAACTTCAAGGTCAGCTTTTGAACAGATTGACAACAATATGTTGTCAGCTGCTAGGACATTAGGTCTTAATGAGTGGAAAGTATTTTTTAAGATTGCAGTCCCATTAGCTTGGCCTGGAATAATTGGTGGATTGGTGCTGTCGTTTGCCAGAGCTCTTGGTGAATTTGGTGCTACACTTATGATAGCTGGAAATATACCTGGAAAAACTCAAACTATGCCAATAGCTATATTTTTTGCAGTTGAAGGCGGAGATATGAACAAAGCTATGATGTGGGTTATGATTATTGTAGCAATATCTATAGCAATGATTTTATTATTAAATTATTGGTCAGAATTTCAGCAGAAAATTATAGGAAAGAGGTGTGGATAGTTGAGTTTATATGTAGATATAGAGAAAGATTTATCCTCTTTTAAATTAAAGGTAGAAATTAAACAAGAAAAAGGAATTTTAGGGTTTTTAGGAGAATCTGGTTCTGGAAAAAGTATGACATTAAAATGTATAGCAGGGCTTGAGAAACCAACAAAAGGTAGAATTGTATTAAATGATAGAGTACTATTCGATTCTGAAAAAAAGATAAATTTATCAACACAAGAGAGAAAAGTAGGTTTTTTATTTCAAAACTATGCTTTGTTTCCACATATGACTGTAAGTCAAAATATTGAGCTTGGACTTTTAAAACTGAACAAGAGTGAAAAAAAGGAAATAGTAGCAAGGTATTTAGATATACTTAAATTAAATGGGTTTGAGGGTAGATACCCTTGGCAATTATCTGGTGGTCAGCAACAAAGAGTAGCACTAGCTAGGGCATTGGCAACATCTCCAGATATATTGCTTTTAGATGAGCCTTTTTCAGCACTAGACCATCATTTAAGAAGTAATATGGAAAAAGAACTTATGAACATGTTAAAAGACTACAAGGGAGATATACTATTTGTTACTCATGATATTGAAGAAGCTTACCGAGTTTGTGATGATATTATGGTATATAACAAGGGAGAAGGTCTTCCAAAGAGACCTAAAAAAGAACTATTTGAATTTCCAAAGTACCTTATAGAAGCTAAGATAACAGGGTGTAAAAATATATCCAAATTAAATAGGATAGATGAAAATACTATTTATGCTACAGATTGGGGATGTGAGTTGACATTAAATAGAGAAATAGATGATAATATAGAATATGTGGGAATTAGAGAGCATCATATTAAGGTCTTGGATTCTAATGAAGATTTAAATGAAAAGTTATGTTTTGAATTGATTAACATTATAGAAAATCCATTTACTTATACTATATATGTTAGAAAAACTGATTTATCTAACGAATGTGTACCTATTCAAATAGAATTAGAAAAAAGTAAAATGAGATTTAAGAAGGGTGACAGCATTTATTTAGATTTTCCACAGGAATATTTATTTTGCTTTAGATACAATTATAACAAAAAGGAGTAGATTATATGACTGAAAAAGAAAAAATGTTGTCTGGGAAAGGATACTATGCAAATGATGAATTGCTAGTAAAAGAAAGAGAGCATTGTAAAAAATTAACTAGAGTATTTAATAATACTTTAGAGGATGAATATGAAAAAAGAACAGATATTTTAAGACAACTATTTGGTTCAGTTGGCAAGCAGATAAATGTGGAACAAAACATTAAATGTGACTATGGATATAACATACATGTAGGTGAAAATTTCTTTGCAAATTATGATTGTATTTTCTTAGATGTATGCAAAATTGAAATAGGTGATAATGTAATGTTAGCTCCAAATGTTCAAATATATACAGCATATCATCCAATTAATGCACAACTTAGAAATTCAGGTATAGAGTATGGTTCTCCTGTAAAAATAGGTGATAATGTATGGATAGGTGGGGGAGTAATCATAACACCAGGAGTTACTATAGGAGATAATGTAGTAATAGGTGCAGGAAGTGTAGTTACAAAAGATATACCATCAAATACTGTAGCTGTTGGAAATCCATGTAGAGTAATAAAGAAAATAGAAGAATAAATATGATTGTGCAAAGTCTATACAAACAAAGCTTATAAAAATAAATTAAGAGTATTTACATATAATCTTTAAATAGATAATATATTAAAATAAAAATATATGCCTGTTTCTTTAAAAAAATTTATAGAAACAGGCATATTACTCGTATAGAGAAAATATCTTTAATTTTATATAGTCTAAACTAGAGTAGTCAAATTATTTATTTTCAGTTTTAACATAAACTATATTGTTGTCAGAAGGTTTATCTATAGAGAGTGCTTTTAGAGTATCTTCATTAATGATTAAATTAGTGTCATCTAAGCTTGTTATAGGCATATCTGAAACTTTAGATTCACCTTTTAGTACTTTAACAGCCATTTCTCCAGTTTTATAGCCTAATTTTTCGTAATCTATACCTTGACAAGCTAATGCTCCTCCTTTTACCATTCCTTCTTCTGCTGCTATTATAGGTATTTTGTTTTTAATAGCAAGTTGAGATACTATAGGCATAGAAGATGCAAGTAAATTATCTGTAGGAGCATAAATGACATCCACATTTCCCATCAAACTAGAAGCAGCTTGATTTATTTCGCTAGAAGAGCTAATTCCCTTTTCAACAATTTTAAGACCTTTCTCACTAGCATATTTTTTCAAATTATCAACTTGAACTTTAGAATTTACTTCACTAGTATTATATATAACACCTACAGTTTTTGCTTTTGGAACAAGCACATCAAGAGCTTTCATACTTTTTTCAATAGGTGTAAAGTTAGAAGTTCCAGAAACATTTTTACCTGGTTTATCCAAAGAATCTGCAAATCCAGCAGAAACAGGGTCAGTTACAGCAGTTATAAGTATAGGTATATCTTTAGTCGCATTATATGCAGCTTGAGCAGATGGTGTAGATATAGCAAATATTAAGTCTTTTTTATCAGAAACGAATTTACTTGCTATGGTCTGTGTAGTAGGCATATCATTTTGAGCATTTTGATAATCTATTTCTATATTTTTACCATCTTCAAAACCATTATCTTTTAAAGCTTTAACAAACCCTTCCTTGGACGCATCTAAAGCTTGATGTTCAACTAATTGCGTAATACCAATTTTTTTTATATCATCATTTTTTCCAGATGATGTGTCTGAATTATCTTCATTATTTTTAGAACAACCTGTAATGGTGGATATACTAAGAACGCCAATTAAGGTTAAATTTACTAATTTACTGAATTTCATTTTGACCACTCCCTCAAAAATCTATTATATCTATTCTTGTTTAGTCTTTACGTAAGAAATATTATCATTAGAAGGTTTTTCCATACCTAATGCTTTTAATATATCTTCATTAACAATTATATCTGTATCATCTGATGTAGCTACAGGCATATCAGACACTGATTCGCCATTTAAAATTTTAACTGCCATTTCACCTGTTTTGTAACCTAGTTTTTCATAGTTGATACCTTGACAAGCAAGAGCACCTTTTTCAACTGGACCAGATTCAGCTGCTATAACAGGAATTTTATTTTCAGTAGCTATTTTAGAAACTATAGGCATAGAAGATGCTACTAAATTGTCTGTAGGAACATATAAGACGTCTATTTTACCAACTAAGCTAGAAATCCCTTGGTTAACTTCATTCGAAGTAGTTATACCTTTTTCAACAACTTTAAACCCATTTTTAGATGCATATTCTTTTAAAGCATCAACTTGAACTTTGGAATTTACTTCACTAGTATTGTACATAACTCCTATAGTTTTTGCCTTAGGAGCAAATATTTTAAGAAGTTCTAAACCTTTGTCTACAGAAACAAAATCTGATGTTCCAGATACATTTGTGCCTGGTTTTTCAAGAGTTTTAACTAATCCAGCAGCAACAGGGTCACTGACAGCAGTCATAAGTATAGGTATATCTTTAGTAGCATTGAAAGCTGCTTGAGCTGATGGAGTTGATATAGCAAATATTAAATCTTTCTTGTCAGATGCAAATTTACTTGCAATACTTTGTGTAGTTGGCATATCATTTTGAGCATTTTGGAAGTCTATATCAATATTTTCACCATCTTTAAAGCCATTCTTTTCTAGTGCTTTTACAAACCCTGTCTTAGTAGCATCTAACGCTGGATGTTCAACCAGCTGAGTTATACCAATTTTTTTAACTTCTTTACTTTTTGAATTACTTTCTTGTTTTGAATTACTAGAATCTCCCCCTTGAGAACATCCTGTAAGCATAGATACACTAAGAGCACCAGCTAAAATCAAACTTGCAAATCTTTTTTTATTAATCATTTTTATATCCCCCTCGAATATTTATTGTTATATATATTCATATATTCATATGAATTATTGCAAAGTTACCATAATTATTATAATTTTAAGATTATTTTAGAAATAAACTTAATATAATAGATACATTTTAAACTGCATATTCAAATTTTTCTAAGATTTCTTCAACTGTTAATTGTTCTTTTTTTTTACCTTTTACATCTAAGACAACTTCACCCTTATGAAGCATTATCAATCTATCACCATATTGAAGAGCATGTTTTAAGTTGTGAGTCACCATAAGTGTAGTTATATTTTTTTCCCTTACAATCTTATTAGTCAATTCAATTACTTCGTTTGATGTTTTTGGGTCAAGCGCTGCTGTATGCTCATCAAGTAATAAAACTGAAGGATTTGTTAAGCATGACATAATTAGTGACAGTGACTGTCTTTGACCTCCTGATAAAAACTGTACTTGAACATCAAGATATTTTTTTAAATCAAGAGATACACCTTCTAATAAATTTTCTAAGAAATCTATTTTATAACGAAGACATTTTCTTAGGTTTAATAATTTTCCTTTGTTAAGAGCTAGAGATAAATTTTCTCTAACTGTCATAGAAGGACAAGTTCCTAGGCTAGGGTCTTGAAAAACTCTACTTACTATTTGAGTTCTTCTATGTTCAGCTAAGTTAGATAAATTATGTTTATTTAGTAATACTTGACCAGAAGATTCTTTTATAAGCCCAGATATTATATTTAATAAAGTAGATTTACCAGTTCCATTACTACCTATGATACTTACAAATTCACCATCTTCTATGTCGATTGATAAATTTTCAAATATAGTATTAGGTTCACCGTATGGATTAGGAAAACTCTTTGAAAGATTTTTAATTTGTAGCATCTATAACACCTCTTTTTTCAGATTTATTTTTGGTACTAGCTTTGCATTTGTTTTTTTTTAGTGAAATGTTTAAGTTACCAGTAGCTAAGAAAGCTATTATAACTATAGCAGTTATTAATTTTAAGTCAGTCGATAACATTCCTAAACTCATTGCAAAGTAGATAGTGAATTGGTATATAAAAGAACCAACAATTATTGCAGTAGTATCTTTGATAAAAGTAAATTTCTTAAATAGTGTAATACCAATTATGATAGAAGCAATTCCAAGAACCAAAGTTCCTATACCCATATTTACATCTGAGAATCCTAAGAACTGAGCCATAAGACTACCAGATAAAGCAATAAGTCCATTTGAAATCATAAGTCCTAGTATTTTTATAGAACCAATATTTATACCCAAAGATTTAATCATTTGAGAGTTATCACCAACACCTTTTAAAGTGTACCCAAGACCTGTTTTTAGAAATAAGTCTAAAAGGACTTTACAGATAAATACAAAAGCCAAGGCTAAAACTATAGGAGATATTTCTCCATTGAATAAATGCTTAAAGCTAAATAGAGGAATATTTGATTTTCCCATTATTCTTAAGTTGATAGAGTACAACATTCCCATAACTAAAATGCCAGAAAGTAAGTTTGATATCTTAAACTTAATGTGAAGAATTCCAGTAACAAGACCAGCAGTGCAACCACATAAGATAGCCATTAAAGTTGCTACTACAGGAGAAATACCATTAGTAAGAGAAAATGCTACAATAGAAGCACCCATTGTGTAACTACCATCAGCAGACATATCTGGAAAATCTAAGATTTTGTAAGTTATATAAACCCCCAGTGCCATAATTGATAAAATTAAACTTTGCGTCATTACAGATATAATACCTGACATAAATAAAACACCCCTTTGAAAATATTTTAAAATAATTTTTTTAATTTAATTTTAAAAATGAATCTTGATATAAAAAAGCCACACAGTATATATAACTGTATGGCAAAAACACGAATAAGCCACACAGTATAATCCATGTGGCTCTATATTATGATGATAAAATAAAAACTTTAACAACAATTACTATAGCCAACATAGATACAATCCTTAAAAATCATAATCCTAAGGGGTTTGTATCTATGTCATGACAATTTGTCTTAACTTAGCTACAAACCCTAACTAAATTGGCTACTAAAAAATCGTACTTGTTTGTTTAATAAAGTCTTCATGTTTACCTCTCCTTTTAATTTAATAATTTTGAAAATTTTGTTTTCCGTTTTGTATAGTAATTAGTTTAATACAGTAAAAAATAAAAGTCAACTATAAATTTTGAAAAATTATCAAATTATCAGAAAATTGAATTTAAATAAAAAAATTTTTATGTGCAGAATACAGTAATATTCTTAATTATTGTTTTTTAAATAAAAATAAAAAATATAGATAAGTTACAAAAGATAGTAAAAAATAAAGAAATATTTAGATACTTAGTGTAAATAGGCTTTAAACCAACATAATAACTCAAACTATATGGTATAATAAATTAAATAATTATTTTAATTCAAAATTTTTTGTTATTTTAAATTGTTTTAAAAAACTTTAGTTTTAGTAATTCTATTATTTAGTGATTCTATTATGATATTTATGAGATTAGAAAGACTTCAATAGATATTTATTTGTAAATATTTAAGAAGTCTTTAACTTTATAGGAGTGATAATTTATGCTAATAGGTACATCTAAATTAAGTAGGAATGTCGATACTTCATGTGTAGAAGAATTAGGTATTCCAATGATTGTATTAATGGAAAATGCAGTTATATCTGCAATGAAAAATATGGATATAGAGATATATAATAGTTATACAGTTGTATGTGGTGTTGGAAATAATGGTGGAGATGGTCTTGGAATAGCGAGGCATTTAAGTACAAAGGGAAAAGAAGTAGACATATTTTTAGTAGGTAATCTTGAAAAACTAAGTGAATGTTCTAAAATAAACTACAATGTACTTTTAAATATGGGAATTAATATTATAAATATTAATAAAAATGATTTAAGTGAAAAAAATGCTGGTGATGAAAATGAAGTAGATAAAATTATTAAGGTCGAGAAACAAAATATTATAAAAAATAAAAATTTAACAATTTTTAAAGATAGAGTATCCAAAAGTGATGTTGTAGTAGATGCTATATTTGGGACTGGATTAAAACGTGATATAACTGGCATTTTTAAAGAAGTTATTGATATAGTAAATGATAACAGTAAAAATACATATTCTATAGATATTCCTTCAGGTATAGATAGTGATAAGGGAAATGTATTAGGAACTTGTATTAGAGCAAACAAAACGATTAGCTTTGAGTTTTATAAAAGAGGTTTTTTGAACTATGATACTAGTTCACTCATAGGTGATGTAGTTGTAGAAAAGATAGGTGTTCCAGATTTTATTACAAGAAAATACCATGATGATGAGTTCATAACTAATGAGAGTTTTGTAAAAAATAATATTAGAAAAAGAGATATACATGGTTTTAAAAGTGATTTTGGGAAAGTATCTATAGTTGCAGGTTCAAAAGGATTTTATGGTGCAAGTTTCATAGCAACTGAATCTGCTGTTAAGAGTGGAAGTGGACTTGTAACGTTAATTAGTAGTGAAGATGTGCAAGAAAAGGTATCTATTAGGCTTACAGAAGCAATGACCTTAAATTTTGAAGATGAAAGATTAAATAAATTAATTAGTTCTAGTGATGCAATTGGTTTTGGTCCAGGAATGGGAGATAATCATCAGACATTTGATAAATTACTTAAAATAGTAGAAAATTCTAATTGCCCTATTGTATTAGACGCTGATGGATTAAATGTTATGAAGGATAGATGCTATAAGTTTTTAGAATGGAAAAATAGATTTGTAATTACACCTCATCTGGGAGAAATGGCCAGGTTGACAGGAGATTCAATTGGGTATATAAGAGAACATAGAGTAGATGTTGCAAAAGAATTTGCTCAAAAATATAATGTAGTTGTACTTTTAAAAGGTTATCAAACTGTCATAACAGATGGTAAAAAAACATATATAAATCCTACAGGAAACAGTTGTATGGCAACTGGTGGAATGGGTGATTGTTTGCTTGGCATTATTACTTCCTTTATAGGTCAAGGTATGGATGTATTGGAAGCTACAGTTAGTGGAGCATATATACATGGTTATATAGGAGATAAATTGAGTAACAAAATGTATACAGTAAATGCCACAGATTTAATAAGTAACATTTCGTTAACAATGAAAGAGTTGTTGGATATATAATTGATTAAAAAATAGCTACGCACACTTGTGACTTTAGTCATGAGTTAGTAGCTAAAATAGTCAGCATATAGGGAAACTTATATGTAGAGATAGGATAGAACCTATCCAATACTACTTGAATTGCTAAAATCCCCTAAAGCTAACTAAACTAAAACATAAGGATGAAATAAACCTAAGTGTGAAAGTTACGAAAGTAGAAAAAATTGGTTAGATGGTATAAGGTTAAATCCTAAGTACTTTAAA
>NZ_OEZH01000064.1:14582-15093 GCF_900243075.1 Clostridioides difficile
AGAGAAACTTCAACAACTATTCCTCTTGAGGGAAGTACACTACAAGCTATCGGTAGTGGAAGTGGGTAGACCTTAGCGGATAATGCCGAAGGATAAGATATAGTCTGTGCTTGCATGAAAGTGTAAGAAGTTCATAAGAGAACTGCATAGGTAGTAGCGAACTTATGTGAACGACAACCTCAAAAATGATAAAAGTTAAGACTTACGGTTCTTATATATGTTATTTAAAAATAAATATAAAAAACCTTCAAAATACTTGTTTTAAGTAATTGAATATTTTAATATTATGATAGGTGATGAAAAATGGAAGTTACTCATGGTAGAGGATATGCATATAGTATGTCAAATATAGACATCCAGTATTATGGGGAGACATCTTTGGAATCCTAGTTATTTCGTTGCTACTGTATCAAAAAATACAGAAGAACAGATAAGAAAATATATTAATAATCAGAAAAAGCAAGTAAAGTGAGGTGGTAGTAGTGGAAAAAGCTTATAAGTTTAGAATATA
>NZ_OEZH01000064.1:15103-15553 GCF_900243075.1 Clostridioides difficile
TTAATTAACAAAACTTTTGGATGTTGTAGATTTGTATATAATAAGTATCTTGCTAAAAGAATAGAAGTTTATAAAAACGATAAAGAAACTTTTACTTATAAACAGTGTAGTTCTGATTTGACCAATTTAAAAAAAGAATTAAAATGGCTTAAAGAACCTGACAAATTTTCACTACAAAACGCCTTAAAAGATTTAGATAACGCATATAAAAAATTCTTTAAAGAAAAAGCAGGATTTCCTAAATTTAAATCAAAGAAAATTAATAGATTTTCATATAAAACTAACTTTACAAATGGAAATATTATGTATTGTGGTCAACATATAAAACTACCTAAACTTGGTATGGTTAAAGTAAGGGATAAACAAGTACCTCAAGGGAGAATACTTAATGCTACTATATCTAAAGAACCAAGTGGTAGATATTATGTATCATTATGCTGTACTGATGTA
>NZ_OEZH01000030.1 GCF_900243075.1 Clostridioides difficile
TCTGGAGATAGTACAACAATGTATCCAAGCCAAAATATATCTGATGAAATAAAAGAAAAGATAGTAGAGTATACTAAAAAAATAGCTTTAGACCTTAATGTACTTGGTATGGTTAATATACAGTTTATAGAATTCCAAAATGAATTATATATAATTGAGGTTAACCCTAGAGCAAGTAGAACAGTTCCATATATAAGTAAGGTGAGTGGAGTACCAATAGTTGATTTAGCAACTAAGTGTATGCTAGGGGCTAAATTAAAGGATTTAGGATATGGTACAGGAGTTTACAAAGAGCCAAAATTAGTATCAGTAAAAGTACCAGTATTCTCAATGTCTAAATTATCTAAGGTTGAAGTAAGTCTAGGACCTGAGATGAAATCTACAGGAGAAGT
>NZ_OEZH01000002.1 GCF_900243075.1 Clostridioides difficile
AAGATAATAAATTTCAAATATTAGAATGTAATAGTGATAAAGACCACATACATTTACTAATAAATTGTTCACCACAACACTATATACCAGATATGATAAAAGCATTAAAAGGTGTATCGGCAAGGTTGTTAATGAAAAAACATGGAGAACAGTTGAAAAAGAAATTATGGGGAGGACATCTTTGGAATCCTAGTTATTTCGTTGCTACTGTATCAGAAAATACAGAAGAACAGATAAGAAAATATATTAATAATCAGAAAAA
>NZ_OEZH01000031.1 GCF_900243075.1 Clostridioides difficile
GGACTTGACCAATATTTATTTGATGTTCATTCATTAAGATATATGTGTAGTTTTTAGAGTGTTAACTCTAAAGAAACTAGTATTACTAGATTCTAAAAACTTAATAGAAATATTAAGCATAAAAATTATGTGGTTACAATAGCAGAGAGGATACACCTGTTCCCATTCCGAACACAGAAGTTAAGCTCTCTAGCGCTGATGGTACTTGGTGGGAAACTGCCTGGGAGAGTAGGACGTAGCCACGTAATTTTTTTGGGTAAATTTATTAAAATTGAAAAAGTTTTATTTTTTATGTTTAGACCTTGTAAATTTGGGACATAATATAATTGTAAAACTTAATATAGCAAAAATAAATTACTCAATCTCCCCCACTTAAAGACCTCTATCCCCCATAGAGGTCTTTTTTATTTTCAAATCAAATCATATAAAAATAAACAGTTTTATATGCTCTCCTCTAAATTAAAATTATATTGTGATAGTAAACAGTGAACATGAAAAATATAGAAAGTTGTATCTAACATAAATAGTATATCAGCTTAACTTTAGTATATTTAACAAAAAATATTTGTAATTTAACCTTTATTTTAATAAGTTTACCATATATTCACTTTGTCTTAATATATCCTTTACAAATTAAGAGTATTATTAATCTATAGGTAAATCGTAGAATTAAATCAAATATTTTAGGAGGATAAAAATGGCAGATATAAGACTAGAAAATGTAACAAAATCTTATAATAAAAAAAATCCCGTTATAGAAAACTTAAATCTTACTATAGAAGATGGCTCTTTTACAGTGTTGGTAGGCCCAAGTGGATGTGGCAAATCTACTACATTAAGAATGATTGCAGGTCTTGAAGATATAACTTCAGGTAAGTTGAAAATTGAAGATAATGATGTAACAAAAACGGATGCTAGTAAAAGAGATATAGCTATGGTATTTCAAAACTATGCATTATATCCACATATGACTGTTAGAGAAAACATAGAATTTGGTCTTAAAAACAAGAAAGTAGTAAAAGAAAAAAGAGAAAAACTTATAACAGAAGTTATTGATGTAGTAGGGTTGAAAGAATATTTAAATGTGAAACCAGGTAACTTATCTGGAGGTCAAAGACAAAGAGTAGCACTTGCTAGAGCAATGGTTAAAAATCCAAAGGTATTTTTAATGGATGAACCATTATCAAATTTGGATGCTAAATTAAGAAATCAAATGAGAACTGAATTAATACAACTACATCAAAAATTAAAATCTACATTTGTTTATGTAACTCATGACCAGGTTGAGGCAATGTCGATGGCTGATAAGATAGTTATAATGAACAAAGGAAAGATAATGCAAATAGGTTCTCCAAAAAAGATATATCAAAATCCTAAAAATTTATTTGTGGCTCAATTTATTGGGAATCCTTGTATGAATATATTAGATATAAAAAATGATGTCAAATTTGGATTTAGACCAGAAAAAGCAACACTAGAGAGTATAAATATAGATGGGAAAAATGATGATGTATTTAGCCTATTTGGAAAAGTCATGACTAAAGAAGTATTGGGAAATGAAACTATATATTGTTTATCTGTTCTTGATAATGAGATAAGAGTCAAAACAGAAAATGATATATTTGATATTGGAAGAACTTTGAGAATAAGTATATTAGAAAAAGACTTATATTATTTTGATAAAGACGGAGAAAGAATAGAAGACTTAAAAATATGCAAAAATATGTATTCTAAAATTAAAGGAGATATTTATGAAAAAGCAATTTAATAAAGCCTATTTATATATAACACCTGCTATCATAGGAACTCTATTGTTTATAGTCTATCCAATAATCAAGACAATATCTCTAAGTTTCAAATCAGGTAGTCTTCTTAGTTCAACCTTTGAGAATGTAGGCTTAAATAATTATACAGAGCTCTTAAAGAATCCAGAGTTTATACAAACTATAACGAATACTGCAATTTACACTTTTTTTATGGTGGCTATATCTATCTCACTGGCTATTGTACTTGCTGTTTGGTTAAATAAAAATTCTATAATACACAATTTAACACAAAGTATAATTTTTACACCACATGTAATTTCACTAGTATCTGTAGCTGTATTGTGGCTTTGGATTATGGAACCACAATATGGATTCTTGAACTGGATACTATCGACATTGCATTTACCAACATCAAAATGGCTTTCAAGTGAAAGTTCAGCGTTAATGTCACTTATTCTAATCGGAATATGGAAAACTCTTGGATACAATATTTTAATAGTGTTGTCAGGACTTAAATCTATACCAAACTATATATATGAAGCATCTAAACTAGATAATGCAAATAAGATAACGAATTTCTTTAAAGTGACATTGCCATTATTATCACCAACAATATTTTTTCTTATGATAACGACAACAACTGCATCATTTCAAGTGTTTGATGAGATAAGTATAATGACACAAGGAGGTCCATTGGGTTCAACCAACATGTTATCTTATTATATATATGAGTCTGGATTTATATATTATGATATAGGACAAGCGAGTGCAGCGAGTATGTTTTTGTTAGCTATAGTTATGATTGCTACATATGCTAACTTTAGACTATTATCAAAGAAAGTTCATTATCAATAAAGAAAATAGATATTATAAAGCCTATCGAAAAGGAGGATAAAATGGATATTACACAATCTATTAAAAAAGAAAAAGCTGATATAAAAAAAATAGCATCAAAATCAATGGAAGTATTAATTCTATTACTCTTGTCTGCAATATTTATATTCCCTTTTATATGGATGTTATCGACATCTTTTAAAAATCCACAAGAAATGATGCAATTACCACCTACCATCATACCAAATGATATAGTGTTAGAAAATTATAGTACAGCATGGAATTCAGGTCCATTTTTTAGATATTTGCTAAATAGTATATTTGTAACAGGAAGCGTTTTAATTATACAGTTTTTAGTTATGGTTCCAGCAGCATATGCATTTTCTAAAATTAAATTTAAAGGTGAAAAAGTGCTATTTGGGCTTTTGCTTATAGGGCTTATGATTCCCCCACAAGTAACTTTTTTACCAGTATATATGATGATGAGCAAGTTTGGATTTATAAATACGTATGTTCCACTTATAATTCCATTTATGACATCTTCATTTGGGATATTTCTGCTTAGACAAAATTTTATGCAGATTTCAGATGAGATTATTGAAGCAGCTAAATTAGATAATGCTTCTGATTTAAAAATAATGTTTAGAATAATGGTTTCTATGGCAAAACCAGCAGTAATAACATTTATATTATTCAATTTTATATATCATTGGAATAATTATTTCTGGCCTCTAGTAATGACAAATACAGATGCAATAAGAACTTTACCAATAGGAGTGGCACTTCTTAAATCTTCAGAAGGAATTACTGCATGGAATGTAATAATGGCAGGAAATATAATTTTAATTTTACCAATAATTCTTGTTTATATATTTGCAAATAAAAAAGTAAAAGAAGCTTTTATGTATTCAGGAATAAAATAAAAAATAAAAGACTAAATTTGGAGGATGAAAATGAAGCTTAAAAGAAAATTAGCAACAGGATTAGCAATAACACTATTATTAGGTTCTTTAGTTGGGTGTTCAAATTCTAACGATTCAGATGCATCTAAAGGAGAAAAGACTGATAGCAATATTACAAAGATAGATTTCTGGGCTCCTTTGGGTGGAACTAATGGTGAAACTGCACAAAAAATGGTTGACCAATTTAATAGTGAGCATAAAGATATCCAAGTAAATATGCTAAAACAGAAAGACTACTATGAAAATGCAACAAAATTGCAGGCAGCTTTAACTTCTAAAGACCAACCAGATGTAACACTATTAGAAATAACTCAAACAGGTACATTCGCATCAGCAGGTGCTTTAGTAGATATGAGTAAATATTTTGATAAAACATACCAAGAACGATTCTTTTCTGGTCTTTTAACAAATTCATATTACGAGAATAAATTTGTTGGAATGCCATTTAATAGAAGTACACCAATATTATACATAAATAAAGATATGGCAACTAAAGCAGGGCTTGACCCTTCAGGTCCAAAGTCATGGGAAGAGCTTAAAAACTATGCTAGTAAGATGACAAATAAATCAGAAGATACTTATGGTTTTGAAACACCAATAGATATTTGGTTCTATGAAGCTATGGTAATGCAAAGTGGTGGAGAAATAACTAATGGTAAAAAAGTAGCATTTAATAATGAAGCAGGACAAGCACCGGTTAAGTTTTGGCAAGATATGATGAAAGATGGAATAATGAAAATGCCTCCTGGTGAAGATTATAATGCTTGGGATGTAGCAAAACAAGATTTTGTAAATGGTAAAGTAGGTATGATATTTACATCAACAGCAGATTTAGCAGGGCTTATGCAACAAACACAAGGTAAATTTGAAATATCAACAGCATTTTTACCAAAAAATAAAAAATATGCAACTCCTACAGGTGGAGCAAATCTAGTTATGCTTGAAGGTGGAACTGATAAGGAAAAAGAGGCAAGTGCAGAATTTATAGAATGGATGACACAAACAGATAAAATCGTTCAGTTTAGTTCATCAACAGGATATTTACCAACAACTGAAGATGCAACAAAATCAGAAAAATTACAAACATTATATAAAGAAAAACCTCAATATAAAGTTGCAACTGACCAATTACAATATGCTGTTGCACTTCCAATGCTAAATGGATATAAGGAAGCAACTGATAAGTTAATGGATGAGATTAAAAAAGGACTTACTGACTTAAATGTAAATCCAAAAGATGCAGTAAGTAAAGGAACTTCTGCAATGCAAGCAGTAATAGATAAAACAAATAAATAATTATGTAGACTTGTAAGTTGATTAAAAGTATTTAACAATATATGAATGAAGAGGTAATGTAAATGACAAAAGTTATAGTATTATCAGTGGATTCTTTATTTGAAAAAGACCTGGAATTCGTAAAAAATTTACCAAACTTTAAATCTATACTAGAAGATTGTTCTATAGTAAAAAATATAAATTGTGTGTATCCCACTCTGACATATCCATGTCATACTAGTATGGTTACAGGAGTATATCCTAAAAAACATGGTATATATCATAATGAAAAATTTGACCCAAATAAAGAAAATAAAGATTGGTACTGGTATTCAAAGGACATAAAAGCAAAAACTATCATAGATGTAGCAAAAGAAAATAATCTAACTACCTCTAGTGTATTATGGCCTGTAATGGGAGCAAATTCAAATATAGACTATAATATTGCAGAAATATGGGCTCCTAATAGAGAAGATGACCCAAGAGAAACTTTTGAAAGAAGTTCCAGTAAGGTTATAATGGACGGTATTTACAATAGACATTGTCATCATATTGATTGGAAATTAGAACCTAATATGGATTTATTTGGAGTAAACTGTTCAGTAGACATAATAAAGGAATATAAGCCAGATTTAATGTTAATACATTTGGCTACATTGGACCACACACGACACAATTATGGTTTATTTAATGATGAAGTAAATAAAGCTTTAAAAATGAATGATGAATGGTTAGGAAATATAATTCAAGCTACAAAGGATGCGGGTACATACGAAGATACAAATTTTATAATACTTGGGGACCACGGTCATCTTAGAGTTGATAAAGTTATAAATCCAAATGTTTTGCTTAAATCAAATGGATTTATAACAGTTGAAAATGGAGAAGTTAAGAATTTTGATGCCTATGTAAATTCTTCTGGAATATCAGCTCAAATAATAGTAAATAACTTAGATAGATTAACAGAGTTAAGAGAACTTCTTGAAGAATTTAAAGAAGAATTATTCATAGAGAATATTTTTAGCAAAGAGGAAGCATCTAACCTTGGTCTTGAAGGTGATTTTGAAATGGTAATTGAAGGTATTGAAGGGATTTCATTTGGAAATGATTTAGAAGGAAGTATTATAAAAGATTCAGATATAAAAGATTACAAGTTTGCTGTTGCGACACATGGTCATTTACCCACTAAAGGTAATAAACCTCCCTTTATAGCTTTTGGACCCAATATTAAAAGTGGTGTGGTTATAAAGGAAGGCGACTTGAGAGCACACGCAGCAACTATATTAAAGATATTTGATTTAAAGTTAGATGGAGTTGAAAAAGAAGCATTTGATTTTATTATATAAGTTGAATAAAGTATATATTTTCCAGGAATTATAGACTTCTATTGCAAAGATAGGAGTCTTTTTTTATGTTTTAGATTTAAGTAAAATTTAAATGGGTAAAATATTTAAAATAACTTAAACAATTTTATAAAGGTATGATATAATAATACATGTTAGGAACTAATGTTCGTAAAAAGGAGTGATACTATGGATTTTAAAATAAAATCAGACTTCAAACCTACAGGTGACCAACCAGAAGCTATTAAATCAATAGTGGATTCTATAAATAGAAATGAGAAATTTTCGACATTATTGGGAGTAACGGGTTCAGGAAAAACATTCACAATGGCAAATATCATTCAACAAGTTAAGAAACCTACCCTAATAATGGCTCATAATAAGACATTAGCAGCACAGCTTTACAGTGAGTTTAAAGAATTTTTCCCAGACAATGCAGTTGAATATTTTGTAAGTTACTATGATTACTATCAACCAGAAGCATATGTGGCTCACAGTGACACTTATATAGAGAAAGATGCAAGCATAAATGATGAAATAGATAAACTTCGACATTCTGCTACAGCATCTATTTTAGAGAGAAGAGATACTATAATAATATCATCTGTATCTTGTATATATGGACTTGGTGACCCAAAAGACTATAAAGAACTTATGTTATCTATAAGACCAGGTATGCAAAGAGACAGAGATGATGTAATAAAAAGGTTAATAGAGATACAATACGAAAGAAATGACATAAATTTTACAAGAGGTACCTTTAGAGTTAGAGGAGATATACTAGAAATATTTCCAGCTAGTAACGATGAAAAAGCAATAAGAATAGAATTTTTTGGTGATGAGATAGATAGAGTAACAGAGATTGATTATGTAACAGGGAAGATTGTTGGCACTAGAAATCACGTTGTTATATTCCCCGCGTCTCACTATGTAACAACTCCAGAAAGAATTGAAAAGGCAATTGTACAAATAGAAGACGAGCTTCAAGAACAAATTAAATTTTTCAAGGAAAATGATAGACTTTTAGAAGCCCAAAGAATTGAACAAAGAACTAAGTATGATATAGAAATGTTAAAGGAAATAGGGTTTTGTCAGGGAATAGAGAACTATTCTAGACATATTACAGGAAGGTCAGAAGGAGAAAGACCATATACTTTAATGGATTTCTTCCCAGATGATTATTTGATAATTGTAGATGAGGCACATGTTACTATACCACAAGTAAGAGGTATGTATGCAGGAGACAGGTCTAGAAAGACATCTCTTATAGAGAATGGTTTTAGATTACCTTCTGCACTTGACAATAGACCATTAAATTTTCAAGAATTTGAAGGAAATATAAATCAGATGTTGTTTGTAAGTGCTACACCAGGACCTTATGAAATTCAACACTCAGAGACTATAGCAGAACAGATAATAAGACCAACTGGACTTTTAGACCCAATTGTAGAAGTTAGACCTATAAATAATCAAATAGATAATTTGGTAGGAGAAATAACTAAAACTATAGAAAAAAATGAAAGAGTACTTATAACAACTTTAACCAAAAAAATGAGTGAGGACTTGACTAATTATCTTAAAGAAATAGGGATAAAAGTTAAATATTTACATTCAGATATAGTTACATTAGAAAGAACAGAAATAATAAGAGATTTAAGACTAGGAAAATTTGATGTGCTTGTAGGAATAAATCTACTTAGAGAAGGATTGGATATACCAGAAGTTTCACTTATAGCAATTTTAGATGCAGATAAAGAAGGTTTCTTGCGTTCCGAAACAGCTTTAATACAGACTATTGGACGTGCAGCTAGAAATGAAAATGGAAGAGTAATTATGTATGCAGACAGAATAACTGACTCAATGCAAAATGCTATTGATGAAACAAAGAGAAGAAGAGATATACAGAATTTATATAATGAAGAACACAATATTACTCCTAAAACTATACAGAAAAATATAAGAGATAGTATAGAAGCTACTAAGGTGGCAGAGGAAGAAGTTGTATATGGAATATCTGATACAGATGATAAAGACGAAATAAGAGCTAATATAGAAAAATTAAAATCAGAGATGATGGAAGCTGCTCAAAACTTACAATTTGAAAGAGCGGCAGAACTGAGAGATAAAGTGAAACAATTAGAAGAAAAATTGGAAAAATAGAAAGGTAAAAACAACATTATGGAAGATAAAATTATAATAAGAGGAGCAAAAGAGCATAATTTAAAAAATATAGATTTAGAATTACCAAGAGATAAATTTATTGTTTTTACGGGATTGTCAGGGTCTGGCAAGTCTTCTTTGGCATTCGATACAATATATGCAGAAGGTCAAAGAAGATATGTAGAAAGTTTATCTGCTTATGCTAGACAATTTTTAGGTCAAATGGAAAAACCAAATGTAGAATATATTGAGGGTTTATCACCAGCTATCTCAATTGACCAGAAGACTACTTCAAAAAACCCACGTTCTACTGTTGGAACGGTAACAGAAATATATGACTACCTAAGATTATTATTCGCAAGGGTAGGAGATGTGTATTGTCCTACATGTGGTGAAAAAATAAGTCAAATGACTATTCAAGAAATAGTTGATAAAATGTTAGATTTTCCAGATAGAACGAAATTGCAAATACTTTCACCAATTGTTAGAGGACAAAAAGGTACACATAAAAAAGTGTTGGATAATATAAAGAAAGAAGGCTTTGTAAGAGTTAGGGTTAATGGTGAAAACTATGAAGTTAGTGATGATATAGTCCTAAACAAAAACCAAAAACATAGTATAGAAGTTGTAGTGGACAGGATTGTAATTAAAGATGGAATTGAATCTAGACTAGCAGACTCAATTGAGACTGCAGTTAAGTTATCTGATGGTCTTGTAATAGCTCAAATAATAGATGGAGAGGAAATTCTTTTTTCAACTAAATTTGCATGTCCAGAACATGGAATTGGTATAGAAGAATTATCTCCAAGAATGTTTTCATTTAATGCTCCCTTTGGTGCTTGTGATGTTTGTAATGGTCTTGGAGAAAGTAAAGAAGTTGACCCAGAATTAGTAGTACCAAATAAAGATTTATCAATAAAACAAGGTGCAGTAGCAGCATGGGGGTCAACAGGTGTTAATGATGATACTTATTATAGTAAAATGATAAAAAGCTTAGCAGAACATTTTAATGTATCTTTGACAACACCATTTAAAGATTTGCCAGAGGATTTTGTTGAGGAATTACTTTATGGTAAAGACAATATAATTGTAGAATTTACTTATGAATCAAAATTTGGAGGGACTAGAAATTATAAGTCATATTTTGAAGGAGTAATAGTAAACTTAGAAAGAAGATATAGAGAAACTAACTCCGACTACATGAGAGATAAGATTGAAGAATATATGGCAGAAAGACCATGTCCAAAATGTAAAGGGTTAAGACTTAAAAAGGAAGTCTTGTCTGTTTTGGTTGATGGAAAAAATATAATGGAAGTTACGAACTTGTCCGTAAATGAATTGATTGACTTTATGGAAAGTATAAACCTTACAGAAAAACAGAGATTTATAGCTCATGAGATTATAAAAGAGATAAAAGGGAGAGCTATGTTCTTAAGAGATGTTGGTCTTGATTATTTAAATTTATCAAGAAAAGCTGGAACTCTATCAGGAGGAGAAGCACAGCGTATAAGATTAGCAACTCAAATAGGTTCTGCATTGGTTGGAGTATTATATGTACTTGATGAGCCAAGTATAGGTCTTCATCAAAGAGATAATGACAGACTAATAGCTACTCTTAGACATCTAACAGACTTAGGAAATACTTTAATTGTTGTAGAGCATGATGAAGATACAATGAGAGAAGCTGATTATGTTCTAGATATTGGACCAGGTGCAGGTATACATGGTGGTGAGATAGTTGCGCAAGGAACTTTAGATGAAATAATTAAAAATGAGAACTCGATAACAGGTCAGTACCTAAGTGGTAAAAAACAAATATTACTTCCTGAGACTACTAGAGAAGGAAATGGAAGTTTTATAGAAATAGTTAAAGCATCAGAAAATAATCTGAAAAATATTGATGTAAAATTCCCATTAGGTAAATTTACATGTATAACAGGTGTTTCAGGTTCAGGAAAAAGTACGCTGATAAACGACATCCTTTACAAAGGTGTTGCAAGTAAAGTGAATAGACTTAAACAAAGAGCTGGTAAACATAAGGAGATAAAAGGAATTGAAAATATAGATAAAGTTATAAATATAGACCAAAGTCCAATTGGAAGAACACCTCGTTCAAACCCAGCTACTTATACAGGTGTATTTGACTTTATAAGAGATATTTTTGCAGCTACTAATGAAGCTAAAGCAAGAGGTTATAAAAAAGGAAGATTCAGTTTCAATGTAAAAGGTGGTAGATGTGAAGCTTGTAAGGGTGATGGAATAATAAAAATAGAAATGCATTTCTTACCAGATGTATATGTTCCTTGTGAAATTTGTAAGGGTGAAAGATACAATAGAGAAACACTACAAGTAAAATATAAAGATAAAACTATATCTGATATTCTAGATATGAATGTGGAAGAAGCTGTTGAGTTTTTTGAAAATATACCAAATATAAAAAGAAAACTAGAGACTTTAATGGATGTAGGACTTTCATATATCAAATTAGGGCAGCCTTCAACTCAATTATCAGGAGGAGAAGCACAACGTATAAAATTAGCTGCTGAACTTAGTAAAAGACCAACAGGAAAGACTTTATATATATTAGATGAACCTACTACTGGACTTCATATGGCAGATGTAGACAAGCTAATCCATGTACTACAAAGATTAGCAGATACAGGAAATACAATTATAGTTATAGAGCATAATCTAGATGTCATAAAGACTTGTGATTATGTAATAGACTTAGGACCAGAAGGTGGAGATAACGGTGGAACTATAGTTGCAACTGGAACACCAGAAGAAGTATCTAAAGTTGAGGGGTCTTACACAGGTCAATTCTTGAAGAAATATTTTTCTTAAATTATATAAAATGTGATAAAACTTAGAATTATATAAACTAAATTGCTCTGTTAGAAGTAAATTAGTTAAATACAAGTTGTAAATAGTAACCAAAAGTATAAAGTCCATGTCACTCTTCACGTTTAAAATTATTTTTAAATTAGTTATAGAAGAGGATATGGACTTTAACTTGTCTAAAATACTGGAAATTGTATAACTTTTTAAATTTCATATTTTAGGGTATAATTTTAGTATAAAATTTAATGTTTTGGAGGGCGAGATGTTTGATATACAAGAGCATTTAAAAAAATTACCTTCTGAGCCCGGAGTATATTTAATGAAAGACAAATACGACCATATAATATATGTGGGAAAAGCCATATCTTTAAAAAATAGGGTAAGGCAGTATTTTCAATCTTCAAAAAACCATACATCTAAAGTAAAATCTATGGTTAAGAATATATATAAGTTTGAGTATATTATAACGGATTCAGAGTTAGAGGCATTAATACTTGAATGTAATTTAATAAAAAGATATAGACCAAAGTATAATGTAGTACTTAGAGATGATAAAACTTATCCATATATCAAAGTAACTACAAATGAAGATTATCCAAGAATCTTAAAGGTTAGAAGAGTTCTTAAAGATAAGGCAAAGTATTTTGGACCATATACCAATATAACTGCTGTGAATGATACCTTGGAGCTTATAAGTAGTACGTATCCAATAAGAAGCTGTAAAATAGATATAGATAAAGCAATAAAGAATAAGACAAGACCTTGTTTAAATCTACACATAAATAAATGTTTAGGACCTTGTACAGGAAATGTTTCTAAAGAAGAGTATGGAAAAATGATAGAAGAGATTATAATGTGTCTATCTGGTAAGGAAGAAAAATTGATGGAGCTTTTAAAGGAAAAAATGAATGAGAGTTCTATGAATTTTAGATTTGAAGAAGCTGCTGTATATAGAGATAAAATAAAGAGCCTTGAAGAGATGATACAGAAACAGAAAATAGATGCTACTGTAAGTGACTTAAACCAAGATGTGGTTGCAATGGCAAGAGCTCATAATGAAGCTTGTGTCCAGGTGTTTTTTATCAGAAATGGTAAGATTGTAGGTAGGGAGCATTTTATATTAGAAGGTGTAATGGATAGTCCAAGAGCTTCTATATTAAGTTCATTTGTAAAACAATTTTATAATGAGCAAGAGTATATACCTAAAGAATTAATTATAGAAGATGAGATAGAAGATAGTTATATATTAGAAGAATGGTTGTCATCTAAAAAGGGGCAAAAAGTAACAATAAGAGTTCCTCAAAAGGGAGAGAAGAAAAGCTTAGTTGAAATGGTCAGAAAAAATGCTGTAGAGTATCTTGAAAAATTTTCTGATATGAATAAAAGAAAATATGAAAAAAGTATTGGAGCATTGGAAGAGTTAAAGCAAATACTAACTCTAGAAAAGTTGCCAATAAGAATAGAGGCTTATGATATATCAAATATACAAGGTGTAGATTCGATTGGTTCTATGGTAGTGTATACAAATGCTAAAAAAGATAAAAAGGAATATAGGAGATATAAAATAAAAACAGTCATTGGTCCTAATGATTATGATTCTATGGCTGAAATTGTAGATAGAAGATTAAAACATGGAAATTTACCTGATTTGATATTGTTGGATGGTGGAAAGGGACAAGTTAGTGCAGTAAAAAAAGTATTAGAACTTAATGATGTGGATATACCTCTTTGGGGAATGTATAAAGATGATAAACATAGAACCAAAGGACTGATATGTAAAGAAAAAGAAATAGAGCTAGATAAAACAACCAATTTATATAGATTTATTGCTAGTATACAAGAAGAGGTTCATAATTATGCAATAACATATCATAGAAGCTTAAGAAATAAAGCTTTGACAAAATCTATCTTAGATGATATACAGGGAATAGGTGAAAAAAGAAAGAAGTCATTACTAAATCACTTTAAGGATGTAGATGCTATAAAAAAAGCTACTATGGAAGAACTTTTAGAAGTAGATGGGATGAATAAAAGCATTGCAGAGAATGTTTATAATTTTTTTAGGAAGGAAGAAAATTAATGGAAACTAGCAATAAGGTATCAATAAAAGAGATAATAAAAGACTTGAAATTAAAAATAGTATACATGCCAGATGATGTAGATTATTATGTTTACTCTCAAGATATAAATAGACCAGGATTACAGTTTGCAGGGTATTTTGATTATTTTGCATATGAAAGGATACAAATAGTTGGAAAGACAGAATATAATTTTTTTGGATTAATGGATAATCATATTCGAGAAGAAGTACTAGATAGATTTTTTTCATATGAAATACCAGCTCTAATAATTTCTAGAGATTTGGAAATCAAGCCAGATGTAATTGAAAAAGCTAAAAAATATAAAAGAATACTTTTGAGTACAAACAGAAATACCACTAGACTTATAAATAGACTGTCAAATTATTTGGATAATAAGTTAGCACCACACACAACAATTCACGGGGTACTAGTAGATATTTATGGTATAGGTGTGCTGATAAAAGGTGAAAGTAGTATAGGAAAGTCAGAAACAGCATTAGAATTAATTCAAAGAGGCAATAGATTGGTTGCAGATGATGCTGTAGAGATAAGAAAACTGGATGAAAGTATGCTTGTGGGTCAGTCACCTGAACTGATAAGACATTTCCTTGAGATAAGAGGAATAGGGATAATAGATGTTAGAAGTCTGTATGGAGTAGGAGCAATTAAAAATTCTAAAATGATAGATTTAGTAGTTCATCTAGAAGCTTGGGATGAAACTAAGTACTATGATAGACTTGGATTGGATAAAGAGTATGAAGAGATACTTGGTGTTAATGTAGAGAAACTGGTTGTACCTGTTAAACCTGGAAGAAATACCGCTATGATATTAGAAGTAGCAGCAATGAATTTTAGACAAAGAGGAATGGGATATGATGCAGCTCAAGAATTTACTAAAAAATTATCAAAATTAATTGATACTAAATAGTACAGGAATAATAGTGAACTATACGTCATTTAATTAAATATTGATTAGGTTTATATCCTACACCTTATAAATTAAAATCAAGTTGTATATAATGTTTATTAATAAGATATATTATATAAGGATAATTTAAAGTATAGTACTAGATTAAAATAATACTAGATTAATTTTATACTTGAATTTCATTATATAATAAGAAAGTTGGAATTTTTTATGGGAATAGAATATTTTAGTAAACTTTTAGAAAGTACTACTGAAAAAGAATTGCTCTTAAGTAAAAAGTCAAATAATATAAGCACAGCAAGATTAATATCTTTTTTGATAGTGATAGCAGGATTTGCTATTGGATTTTATAATAAAAACATAGTAGGTATTTTTGTTGGAGTTGTATCAACAATAATATTTATATCACTTTTAGTTATTCATAATAAAGTAAAAGAAGAGGAAACATATTTTAAAAGCAAGAGTGAAGTCTTAGATAAGTATATTAAACGATTTGGAGACGGATGGAAGGAATTTAAAATAGATGGTAGAGAATACCTAGAAGACGAAAGTGCGCAAGCAAAAGATTTGGATTTGTTTGGAAGAGCATCACTATATCAATATATCTGTGTAGCTAATACTTCCTATGGAAAAAAGTTTTTGGCTAAGTCCTTATGGAATGAAAACCCAGATGAGAAGGTAATATTAGAAAGACAAATGGCGATAAAAGAACTTTTATCAAAAGATGATTTTTCTATTCATATTCAAACACTTAGTAATATAATTGGTAAGGAGCAAAAAAACAATTCTGATGGAAGCATAGAATCATTTATAGAGTATGGAGAAAATAAAAATGTATATATACCAAAATGGATGCATGTTTTTACTTGGGGATTACCTACTGCAACAATCTTATCTTTTATATTCTTTATATTAGGTTTTTTACCTATTTTACCTGTTTTTTTACTTTTTATAATCCAATTAGGATTTAGTGGTTTTGGATATCCAAAACTTATGCAAACTCTTTCTCCATTATTTTCATTTAGTAGAAGTATACAAGTATATGAGAAAATGTTTAAGGTTTTAGAAAAAGAGTCGTTTGAGAGTGCTTATTTAAAAGAATTACAGGAGAAACTTTCTAGGGGAAGTGGAGTTTCAAAAGGTGTTAAACAATTGAATTCAATAGGAAATGCTGTAAATCTAAGATATAATCAGATAGTATATATAATTGCCTGTGGTGTTCTAATGTGGAACTATCATTGTGCAGAAGCTTTAGAACGATGGAAAGGTATATATGGAAATCAAATTAGAGGTTGGCTTGAATCTATTGGGGAGTTTGAAGCTCTAATAAGTTTAACAGTTATTGGTCATGTAAAGGAAAATACATGTTTTCCAGTAATAAAATATGAAGATACTCCAAGATTGGGAGTTGAAGAAGTATGTCACCCCTTAATAGAAGAAAAAAGTGTCATAGCAAATTCAATACAATTAAATTCTCAGACATGTATTATTACAGGTTCAAATATGTCTGGAAAGACAACCTTTTTAAGAAGTATAGGCGTAAACTTAGTGTTGGCATATGCAGGTGGACCAGTATGTGCTAAGAGGTTTGATGCAAGTTGTATGGCTATATTCACATCTATGAGAATACAAGATGATGTAAGCCAAGGAATATCAACTTTTTATGCTGAGATTCTTAGAATAAAATCAATGATTCAATATAGTTTGAAAGAGTTACCAATGTTGGTTCTAGTAGATGAGATTTTTAAAGGAACTAATTCTGCTGATAGAATTATTGGGGCAAGTGAGGCAGTGAAGAAATTATCAAGACCATGGGTTATAAGTATGGTTACAACACATGATTTTGAGTTATGTGACCTTTCAGGTAGTGGAGATGTAGAAGTTGTGAACTATCATTTCTCAGAGTACTATGTAGATGATAAAATTCATTTTGACTATAGGATAAAGGATGGAAGGTGTAAAACTACAAATGCAAAGCAACTTATGAGAATGGCAGGGATTCTTTAATTAATAGATAAGCTTATTTAGAAATATAATTTAATTGATTAAACTAATAAGGGGCTGTCTCAAAATAGAGATAAGCCTCTTTTCATTGGTGAAATTATGAAAATATATTTGATTTCATACAAAAAGAGTGCCTCATGAACTAAAAAGTTCATTTTGAGACACCCCATTTTATTTAAGAATACATTTTTTAATTTGTTACAAGTTATTTAGCTTCTTCACAAGCACATTCTTGTGGACATTCTCCATAAATACAACTCTTATCAAAGTAATGAGTATGAAGATATTTATGAGCTACATCACTATTTGGTTCTCCAAAGAAGTCTTTGTAAATAGCTTGTAAATCAGGATTCTCATGAGATTTACGAATAGCTTTGTTTCTATCTATTTCATATAACGCATTTGCACGTCTATCAACTATTTCAGTATTACCATGGTGATAAGGTTGACCAGCACCTCCAACACATCCACCAGGACATGCCATAACTTCTATGATGTGGTATTTACATTCTCCACTTCTAACCTTATCCATAATCTTTCTAGCATTTTTAAGTGTATTTACAATACATACATTAACTGTAGTTCCATCAACATCTATACTTGCTTCTCTAATTCCTTTAAGACCTCTAACATTAGTAAAGTTTACATTATCTAAAGTCTTATTAGTTATCTTCTCATATGAAGTACGTAGAGCAGCTTCTAGAACTCCACCACTTGCTCCAAATATAGATGCAGCACCTGTAGATTTTCCTAAAGGATTATCAAAATCTTGGTCTTGAAGATTAGGTAAATCGATAGCAGCTTCTTTTATCATCTTAGCTAACTCTCTAGTAGTTATAGAAAGGTCAACATCTAATATTCCAGATTCACTTAATTCCTCTCTTGAAGCTTCATATTTTTTAGCTACACAAGGCATTACAGATACAACATAAAGTTCTTCAGGATTGATTCCTAATATTTTAGGTGCATAGTAGTTTTTAGCTATAGAACCAAACATACCTTGAGGAGACTTACAACTAGATGCTAAGTTTAACTTGTCTGGATAGTTGTGCTCTAAGAAGTTTACCCATGCAGGGCAACAGCTTGTTAATATAGGAAGATTTTCACCTTTTTGGATTCTTTCTATAAACTCAGTAGCTTCTTCCATTATAGTAAAGTCTGCACCGAAGTTTGTATCAAATACATGTTCAAATCCAAGTGCTTTTAAAGCAGCTACCATTTTTCCTGTAGAGATTGAACCTGGTTCTAATCCAAATTCTTCGCCAATAGCAACTCTTACAGCAGGAGCAACTTGTACTACTATAGTCTTTTCTTTTTTATTTAAAACATCCCAAAGTTTAGGTACATTATCTACTTCTGTTAATGCTCCAGTTGGACAGACAGATATACATTGACCACAGAATGTACACTCTGTTTCAACCATATCAGAGTTAAAAAATGTACTAACTAAAGTATTAAATCCACGATTAACTCCAGATAATGCCCCTACTGTTTGTATGTCATTACATACAGTCTCACATCTTCTACATAATATACACTTAGAATGGTCTTTAACTAAAGATTTAGTAGAAGTGTCTTTACCTGCAAAAGATTTAGAACCTTGATATCTTATTTTTCTTACTCCTAAATCAGCAGCTATAGTCTGTAATTCACAATCTCCATTTTTTTCACATACAAAACAATCTTGTGGATGGTCTGATAACAATAATTCAACAATAGTTCTACGAGCATTTAATGCTTTTGCACTATTAGTTTGAACTTTCATACCTTCCTTTATAACTGTTCCACAAGCTGGAACTAAGCCTCTCTCTGTCTCAACCATACAAACACGACAAGAAGCACAAGTGTCAAGCTTATCTATTTCATTCATATGTAAATGACAAAGGTTGTGTATTTTTATATTTATTAATTTCGCAGCATCTAAGATAGAAGTTCCACTAGGTGCTGAAACATGTTTGCCATTAATAGTTAAATTAACTAAACTCATTGTTATTCCTCCTCCAAATAAGTTATTTCTTGATTATAGCATTAAATGTACAATTATCTATACAAGCACCACATTTTAGACACTTAGAAGTATCTATTGTATGTTGTTCCTTAACAGAACCTGTTATACAACCAGCAGGACACACTCTAGAACATTTTGTACAACCCTTACAGTCGTCTGTTATAAAGTAAGAAAGTAAGTTCTGACATTTACCAGCAGGACATTTCTTATCTACAACATGAGCTATATACTCATCTTTGAAATATTGAAGAGTACTTAAAACAGGGTTTGGAGCAGCTTTACCAAGACCACATAATGAAGCAGTTTGTATAGTTTCAGCAAGGTTTTCTAGGTCATCTAAATCTTGTAGAGTACCATTACCTTCTGTAATTTTAGTTAATATTTCTAATAATCTTGTAGTACCTATACGACAAGGTGTACATTTACCACAAGATTCTTCAACAGTAAACTCAAGGAAGAATTTGGCTATATCTACCATACAGTCAGATTCATCAAGAACAAGCATACCACCAGAACCCATCATTGAACCGATAGAACTTAATGAACCAAAGTCTATAGGAGTGTCTAAATGTTCAGTTGGTATACATCCACCAGATGGTCCACCTGTTTGAACAGCCTTGAATTTCTTACCTTCAGGAATTCCTCCACCAATTTCAAACACAATATCTCTCAAAGTAGTACCCATTGGAACTTCAACAAGTCCTACATTTTCTACTTTTCCACCAAGAGCAAAGACTTTAGTACCACTAGAATCTTCAGTACCTAAATTAGCAAACCAATCTCCACCGTTAAGTATAATTGCAGGTATATTAGCAAAAGTCTCAACGTTATTTAAGCAAGTAGGTGATTTCCATAAACCACTCTTAGAAGAACTATAAGTCTTCATTCTAGGTTCACCACGTCTACCTTCAATTGAATGCATTAGAGCTGTACCTTCACCACAAACAAAAGCACCTGCACCATATTTTAATTCTAATTTAAAGTTAAATCCAGTACCTAAGATATTTTCACCAAGTAAACCGTATTTTTCAGCTTGGGCTATAGCTACTTTTAATCTTTCTATAGATTTTGGATATTCTGCTCTTATGTATATGTATCCTGTGTCAGAACCTATAGCATATCCACATATTGCCATAGCTTCTAGTACACTATGTGGGTCACCTTCAAGTACAGATCTATCCATAAATGCACCCGGGTCACCTTCATCAGCATTACATACAACGAACTTTTTATCTGTTGGACCAGCTGGATTTTTTGAAGCAGCTTCCCATTTAGAACCTGTAGGGAAACCAGCTCCACCTCTACCACGAAGACCAGAAGTTTTTACCTGTGCAATAACTTCTTGAGGAGTAAGAGAAGTTAAACATTTGCCTAGAGCTAAATAACCATCATTGGCAATATATTCTTCTATACTATCTGGGTCTATAAGACCGCAATTTTTTAAAGCTATACGTAACTGTTTTTTGTAGAAAGACATTTCTTCTTGTTCTTCTACTTTTTTACTTAAAGATTCTTCTTCATATAATAATTCCTCAACAACTGTATTTCTAATTAAGTGACTTTGAACTATCTTTTCAGCATCAGATGGATCAACCTTTACATAGAAAACGTTATCAGGATAAACTTTTACAATAGGACCTTGAGCACAGAAACCAAAACAACCTGTCAAACGAACACTAACTTTGTCTTGGATTCCTGATTTCTTTATTTCATTTTCTAATTCACTAACTATTTCTAGACTGTTTGAAGATGTACATCCAGTATCACAACAAACAAGTAATTCTCTTCTTAATACATTTTCCTTAGAATAATTTTTTCTTAAGCTAAGATTAGGTTTCAGCTCATCAGCTAAAACTTTTAATTCATCAAATGAATTTACTTTACGCATTATTTATTCACCCCTCTTAACAATTCAATTCTAATTCTCTATAAGTATCTAATATTTCGCTTACTTGGTCAGGTTTTACTTTACCATAAACTTTACCATTTACAGTAACAACTGGAGCTAAACCACATGCCCCCAAACATCTTAAACCTTCTAAAGAAAATTTAAAATCACTAGTAGTTTCTCCAACTTTTATGCCAAGTTGTTTTTCAAAAGCACTTAAGATTTTGTCAGCACCTTTTACAAAACATACAGTACCTAGACAGACACTGATTTTATACTTACCTACAGGTTCTGTAGTAAAATAAGAATAGAATGTAACAACCCCATATACCTTTGCAGGAGCTACTCCAAGTTTTCTAGCAACATGAAGCTGAACTTCTTTTGGAAGATATCCAAATATACCTTGGGCTTCATGTAGAACTTGTATTAACGCACCTTCCTTTGTTGCAAGAGAGTCAATAAATATATCTAGTTCGTCAAATAATTGCTTGTTGTGTGAAATAAAATCGCACATAACAAATCCCCCTTTTCTTTTTAAAGTTATTATTTTTCATAAAATAATTAACCATGAGTTGACCCCAACATTATGTGGGTGAACAAAACCAAAACAATAAAGAAAGAATAATATACAACAATTTCTTTATTCATAAAAACAATGCAAAAAAGTTACCTATTAAAAATAAAAACTATACTAGTCTATTATAATATAAAATAATTCAGAATAGTTAAAAAAAATAAAAAAAATGAGCTAAATTCAATAAAAAAAAAATAATACATATAAAAAACTTTAAAAAATAAACCAAAATGTAAAATTTTTATAAAATAAAAGATTTATAAAACTGCTGATAATAGTCTGGAAATTGATTCCTTAATTTTTATATAAGTAGACCTAGAATTATATATATCTAATGTTATTTCTTTTGAATTTAAAATATCATTTTCAAATATAATTCTTTGTTCCAATGCTTTTTTTGAAGAGTACATAAATGCATTCACTTCAAAATTAAGCTCGAAACTTCTTATATCCATATTAGCTGTTCCTATAGAACAGATAGAGTCATCTATAACTATTGTCTTAGCATGTAAAAATGCATTTTGACCATAAGTATAGATTTTAGCTCCAAACTTTAAAAGTTCTCCAGCATATGAATATGATGCCCAGTATACAAAAGGATGGTCAGGTTTAGAAGGAATCATAATTCTCACATCAACACCAGATAAACAAGCTATTTTTAAAGTATCTATAAATGTTGAGTCAAGTATTAAATAAGGACTCTGTATGTATATATACTTTCTAGCTTTCTGAATCATTTTAAGGTAACCATATTTAATCTCGTCAAGTTCTGATATATCTGGACCGCTTGATACTATCTGAATTCCAATGTTTTCAGAAAGATGATTAGAGTCTGCTTCTTCTTCTGTAAAGTACTTTTCTAAGTCTAAATCTTCTTTAGTTGTGTATCTCCAATCAAGGATAAATCTCATATTTAGGTCAATTACACAATCACCAGTAAGCTTAGTGTGTGTATCTCTCCATAGACCAAATTTTGGATTTCTGCCTAAATATTCATCACCAACATTATATCCACCTACAAATCCTACTTTACCATCAATGACAACAATTTTTCGGTGATTTCTATAGTTTAAGTTAAAGTTTACAATTTTTAAGAATGATGGGAAGAAGCTTCCGACTTTAACACCACTTTCTTTAAGTCTGGAAAGTGTACTATTTTTTAGTGTTCTACCACCAACTGCGTCAAATAAAAGTCTTACTTCAACACCTTCTTTAGCCTTATCTACTAGAATGTCTATTATTTCAGTTCCGATTTTGTCATCTTTGAAAATATAAAATTGTATGTTTATATATTTTTTAGCTTTTTTAAGTTCTTCAAGAAGACTGTTAAAAAATTGACTAGACTCAGCATAAATCCACACATCGTTATTATTGGTATAATGAGCATTATTTGAATTAGCCAATGCATAAATCATATCCTTATGTTGATGTATATCTGAATCAATTTCAGATGTAGATTGGAGTTTAACCTGAGTATCGAGTATATTACTTTTGATTATCTTATCATCCTTTTCTTTCAGTCTAAACATATTGTTTTTTGAAATATTTCTACCAAAAGCTATATAAAGTATGAATCCAAGTGCAGGAATCAATACTAATATAAGAAGCCATGTTAAAGTTGTATTTATGTTTCTTTTTTCCCTAAAGATAAGGTTCAGTATAACCATGAAATTAATTATATATATTGCAGTAACTGTTATTTCATATATTGACATTTCGAAAAATGATATATCAAACATAAAATTTCCTCCTTCAAATTTTTATTAAAATAAGTAATTATATATAATAACACAAACATATATCTATTATATATAATACCTCAACAATAAAAAAGTAAAATAAATAATTGAAAGGTAAATTTTTCAAATTCAATATAAATTATTTCGAAATTAACAAAGTTGTTATATAATAAATAATATAATTATGTGAGACAAGTATATATAAGCATATAGTATATTTTTTATGTTAATAAAATTTATTATATATCATATTGTTATTATATAATTATTGCCATAAAAAGACAAGGGAAAGTATAATTTTTAAGGGGGAAGGATTTATGAGTAAAGGATTCTTGACACCTGGGGAAACTGCACAAGCAACTATAAGTGCAGGCATAAAAAAAGCAAACATTTCAACACAAAATGCAATTTTATTGGGTTTATTTGGAGGAGCATTTATAGGTTTTGGGGCATTGGGAAGTATGATAGTTAGTCAAACTTTTGGCAAGATAGACCCAGGAGTAGCTAGCTTTTTAAGTGCAATGGTCTTTCCAGTAGGTCTTATGCTTGTAGTGGTAGCAGGAGCAGAGTTATTCACTGGAAACACTTTAATGGCTATTGCCCTTATGGACAAAAAAATAACATTAGGAAAAATGTTAAGAAACTGGGGACTGGTTTATTTTGCAAATTTAGTAGGTTCAATTTTATTAGTAGCACTTGTATTTTATTCTTCTACATTAACAGGGGATGCAGCTACAAAAGCTATAGCTGTGGCAGAAGCTAAAGTTAATTCAACTGTAGTTTCAATGTTTTTAAAAGCAATACTTTGTAATATTCTAGTAGTTTTAGCTGTATGGATGTCTACAGCGTCTCAAGATATAATGTCAAAATTGGCTTCATGCTGGACAGTAATAATGCTATTTGTGCTATGTGGATTCCAACATAGTGTTGCAAACATGTTTTTTATACCAATGGGAATGGCATTAGGAGCAAATATAACTATGGTTCAATTCATAACTAATTTGGTAGTTGTAACACTTGGAAATATCGTTGGAGGTTCCATAGTAGTTGGGGGAATTTATTATCTTTGCTATGTTAAAAATAGTTAGATAAATAATATGAATTAAATTGCCTTTTAAAGCATTGATATCAGTGATATTGATGCTTTTTTTTAATTATTTATATTCTTTTATATGTTGTTATTTTTTTTTTTTTACTTTATTATATATTTATTGAATATAGTTTGTAATTAAGAAACTTAAAATATAAAGTCCATATGATAAGCAAAATCATATATTATTGAATATAGTTAATACTATATATTAATGTAAATTAAATAATAATGACAGCTAAAGTTTAGTATAATTTGGGAGGAAATACAATGAATAATCAAGATATATATGAAAATTTATTAAATATATTAAGTAAAGATGATATAAAAGTCGATGAACCTATGAAAAAGCATATTTCATTCAGGGTAGGAGGACCAGCAGATATATTAGTTAGACCTAGAACTGAAGAGCAATTAAAAAATGTACTTCAGTTGGTAAAAAAAGAATCTATTCCATATTTAATAATTGGAAATGGTTCAAATATTTTAATTAAAGATGGTGGAATAAGAGGAGTAGTAATAGAATTAGCAGATAATTTCAATTCTTATGAGATAAATGATACTAGGATAACTGCTCAGTCAGGAGCTTTGTTATCAGTTCTAGGTAAAGCTCTTCAAAAACAAGAATTAAAAGGATTTGAGTTTGCATCAGGTATACCTGGAACATTAGGAGGAGCATTAGCCATGAATGCTGGAGCATATGGTGGTGAAATGAAGGATATAGTAAAGTCAGTAAGACTGATGGATATGGAAGGAAATATCTTTGAACTTGCAAATGAACAGATGGAATTTGGGTATAGAAGAAGTATAATATCGAAAAACGGGTATATAGCTTTATCAGCAGAATTAGAATTACAAAAAGGAAATTATGATGAAATAAAAAGTTTAATGGATGATTTAGCAACGAGAAGAATAACTAAACAACCGTTAAATTTTGCTAGTGCAGGAAGTACATTTAAAAGACCAACAGGATATTTTGCAGGTAAATTAATAGAAGAAACTGGATTAAGAGGTCTTACTTTAAGAGGAGCACAAGTATCTGAGAAGCACTGTGGATTTGTAGTTAATCAAGGAGAAGCAAGTGCTAAAGATATTTTAGACTTAATATATGTTATAAAAAGTGCTGTATATGCCAAGTTTGGAGTTATGTTGGAAGAAGAAGTCAAAATACTTGGAGAGGATTAACAGATGAAAATACTGGCTGATTATCATACACATACATTATATAGTCATGGTAAAGGAACTATTGAGGACAATGTAAAGGTGGCCATTTCTAAGGGAATAAAGACAATAGGAATATCAGACCATAGTTACAAACATATCGCGTATGGTGTAAAGAAAAAAGATATTGTTAAAATGAGAGAAGAAGTAAATTATTTAAATGATAAGTATAGTGATATAAATATACTTTTAGGTATGGAGTGTAATATATTAGATGACAAAGGTAATATAGACATGGATGATAAATTTATTAGGGAATTTGACTATATTATGGCTGGCTATCATTTTGGTTCTACTCCTACATCATTCAAAAGTTTATTAAATCATTGTAATAATTATATTTTCAAAACTGAAAAAGCAAAAGAATATAATACAAAAGCTGTAATAAACGCGATAAGTAATAATGATATTTTTATAATTACTCATCCTGGAGACAAAGGAGATGTGTATATAGAAGAAGTAGCAAAAATAGCAAAAAAGACAGACACTAGACTTGAAATAAATAGTAGTCATTCTTTTTTGAATGTGAACCAATTAAATGAGATAAAAGAGTTAGAAAATAAATTTATAATAGGTTCAGATGCACATTGTCCAGAAAGAGTTGGTGATTTTGGGCTAGCTATGAAGACTATATATGACTCTAATCTGGATATATCGTTAGTAGAAAACATTATAATATGATAAACATAAGATAAAAGGGAGGAGTTAGCAATGAAATTTGTTATAGTTACAGGTCTTTCAGGATCTGGAAAAAGTGAGACAATGAGAGCTTTAGAGGATATGGGATTTTATTGTGTAGATAATCTACCTCCTGCTTTGATAACTAAATTTGCAGAATTATGTTATCAACCAAATTCAAGTATTGATAAAGTTGCTCTAGGGATAGATATAAGAGGAAGAAAGTTTTTTGAAGCTCTTCATGAAAGCTTAAATTACTTGGAAAAAGAAAATTATGAATATGAAATGGTATATTTGGATTGTAACGATGATGTATTGTTGAAGAGATATAAAATGACAAGAAGAAATCATCCATTGGCAAAAGACATGCAGATTCCAGAAGGCATAAAGATGGAAAGAAAAATAATGGAGCCTTTAAAGGCATTATCTACATGTATAATTGATACAACTAATATGAAACCAAAAGACCTTAAAGAAGAAATAAAGAAAATATATTCTTCTGGTGAAGATAATCCAAACCTAACTATTTCTGTGGTATCTTTTGGATTTAAACATGGTATACTTGCTGATGCAGATTTAGTATTCGATGTAAGATTTCTTCCAAATCCCTATTACGTTGAAGAGTTAAGAGCTAAAACTGGTGATGATAAAGAAGTTAGAGATTATGTTATGAATTCTAAAATCAGTGAAGAATTTTATGTGAAACTTTTAGATATGATTCATTTTTTAGTGCCTCAATATATAGAGGAAGGAAAACAACATCTAGTAATTGGTGTTGGATGCACAGGTGGAAGACATAGGTCAGTTACTATAACAAATCTTATAGCGGAGGATTTATCTAATAAGGGATATAGAGTTGTAAAGAAACATAGAGACTCTATGTTGCGATAATGGAGGCAAACATGGCTAAATTACTTATTATTGTAGGAATTTTAGGTTGGATTGCATTAATTGTATCGTTATTTATATATAAAAAAGCAAAAAATGAAAAAGTAAAACTATTTCAAAGGTCCATTGTTGAAAATAGAGACCCAAATGTAGTTGTGATAGGTGGAGGTACTGGTCAATCAGTATTTTTAAGAGGTCTTAAACATACTACACAAAATATAACTGCAATTGTAACTGTTGCTGATGATGGTGGAGGTTCAGGAGTATTGAGAGAAGACTTAGGAATGCTTCCACCAGGAGACATAAGAAACTGTCTATTAGCACTTGCAAATATAGAGCCAACTATGAATGAAGTTATGCAATATAGGTTTACAGAAGGGCTTTTAAAAGGGCAGAGTTTTGGAAATTTATTTTTGGCTGCTATGAATGGACTATATGGAAACTTTGAAAAAGCTGTATATAAATTAAGTGAGATTTTTGCTATAACAGGAAGAGTTTTGCCAGTAACTTTGGAAGATGTAAACTTAGTTGCCAAATTAGAAAATGGCAACATAATAAATGGAGAATCTAGCATACCTGAAGAATCAAGAAGTCAAAAAAGCTCTATTGACAAAATTTTCTTAAATCCAAAAGATGTTAAACCATTAAAGGATGTTATTGCATCTATTTATGACGCTGACATTATAATTATGGGTCCTGGAAGCTTATATACAAGTATAATACCAAATCTACTTGTAGAGGGTATTGTAGAAGCTATTAAATCGTCTATGGCTCCAAAAGTATATATATCAAATATAATGACTCAACCAGGTGAAACAGAAGGATACAATGTATTAGAGCATGTTAATGCTATAGTAAAGCACACTGATGAGAATTTAATAGATTATGTAATCGCAAACAATGAAATATTGCCAGAAGAGATGCTTGACCTATACAGACAAGATGGAGCAGGGCAAGTTTTGTTAGATAAAAAGCAAAAAGATAAATTAAAAGAGATGGGTATAAAAACTATAGAAAAGAATTTAATTGAAATAAAAAATAATTATATAAGACATGATGCAAAGTATATATCTAACATAGTTATTGAGTTAGCCCTAAATCATAATTACAACAAAAGTTAGTAAAAAAGGATTTTAAAAAATTGCGTAGAAATCCTTATCATTATGTTAGTTTTAAGGAGTGAACATCGATGAGAGAAGAGGTTAGTGCTGGTGGTGTAGTCCTGTTTGGCAATACGATTCTTTTACTAAGGAAGTTCAATGGAGATTGGGTGTTACCTAAAGGAAAAGTAGAAGAAGGGGAAAATAACCAAGAGGCAGCATTGCGTGAAGTAAGTGAAGAAACTGGAGTAAAAGCAGATATATTGAAATATTTAGGAGAAATACACTATACATTTAAAGAAAACTGGGATGAAAATAGAGCAGTTCATAAAACAGTTTTTTGGTATTTAATGCAAGCGAAGAATATGGATACTATTCCACAAAAAGAGGAAGGCTTTATTGATGCTAAATTTATCCATCTAGATAGAGTAGTAGACCTAGCTAGGTATGATGATGAAAAGGAGATAATAAAGGTTGCCTTACAAGAAATAAAAAAAAGGTTAAAGAAAAATTAGTTAATAGGTGATAGAGATGTCTTTTTCAACTGAAACCAAAAATGAACTAGCAAGAATTGTATCTGGGAATGAATGTTGTAATATAGCTGAATTATCAGCTCTAGTCAAATCAGGGGGAAGTATACAAATTGTTGGATATAAAAAACTAAATCTAAAGATAACAACAGAATTGAATTCAATAGCTCGTAAGGTATTTAAGTTATTAAAAAAGAATTTCAATATTAATACCACAATCTCTGTAAATAAAAATCAAATGTTGAAGAGAAATAACAGTTATGTATTAATGGTAACAAGTGAAATGGGTTCAGAAATGTTATTAAAAAAATTAGGTATACTTGAAAATAAAGAAGGATTTTTTACTATAAACAGAATTTCAGAGAGTTTAGTTAAACATGAAGGATGTAAAAGAGCTTTCATAAGAGGAGCTTTTCTTGGTGGAGGTTCTATAAGTGACCCAGAAAAGAATTATCATATGGAATTTGTAACTAATAACGAGGAATTTGCGGATTCTCTAAAAGAACTTATAAACTCTTTAGGTTTTAATAGTAAAATTGTGGCTAGAAAAAATAATCATGTTGTTTATATTAAAGAAAGTGAACAAATATCAGATTTATTGAGTATTATAGGGGGACACCACGCTCTTTTAAGTCTTCAAAATACTAAAATAGTAAAAGAAATGAGAAATAATGTAAACAGGATAGTAAATTGTGAAACAGCTAACCTTTCTAAAACAGTAAACGCAGCAGTAAGACAAGTAGAAAATATTAAGCTCATACAAGAAACTATAGGAATTAGCAGTTTGCCAGAGAATTTACAGGAAATAGCTAAGATTAGAATTGAGTATGAGGATATGACTCTCAAAGAACTTGGAGAGATGTTAGAACCACCAATAGGAAAATCTGGTGTCAATCATAGGCTTAGAAAAATAGAAGAAATCGCAACAGATTTGAAAAAAAAATCATTACACTAAATTGAGGGGACAATCTCAGAATAAGCATTAATTTCTAACATATAATGGGATATGTTGAAGTTAATTCCTATTTTGAGATAAAAGTCTCTGTTTTTGTTTTAAGACGTATATTTGTGGTAAAATTAAATTTATAAAACAGGAGGTGATTTAATGAACAAAGATTTTGCTCATCTTCATGTACATACTGAGTATAGTTTACTTGATGGATTTTCGAGGGTGAAAAAACTTATAAAAAGGGCTAAGGAGTTAAACATGAGCTCAATAGCTATCACTGACCATGGTTGTATGTTTGGTGTTATAGATTTTTACAAAACAGCGATAAAAGAAGGAATAAAGCCAATTATAGGGTGTGAAGTTTATACAGCTGCACGTGGACTTAGAGATAAAGACCCAAACTATGATAAATATCAAGGACATTTAGTTCTATTAGCTAAGAATATGGAAGGCTATAAAAATTTAATAAAAATAGTTTCCACTTCATATGTAGAAGGTTTTTATTATAAGCCTAGAGTTGACATGGAAGAACTTAAAAAGCACAATAAGGGAATTATAGCACTTTCTGCATGTCTTGCAGGAGATGTAGCACGTGCTTTAATGAATAGAAATTATGAAAAAGCAAAACAATTTGCTATTGATTACAGAAATATATTTGGTGAAGAAAATTTCTTTTTGGAAATTCAAGACCATAATTTACCTGAACAAAAAGAAGTAAATTCTGGATTGGTCAAGTTATCAAAAGAGACTGGTATTCCACTAGTTGCTACTAATGATGTTCACTATGTAAATAAGGAAGATTCAAAAATACATGATGTCCTTATGTGTATTCAAATGGGAAAAACATTAAATGACCCAAATAGAATGAGATTTGGTAGTGATGAGTTTTATTTAAAATCAAGAGAAGAAATGGAAGAATTATTTCCATACGCATTAGAAGCTATTGACAATACTATGAAAATAGCTGATATGTGTAATGTAGAGTTTGACTTTAATACTATACATCTTCCTAAATATGATGTTCCAGAAGGATATACACCAGAAACTTATTTAAGAGAGTTATGTTTTAATGGGCTGAAAGAGAGATATGATAATCCTAGTGATGAGATACTAGAGAGATTAAATTATGAATTAGATGTAATTGAAAAAATGGGTTATGTAGAGTACTTTTTAATTGTTTGGGATTTCATAAACTTTTCTAAAGAAAATAATATTATAGTAGGGCCAGGTAGAGGTAGTGCAGCTGGTTCAATAGTAGCATACACACTTAAGATAACCGATATAGACCCAATAAAGTATTCTCTGTTATTTGAGCGTTTTTTAAACCCAGAACGTATATCTATGCCAGATATAGATATAGGTGCGACACGTTGGTAATTGAAAAGATTGCCCACTAAGTTACAAAAACTTAGGAGAACTAATACTCTGAGCAATTAAATGATAAGGTAACGCTTTGAAGAATTGCCATTAAGATTACGATATGCAATGGATTAAGTTATTATGAAGTTGTGTAAAGCTCGTTGAAGTCGGCAGAAAAATTACCCTAACGAGTTAAGTCGAGGAAAGGTTTAATTAGCTGTAATTGATATGTCGGATGTCTATGAAGTATATCTATGGTGAGTATCCAAAATGTGTAATGGGGACGAACTACTGACTGACTTATCGTGAATGTCGCTTAGTAGAAATGCTAAGAGAACCAAATTTGGTTTATCATCAGAAGGATGAGTAAAGGCTGTGTTAAGAAAATCCTACAATTCTTACAGGGAATTGGATTGATGACGGTATTTAGGTAGCACCTAAGGATATACGGTAAAGATAGGAGTATTGGAACGTGGAAAGCCTTGAACATGGAGATATAACTGTCAAAGAAGTGTTTTAAGGGAAATGATAGATTAATTATCTATAACCTTAATTAATCAAGGTGAGAGTAGAGCCACAGTACCAAAGAAGTCATGATAATAAGTGATGGAGGGATAGGCTCAAGTCGTTTGAGTAGATTAAATATTATGTTTAAAAATTTGCGATAGTTCAGGTTCTTGTAAGACTAATAGAAACGAAAATCTCAAAGAAGTTTACTTCTTGGAAAGGAGATGATTAGTTGACTGAACAAAAGATGAAGAAAAGAAAAGTCCTAAGAAATAATGAATATTATGGGCAACAAGAAATATTAGATGATTTGTATAAGAAATCAAGCGAAGGTAGATATTTTGATAAACTGTATGAATTAATCATAAGTGAAGATAACATTATGAAAGCATATAGAACAATCAAAAGAAATACTGGTAGCAAAACAAAAGGTGTAAATGGACACACTATTAAATATTTAGAATATTTATCTAAAGACAAATTAATAAATATTGTGCGACAGAGATTAAGTTATTACAGACCTAATCCTGTAAGAAGAGTGTTCATACCAAAAAGTAATGGAAAACAAAGACCATTAGGAATACCTACAATTGAAGATAGACTCATTCAACAATGTATCTTACAAATATTAGAACCCATATGTGAAGGTAAATTCCATAAATCAAGTTTTGGGTTTAGACCTAACAGAAGTACACATCATGCAATTGCAAGGTGTCAGCATTTAATCAATCATAGTAAAAATCATTTTGTAGTTGATGTAGATATAAAAGGGTTCTTTGACAATGTAAATCATGGTAAATTAATGAAACAACTTTGGACTATTGGTGTAAGAGATAAGAAATTATTGTGCATAATAAGCAAAATGTTAAAAGCAGAAATGGTAGGTGAGGGTATACCAACTAAAGGTATACCACAAGGAGGAATATTATCTCCACTACTTGCAAATATTGTACTTAATGAATTTGATTGGTGGATTTCCAACCAATGGGAAACTAAAACTACTAATCACATATACAAACAACCAAGTTCTAAGATAGTTGCACTTAAAAATAGTAAGTTAAAACCATGTTACATTGTTAGATATGCAGATGACTTTAAGATATTTACTGATAGCAGGACAAATGCTAAGAAATTATTTATGGCTTCCAAACTTTGGTTGAATGACAGGCTTGATTTAGAAATTAGTGAAGAAAAAAGTAAAGTAACTAATTTAAGAAAAAATGGGTCGGATTTCTTAGGAATAAGACTACGAGCAGTGTCAAAAGGAACATCTCAATTAGGATATGTTTCTCAAAGTAAAATAGAGCCTAAGAGAAAATCGAAAATTACAGGAGTATACAAGAGTAAGTTAAAAGATTTAAGTAAAAGTCCAAGTATGGATAAATCTAAAAATCTTAATGGATTTACATTAGGAATTCATAACTACTACAAAGTAGCAACTGATGTAAGACAAGATTTTCATGACATAATGTATTTAGTGTATGGTAAATATAAAACTCTTAAACGAAGGCATATAATAACCGAAAAAGGTGAAAAGAATGAAGTATTTAAGACATTCTATAAAGGATATAGTGGAAGTTTAGACAGATGTTGTAATATAACTTTATATCCGATACCATTTGTACATTTTACAAAGCCACTACAAATTCATCCAGAGGTTACACCGTATACTGAAATTGGTAGAAACCGAATTCATAATACATTAACCGTAGTATTACCACAAGAATTAGAAGCTTTAAGAAGAGGTAACTTTGGTAAAAGAAGTGTTGAATATATAGATAACAGAATATCAAGATTTGTAGGTCAAAATGGAAAATGTTATATAACTGGAATTAGGTTATTCACAGATGAAGTACATTGCCATCATAAAGTTCCACTAAAATCTGGTGGAACAGATAAATATGATAACTTAATTATAGTTCATAAGGATATACATAAACTTATACACTCAACTAATATTAAATTAATTCTACAATCATCAAAAGATTGGACAGTTAAATCGAAATCAAAATTTAACCAATTAAGAAAACAAGCAAATTTAGAACCGATAGATTTTAAATTGGTCGCATAATATATCTACAATTCAAACGAGGGAACGCCGTGTGAGGTGAAAGTCTCACGCACGGTGTGGGACGGGGGAAAATCTGGAGATAACTTCAAAGGATTACCTATCGTCATATTTTTGTTATGAGAGAAGAGAAGAAGTTATAGATTATGTGAAGAGAAAATATGGTGATGACCATGTTGCACAGATAATAACTTTTGGAACAATGGGTGCAAAAGCTGCAATAAGGGATGTTGGAAGAGTATTGGATATAGGTTACAATAAAGTTGACAAGGTAGCCAAGGAAATTCCGTTTGCTTTGGGAATGACAATAGATAAGGCTTTGGATACAAATCCTAATCTTAAAGAATTGTATGACCAAGACCCAGAAACAAAAGAGATAATAAATATATCAAAACAGATAGAAGGTATGCTAAGACATGCTTCTACTCATGCAGCAGGAGTAGTTATATCAAAAAATCCTGTAGATGAGTATGTACCTTTATACAAGCATCAAGATGCAATCACAACACAATTTACTATGACAACACTTGAAGAACTTGGGCTTTTAAAGATGGACTTTCTAGGGCTAAGAACTCTTACAGTTATAAGAGATACACTTGATTTAATAGAAAAGAATAGAGTCATAAAAAACTATACAGAAAAAATAGATTTTTCAAAGATGGATTATGATGACCCAAAGGTATATGAGATGCTTTCATCTGGAAATACGTTAGGGGTATTTCAATTGGAGAGTGCTGGGATGAGAAGTTTTATGAAACAACTGAGACCAGACAATTTTGAAGACATCGTAGCGGGAATATCCTTATTTAGACCAGGACCAATGGACTCCATACCTGCATATATAAAAAATAAAAGTAACCCAAAAGATGTAACATACCTACATGAGAAATTAAAGCCTATAATGGAAGTAACATATGGTTGTTTGGTATATCAAGAACAGGTTATGCAGGTTGTTAGAGATTTAGGTGGATATAGTTATGGACGAAGTGACTTGGTTAGAAGAGCCATGAGTAAGAAAAAGATGGATGTAATGGAAGAAGAAAGACAGTATTTTATTCATGGTAAGTTTGATGAAGATGGTAACTTAGAAATTGCAGGTTGTATTAGAAATGGTGTAGAAGAGGAAATAGCTAATAAAATATTTGATGACATGATAGACTTTGCTCGTTATGCATTTAATAAATCACATGCAGCTGCATATGGAGTTTTAGCATATGAGACAGCTTATCTAAAAACATACTATCCGGTTGAGTTTATGGCAGCATTGATAACTAGTGTAATGGGAAATACTGATAAGGTAGTTGAATATATAAGAGAATGTAAAGCACTAGAAATAGATGTACTGCCTCCAGATATAAATAAGAGTTTTTCAAAATTTTCAGTTGAAGGTGACCATATAAGATTTGGTCTAGCAGCTGTAAAAAATGTTGGTGTAAATATAATAAACAATATAATTGATGAAAGAGAATCTAATGGATTATTTGTAGATTTAGTAGATTTAGTCAAAAGATTAGACCAAAAAGATACAAATAAGAGAGTAATAGAAAGTCTAATAAAATGTGGAGCTTTTGATAATATAAGTGAAAATAGGGCTAGTCTAATGGCTGGTTATGAAAGTTTATTAGAAAGTGTCTCTATGGATAGAAAGAAAAATGTCCAAGGTCAAATTTCTCTATTTGATGCTTTTGGAGACAATGAAGAAGATAGTGATTTTCAACAAATATATAGTTTGCCTAAAAGGCAAGAGTATGAAGAAAGAGAGAGACTTAACCTTGAAAAAGAAGTCTTGGGAATGTATGTAAGTGGACATCCTTTATCACAATTTGAAAAAGAATTGCAAGAAAAAACGTCTATGGATAATGGAAAATTGAATTCATTAAAAGAAGAAGAAGAATCATATCTACAAATGAATGAAACAGATGTTATAATGGGTGGAATGATTGTAACTAAAACTATAAAAACTACAAAACGAAATGAAATTATGGCATTTATTGAATTAGAAGATTTGTATGGTGCTATAGAAATAGTAGTTTTCCCTCAACTATTACAAAAATACAATGTCATTTTAAATGAAGATAATATAATCTATGTAAAAGGAACATTAAGTATAAAAGAAGGCGAAAATGCAAAACTTATAGCTAGAGAGATAAAAGATATAAATGATGATACTGACTTTACAGCTAGAAGCTACAATTCAGGAAGAACTAGAAATGTGGAGAATATTAAAGCAGAAAATGGTAAAAAATTGTATTTGAAAATAGATAGTATGTCTGATACTGATACAACTAATAATATTGTAGAAATAGCCAAACAATATCCAGGCAATGACAGTATATACTTATATCCTATGGATGAAAATATAAATGGTAAACGTAAAGCATATAAAATGACTGGAGCATTAACTTGTATATGTGATGAATTCATAAATAACTTAGAAAAGTTACTTCCTAAAGATAACATAAAAATAAAAGCTTGATTTTTTATATAAAAATCTAAATATATTATAATAATATGAAAAATATTGTCCGTTTTGTGATATAATATCACAAAATGGACATTTAAGGACATTTAATTTTTTTAGTCTTGATGGGATTGAAAAGTGATATAGGGACAAAAAAAGTCCATTAGAATACAATAACAACGATTATAATAAAAAATTGACATAAAATCCAAGGAGGTAAAAAATGAAAACTATAGGATTACTAACAAGTGGAGGAGATGCTCCAGGAATGAATGCTGCGATTAGAGCGGTTGTGAGATCAGCAATATATTATGGATGCAAAGTATATGGAATCAATAGAGGATATAAGGGATTACTAGAAGAAGATTTAACTGAAATGAACCTATCTTCTGTTGGAGATATTATACACAGAGGAGGAACTATATTAAAATCTTCTAGATGTGAAGAATTTAAAACAGAAGAAGGTCGATTAAAAGCAGTAAAAATTCTTAAGAAGTATAAAATCGATTGCTTAGTTGTAATTGGTGGGGATGGTTCATTTGCAGGAGCTCAAAAACTTAGTGACTTAGGATTCCCAGCTATAGGTATACCAGGAACTATAGATAATGATTTAGCATATACAGATTATACTATAGGATTTGATACTGCAATGAATACTATTATAGATGCTATAGGTAAGATAAGAGATACATCATCATCTCATGAAAGAGTTAATATAGTAGAAGTTATGGGAAGACACTGTGGAGATTTGGCTTTATATGCAGGTCTTGCAGGAGGAGCGGAAACTATAATAGTACCAGAAGTAGATATTACAGTAGATGAGGTTGCTCTAAGATTAAAGACTACTCAAAAAAGAGGTAAGAGACATAGTATAATCGTTTTAGCAGAAGGAGTCGGAAGCGCCAGCGATTTAGAAAAGGAACTGAAAAAAGAGTCAGGAGCAGATTTAAGAGTAACTGTATTGGGTCATGTCCAAAGAGGAGGAAGCCCAACTGTATCTGATAGAATACTAGCAAGCAGACTTGGAGTAAGAGCAGTAGAATTATTATTAGATGGAAAATCAGCAAGAGTTGTAGGAATAAAAGAAAACAAAATAATTGACTTAGAAATAAGCGAGGCTTTAGCTCAAAAGAAAGTATTTGATAAAGAAGCTTATGAGATGGCAAAAATATTATCTATATAAGTTTTAGTATTAAAAATAAATCTGTGGAATAATATCTCAGGAGGAGCAAATATGTTAAATAATGTAAAGAAGACAAAAATTGTTTGTACACTAGGTCCAGCATCACAAAGCGAGGAAGTTTTAACTCAACTTATGCAAAATGGTCTAAATGTGTGTAGATTTAACTTTTCTCATGGTTCACATGAAGAACATAAGGAAAGAATAGATATGGCAAAGAAAGTTAGAGAAAAATTAAATAAGCCAGTTGCTATATTATTAGACACTAAAGGTCCAGAAATTAGAACAGGTAATTTTGAAGACCCAGAGGTATTTTTAGAAGAAGGACAAAAGTTCACTATAACTATGAAAGATATTATAGGAACTAAAGAAATGTGTACAGTAAGTTATAAAGGTCTTGCTGAAGACGTTAAAGCAGGAGATTCTATACTAATAGATGATGGTTTAGTTGGTCTAAGAGTAAAAGAAATAAATGGAGAAGATATAGTTTGTATTGTTGAAAATTCAGGAGTAGTCAAAAATCACAAAGGAGTAAATGTACCTGGTGTTAAAATAAATTTACCAGCAATAACTCCTAAAGATATAAGCGATATAGAGTTTGGAATAAGTCAAGGAATAGATTATATAGCTGCTTCTTTTGTAAGAAAGGCATCTGATGTACTAGCAATAAGAGAAGTATTAGAGAACAATAATGCAACTGATATACAAATAATATCTAAAATAGAAAACCAAGAAGGTGTAGAGAACCTAGACGAAATATTAAAAGTTTCTGATGGTATAATGGTAGCTAGAGGTGACTTAGGTGTTGAGATACCAACTGAAGAGATGCCAATAGTTCAAAAAATGATGATAAAAAAATGTAATGAATTAGCAAAGCCAGTTGTAACTGCTACTCAAATGCTTGATTCTATGATAAGAAATCCAAGACCGACAAGAGCAGAAGTTACAGATGTTGCCAATGCTATATATGATGGAACAGATGCGATAATGTTATCTGGAGAAACTGCTGCTGGAAAATATCCTGTAGAGGCAGTAAAAATGATGGCTACAATAGCAAAAAGAACAGAAGAGACTTTAGACTATGACAGATTATTAAAGGAACATGGTACTAATAATGTTACAGTAACAGATGCAATAAGTCATGCAACTTGTACAACGGCAGTGGATTTAAATGCATCAGCTATAATAACATCTACTTCTTCAGGATACACTGCCAGAATGGTATCTAAGTTTAGACCAAAATCTCCAATAATAGCTACTACAAATAATGAAAAGACTATGAATAAACTAGCTCTTACATGGGGGGTTTACCCAGTTAAATCTTCTGTTGCAGGAAATACAGATGAAGTTATAGAAAAAGCGATTGAAGCAGCTAGACAAGCAGATTATATAGATAATGGAGAATTGGTAGTTATAACTGCTGGAGTACCAGTAGGAGTAAGCGGAACTACTAACTTAATAAAGGTTCATGTAATAAGCGAAGAAATCGTGCAAGGTATAGGTGTAGGTACTCAAACAGTAGAAGGTAAAGTTCGTGTAATAAATAATGGAGATACTTGTGTAGACTTTAATGAAGGAGACATACTGGTTTCTACTGCTACTGACGCTGAAATGAACAATTATATAGAGAAAGCAGGAGCTGTAGTAACTGAAAATGGTGGAATGACATCACATACAGCTATTGTAGGTATAAATTTAGATATACCAGTTATTGTGTCTGCAACTAATATAACAAATCTAGTAAAAGATGGAGAAGTTGTAACTGTGGATGCATCAAGAGGTGTGGTATATAGAGGTTCAACTAGAGTTTTATAAGAAAAATAATAAATTTATTTACCAAGGGGCTTTATAAGCTCCTTTTTTTTTGGTAAAATAAAATATTGTAGCTTAGTAAAAAATATAGTTTAATTAATAGCAATATTTTAATATAAATTTAAAGAAAAGAGTTTGTAAAGATTTAAATATAATAGATTGATTGGAGGGTGATTTATGCTTTCGAAAAACGAGGTGTATATTGTAGATATAGTAGACATTGGGCAAGGCGGAGTAGGAGTAGGAAAGTACAATGGTATTACAGTTTTTGTAGAGGGCGGATTAATACAAGATAAAGTTAAAGTTAGGATTAATAAAGTAAAGAAAAATTATGCTGTAGGAGATATTGTTGAGATAATAGAAAAGTCTCCATTCAGAGTGAAAAGAGTATGTAGTGACAATCTTAGAGATTGTGGAGGGTGTCAGATACAAGATTTAGATTATAATAAGCAACTTGAAATGAAAACGAATGAAGTTAAGCAAGTACTTACAAGAATAGGAAAGTTAGAGGATGTAGAAGTTCATGATACTATAGGAATGGAGAATCCATATAGATATAGAAATAAAGCTCAATTTCCAATACAAAAGAACAATGGAGTTCCAATTATTGGTTTTTATAAAAAGAAGACTCATGATGTAATATCAACAGAAAAATGTGTAATACAACATGAGATAAATGATAAAATCGTTAAGATAATAAAAACATATATAAGAGCTTATAAAGTAAGTATATATGATGAAAAGACTCATACAGGGTTAATTAGACATTTGGTAACAAAAATAGGTTTTACAACCAAAGAAGTAATGGTAGTATTAGTAGCTAATGGAAATAAACTTCCATATCTTAAAGAATTGGCTTCAGTACTTAAGGAAAATATACCTGGTTTTAAGACTTTGGTTGTAAATGTAAATCAAAAAGATACGAATGCTATTCTAGGAAGCGAAAATATAGTTGTCTATGGAGATGGCAAAATAAATGATTATATAGGCGACTTAGTATTTGAGATTTCACCATTATCATTTTTCCAAGTAAATCCTGTCCAAACTAAAGTATTATATGATAAAGCTCTTGAATATGCAAATTTAAAGGATACTGATACTGTTTTTGATATTTACTGTGGTATAGGTACAATATCTTTATTTTTGGCACAAAAGGCTAGAAAAGTTTATGGAATAGAAATTATAGAGGATGCCATAAAAGATGCTAAGATAAATGCTAAATTAAACAATATACATAATGCTGAATTCTATGTTGGTAAGGCAGAAGAAGTTGTTCCTAGGATGTATAGAGAGGGTAAGACTGCCAATGTAGTGGTTGTAGACCCACCTAGAAAGGGATGTGACGAAAAGGTATTAGAAACTATTGTTTCAATGAATCCAGAAAGAATAGTTTATGTTTCTTGTAATCCTTCTACTTTAGCAAGGGATTTAGATTATCTAAATATGCACGGATTTAAATGTGTTGAGGCACAGCCTGTAGATATGTTCCCTCATTCTACTCATGTGGAAACTGTGGCTAAAATAATCAAGCAATAGTAATGTTTATATAGATTATATTTTAATAATATATTGTATTTGCCACCGATTTGCCACCATAAAGCGATTTTGGTGGCAAATTTAGTCTACAATCTTATCAAAAATCTCTAAGGTTTTATTTTTAATTCTATAGAACTTATTATAGTTGCAATTTTATAAGAAATAGTCAATCTACAGATACCAGATTTTATACAACTCATTTTTTCCATAGAATCATCTATATATTTTATAGATGAATATTATTCAATATTTTTATATTGTAATTCATTAGCAAATGTGTGTACTACAAATGTCAATAAACATATGAAAGTACATATACCACTTATAATTACTTTTTTTAAAACAATAAAATCATCTCTTCACTTGTTGTATGTTCTTATAACAAATGAAAAGATGATTATTTCTGGACACTAGAAAATTACTTTATACTTTTTCCTATTTTTGTTATTTCATTTTTCGTTCAAAACCTTTTGAAAAAATATAATTTAATTTATAGTTTGAAGGAATGTCGTCAAGAATAATTTTTGTCGCGATTGGGATATTTTCTTGAATCATATCATCTGTAATATCAAAGTCTTTTTTATTACTCAATATTTCCAACCTCTATTTCTTCTAATATTTCCTTTGATTTTTTCTAGCATATTGAATTCTCTTGCATACATTCCCCTATTTCTTTTTTGATACAAATTTACATCTTTATTGTATCGTATTTTAAATAATAAAACTATGAATAGTAGAAATCTATTTTAATTAGTTTTTAATATAAGACTATTTAAAGTAGATAAAACTAAAAAGGGTTCTCTAGAAAACAAAATCTATTTAATTATACTTACTTACTAATACCATAACTTGATGTAAACAAGATTCTACCACATTTTCTCCGTACTCGAGTATAAAGTCATCTAGTTGTGTATCTATAAAATCACAATAATCATATGAACTACCAATATAAGCAGTCAACATATGTGTACATCTATCCATTTTATCTCTAAACATATATATTATTATCCCCCTAAAAAACTTTCATAAAAACAAAAAGAGTATATCTTTTTGGCAACTGGCTGACATAACTCATAGTTTATTTTATAAGCGTTAGTCCCTATAGCTTTGCGTCACTAAATTTCTCTAGTTTTGCCGATTTAGTTTTATTCTACAATTACAATAATACAATAGAATTAGTTATTATTCAATATACTTGTTTGAAAATTAAATAAATTTATGAATATGAACGTTATTTTATATCAAAAAAATAGACTAGATATGTAAAATATATGGAAAAACTTGATTGTATGTTTTGTATTAAAAAGCTTCTATTATTATTAATTTGAGCTAGACAAATTGAGGAAGATATATACGATGGAATAAGAAATAATAAGTGGCTAGTCTTTGTGATTAATACTAGAGTGAATATTAATCATAAAGACGGCTAAATTCTATAGACTAAAAATGAGATAAACATAAATATATGAGTATGTTAAATTATACTTGAACATACTCATATTTTATGGTAAAATTTCAATAATAATTATTAGTAAAGGAGTGTCTTGCCTGATGTCAGAGTTATATATAATGGTAACCAACAAATAAATAGTTGGAGACGCATACGTGTTCTGTTTAATCAGAATTTTTAAGTGTATTTTTGATACATTTAATTGTTGTGTCTTACTCTGCCTTTATAGATAACTAACATTCGACAACAAATAATAATATTACATATTACTTTGTTAAATTGTGGTGTAGTGGGTTTTAATTTGCTACACTTTTATTAATTTTACATAGTATTATTTTGAATATAATTATGTTGAAATAGAAAATATTGAATTTTCTAGTCCACAGGAGTTTTCTGTTTTTGTGTAGGTAAATATGTATACCACATAAAAAGGCAGATATAAATACCTGTGGACTTTTTTTGTAGAAAATACAAGATATGGAGGCAATAAAAATGAATTATAAAAATAGAAAACGAGCTTATTATCAGGAAAATTCCTGTCTGGATAACTTTATTTGCAAAAATTGTGGTTGCCTTGTAGTTCCTGAAGGATCTGGAACACAACATAGAAATCATTGTCCACATTGTTTACATAGTATTCATGTGGATATCATTCCTGGTGACCGTGCTGCAGATTGTGATGCTAATATGGAACCTATTGGAGTGTGGGTGAGAAAAAATGGTGAGTGGGCAATTATTCATCGCTGTACACGCTGTGGACATCTTAGTTCTAATCGTATTGCAGCTGATGATAATTCAGTGAAATTAATGTCAATTGCATTAAAACCACTGGCACAGCCTCCTTTCCCACTAGAAAGAATCATTGAAAAGTTGGAAAAGGAGGAAACAGAATGAATGGTATGAAAAAGATTGATTTACAGGAATATGGTCTAAATAGGAATTTTATTGCTCAGAGTATGGAATATCATGATTTGTACCTTGCTAGGATTATCTCACAGGAAAAGAACATTTATCAAGCTGTATGTGCAAATGGTGTACTGTTTGCAGAGGTTTCCGGAAAACTACGTTTTGAGGCTACTATACCATCTGATTTTCCAACCGTTGGTGATTTCGTTATGTTGGATCGTTGCAATGATAAAAATGGTAATGCTATTATTCATCATGTGCTTCATAGAAAAAGCTTGTTTGTACGTAAGGCTGCTGGAAAGACAAATGAGGAACAGGTGGTTGCAGCTAACATTGACATTGTTTTTTTGTGCATGTCACTGAATAAGGACTTTAACATTCATAGATTGGAGAGGTATCTGTCTTTAACATGGGAAAGTGGAGCTATCCCAGTAGTAGTACTTACTAAATCGGACTTATGTGACAATGTGCATCGTAAATTACAAGTAGTTAATTCTATAGCCTTGGGTGTAGAAGTAGTTGTTGCATCATCTATAGAGCCAGATGGTTGTCAACAGATTTCTAAGTATATCAAACCAGGTTGTACTGTTGCCTTACTTGGTTCTTCAGGAGTTGGAAAATCTTCATTAATTAATTGTCTGCTGGATGGAGAATTTTTAAATACAAAGGAAATTCGCATAGATGATGATAAAGGAAGACATGCCACGACTAGACGAGAGTTATTTTTAATTTCAGGAGGTGGTATTGTTATTGACACACCAGGTATGAGAGAATTGGGAATGTGGGATGTTTCGGAAGGTTTAGATAAAAGTTTTGTAGATATAGAAGCTTATTTCGGAAAATGTCATTTTCGTAATTGTACTCACACCTCAGAACCAGGATGTGCTATTTGGGAAGCTATTGCTCGTCAAGAACTTTCGCCTAAAAGATGGGAATCCTATCGTAGGCTTAAAACTGAAGCAGTATTTGCAGATAATAAAAGAGACTACTTAGCAAAAAAAGAAAAGAAATTTAAAAATATCTCAAAAATAAATAAGACAATTAGAAGATAAGTGTAGTTTTTTTGTTCTGTTCATTCTATGAGTCTATATACTATTAATATATTAAATTTGCCATTAATTTGTTACTTTAATGTGATTTTAATGGCAAATTTGGTTTGTGGTATTATTTAAGGCAATTTATTAATTTTTTTAATAAAGTTTGATTTTTTATATGATGATGTATACATGTGATAATGTATACATATTTGTTATGATAGACTCTTTTATAAAGAGTTATTATGTAAGATAAGAAGAGGTATATTTATACTAATACATAATAGAGTATATGTTTATGTATGATAGAGATGTTTCTTAAAAGCAAAACTGTAATATTGCTAATTTATAAAGTAAAAATATATGAATTATAAAATATAAATAAAATATTTATAAAAATTATTGTTTTAATTTATAATAAAAATTTTTTATTGAAAATAATGCTCAAACTTACAAAATTATTAACCAATTATTTGTAAATGTATACTTTTGATGATAGAATATAATTAAGTTAAGTTAGCTTTTTATAAAACATAAATTTGTTTTAGAGAGGTGAAATCAATGAAAATATCTAGTCAATATAGAAGTCAGTATTCATTTAGACATGAAAGTAATATAAATAATACAAGAATTAATGAAAATATGGTTAAGAAAAATGAAACTGTAGGAAAAGACACTTATTTATCTAATATTATGAAACAAAAGCAAGAACTTAATGATAGAATTCGAGATTTAAAAGATAGACAAGAGGTTTATACTAAAAAAATAAATGAAGCAATTAAGAACTTATATAAATCAGAAATAAGAGAAGCAACTAATAACTTTTCTAATATAGAAATAGGTATTAAAAATAACAGTATAGAAGATGAAAATAAAAGTACAATGTTAGATGAAAATTCAACTTATCTAAATACAAATGATGAAAAAGAATCTTTAATCACTAAAGAGTTTAATGAAAAAATTGAAGAAGAAATATTAAATGATGAAAAATTAGAAGAGCTAGAACAAAAAAAGTATGATAAAGAGGATTTCAATAAAGAAGAGAAAGTATCTGAAGACTTATATTTGTTAGGTAAAACTCGTGAAGAGCTTGAAAATATGCTTAAAAATTTTATAAATTTGACGCAAGAAGAAATAATGAAACTTGAGTCGAGAATAGAAAAGTTAGATAAAGATGCTGAAGAATACAAACAAAACTCAAAGACTAATATATTTGATAAAACAGATGAACAAAAAAACGTATAAATACATTAGTTTAAATATTATGTTTTAAGAGAATAAATTTATGATTAATGAAAATGTAAAGATACAATTTAAATACATTCCTGCTAAATCAACAATTTGTGAATCAGACTTAATTTCAATTATACTAATAGCCATATATTTATAAGTTAATAACTTTATGTTTTAAAAAGAATTAAATAAGGGGGAGTAATATGAAGAAGAATATATTAACTACTGTGATTACCATGATTATTGTATTGATGATGAGTATGACAGTAATGGCAGATCAATATCAAAAGGATGAAACATCTAGCTTGAAAAAACAGAGTGCAAATGAAAATAATCAAACTAGTGTAGGTACAATAGATGGCAGAGTGCAAACAAATGCAATAAGTAAAGGTGCTAATTATGACCCTAAGCATCCTCTTAAAGGAATGTTAACACAACTTGGTCTTAATACAACAGGTAAAGAGGGGTGGGATTTAAACTATGGAGGAAATCCAAATGGAGTTGAGCTTCGAGCAGATGGTAAATATTATTATATAAATAAGGGTATGGAAGGGCTAGGATTTTACGCGGCAGCATTAGCAGGTGGCTCATATCAGAGAATAGGCTTTGGAAAACTTGACCCTATAGAAGTAATAGCCGATGGAAATTGGATTTCTTACAAACAAGCTCAAGATACACTTACAGTAATCAGGAATTTTTTAAACAGTTTTGACTGGAGAAATGCATCTGAGATGGAAAGAGCTAATAGAGCTGCAAAATTGGTAACCGAAGCAAAATATGCAGGCTCTAAATATTGTCACCAAGTCTATGGTAATCTGGTTGATAAACGTGGTACATGTGTAAGTTTTGCAAGTAGCTTTCATTTATTAACAAGGTTAATGGGAATGAATTCACTATATATAATAAATCCGTCATTAGATCATGCTTGGAACTATATACAAATTGATGGGAAATGGTATAGATTTGATGGGTCTGAAATATCAGCTTTTGGTGGAACATTAGACTTTGATAACTTAAAATTAAAGGATGCAACAAGAGAGATGACTACTTACTATGATGCTAAGGCATTGTCTATATTAGGATTTAATCAATAAAAACAGGAAAGGCTTCTTATGGAGCCTTTTTTTATTGATTTGAAATTCAATAAGGAATTCTATATTAAAATTTAATCAATAAAAGCAAAAAAGGCTCTTTATAAAGCCTTTTAAGTGTTTTTTCCAAGTAAAATTTTTTATATCAGCATCAGTTTTAATTAAAAAATATAGTATTTTGGAGTTACTTTTAAAAATAAAATTATTAAACTATAATAGTCATCATGTTGATAATGTTTAGAGCTTGTGATATTCTATAATAGTCAACATGGTGGCTATTATAGTTATATTAAAAATAGTTGATTTATATAGCTATGTGTAAAAATATATTACCATTTGTTTCAAGTTTGGTAGCTAAAGATAGAGTAAAAAGAAGTATTTATTAATTAAATCATTAGGAGATATTATATGAATAATACAATTATTAATGTTCAAAACTTAACTAAAACTTTTAAAGAGAAAGAAGTTATTTATAGATGTAATATGTCAGTTCCACAAGGAGTAATTTATGGATTTTTAGGAGCAAATGGTGCAGGAAAAACAACTGTTTTTAAGCTTATAGTAGGGCTACTAAATCCAACTTATGGCCAAATAAATATTCTTGGTCTGGATAGTGAGAAAAATCATAACGAAATATTGAAGCAACTTGGGTGTATGATTGAATCTCCAGTTTTCTATGACCATCTCTCTGCTACAGAAAATTTAGAAATACACCTTGAATATATGGGTGTTATTGATGCTAATATTGAAAAAACATTAAATGATGTAGGGCTTGCTGGAACAGGTAAACAACCTGTATCTCAATTTTCCCTTGGTATGAGACAACGATTAGGAATAGCTAGAGCCATTGTTCATAAACCTCGTGTTCTAATACTTGATGAGCCAATAAATGGGTTAGACCCAATGGGAATACGTGAAATGAGAGAACTTTTTATAAGACTTGTTCAAGAGGAACATATGACTATTCTAATATCTAGTCATATTCTTGGTGAAATTGAACATATTGCAGATATTATAGGTGTGATTGTAAATGGTAGTATTGTAGAAGAAATTGCTTTATCATCTATTAAGGAAAAATTTCCAAATGGCCTTGAAGATTATTTTTTTAATATTATGAATGGAGGAAATGTATATGAATAATTTGATGAAATTGGAATTAAGGCGTACTAATGTTAAAGTTTATATAACTACTGCTGGAATCATTACTATGTGTAGCTTTTGTATGTTATATATGTTTGCATATATGTCTAGAATAGGTTCAGATGGGGAATTTTTTGATTACATAGGGATATTATCTATTATTAGCTCTATAAATATGGCATGTTTTTGTGTACTTGGTTCTGTTATGCACTCACGATTCATTATCGATGAATATCTTGGAAAACGAGCTGTGTTATTATTTTCTTATCCAATTGAAAGAAAAAAGATGTTTTATTCTAAATTTTTGTTGGTAACTTTATTTACTGTTGGAGGAATGATTTTGAGTAACTTAATTATGTTTGTTATATTTTTCTTAAGTGAATCAATTTTTCCAATTGTCAATGATAATCTTTCAATTAGTATAATAAATAAGTCTATTTTTATAACCTTGCTTATGGCTATTATAGCTGGAGGATTTTCAGCGATATCAGTGTTAATTGGGTTTAGACGTAAATCTGTACCAACAACAATTGTGGTAGCAGTAATACTTTGTGCTTTAGTTACTAATATTTTATCTCTTTCGCCTTTCACAATTATACCAACAATGATTACTACAGTATTTTCAATAATAGTTTCATTTATTAGCACTAAATCATTAGCTAACAGAATAAAATATTTAGAAGCATAGATAAAACGAGATATTAATTATAATGAAGTTAAATTAAAAATCTATTCATTACATTTTTTTATTAGTATATATCATGGGATATTTTGTGAATGGTGTTTATTTTGAAAGTGAGGAGTTAAGACAATGATAGCTTTTGTATAAGTATCCAAAATGGGATAGAATAAAAATATACCATTTTGGATGTTATCTTATATATTTGAGTATATTTAGAGCTAAAACCAACTAAAGTTTCCTTTATTATTTCGTTTTGAATAATACAAAGCATAATCCGATTGTTTGTATAAAGATTGGAAAGTATCAGAGTTATTTTCTAATTTAGATATACCTATAGAACAAGAATTACTCTCTAAGCATAATTCTAAAACTTTCTTTGCTTTATTTTCAACATCCTCTTTTGATTGATTACTATATTCAAAAACAGCAAATTCATCTCCACCAAGTCTTCCAATAATAGCATCATCAACGAAGACTTTAGTCAAAATATTTGAGAAATGTATTATTACCTCATCACCTCGAACATGACCAAAAATATCATTTACCTGCTTAAAATTATCTAAATCAAAGATGTAAAAGTATCCATGTGAAACAGTTTCAAGCATTTCTTTTATGTGTACTTCAAAAAAATGTCTATTATATAGTCCAGTCATAAGGTCTTTTTCTGATTTTAGTTTAAATTCATGTGCCATTGCTAGTGCTTCTTGTGCTTTTTCAGATATTGTTTTAGGGTAATACTCATCTTTCATTTGGTCAAAGTTTGGAATAGAATGGTGAACATGAATAAGTCTAATTGTATCATCTGTAACTCTGTATACCATAGTAAAGCGAGTATCCATTTCTACATATATATCTTTTTCTAAGTAATCTTTTTCTATTACCCAAAGAGTCCCATACACTATAAAAGTTTCATCTGTGACTTTGGTACATGAATACCACTCATCTATAATCTTAAAGTCTATTTGCTCTGATTCTGTTTGGTCTTTTTCAAGACCTATGATAAATTCTTCTAATGTTTCGTAAAATTCATGTTTTCCTGTTCCAATTAATGTAAGGTTGTCATCTAACAAGGAAATAATAAATTTAAGGTTTTCTTCTTCTGGATTTAAAATATAAATATGCCAAATTTTTTTTGATAAATCCCTTAATCGTTTTTGTATTGTATTATTTTCCATAGATTACCCCCTTAAGATTTACAGTTTATATTTTAATGTATTATAAGTTGAACTCTTATTACAATATTATTATAATATAGAACTAAAGAAATTACATCCTGTATAGGTAAAAGTATATCTTTTATAATAAAAATATTACAGTAAAATAACCAGTTTTAATATACATATTATATTTTTAATTTATAAACGAATATTATAAATGAAATTTAAATTCAACCCTGAAGAAATAAGCTAAATGTATTAGTATATAAATCTATCCTTGAACATAAATAACCTTTATGATATGATGTCAATAATAATATTATGAGAGGAGTGCCTTGATGTCGGAGTTATATAATGGTAACCAACAATTAAATAGTTGGAGACACATATATTCTGTATAATCAGAAATTTTAAGTGTATTTTTAATACATTTAATTTGTGTGTCTTATTCTGCCTTTATAGATAACTGACATATGACAACAAATAGTATTTAAAATATATATTACTTTGTTAAATTATGGTGTAGTAGGCTTTAATCTGCTACACTTTTATTAATTTTGTATAGTATTATTTTTATAACTATGTTGAAATAGAGAGCATTAACTTTTCTAGTCCACAGGAGTTTTCTGTTTTTGTGCTGTTAAATATAAGCACAAAAAAAGGCAGATATATACCTGTGGACTTTTTTTATATAAATTATGAAATATGGAGGTAGTTAAAATGAGCATAATTGAACTTAATGAACTGACTAAATCTTATAGAAGATTTGAGAAAAAGGCAGGATTTATGGGGAGTGTAAAGTCTTTATTTAATAGGAAATATACAGAAAAAACAGCTATATCATCATTTGATTTAAAGATAGAAGAAGGAGAGTTTGTTGGATTAATAGGTCAAAATGGAGCTGGCAAAACTACTCTTATTAAGATGTTAACTGGTATTATTGCACCGTCTTCTGGAGAAATATCTGTTATGGGTTATTACCCTAATAAATTAGAAAATAATTTTAAAAAACAATATGCTGTTGTTATGGGTCAAAAAAGTCAACTATTCTTTGAATTGACACCAGCAGATACGTTTCTTTTATTTAAAGAATTATATGATATATCTAATGAAGAATATAAAAAAAACTTGGATTACTTTATCGAATTATTTGAGGTATCTGACTATTTAAATGTTCAAGTTAGGACGCTTTCTTTAGGAGAAAGAATGAAAATGGAACTAATAGTAGCCCTTCTACATAATCCCAAAATATTATTTTTGGATGAACCAACTATAGGCTTAGATGCTATAGCCCAAAAACAAATTAGGTATTTCCTAAAAGAAGTAAATGAAACAAAAGGAACTACTATTATGCTTACTTCTCATTACATGGAAGATATTAAGAGTCTCTGTAGTAGAAGTATTGTTGTAGAAAATAGCCGTAAAATATATGATGGTTCTACAGAGAAACTATTTAATCATTTTCAAAAATATAAAAAAATAACAGTTAGTTTTTCCAATGAAACTAACATTGTATTTCCAAAAGATTGTAAAGTTGTTGAACAAACAAATCATAAGACATCAGTAATTGTGCCAAAAGAAAGAGGAAATGAAACGATTAAATGGATTTTTGATAAATATGATGTTAAAGATGTAATGATTGAAGAAGAAGATATAGGTAGTATTGTAGAGAGAATATATAAGAAAGGAAGTGATGAGTATTATGAGCAACTATAATGAAGCAAGTTCAAGTCCTTCAATGTTTTATAAATTTAAACAAAGTATTAGAAGATATTATGAAGTAGCCAAAATTAACTTCAAAGTGCAACTTATCTGGAGATTTGATGTGGTGGTTAATGTGATGTTTACGATTGTAAAAATTTTGTTTGCTTATATTTTATGGAAAGCAATTTTTGGCGAAAATAAAATAGTCTCTGGTTTTACATTTAACTCTATGTTGTCTTACTATATAATAAGCTCATTTTTAGCAGGTATTGATATGTCAAAGAGTACCAGTGAAGAGATATGTAATCGTGTAAAATTGGGCACATTTTCAAAGTACATGATTATTCCAATTAATGTTCAAAATTATTTTATTGCTAAAAATTTTGGAATGACATGTTTTTACTTTGTATTTAATATGATTTCTGCATTTGTATGGATTTTTATATTTAAAATAGATTTTGCCTTTACATCAAATCCAGTTCAAATATTAATTTCAATTTTGATGATTTTTCTAGGGCTTATTTTTATGATGCAACTCCATTTCTTTATTGGGATTTTGTCATTTAAATTTCTTGAGATTAGTTTTTTTAGAATGATAATTGAAAATATTGTTGAATTCATTACAGGAACAATGATACCACTTGTTCTTTTACCAGAAACTATAGTAACAGTTATGAAGGTATTTCCATTTTATTATACAACATATTTGCCATCTATGTTATTAATAGGTAGAAACAGCAATGAGGCAATACAAGGATTAATTATTCTAGCATTATGGGTTTTATTCTTTTCTGTAATAAATAAAGTTATGTATAAAAGAATGAGAACATTATTTGATGGGGTGGGGATATGATGAAAAAAAATTTGAAAATAATATTTATGTTATTAAAAATGAAATTATCAAAGATGATGGTATTTAGATTTGATTTTTTTGGAGCATTTTTTGTAGATAGTTCATTATTTATATTACAACTGCTAATGTTTAATAGTATATATTCTTATGTAGACTCAATAGGGGGATGGCAACAAGGAGAGATGTTAATATTTATAGGAACTTTCTCATTAATAAATGCGATAAATATGACGATTTTCTTTTTTGGTATTTATGATATTCCAAGAAAAATCCAAGAAGGAGAATTAGACTACTATATTACAAAACCATTAGACCCACTATTTAGGTTAACATTTGAAAATATTAATATTGGTTCATCACCATTAATTCTAGCAAGTATACTTATTGTTTTATATGGAATATCTGAGTTAAACTCAGAGATAACTTTAGTTATGATAATAATATATATTTTCATGGTGTTATTGATGACATTACTTTTTTATGATGTATGTATCATACTTAGAACAGTTTCATTTTTTGTTATATCATCTTCTGCGATAATGAGATTAGAAGATAATTTATTGCCAATGAACATGAAAATTCCTGGTGTAATATATGAAGGTGTTTTTAAAGTATTATTCTATTTAATCTTACCATATGGAATTATGTCGACAATTCCGACTCAAATTTTGGCTGGGACAATAACAATTAATGGATTAATATACTCAATTTTAATTGTATTTTTGTTTACATTGTTTATGTGGAGATTTTGGAAGTTAGGCATGAGATATTATAAAAGTGCAAGTAGTTAATAAATTGATGAAAATAGACAATGTATAATTATATATAAATATGTTTCATATGACACTAAACTATGTAAACAAGTATTTGCACTAAGGGCACTGAAAGCTATAAAATGATTAAAGTAAGGATTTAAAATTTATTTTAGTAGAAATATAATTGTGTAAAAAAAGCAAGATTAATTAAAACTATATCCAAATAATTAGATATAATTTTTATGCGGAAGGGAGGTCTGTAAATGTCTAATTGTTTGGAATATATTTTAAATATAATTAATGTACAGAAAAATAAACAAAATGAGTGATATATATTATTCAGAAAATTGTAAACAAGACAATATTTATGAGCAAGATAATTTACTGGCACAAAGGTTTAATTTGTTTTCTCTGTTAAAGTTTGCATTTCCTACTATTTTTATGATGATTTTTATGGGGTTGTATACAATCGTAGATACTATATTTGTATCAAGATTTATTAATACAAATGCTCTATCAGCGATTAATATTGTATGTCCAATTATTAATCTTATAGTTGGACTTGGAACTATGCTTGCCACTGGAGGAAGTGCTATTGTAGCACGTAAGATGGGAAATGGTGACATTGAGGAAGCAAATAAAGCTTTTTCTTTAATCGTATTATCAGGAGTTGTAATTGGGGTAATAATTACTGGTATGGGTGTTGCATTTATGGATACTATCATTATATTGCTAGGAGCAAGTGATGTTTTAATTAAATATTGCCGTTCATATCTTTTTATTATCTTGATTTTTGCTTCTGCGAATATACTACAAGTATTATTTCAATGTCTATTTGTAACAGCTGGAAAGCCTCAATTTGGATTATGGCTAGTGTTAGGTGCAGGGTGTGCTAATATAATTCTTGACTATGTGTTCATTGTTCTGTTACAAATGGGTATTAGTGGAGCAGCACTTGCAACTGGAATAGGATATCTAATTCCTACTATTTCAGGTATAGTTTTCTTTTCAAAAAATAAAGGAGTGCTTAAGTTTTGTATACCTAAGCTAGATAAAAAAATATTATTTGAAGCTTGTTTTAATGGTTCGTCTGAAATGGTAGGTCAACTATCAACAGCAATTACTACTTTTTTATTTAATACTATGATGATGAAGTTGATTGGTGAAGACGGAGTTGCAGCTATTACAATAATTATTTATTCACAATTTCTTTTAACTTCACTTTATATAGGTTTCTCAATGGGAGTTGCACCAATAATAAGCTATAATTATGGAAGTGAAAATAATACTCAGTTAAAGTATGTTTTTAAAATTTGTATATTATTTATTTCAGTAGCATCTTTATTGGTATTTATTTTTTCTATATCATGTTCACCAATCATTGTAGAGATTTTTTCTCAAAGAGGAAGTCAAGTTTATGAAATTGCAAGGTCTGGATTTTATATATTTTCTTTTAGTTTTATTTTTTGTGGATATAATATTTTTACCTCATCTATGTTTACAGCATTGTCAAACGGCAAGGTATCTGCGATATTATCTTTTCTACGTACATTTGGATTTATAACTATAGCTTTGTTGATATTGCCAAATATATTGAATATAAATGGGATATGGTTAGCAGTACCAAGTGCTGAGGTTTTAACCTTATTTTTAACCGTTTTTTATATATGTAAGTATAAGAATAGATATAATTATATGTAGCTATTAAATAAATAGTTAGATAGATATTTTATGTTTTAATAAGTAATTTAATAAGTAATAAATTATATACTATTGAAAATTAAAATTATAAATTGATATAAAGAAGTAATAAAAAATAACATATAAAAATTTAAAAGGGAGTTGAACTTAAAGTTTGATTAGAAAAAAATTAATTTTAAGATAACTCCTTTTATTTTATTATTGTATGAATCTGTATCTGTAAGTGTATTAGTCTAATATTATAAACTTTGAATGAAATTAATTTTCTATAGGTTTTAATGTATTATATACTTTATTTTAAAGAAACTTATTTTAATTTTCTTAGTGATTGAATTTGTCTATTAGAGATGTTACTATTAGTAATATAAAAAGAAGATTAGATAATATAAAAAACAAGATAGTGATACTGCGAGATTAGAATATAATAAATTTTTACGGAGAGATTTCAATATGGACACATATTTTAATAAAAAAATATTACTTGTTGATGATGAAAAAGATATAATAGATTTAATTGAAGAAGTGCTTATAAATGATGGTTTTAAAAACATTATTAAAGCTTATAATGGTTTAGATGCTATTTCCTTATGTAAGACAGAATGTCCAGATGTGGTTATCCTTGATATAATGTTACCAGATGTAGATGGTATAGAAGTGTGTAAAAAAATTCGAGAGTTTTCATATTGTTCTATTCTTTTTCTCTCATCAAAAGATGATGATATTGACAAAATACTTGGTCTTAGTAGTGGTGGAGATGACTATATAACAAAGCCATTTAGTCCAAGAGAAATTGTTTTTCGAGTTAAAGCTCAATTACGTAGACAACAGTACCAAAGCATTGTACCATCAGATAATGCAGTTATTAAGATAGGAGATATTACTATTGATATAGAGGGAAACCGTGTGTATAAAGATAGAAATGAAATTGAGTTAACTGGAAGGGAATATCACCTTTTAAGTTACATGGCTCAAAATGTAAATAAAATCATAGGAAAAGAAAGACTCTATGAACAAGTATGGGGAGTATACAGCAGTATTTGTGATAATACTATTATGGTGCATATACGACATATAAGAGAAAAAATTGAAGATAATCCCTCAAATCCTAAAATACTTATAACAATTAAGGGTCTAGGTTATAAGCTTGTGAATAGAGTTGATTAGAATATATTTTAATATTAATGTGGGTGTCTTAAAATGAAATTTTTAGTTCAGGGGGGTCTTTAAAATAAAGTGTGTATTCTTCTAAAAAGTGGTGATAATTAAAATATTAAATATCACTATATAAAGGAAGGTGCACACTTTTTATGTTTA
>NZ_OEZH01000042.1 GCF_900243075.1 Clostridioides difficile
CTATTTTCAAGAGGAATCTTACTATTATTTCCCTTAATACAACTGCTTTTATATTGACAATCACGGCATTCTTTACAAGTATAACAAGTTATTTTACTTTTATATCCTGTTTTTGATTTTCTATTGATTATTTTATTAGCAAATAGTTTTTTGCCATTTTTACAAATATAATAATCATTTTTTTCATCATAATCCATATTATCAATACGCCCAATCTCATTTTTATATTTTCTAGTTTTACTAATTTCATAATTTGCAGGTTTTATGAAAGATAATTGATTATTACACTCTAAAAAT
>NZ_OEZH01000153.1 GCF_900243075.1 Clostridioides difficile
ACGGAATGAGTCCGATTGAATATCGAACTCATTCCGCGTAAAGATAGCCTTTTTTAAGTCTGTCTACTTGACAGGGACATATCCAAATAGAGATAAGCCTCTTTTTCATTGTTAAAATAATAAAAATGTATTTGATTTCATGCAAAAAAGAGTGCCTCATGACCTAAAAAGTTCATTTTGAGACACTCACATCCTATACTTATAATGACTTATTTTATATATCATTATAAGTTTTAATTTGTCTATTTTATATTAAAAAATTTCTTTGCATTTTCTTTCGTAGCTCTACATACTTCTTCATAAGATATTCCTTTTTCCTGAGCTATCTTATCAGCAACAAAAGATACTTGAGAAGGATTGTTTCTCTTTCCTCTATATGGCTCTGGTGACATATATGGTGAATCAGTCTCTATGAATAATCTTTCTAGAGGTATTTCTCTTACTACTTCTCTAGTCTTTTTATTATTCTTAAAAGTAACTGTACCTGGAATTGATATATAACAACCCATCTTAACATATTCTCTAGCTAACTCCACATTTCCACTATAACAATGAAGCACACATCCTATTTCAGGACTTTTAGTATTCTTTATTATCTCAAAAGTATCTCCATGTGCATCTCTATCATGTATTATTATTGGAAGTTTTAACTCATTAGCTAATTCAATTTGCTTCTTAAACCACTCTTTCTGTTCTTCTCTTGGAGAATAATCATAATAATAATCTAATCCAATCTCTCCAATAGCTACAACCTTTTCATTTTCAGTTGCAAGTTTTCTTAAAGTCTCTATTGCTGTATCATCTAGTTTTGATACATCATGTGGATGTACTCCAACTGCTGAATATATAAAGTCATATTTTTTAGCAAGTTCAATTGCTGTTATTGACGTTTCTATATCTGCTCCTGGATTTACAACCAAATCTACACCTTTATCTTTTAATGAACCAATAAGTTCATCTCTATCTTCATCAAAACTTTCATCATTTAAATGTGCATGTGAGTCAAATAACATCTTTAATCTCCTTACTATTTAATTGCCTACTAACGAACCTCGCATCCATCTTTAGCACCTTGTGTAAATGGTAAAACATATGGGTCTCCATCATCACCTGCTGCTAATATCATACCTTGAGATTCTATACCTCTTAATTTAACTGGTTTTAAGTTACATACTACTGTAACCTCTTTACCCACTAAATCTTCTGGCTTATAGTATTCAGCTATTCCTGATACTATTTGTCTTGTTTCTGGTCCAATCTTAACTTGTGACACTAATAATTTATTTGCTTTTGGATGCTTTTCACAGCTTACTATTTTTCCTACTCTAAGCTCTATTTTGTCTAAATCATCAATAGTGATTTCCTCTTTATGTTCTAAAGGTTTTTCCTCTACTGGAGGTTTTCCAGAGAACATTTTAGTTAATTCTTCTATCTCTTTTTCTACATCTAATCTTGGGAATAAAGGTTCGCCTTTAAATACTTTTACATTTTCTCCAATAAGACCAAATGTTTTTGTACTTTCCCATGTAGTTATATCATCTTGACCTTTGATTCCTATATGTTCATATATTTTATTAGCAGTTTCATTCATTATAGGATTTATTAGTGTTGCGATTATTCTTATAGATTCACATAAGTTGTATAAAACTGTGTCTAATTCATCTTTCTTAGTTTCATCTTTAGCTAGTGCCCAAGGCATAGTCTCATCTATATATTTGTTAGTTCTTCTAACTAGTTTCCATACACTTTCTAATGCTTCATGGAATTGCATCTTGTCCATTTCAGCTTCAAAGTTTTCTCTAGTTGATACAGCTTGCTCTTTTAAGTCAGCATCAAAATCAGTTGAAACTTTTGCTGTTGGTATTATACCATTATTGTACTTTTCAACCATAGCTACAGTTCTACTTATTAAGTTTCCTAAATCATTTGCTAAATCATAATTTATTCTTGTTACAAAATTTCTATGAGTATAGCTTCCGTCTTGCCCAAATGCAAACTCTCTTAATAAGAAGTACTTAAGTGTGTCTATTCCATATCTTTCTATTATAGGTTCTGGATAAACCACATTACCTTTTGATTTACTCATTTTATCATCAGCAAACAGTATCCATCCATGTCCAAATACTTGTTTTGGAACTTCTAGACCTAAAGCCATTAAAAGTGCTGGCCATATTATTGTATGGAATCTCACTATTTCTTTACCTACTATTTGAACATTGGCAGGCCAATATTTTTTGAATTCTTCATCATTGTCAGTCATATATCCTAACGCTGTTATATAGTTACATAAAGCATCTACCCATACATAAATTACATGTTTCTCATCAAAAGGAACTTTTATACCCCAGTCAAAAGTCGTTCTAGTTACACTTAAATCTTCTAACCCTTTGTCTAAAAAATTTGCCACCATTTCATTTTTTCTAGCAGCAGGAAAACAGAAACTATCATCTTTAAATAACTCTTTTAATCTATCTTCATATTTAGATAATCTAAAGAAATAAGACTCTTCTTTTACTAAATATGTTTCTCTTCCACAGTCAGGGCATTTATTTCCTTCTAATAATTGAGATTCTGTCCAGAAACTCTCACAAGGAGTACAATATCTACCTTCATATTCACCTTTATATATATCACCTTGCTCATATAATTTAGTAAATATCTTTTGTATTATATCTGTATGTCTTTTTTCTGTTGTTCTTATAAAATCATCATAAGATATATCCATAGTATTCCATAAAGCCTTTATATCTTTTATCATTCCATCAAGATACTCTATCTCTGACATTCCTTGCTCTATGGCTTTCTTTTGAATTTTTTCACCATGCTCATCTGTTCCCGTTAAGAACTTTACATCATACCCACAGAAACGTTTGAATCTAGCTATTGTATCTGCAGCTACTGTTGAATAAGTATGTCCTATGTGTAATCCTCCACTTGGATAGTATATTGGTGTTGTTACATAAAAACTCGGTTTGCTCATATTATTTACCTCCTAATTTTTTATTGTTCGTAATCATATGATTCTTTCATTAAAATAATAAAAAATCGCCTCCTATGAGTTAACATAGGGGCGAGATTATTCACGGTACCACCCTAATTCATCTATAATGATTATGTTTCACATGAAATGTATAAATCCTTTATAGATACTTTAGTAGACTATAACGTGCCCACCCGTTTTACCCTAGCACACATGCTCAGATAAAAAGCTCCAAGACCATCTTCAATAAAGCTTTTGACACTAGCTTTCACCTAACCTAGCTCTCTGATAGAAAAAACCTTTATTTACTCTTCTTTTCATAGCTTATAATTTATATTACTATTTATTTCTATATAATCACTATATTATAAAATTTTTCCCATATTGTCAACAAATTATACAAATATTACATAGCAAATAAAAACAGCTGCTATGACACCTGCAACATGGCTAATCATAGCACATGACAATGTATGTCTAGTATTTTTTATCTTCAGACTTCCATAATATATTGCCATTGTATAAAAAATAGTCTCAGAAGAACCTACAATTGTAGCACCCATTTTTTCTACTAAACTTCCTATTCCAACCCTATTTGCAAGTTCACTATACATACCTAAAGCACCACTTCCAGATAAAGGTTTTACACTTATTAGACCTATTAATTCTTTTGGTATACTCATCATATTTGCTATTGGTGTAAATAGCCATTCTAACATATCAAGACCTTTACCAGTTTTGAATATTCCTATTGCTAAAAATATACCTATTATATATGGTAGAATATCCCATGCTGCTTTTAGTCCATCAATTGCCCCTTTTACAAAACTATCATACACATCTATTTTTTTATATTTACCATAAACTACTATGTACAAAATTATTATTGGTATAAGTAAGTTTGAAAATATCTCCATTCATCTACATCCCCTTTATCTATTTCTTCTTTGAAAAAATTTACATGTTATTATTGCTACTGCTGTAGATATTATGGTTGCAAATAAAGTTGTAAAAATTATTTCACTTGGATTTTGAGCTCCCATATCCATTCTTAATTTGATTATAGTAAATGGAATTATTTGTATAGATGATATATTGATTACCATAAACATAATCATATCATTAGTGGCTGTATCTTTTTTGTTATTCAAAGTTTGAAGCTCACTCATTGCTTTTAAACCAAATGCTGTTGCACCATTTCCAGCACCCAACATATTTAAAGCAATATTCATAACTATATAAGACATTGCTTTATGACCTTTTGGTATAGAAGGAAATAATCTTCTCATTATAGGATTTAATTTTTGACCTATCTTTTCAATTAATCCTGACTCTTTTGCGATATTCATTATCCCCATCCAAAGTGCCATGATGCCAGCTAGACTTATTGCAAATTCTATACCTTTTGATGTTTCACTCAATATAACTTTATTTAATTCACCCATATTTTTAGAAATCAAACTTCCTATTATACCTATTGATACCATATAAAACCATATTTTTCCTATTCTAATCATCCTCCTCTTTAAATAATTTTATGATAGTTAGGTAATACTTTATACTTGAAAGTTGTACTATATTATGTTTTAGTATAAGTGTGGGAGTTTTTACAATTTTTAATATTTAATAATAATTAAGGAGAGAAATAATGAGAAATCTAACACTTCTTACTGATTTATATCAGCTTACTATGTTAAATGGCTATTTTGAAAAAAATATTCACGAAGACATTGTTGTATTCGATATGTTTTTTAGAAAAAACGCTTGTGATGGAGGGTATACTATAGTTTGTGGTATTGATCAGGTTGTTGAATACATAGATAATCTTCATTTTTCAGATGAAGATTTAGAGTACTTAAAAAACTTAAACTTATTTTCTGATAAGTTCTTAAAGTTTTTAAAAGAATTTAAGTTCACAGGAGATATATATGCTGTTGAGGAAGGAACTATCATGTTCCCTAATGAGCCATTGATTACTGTTAAGGCACCTTTATATCAAGCTCAACTCATTGAAACAGCATTGTTGACAATAGTCAATTTTCAGTCCCTTATTGCTACTAAAGCCTCTAGAGTTTGCTTTGCAGCTCAAGGAGACCCTGTATTTGAGTTTGGATTACGCCGTGCACAAGGTCCAGATGCAGGTATATATGGAGCTAGAGCTGCAGTAGTTGGTGGTTGTGCTGGAACTGCAAATGTACTAGCTGGGAAAATGTTTAATATCCCTATAATTGGTACACATGCTCATAGTTGGGTACAAAAATTTGATAATGAACTTGAAGCATTCCAGGCATATGCTGATGTTTATCCAGACAAATGCTTGCTACTTGTAGATACTTATGATGTATTGAATAGTGGTGTTCCTAATGCAATAAAAGTATTCAAAAATATTTCTGAAAAAGGATACAAACCTATGGGTATAAGACTAGACTCTGGAGATTTAGCTTATCTATCTAAAGAAGCTAAAAAACAATTAGATAGTGCTGGCTTTTCAGATATTAGTATCACTGCATCTAATGACCTAGATGAATATACTATAACATCACTTAAAGCAGAAGGAGCTACTATAAATTCATGGGGAGTAGGTACAAAGCTCATTACGTCTTTCGATTCGCCTTCTCTTGGAGGTGTTTATAAATTAGCTGCATCTTGTGAAAAAGGAATTCTTGAACCTAAGATAAAGATTTCTGAGAATCCAGAAAAAATAAATAATCCTGGTTACAAGAAAGTTATAAGAATATATAACGAAGACAATAAAGCAGAGGCAGATTTAATTATGTTACATGATGAAGTTATAGATGAATCTAAACCTTTAGAAATCTTCCATCCTACTTATACATGGAAAACTAAGGTATTTACAAATTATAAAGTTAAAGAACTTCTTAAACCCTTGTATATAAAAGGCATATGCAAATATAATAAAAAAGCTGTTCTTGAAATAAAAAATCATGTACAATATGAATTAAGTACTATCTGGGAACAATACAAAAGACTTTCAAAACCACACATTTATAAGGTTGATTTATCTAGAAATCTTTGGTATTTAAAAACACAAATGATAGATTCTAAAAAAGTTTTATAGCATTAATTATTTTTATTTAAGGGGGACTGTTTATTTATGGATGTTACAGATTACAGAATCATAGAAATTTTACAGGATGATGGGAGAATTTCTATGAAGGACTTAGGAAAAATAGTTGGTTTAACTTCTCCTGCAGTTTCAGAAAGAGTCAAAAGATTAGAAGAGTCTGGTGTTATAGAAGGTTATAAAGCTATTGTTAACCCAGATTCATTAGGTAGAGTGATAAAAGCATTTATTCATATTTCTCTTCCAAGTAATGGATATACAGAATTCATTGAGTCAGCTGCAAAGGACCCTAGAATTGTAGAATGTCACCATATAACAGGTGATGATTGCTTACTTTTAAAAGTAATTGTAAAAGATATGTACGAACTAGAAAATGTGATTGATACTATAAAGAAAATAGGTTCTACTAAGACCTCTGTTATATTATCAACACCAATACAAGCAAAATCAATATTGTAATATAAATTAAATACTAATGGTTTATTAATTAATAGACCATTAAGTATAATTAATAAAATTTCAATTTTTGATATAAAAAAAGTTGTCTTTCATAATTTTACAACAAAGACAACTTCTTTTATGTTTTTGAAATCTATATATTTCAAACTTCAATTAATTATTTAAATCTCAATTATATTGACTAAAATTATACATGTGTATAATTACTCTTATATAAGTAATTTGTTAGAATATATTCCATATATGTCTTTAATACACTAACTTCTTCTCTCTTATCTAATAACTTTATTGTAGATACTATGTCTGCATAACCAAGCAGTATTGCACCTATGGTATCTTCATTCACTAAGTTAAATATATTAATTAATTCTTTTCTACTCAAATCATTTTTCTTATATAAAGATAAAAGTGTCATATGATATCTTACATATTTACTTATAAGTCTATATGTTTCTGTTGATAAATCTAACTTTATCCCCATATTGTCTACTATTTGAGCACCTATTTTTTCATGATTTGTAAAATGAACTCTTCCTGTTTCATCTAAAGTCATACTATCAGGCTTACCTATATCATGTAAAAATATTCCCAATTTTAGTGCATGTAACTTATTTATTCCATCCTCAATACATGTGTTTAAATAATTTGACACATGTTCTCTTAAATGTATAGGGAAAAAATCCTTATTATTTAATACTACTTCTAATTCTCTTAATGCATTTATAGAATGTTCAAAGCAATTGACAACATGATATTTACATTCGCCTACAGACTTCATACAGTTTATTTTAGGGATTATTTTTTCCAATTCATGCTTTTCATCTAATTCTATAAATGTTTTATGTGTATCATCCCTCTTTAAACTCTCTATTATAATTTTTCCTATTTCCATAAAATCACCTCAGATTCAGGTTTTATAAATCTAGAACTTGTTTATAAACTACATCTTTTTTTAACTTTCTATCTTTACAAACTATTTTTATTGCATCTTTTTTGTTCATACCACTTTCAATTAGTTTTAAAACATATTCCCTGTCTGTAAGCCCATCATAATCTTCTTTTTTTGACTTTTCACCATAAAAGCCTTCTACTATTAATACAAACTCTCCTCTTACTTCTTTTTCCTCAAATATTTTTATAACAGTTTCTATATCTTCTCTTATTATCTCTTGATATTTTTTTGTAAGTTCTCTATTTATAGAAATTTTCCTATTACCAAGAATTTTAAGCATATCTTTTAGTGTATCCTTCAATCTATGTGGTGATTCATAGAAAATTATAGTTCTACTTTCTTCCTTTAATTCTTCTAATTGTCCTTTTCTTACTTTTTTATCTCTATCTAAAAAGCCCTCAAAAACAAATTTATGTGTGTTCATACCAGAACCAACTAAAGCTGTTACAAATGCTGTTGCACCTGGTAATACTTCTATATCTATGTTGTTTTGTATAGCTTGTTTTATTATCTCTTCTCCTGGGTCAGATATACCAGGCATACCTGCATCACTTATCAAAGCTATATTCTCACCATCAATTAGTTTATTTATTAAATAATCGCCCTTTGAATCTTTATTATGTTCATGATAACTAGTCAGTGGCTTTGAAATTTCAAAATGATTTAAAAGTTTTATACTGTGTCTTGTATCTTCTGCTGCAATCAAGTCTACTTCTTTTAATACTCTTAAAGTTCTATATGTTATATCCTCTAGATTTCCTATTGGTGTTGGACATATGTACAATTTCCCACTCATCTACAACTCTCCTATATCTTCATTATTATATATTGCTTTTAATTCTTTTGTATAATTCTCATCTTCTCCATAAACATACAATGGGTCTAATATCTTAAGCTCTGGTCTTCCATCTTTTACAAATTGAATTAAAACTAAGTTAGGTGCTTTTTGAGGTCTTGGATGTACAAATTGGATAACTTTTGGCTCTAATTTATATTGTCTTCCTAAAGTTATTATATCAACCAGCCTTGTTGGTCTATGTATCATGAAAAACTTTCCTCTAGGCATAACCAATCTAGATGCAGCTCTAATTACATCTTCCAAATTACATTTTACTTCATGTCTTGATATTGCTTTTTTATCATTTGGATTTTTTATTCCATCAATATGCATATATGGAGGATTTGATGTAACTACATGGTAACCATTTATATCCAAAACTTTGTCTATGGATTTTATATCATCATTTATAATCTCAACTCTTTCTTCTAAACTATTTAATTTTACAGAACGAGTTGCCATTTCATATACATCTTCTTGTATTTCTACCCCAATAATTTTTTTAGCTTCACTTTTCCCAGCTATCAAAATAGGTATGATACCAGTTCCAGTACCTAAGTCTACAACTTTTGCACCTTTTTTTATTTTAGTAAAATTTGCTAATAAAACTGCATCTATCCCAAAACAAAACCCATTAGTATCCTGTATAATTTTAAGACCCTTTAATTGTAAATCATCTATTCTTTCTGAATCTTTTAATTGCATATTCATAAATTCTCCTCAAATATTAATAACTTCAAGTATTAATTGCTTTAAAAAAGGTAGGAAAAGCCCTACCTTAAATTTAATCTTCTAATTTCTTTAACTCTCTTAGTGTGGCTTCATCTAACCCATCATTATCCTTACATTTACCGCCACAGCCATCACATTTTTTAGGCTCTCTAAGTATTTTTATGTCTTCTCTTGTATATATCTTTACTGTCTTATCTTGGAATTCCACTTTAATTTGTTCTAATAAAGGATTTACTTCTACAACTTTTCCTTTTCCATCATCTGATTGCACTAATGCACCTACAACAGGCATTTTTTCTATTGCTTCACTATATACATCATGCTCATATTTTAAGCAACAGAATAATCTCCCACATATTCCAGATATTTTTGTTGGATTTAAAGATAAACTTTGGTCTTTTGCCATTTTTATTGAAACTGGTTGAAAATCACCTAGCCAAGATGAACAACAAAGTTTTCTACCACAAGGACCTAGTCCTCCTATAGATTTAGCCTCATCTCTAACACCAATTTGTCTAAGTTCTATTCTAGTCTTAAATATAGCAGCTAAATCTTTTACCAATTCTCTAAAATCTATTCTTCCTTCTGCTGTAAAGTAAAAAATCAACTTATTTCTATCAAACGTATACTCACAATCTATCAAAAACATTGTTAACTCATGTTCTTTTATTTTTTGTTGGCATAACTCAAAAGTTTCTTTTGCCTTTTCCTTATTTTCTAGGTATATTTTTTTATCTTCTTCTGTAGCTATTCTTATAATTGGCTTTAAAGGAGAAACTAATTCGCTTTCTTCCATCTCTTTTGGTCCAACTACTACTTTCCCGTACTCCAAACCTCTTGCAGTTTCTACAACTACATCCATATCTTGCTCTATATTAAAATCAACAGGGTCAAAATAATATATTTTCCCAGCACTTTTAAACCTTATACCTACTATTTTTATCATTTAATCACCTCGTATATATTTAAAGACATAACTTGTATGCTTATATTAAAATTGCAATTGCTTTTTATTTTGCTCTTTGCATCTTCTATTATATCAATAATCTTGGACAATTGAGAATAACTAATTTTTCCACTCATATTTTGAATAAAAACTAGCTTATCTACATTTATCAACATATTTTTGTTTACATTTTCTTTTAATAGGATAATATCTCGAAAATAGTTTATCATTATATCCAATAAACTTATAATCTGATTTCTGTATTTTTCCATGTTATTTGGTATATTTAGAATCTCTACTATGTTTTTATCTAGCATTATTTGAATGTACTGTTGTATATCCTCCCTCATTACTGAAAACTCAGTAGACTGAGATAGATTTAAAGCATTCTCAATACTTCCTCTTGAAAAAGTAGCCAACAGTTGAGCTCTTTCTTCCTCTATACCTGTATTTATCAAATAACTTTTTAAGTTTTCCATTGGTATAGGTGAAAACTTTATTATATCACATCTAGATTTTATAGTTTCTAATAAAGATTCTTTGTTGTTTGTGACTAAGATTATTATAGCATAGTTTGGAGGTTCCTCCAGTGTCTTTAAAAGTGCATTTTGTGCTTCTACAGTCATTTTTTCAGCATTATTAATTACATATATTTTATATTCCTTATGAGGTCTTACTACTATATCTGATTGTAAATTTCTGATTTGGGCTATTTTTATGCTATTTCCATCTGGTTTTATAAGTACATAGTCTGGACTGTTTTCGAGATTTTCATAATCAAGCAATAGTTTCGATAGCTCATCAGCAAACTTCTTCTTTCCTATTCCATCTATTCCCTCAAACATATACGCATTATTAAGTTTATTTTTCTTTATAGAATTTGTTAAATATTTCTTTGCAAAATTTTGCCCTATAATATTTTCAAAATACATATTTACCTCTCCATAGATTTTATTGAATCAAGAACTATTTCATAAATTTCATTATGTATACTTTCAATACTTCTTAATTTGTTATCTGAAACACAATTTATTTTTTTCCAATCATATTTATCTGCTATATATAAAGCATTATTATAAGATTTCTCTAAGTACTCTATGTCACTTTCATGAATATCTTTTTTTTCTTCTCCTGTAATTTTATTTTTTCTATTCTCCATAAGCTTTTCACTAAACTCAATAGGTACATCTAAAAATATAACACAATCAGGCTGTGGTATCTTAAATAAATTAAATTCATAATCAGCTAACCAATTTAAATACTCTTCTCTATCACAAACATCCATTTTAGAAGCCTGATGTACCATATTAGAGGTTGTATATCTATCAGCGATAATTATTCCACCTTCATTATAAAACTCTTCCCAATCGGTTTTAAATGATGCATATCTATCAGCTGTGAAAAAAGTTGATGCTATATATGGGTCTACATCTGATGCATTTTTACCAAAATCCCCTTTTAGATACATTTTCACTAAAGCAGACGATGGCGATTTATAATTTGGATATTCTACCTTCTTAATCATATAGCCTTCTTTTTTTAATCTTTCATATAATATTTTTGTCTGAGTTGCCTTTCCACTTGCGTCTGAACCACTCTCTATAATTATTAGCTTACCTTTCATTCTCATATCCTCCATACAAACACTTTTTACTTTTTTGATATTTTTATTTATAACTCTATATAAGTAGTCTATATACTTCTATTTGAGGTTTCAAATTCTTTACATTGTATCATAACTTTTAAATGTCTTCTAAATCTATTACTTGTATAAAATTCAGACCTACATCTTTCAATCCACTTACAACCATACCTTCAGAATGACAAAACATTAGATAGTCTATTATTTCTTTACTTATTATTTCACCAGGGGATATTATACTTATTCCAGGTGGATATGGTACTATACATTCACCACAAACTTTACCTATACTGTCATATATTTTAACACTTTTTTTAGTTTTATAAAATGCTTCTCTAGGTGTTAATATTTTCTTTGGTATAACAACAGGATATTTTTTATTTTTTAGCTTTGTAAATTTAAAATCTTCTTTTACAATATTGTTTAATGCTGTTTCTAAACTGATGAAATCCTTAGTACTATTTCCTATTGTACATATTAAAAGAACTCCATAATAATTAGACAATTCTACTTGTATGTTATATTTGTTTCTTAAAATATTTTCTAGTTCATAACCTGTTAGACCCATATTTTTAGAAGATATAAATATTTTTGTCCTATCATTTGTATCATATATCTCAATATTTGCATTAATGTTATTTTTAAAAACACTAATGTTATTTAAAAGTTCTTCCATTAATTCTTTTCCTTTATTCTCATATATATCTACTGCTAATTCCAGGGAAGATAATAATAAATATGAAGGGCTTGAAGATTCTGTAATTCTTAACATATTTAAGATTTTGTATATATCAATTCGGTTTCCTTGTATATGTATCATTGATGATTGTGTAAACGATGGAAGGGTTTTATGAGTACTCTGTACAACTATATCTGCCCCTTGCTCAAGTGCTGTCTTAGGAAGCCTATCGCTAAGCCCTAAATGTGCACCATGTGCTTCATCTACTATTACTACCATATTTTTACTGTGTGCATAATTACATATGTACTCTAAATCATATGTCATTCCATAATATGTAGGATAAGTTAACAGTACTGCTTTTGCATCCAAATTTTTATCTATTATATCAATTACATTACTTATAGATATTCCTTTTAAGACATTCGTATCTTCACTTATTTCGCAAGAAACATACTCTATATCTATATCTCCCAAAATACATCCATTTATAACAGACTGATGACAATCCCTATTTACTATTATTTTACTCTTAGGGCTACATACTGACATTATCGCAGATTGTATTCCACAACTACTCCCATTTACTAGATAATATGTATAATCACTTTTAAATACTCTTGATGCTTTTTCTTGTGAATTTTTTATAATTCCTTCTGGAAAGTGTAAATTATCGGTTCCTAATATCTCGGTTGTATCCATTTTATACAAATTTTCTAGTATATCTTTATATCCTAATTTTTTATAAATTTGCCCTTTTTTATGACCAGGCATATGAAAAGATATTACATCTTCATTTACAATCTTATTTAATTCATTAATTATAAACATTATTAATAATACTCCTTTTTGCATAATACTTCTTTTTAAAAACTTCAATTCTTATCTATTTTACCATTAAAAAAGAAACAAATTAATATTTTTGTAAAATTAAATACCCCATTCTAAATATTTAGAATGAGGTATCTAACATAAAAGTATAAATTATTCTCTATCATCAGACATTAAGCTTGGTATTAAGTATAATCCAGCTAAACCTACAATGAAGTATATTATTCTACTTATCATTTCATATGTTCCACCAAAAATGCTACCTATTAAATCTGTACCTAGGATACCAATCGCACCCCAGTTAAGTGCACCTATTATAGCTAAAATTAAAGCAACTTTTTTCACTTATATCACTCCTCAAGAATTAAATTTTTATAATAGTCCATAATTCCTGTGTTTAGTTTTCCCGAAATGAAAAAAGAAATACATCTTTTTTGTTTTTTTTATAAAAACAAAAAAGATTACGTGGCTACGTCCTACTCTCCCAGGCAGTTTCCCACCAAGTACCATCAGCGCTAGAGAGCTTAACTTCTGTGTTCGGAATGGGAACAGGTGTATCCTCTCTGCTATTGTAACCACATAATCTTTATGCTTAATATTTCTATTAAGTTTTTAATAAGTTTTAGAATCTAGTAATACTAGTTTCTTTAGAGTTAACACTCTAAAAACTACACATATATCTTAATGAATGAACATCAAATAAATATTGGTCAAGTCC
>NZ_OEZH01000112.1:0-29991 GCF_900243075.1 Clostridioides difficile
ACTATAATCCTTAAGTATTTTCGAATAATTATTTAATATTGTCTTAAATATTAATATTTATTATTAAATACTAATCAAAGTCTCCGATTGTTGGAAAATGGAGCTTAAGGTAGTTTTATATCATAAATCTATTATTTTTCTAGAAACTTGTCCATTACCCAGTTTGAGTATTGATTTATGTGATTTATATGGTTATAATATAAAATAAATTGTATTATTTTGGTAAATATTTTGTTGCAAAAGGTTTACATTCTGTATCCTAATATTTATGAAAGCATTATTTTCTTATTATAATTGTATTATATTTTAAAAAAAATTTCCTTTTTCCAACAATCGGAGACTTTGATTAGTATTTAATAATAAATATTAATATTTAAGACAATATTAAATAATTATTCGAAAATACTTAAGGATTATAGTGTAGTTTGTAAAGATATTATAAAATAATAATACTAATTATATAAAAAATAAAACATTATAATTTATAATGATTAAAACTTGAGACTATGATTAAAATATTTTTGAATGGAGTGGTGTAATGTACAACTTACTGGTTGGAAATGATGATGTTTACATTTTAAAAATAAATCAAATTTATTTTTAAAATAGAGGTCTTAATGTATATATGTTGGAAGATGCTATGAAGATAATAGAAAGTATAGTTTTAGATTGTGTAATCCTGGATATTGTATTGCCAGACATAGATGGATATAAAAATGTGCTATGATATAAAAGAAAAGGTTAACATACTTCTAATATTTTTATCTAATTATGAGCATGAAGAAGAAAGAGTTTTTGGATTCTTAGCTGGAGGAGATTATTATATAATCAAATCTGGAAAATACCTGATATTGGAGACCAACATACAGTATAGGTTCATTAGGAAATGTGGGTAAAGAAATCTATTAGATATACATGTATCCTCTTTATTATGATGATAAATAGGAATAGAATAATAATAAAAGAAAAATGAAAAGCTCACAAAAAATCTTTAGTATGAAGTTGAAGTAATGAATAATGAACGTAAAAGGTTTTTGGCAGATGTAGCACATGATTTAAAGAAACCTGTTTCAGATATACAGGAATCCATAGATTTAATATAAGGTTGGGAATGTTCATGTAGATAAAGATAGAAACATATCTTTTAAGCTTTATTCCAGTTGATGAAAATATAATTTTGTCAATAGATAAAGAAAATGGATTTGTAATTATTGAAATTTATGATAATGGAAAAGGAATACCCTCAGAAAATATACCAAAGATATTTGATTGATTATTTATAGAAAGAGATAGTAATAAACAAAAAGGTTAAGGGTTAAGATTATATATGGTCAAATACATTATAAGAGAGCATGATGGAGAAATCTTTGTAGATTCAGAGTAAGAAAAGGAACTGCTTTTACAATAAAATTAAGTCTATGTTTTTTATAATAATAGCTTATTAATATAAAAGAATAATGATATTTAGGAGTGATTATAATGCAAACTAAGATATTGATAATAGATGGAGACAAAGATAATTGCCAGAAACTAAAAAGATTTCTGGAGGAAAAAGGAATAAGTATAGATTTAGCATATAATTGTGAAGAAGCTATTGGTAAAGTATTTAGTAATAAATATGATTTAATATTTTTAGAAATAATTCTAACTGATGGTGATGGATGGACTCTTTGTAAAAAAATTAGAAATGTAACTACATGTCCAATTGTGTATATGACTTACATAAATGAAGACCAAAGCATTTTGAATGCTTTAAATTCTGGTGGAGATGATTACTTAATAAAGCCTCTAAACTTAGAAATACTATATGCAAAAGTAAAAGCTATTTTAAGAAGAATGAATTCATATGTAAATAATAATGAAAATAATACAAAGTTAGAGGAATATAATAGAACTAGTGGAGTAATAAAGTTAGAAGATAAAATAATAAAATTAACTCCAACAGAAAATAAGTTGTTAAACTTTTTTATAGAGAATCCTGAAAAGACCTTAACTATTAAAGAGATATATGAACATGTATGGATGAATGAATACTTAGAGGATAACTATAGTGTGGTAGTTGCAGTGAACGGATTAAGAAAGAAGATAGAGAAAGATTATAAGAATCCTCAGAAAATTATAACAATAAGAGGAGCTGGGTATTATTTTAATAAGGAATAATAAATACGTATAAACAAACATAAATAAGTATTAAAACGTGGAGTTTTAGCGATGTTTAAAAGAAATTATTATAAACTAACTAACTGACTGACATTTAACTGACAAAACCTATTTTTTTAGGTTTAACTGACATTTAACTGACAGTCAGTTTTTATTATTTAAATAGAAGTTTGCTTAGATTGTCAGAAGCTTCTTTGTCCATTTCCTCTAAAACATGAGAGTACCTATTCATGGTTATTTTTATATGTGTATGACCTAATTTTTCAAAAACCACTTTCATATTAGTGCCACTAAGAATAAGCAAACTTGCGTTTGTATGTCTCAAATCATGTACTCTAATATTTCTTTTTATAAAATTATGAAAAGTTTTACTTAGTGTTGTTGGTATCCAAGGGTTTAAAACATATTGAATAACTATAGTTTTATTATACTAAATCTAAATTATAAATACTATTTTATGATAGTAAAGAAGTATACAGAAATATCTAGATGAAACTGAAAAGAGTAAAATATAGGTAGAATATGTAAATATATATGCTATAATGGTAGTAGCAAGAGGATGTAGTCTACAATCTATAGAGTGGAGTTCATGTACAAAAGATTATCCTCCCAACGATTCGAGGGGAGGTGAGTTACATGGATAACTTTTTGTTTAACGTTTTAGTTAGTTTAACAACTAGTGTGGTAGTTTATTTAATCTGCAAACTATTCAAAAAAGCAAAAAGCCACTCTCGTGCAAAGAGTGACTTACGAGTTGAATTTAAATTTATGTTTAAATTCAAAAAATAAACCCTGTTTATTAAGAACTCCACTCTACGACTAAATAGATTGTGGTTCTTCTTGCTTTTTATTATACCACAAATTTGTACAGTTATTCAAAAAAAATATTTATATAATATGATAAATTTAAAGAAATTCTGCAGTGGTTGGTGTATATCTGCTATCAATTTCACTATTATTCGCTCACTGCAGATTTAACAGAGTTGTATATGTATAAATTATCAAGAATATTATTCAATACATTTTAAAATTGATTTAAATAACTCTTTTTAACAACATAAATTATATGATATAATAAAAAAATAGAAGTGTACTACCAATACACTTCTATAATTGCAATTAAGCATTCTCATGAGCGGGAGTGCTTTTTCATTTTTCCAAACAACTTTGTTTTTTCATCTGTAATTACTAAATCAATTTCATTTTCTTCCAATATTTCTTTTGCAGTATAAATAAGATTATCTAAATCAAAACTTCTTGTAACCTCTAGTTGCCTATTATTTATAATTCTCTTTAGTATGGAAATTTTAAAAGCACACATACTATAGTCCTTTCTTTTAGCAACAGTTTATTTTAAATCGTAGATAAAACTAAAAAGGGTTATTCTAGAAAACAAATTCCATTTAATTATACCTACTTATCAATATCATCACTTGATGTAGGCAGGATTCTACCACATTTTCTCCATACTCTAGTATAAAATCATCTAACTGTGTATCTATAAAATTACAATAATCATATGAATTACCTATATAAGCGGTTAATATGTGTGTACACATATCCATTTTTCTCATCATTGTTCACCTCCCTAAAAACAAAAAGAATATATCTTTTTGGCAACTGGCTGACATAACTTATAATTAATTTTATAAGTCTTAGTCCCTATAGCTTTACGTCACTAAATTTCTCTAGTTTTGCTAATTTAGTTTTATTCTACAATTACAATGATACATTAGAATTAATTATTATTCAATATGAATGTCAGAAAATTAAAAAAATTAATAGTTATCTTAATAATATGAAATTTATTTCGACTTAAAAAAACAAAATAAATGAGTGGATTATATGGTTAGAAACATACAACTATAATTACATTTTTAGCTATCCTAACTAAAAAAGGTTTTTTAATATCTCAGAGAATAGGAAAATATGTACACTATACAGTATTAGTAAAAGAAAGAGAATATCTGAAATTAGAAGAGAAAAGAATTTTTGAAGGTTTACATAACAATACTTTATCAGAATTAATATCAAAATCACATGATAAAGAAGAAATAACTGAAGAAAAAATAATGGAACTAGGGGATTGGATAAAACATTTTACTGACATTTAACTCACATAAGTTTTAGGTTTTAATTTTAAAGTATTTAAATATCAATAAATAATTACATAAAAACATAAAGAACATTATTTTAATAAGGAATAATAAATATACTAATATCATTAATAATTGTTAGAAATGTGAAATGTTAACGATATCTAAACTAAATTACAGTCAGTTTTATTATCTAAAAAGATGTCTAACTGAACTATTATTTTATGGATTATATTTGAAAAGATAAATAAACTGTATATCTAAATTTATATATTATTCATTTTATTATTTAATATATATTAAATAATAAAATAGTTAAATAATAAGATTAAGAATTTCTTAATAAATTCTAATGCAAAAAATTATATAAAAAAAATTAAATTTAGTATAATATATATAAATATATATAGAAAGGATGTTTAAAGTTTATGAGTGGAAAAATTTTAGTTGTAGATGACGAAAGTGATATTGCTGATTTAATAGAAGTTTATCTTACGAATGAAAACTATATTGTTTATAAATTTTATTCTGGTTTTGATGCACTAAACTGCATTAATTTAGATGAATTTGACCTTGCAATTTTAGACGTTATGTTGCCAGGGATAAATGGTTTTTCTTTGTGTCAAAAAATTCGAGAAAAATATACTTATCCAATTATTATGTTAACAGCCAAGGATGAAGAAACAGACAAGATTACAGGTCTAACCTTGGGTGCAGATGATTATGTTACCAAACCTTTCCGACCTTTGGAACTTGTTGCTAGAGTGAAGGCACAACTTAGAAGGTATAAGAAGTACAGTGGAAGTTTACAATCTGGTGAAGAACTTTCACATATTTTTTCTTTTTTAGGTCTGGAATTGAATACCCAAACGTATGAATGTCATTTAAATGGTAAAGTTCTTTCACTTACTCCAACAGAGTTTTCTATTCTACATGTATTATTAAAGAATAAAGGCTCTGTGGTAAATTCAGAAAATCTTTTTCATGCTATCTGGAAAGATGAATATTACAATAAAAGTAACAATACTATAACAGTTCATATTCGCCATCTTCGTGAAAAATTAGGTGATACTGTAGATGAAGCAAAATATATAAAAACAATTTGGGGTGTTGGTTACAAGATTTGACACCTATTTTTCTTGTCAAGAAGGGATGTAGTATTATGAAAAAGATTAATAATTTTACTTATAGGAAACTAAGAGATAAATATAAATTTATAAAAAGAGAAAAAAATACAGAGGCATATTTAAAGTATAAATTATATATAATGTTAGCTATCTATACAGGTATAGTATTGGTTTTAATGTTTATGGCTGATTATACGTTTTCAAATTTTTCAAATCCTCTTGTTAAATGGCTTAAGTTGAGAAGAGATGTATTATTTTTTTTGGTTTTTATAATTGGATATATCACTATTTTCAATTTTTATTGGAAAAAACCATGGAATTATTTAAGAGAAATCATCAATGCAACACATACTATTTATCAACAAAATGATGAATTGGTTGAACTATCTAAGCCATTAAAGGAAATAGAACAACAAATGAACCAAATTAAGATGTCTGTTTTGTTAAGTCAACAAGCAGTGAAAGAGGCTGAAAACAAAAAGAATAACCTTGTGATGTATTTAGCGCATGATATAAGGACACCACTTACTTCAGTTATTGGATATTTGAGCTTATTAAAAGAAATACCTAATATGGATAATTCTCAAAAATCTAAGTATACTGAAGTTGCACTTGACAAAGCACAATATTTGGAAAAACTTATCAATGAACTTTTTGAAATAACACGATATAATTCTAATCAAATCAAAATTAATTGCGAAAAAGTAGACCTATATTATATGTTACTTCAGTTAAAGGATGAATTTTACCCATTGCTATCTGAAAAAGGAAATAGAGCCATTCTAAAAGCAAATGAAAGTTTAATAATAAAAGCAGATTCTGAAAAACTTGCAAGAGTGTTTAACAACATCTTAAAAAATGCTATTGCTTACAGCTATCCTAATACAGAAATTATTATCTCAGCAGTTCATAAAGACAGCAAGGTAGATATTGCTTTTAGAAATTATGGACAGACAATTCCAGAAGAACAACTTTATGCTATATTTGAAAAGTTCAATCGTTTAGATGAAGCTAGAAAATCTGATATGGGTGGTGCAGGTTTAGGGCTTTCTATAGCTAAGGAAATTATAAATTTACATGATGGTGATATTACTGTTCAAAGTAAAGATGAAGTCACAACATTTACTGTATCGCTTCCTGCACCTACTTAGTAAAATATAAATCAAATATTAGGATTTTCTTAAGAAATTATCTATTTAATATTAAAACTATGAGTGTCTTTGTTTAGTAAAATAAATACTGAGCAAGGCACTTTTGTTTTTGCAGGTAAGTAGATAAAGAGAGGAGTTTCAAATATGGAATTAAAAATTGAACATGTGACAAAAAAATTTAAGGATAAAATTGCTGTAGAGGATGTTTGCCTTACCTTAACACCAGGTATGTGGGGATTTCTAGGAGCGAACGGAGCAGGTAAAACTACCTTGATGAGAATCATTACAGACATTATGAAACCTACCAATGGCAAAATTATGTATAATGGAAAAAATATTTATACAATGGGTGCTGAGTACAGAAATTTACTAGGATTTTTACCACAAGAATTTGGTTTCTCACAGGATTTTTCTGTAAAAGATTATTTAGAATATATAGCAGCATTGAAAGATGTACCACCAAGAGAAGTAAAAGGAAAAATTAGTAATTTGTTGGAAATTCTTACATTATCTGATGTGAAAAACAAGAAGATTATTAAATTATCTGGTGGAATGAAACGACGAGTAGGAATTGCACAAGCTATGTTAAATGACCCTAAAATCCTTATAATGGATGAACCAACAGCAGGACTTGACCCTGGTGAGCGTGTGAGATTTCGTAATTTTATTTCAGAATTTTCTCATAATCGTATCGTCCTAATATCTACTCATATTGTATCTGATATTGAGTATATATCAACTCAAAATGCTATTATGAAAAGTGGAAAAATTCTTGATGTGGGAACAACCGATAAACTGGTTAAGAAAGTAGAGGGTAAAGTATGGGAATGTCTTATATCAAATAGAGATATTTCAAAATATGAAATGAATTTACGTATAATCAATCAGCGTAGTGAAAAAAACAATCAAGTATCTATTCGTTACTTGGCAGAAAAGTCACAAATTGATAACTCTATTGCTGTTGAACCACGATTAGAAGATTTATATTTATGGTTATTTCCAGAAGCAGTTTATAGTAAGGAGGGGAAATAAATGCGTATTTTTTATTTGGAAATTAAACGAGTGTTGCACTCACGTCGTACATTAATTTTATTATTGTTGGCATTGGTTTTATCTGCATTGATGGCTTTTCTTCCAATTACTTATGAGGGTATTAATTATTTAGATGATAATGGCAAAGTAGTTGAATTGAGTGGTTTAGATGCTATTGAATATAAAAAAACAATTTATGCTAATAACAGTGAAATTAGTAGTGGAGTTGTAACACCAAAAAAATTAAAACATGCTTTAAATATATGGAAAAAAACAGAAGAAAAGTATGGTAAAGTAGGTAGTGAAGATTTTCCACTAGATGTTTATTCTAAAAGTATTTTACCAATTCGCCCATTGCTGAATAGACTTCCTGAAGCATTTGCTAATTCAGAAACAGGATTTGCAACAGAATTATCAGAAATAAATACAAATGATTTAGATTCTTTTTATGAACAATGCAAAACTCATTTAAATGATATTATGAAGATTGAACAACAAACTCCTAATGCACAGATGCAGGTTCAAGAGCTTTATAGCAAAGTAGATACTCCATTTGAGATATACCCAGGTTATTCTAAAGATGCTTTTGATTATATAATATTTTATATTTTTATATTATTAATTATATGTGTTGCAATTGCTGCACCTACTTTTTCTGATGAATATCAGACACAATCAGATAGCATCCTTCGCTGTACGAAACATGGACATACTCGTCTAGCGTTTACTAAAATATTAGCTCTATTTTCTATATTTATAGTAATGTTTGTTGTATGTATTTCTATCCATTTGGCAATTTCTGATTTAGCTTTTGGTACTGAATGTTTGAAAACCTCATTTCAAATGTTGTTTTCTGTCATTAGTCTAGTAAATATAAATTTACTACAAGCACAGATTCTTATAGCTATTAGTGGTCTAATTTCAATACTTGCAATGGTTAGTTTAACATTATTTTTATCTGCAAAATGTAAGAATTCTCTTACTTCTATGCTGATTGCTTTTTCTATTTGTTTAATTCCTATGGGTGTAGGTGTTAGTTGGATTGGATACCTACTACCACCAGGGGGAATTGGTTTTAAGATTAGTTTATTATATCAACTGACATCATTTAATTTCTTGCAATTAGGAGGTATGAGTTTTTGGACGCCATACATTATACTGTTTTTCTCAGTGGTGGAAATACCTATTTTTATATTTTTGGCTATTCGTACCTATTGCAAACATCAAGTATCATAACAATTTGATGGAAATAATAATATAAACTAGAGGATGCAATAATTATATATGTAGTATAAAAGTTAAATTTAGTTAACAAATCTTAATAGCAGATATAGGTAATAAATTATACATAAATTGTATTATTACCTATATCTGCTATTTTAATATGACGAAACACCATTATATGTAAAGTAAATGTCAAATATAGTTTTAAAAGTAAAATTAATGTTAAAAAAGTGAATATAATTTTACACTTGCTTAACTTAATCCTAATATAGATTTAACTTAAAAAAAGTAGAATAAAAGTACAGGAAATTTGATGAAGACGAATTATAAAAATTTAAATTTTGAATACAGAACGAAAATCGATAAGTATATTTTAATGGAGGGTATTATGATAGTAAAATCTAGATTAGTAGGTTTAGAAAAAAATGACAATAATGGCAATAAGACAAAATACGTAATTGAAAAAGTAGCAAAAAATATTTTTCTACTTAGTGCTTTAGTAGCAGTTGCAAGTTTACTTTTGATAATAGGATTCGTATTTTATAAAGGATTAAGACCATTTGTATTTGAAGGATATTCATTTATAGACTTTTTAACTGGTGCAGATTGGGTTCCTTCTGCCAATAAATTTGGAATATCATCTATGATAGTAGCATCAATATTTGCAACACTTGGAGCACTTGTAATAGGAGTACCTGTTGGCATATTAACCTCTGTATTTATAGCAGAAGTAGCACCTAAAAGATTAGCAAAAATAATGTCACCAGCAGTTGAACTTTTAGCAGGTATACCTTCAGTATTATATGGTGTATTTGGTCTTGCAGTGATAGTTCCAACTATACAAAGTATATTTAATCTTCCAAAAGGTCAAAGTTTGTTAGCAATAGTAATAGTACTAGCGGTAATGATGTTACCGACAATAATATCTGTATCAGAAACAGCAATAAGAGCAGTACCAAAAGCATACAAAGAAGGTTCATTAGCACTTGGTGCATCAAAAATAGAAACAATATTCAAAGTCGTATTACCTGCTGCGAAATCTGGAGTATTAGCTGCAGTAGTGTTAGGAGTAGGAAGAGCTTTAGGTGAAACAATGGCAGTAATACTTGTTGCAGGAAACTCACCAGTTATGCCAACTGCAATAACAGATAGTGTAAGACCACTTACAACTAATATAGCACTTGAAATGGGATACGCATTTGGTACACATCAAGAAATGCTGTTTGCAACTGGAGTAGTATTGTTTACATTTATATTAATTTTAAACTTAGTTTTAAATAAACTTTCAAATAAGGCGGTAAATTAAGATGAGAAAGTTCAAAGAGAATCTATTGAAGTCATTAGTATATCTATCAGCACTATTTACAATAGTATCATTAGTAGTTATAGTGGGATTTATATTTATAAAGGGAATTGGAAATATGAATTTTAATTTCTTATTTAGCAATTATTCAGCATCAGGTGATGGTGGTATACTTCCAATGATAATTACAACATTATACACAGTAGTAGTTTCTATAGTTGTAGCAACTCCTATAGGAATATTAGCTGCTATATATTTACAAGAATATGCTAAAAAAGGAAAAGCAGTTACAGCTATAAGATTTGCAACTGAAAGTTTATCAGGGATACCATCTATAGTATATGGGTTATTTGGAGGAATTTTCTTTGTAGTTACATTAAAAATGGGATATTCCATAGTTGCAGGTTCACTTACAGTTGCAATAATAATATTACCAGTAATAATTCGTACAACAGAAGAGGCTTTAAAAACAGTTCCCCAAGCGTATAGAGAATCATCATTAGCATTAGGAGCTACAAAATTTCAAACATTATATAAGGTAGTACTTCCAAGTGCAATACCAGGAATTTTATCTGGAGTAATATTATCAGTTGGTCGTATAATTGGAGAATCAGCTGCAATATTGCTTACAGCAGGTACTGTAGCTAAGATGCCAGGTGGAATATTTGATAGTGCAAGAACATTAACTGTACACTCATACTTACTGACTAAAGAGAGTGGAGATATAGCAACAGCAGCCAGTATAGGAATTGTTTTAATAGTAATTGTATTAGCACTAAACATGCTAGCAAGATTTGTTGCTAAGAAATTAAATAAAGCTAATTATTAAATTTAAGAGGTGTGAATAATGGAATTAATCGATAAGATAAAAATGAGTGTAAAGGATTTGGATTTATTTTATGGTGATAAGCAAGCATTAAAGAAAATAAATATGGATATAAAAGAGAATAAGGTTACTGCTTTAATAGGTCCATCTGGATGCGGAAAATCAACTTTTATAAGAACGTTAAATAGAATGAATGACCTAATCGAAGATGTAACAATTAAAGGAAACATTTCTGTTGATGGAGAGGACATATATACTTCAGATGATGTTATAAATCTTCGTACTAAAGTAGGAATGGTATTTCAAAAGCCAAATCCATTCCCGATGAGTATATATGATAATGTGGCATATGGTCCTCGTACACATGGGCTAAGAGATAAGAAGCAATTAGATAAAATTGTAGAAGAAAGCTTAAAAGGTGCAGCTATTTGGGATGAGGTTAAAGACAGGCTTAAATCATCTGCATTAGGACTTTCTGGTGGGCAACAACAGCGTATATGTATAGCAAGAGCAATTGCTATGAGACCAGAAGTTATTCTTATGGATGAACCTACATCTGCTTTAGACCCAATTTCAACATTAAAAGTAGAGGAACTTATAGAGGATTTAAAAAAAGACTACACAATAGTCATAGTTACACACAATATGCAACAGGCTGCTCGTATATCAGATGAAACAGCTTTTTTCTTAAATGGAGAGGTTATAGAATTTAGTGATACTAAAACTATGTTCACCACTCCTGTAGATAAAAGAACAGAAGACTATATAACAGGTAGATTTGGTTAAAATATATAACTATAAAGGAGTTAGACAATGGTCAATAATAGTTTAGATATAAGTATTGATACTTTAAAGGAACAAACAGTACTTATGATAGGAAAATGTGAAGAAGCAATAGAGAAGTCTGTAACTTGTATGATAGAGAAGGATTTAGAGGGTGCAAGAAAAGTAGTAGAAGATGATGAAGAAATAAATAAATTAAGAGAAGAAATAAGAGATAAGAGTATAGAGCTAATAGTATTAAAGCAACCAATGGCAAGGGACTTAAGATTTATCTATTCATTGGGTAATATATCAATAGAGTTAGAGAGAATAGGAGATTATGCAGCAAATATAGCTAGAGAAATGCTGAAAATAGGTGGGGAAGCTTATATAAAAGAGTTGATAGATATTCCTAAAATGGCAAAAGAATGTAAGTCTATGATGTCTCAAACTAGAGAAGCTTTAATCTCATTTGATGCAAGTATAGCCTATGATGTTGGAACTAAAGATGATATTGTAGATGGTTTGTATGAACAAGTACAAATTGATTGTTTAAAAATAATGCATGAAAATTCAAATACTATAGACCAAGGGGTAAAACTTCTACTTATAGGAAGATACCTTGAGCGAATTGGAGACCATATAACAAATGTATGTGAAAAGATAATTTTTGCAATTGAAGGTAAAATGGTTGAGATAGGATAAAAAACTGCTTTAAAGCAGTTTTTTTATTGTCTAAATTAAGAAGTAATTGATAAAAAAGTATGATTGATGGGTAAATTAAAAAAATTGTGATATACTAGGAACATATTAAATATGAGGATGCGTATTTTATATAAGGTGCTTTTTAGGAGGTGGAACTTTGAAACTTCAAAAGATGGGTATGAGGACTATAAAAACAGGAATTAGTGTCACTTTATGTATGCTTCTTGGTGACTATTTAGTTGAGAATATGTTTTATTCTCTAGTAGCATGTATAATTTCTGTTCAAGATACAGTAAAAGGTTCTTTAAAGACAGGAATCAATAGAGTGGAAGGTACTATTTTAGGTGGTATAATAGGATTCATATTTGCCATCATTAAAGCTGGAGACCCATTTTTATGTGGTCTAGGTGTAATGTGCTCAATATATTTATGCAATCTGTTTAAAATAAAGTCAGTAGTTGTTGCTTGTGTAACTTTCCTGGCTATACATCTAGGTGTAGGAAATAGTGACCCTGTATATTATTCTTTACACAGGGTATTAGATACGTCTGTAGGTGTTTTGTTTGGAGTACTTGTTAATTATTATGTTGCTAGACCAAATTATCTAAATAGTGTTATAGATGAGTTTAAAAAGATAGAAGAACTTTCAATGTTACTTATTGAAGATAAAATACTTAGAAAAGAAAATTTAAATGTAGAGAAATTTGAAGAAGAAGTAGAAAAATTGGAAGAAATATATTCAAAACTTATTGATGAGTTGGATTATAGTTTGAGTGAGACTAATATAGAAAAAATTGAAAATGCCTTAAGGATATGTAGAGAAATACATTTTCATATGCAGTCTATAGAGTTACTTGAAAATAAACTTTATTTGAAGGAGCATACATATAAATACCTTAAGAAAACATATAATGTGGATAAGCTAGATTGGAATATAGATGAAGAAAAAAGTCCTGTATTCAACTATCATTTAATGAAAATAATGATTGAAATAGAGTTGTTGAGAAAGTTAAATAAATCATATTAAGAATAGTCAATAAATAAAATAAATAAAAAATAGTATCTTTGTAAATATTAAACATATATAAGTTTAATTTATGGAGGTACTATTTTTTATGGATACTAGAAATGATAATTCTAAAATATTAGAAATATATAAGATGAAGCTTTTTGGTGAACTTGTAAAGGCAGTGTGGAATGATGACATAGAGGATATTGAAAACTTACCTAATAAAATTTTAAATGAAGATTTAAATAATAATTTACCTAATCATTTTAGTGAAAAATTTGATAAAGATACTATGATAAATCTAATTAGGGTAACTATGGGATTGGATGTTACAGGAGATACAGATAAAAATCTAAAAGATGCACTACATGAAGCTGTAAATTTGGATGAAGTCAAAAGACCAATAATATCTATAATATCAGATGCTTGCAAATATTGTGATGAAAATAATAAGGAAGATGAGTCATGTAAGGTAAGAAGTAAGCATATTAATTGTAATGAAGAAGATGTATGTAGTGCTTGTGGTAGTTGTGTATCAAGATGTAAGTTAGGTGCAATATCAGATAAAATAGAATTTATACCAATGATAAAGTTATTAAAAGATATAAAGAGTCCTGTATATGCAATAGTTGCACCAGCTTTTATAGGGCAGTTTGGAAAAGATGTAAGCCCTGGTAAATTAAGAACTGCATTAAAAAAGATAGGATTTGAAGATATGATAGAAGTTGCTTTGGCAGCAGATATGCTTACTGCAAAAGAAGCATATGATTATTATGAACATATGAAAAAGGACGAAGAAGGGTGCTTTATAACTAGTTGTTGTTGCCCTATTTGGGTAAGCTTAATACAAAATAGTTTCCCTCAAATATTAGATAATGTATCACCATCTGTTTCCCCTATGATTGCTTGTGGGAGAGCTGTAAAAATTTTAAATCCAGATGCTAAAGTTGTATTCATAGGTCCTTGTATGGCAAAAAAGAAAGAAGCAATGTTAGAAGATATAAAGGATGCAGTTGATTTTGTGCTTACATTTAAAGAGCTACAAGAAATATTTGATGCATTAGAGTTAAATCCAGCAATAATGGATGAGAGTAATAGAGTAGAGGCATCCCTTTCAGGTAGAGTTTATGCTAGAACAGGAGGTGTAAGTAAAGCAGTTAAGTTATCAGTTAGAAGAATTGACAGAAACATAAAATTTGAAGAAAAAGCATTTGAAGGAACAAAAGAGTGTATGGACGGTCTAAAGAAAGTTCTAAATAAGGAGATAGAAGCTACCTTCATAGAAGGAATGGGGTGTGTAGGGGGCTGTGTAGGAGGTCCAAAGCGTATTTTAAGTGTAGAAGAAGGTACTAAGAATGTTGATGAATATAGTGAAAGTACAAATATGGAAACTCCATTTGATAATTTAAATGTATTACAATTTTTAACTTCTTTAGGAATTAAAAGAGTAGAATCTCTAGGAGAAAAAGAAGAAGAAAAAGTTAAAAAAATATTTAGTAGAGATATAAAAAGTAATAAGAAAGAGAATAAGTATAAAAAATAACTTTTTAAGTTTTAAATTTATTCTTTTATAAAAGGGAGATATGGGGGATGAAAATTAAAGATAATAAGGCAGTTTTTCATGTAATTATAAGGATATTCCTTATAGCTGTTTTAATTTTAACTGGAACATTACTAGAAGAAAAAATTAATAATGTTCCAGTTAAAAATATCAGTACAGAAGGTGAAAATACACTAGAATTACTTTCTCAAAACAATACTTTAGGGGAAATCATATATAAGGCATCTCAAGAGGAAACAAAAGGTCCAGGAGCTACTTCTGAAAAAGTAGCGTACATAACAATAGATGATGGTCCATCAAAATATACAAATGCGTTGCTTGATATTTTAAAAGAAAATGATGTTAAAGCGACATTTTTCATGCTTAATCAAAATATGAAAAACTATGAGGAAGAAGTAAAGAGAGTCTTGGAAGAGAAACATTCAATAGGTTTTCATAGTGTAAGCCATGATATACATAAGCTATATAAAAGCCCAGAGGTAACAGTTGGGGAATTCAATACATGTAATAAAACGTTACAAGATATAACTGGTCAGAGTTCAAAATTAATAAGATTGCCATATGGAAGTAAGCCATATATGCCAGAAGGTTCATATAATAAGCTCATGGCAAATGATTATTTAATTTGGGATTGGAATTTAGATACACAAGATTGGAAATCTTCTACAAGTCAAATAGTTAGTAATATATTATATTATGGAAGAAAAAGAGATGAATTAGTAGTATTAATTCATGAGAAAGAGCAAAGTTTAAATGCTTTAAACAACATTATAAGAATCTTAAAAGAGAGAGGGTATACAATATTACCAATTACAGAGAATATCACACCTAAAAATTTCTGGAGAGAAAACTTATAATAAATTTAAATATTGTATAAAATAAAGTAAATTATTTATAAAATAAAATATAATTTATAAAATAGAATATGAAAAATACAATATGAGAAGTATCGTGTAAAGAGAATATAATATAAAATTAATAAGAAGGTGTTAAAATTTAAATAAAGTGATTGCAGAATTATTGACAATATGAGATAAAGTAATTTTAAAAAATAGTATAAAAAATAACAACAATACAAAATATAAAAACATAATTAAGAAAATTCAGAAAAAATAAAATAAAAATAATTGACAAAGAGAATAATATTTGTATATAATAATATGTAATATTAAAGACTGAGAAGAAGAGGAGTAAGTAAATACTACTAAAAGAGAGGAAAATTCACTGGCTGTAAGATTTTCTAAGTATAAGGTTTACTGAACGTAGCTTTGGAGTTTCTAAACTGAACTATTAGTAAGTTTAGACGGTTAGAACCGTTAAATTCTTTGAGAGTCAGAGTTTATAAGATAACATTAACTAATGATTTTATTATATGTTAATGTATTTTTAAGCTTTGGAATTAAGGTGGTAACGCGAGCTTTTCGTCCTTTTTAAAGAGGATGAAGAGCTCTTTTTATTTCTAAAGATATTTAAAAAATTTATTTATAAAAATACAGGAGGAAAGACAATGGAAAATACGAACTTATCAAAAACTTATAATCCAAAAGATTTTGAGGCTAGGCTATATAAAAAATGGATGGATGAAGGGTATTTTAAATCTAAACCAAATCCAGACAAAAAACCATTTACAATAATGATGCCACCCCCAAATATAACTGGGCAATTGCATATGGGGCATGCTCTTGACCATACACTTCAAGATATACTAATCAGATGGAAGCGTATGGATGGATATGAAGCTTTTTGGCTTCCAGGAACTGACCATGCTTCTATAGCAACTGAAGTTAAAGTTGTTGAAAGAATAAAAAAACAAGAAGGTAAAACAAAGTATGAAATAGGTCGAGAAGAATTTTTAAAGAGAGCATGGGAGTGGAAAGATGAATTTGGAGGAAAAATATCTAACCAGCTTAAACAATTAGGAGATTCTTGTGATTGGGATAAAGAGAGATTCACTATGGATGAAGGGTGCAATGAGGCAGTTATAGAATTCTTTGTAAGTTTATATGAAAAAGGTCACATATATAGAGGTAACAGAATAATAAACTGGTGCCCGGATTGTAAAACTACTCTATCAGATGCAGAAGTTGAACATGAAGAACATGACGGAAACTTTTATCATATAAAATACCCATTGAAAGATAGTGAAGACTTTTTAGAGATAGCTACAACTAGACCTGAGACAATGATAGGGGATACTGGTATAGCAGTAAATCCAGAAGATGATAGATATAAACACTTAATAGGAAAAACAGCAATACTTCCATTAGTAGGAAGAGAACTTCCAATAGTTGCAGATAACTATGTTGATTTAGAGTTTGGAACTGGTGCAGTTAAGATGACTCCGGCACATGACCCTAATGATTTTGAAGTAGGATTAAGACATAACCTTGAACAGTTAAATACTATGAATGAAGATGGAACTATGAATGAAGTTTGTGGAAAATACGAAGGTATGGATAGATTTGAGTGTAGAAAAGCTATCGTAGCAGACTTAAAAGAGCAAGGTTATCTAATTAAGATAAAAGAGCATAATCATAATGTAGGAACGTGTTATAGATGCCATACAGTGGTTGAGCCTAGATTATCAGAGCAATGGTTTGTTAAGATGAAAGAACTTGCAAAACCAGCTATAGATATTCTTAAAAAGGGAGAACTAGAATTTGTTCCAGAGAAATTTGATAAAACTTATTTACAATGGTTAGAAAATATAAGAGATTGGTGTATATCAAGACAATTGTGGTGGGGTCATCAAATACCAGCTTACTATTGTCAAGAGTGTGGAGAAATAGTAGTTGCCAGAAAAATGCCAGAAAAATGTCCTAAATGTGGAAGTACTCATTTTAAACAAGATGAAGATGCACTAGATACTTGGTTTAGTTCTGCATTATGGCCTTTCTCTACTCTAGGATGGCCAAATAAGACTGAAGCTTTAGACTACTATTATCCAACAAGTGTACTTGTTACAGGATATGATATAATATTCTTCTGGGTAGTTAGAATGGCATTTGCAGGTATGTTCTGTATGAATGAAAAGCCATTTGAACATGTTTTAGTTCATGGATTGGTAAGAGATTCTCAAGGTAGAAAAATGAGTAAATCTTTGGGAAATGGTATTGACCCATTAGAGATAATCGAGCAATATGGAGCTGATGCATTAAGATTTACATTAACAACTGGAAATTCCCCAGGAAATGATATGAGATTCTATATGGAAAGAGTAGAATTTGCTAGAAACTTTGCCAATAAATTGTGGAATGCATCAAGATTTGTATTTATGAATATTGATGAAGACATACTTAAAGATATAACTAGAGAAAATGTTAAAAATAACTTAACTCTAGCTGATAAATGGATAATATCAAGAGCAAACAATATTGTAAAAGAAGCAACTAATAATATGGATAAATTTGATTTAGGAATAGCACTTCAAAAGATTTATGATTTCACTTGGTCAGAATACTGTGATTGGTATATTGAAATGGTTAAACCTAGATTATATGGAGAAGATACAAATGCTAAGTCTGCAGCATTATATACATTAACTTATGTTCTTGAAAAGATATTAAAATTATTACATCCATATATGCCATTTATAACAGAGGAAATATACACTTATCTTCCTACTGTTGAAGGATGTATAATAGTATCTGAATGGCCAAAATATAATGAAGAAGATAACATGGCTAAAGAAGAAGAGATGATGAACTTATTGATGGAAGGTATAAGAAGTATAAGAAATGTAAGAGCAGAAATGAATGTACCACCTTCTAAGAAAGCTAAAGTAATAATAATACCAAGTGAAGAAAAGATAGAAGCTATTGAGCTTGGTAAGGATTATTTTATAACTTTAGCATCTGCTTCAAATGTAGAGATATTAAAAGATAAATCTAGTGTTCCAGAAGATGCAGTTGGAGTAGTTATTGATGGTGTAGAAATATTTATACCTCTTAATGAATTAGTTGATTTTGAAAAAGAAATTGAGAGATTATCGAAAGAAAAGAAAAAGTTAGAGGGAGAAATAAAGAGAGTTAATGGAAAACTTGCAAATCAAGGTTTCTTAGCAAAAGCTCCTGAAAGTTTAATTGAAGAAGAAAAAGCGAAAAAAGAAAAATTTGAAGAAATGATTAAATCTGTTGAGGAAAGACTAACAAATTTAGAATCTAAAATAAAATAAATATAAGAATAGAAACATACAAAAAGTATATATTCTGTACTTTTTGTATGTTTTTCTTTATATATAGATAAATATGATGTTATAATTCTTTACAGATGTGTTATATTTTTATCTTATTTGATGAATATATAAATTTTATATTTTAAAATTTATAAGTAATAAAAATTTGATATATTATGATATTTAATATAGGATAATAAATACATATTACATTTATTTTACTATGTTTTTTTACATAATATGTCTAGAAAAGTATATGAATTTATCGTGATTTAAGTTTAAATATTAAAGGTAATTGATATAAGTAGTTTAATCGACAATTTAAATTTATAAAGAAATTTAAATATAAAAGTTATCAAGTACAGTTTGGAAATTGAAATAAAGTAAACTAAATGATATTTTAGATTTGGAGGTGATATTATGTTCAGGGTAGTTATATGTGATGACGAAAAAATACAAAGAAGCATACTAAAAGAATTTACAGAAAAACTTTTGTCTGAAAGATGTCTAAATTATCAAATACTGGAATTCTCTTGTGGAGAAGATTTAATATCCAAATACCCAGAAAAAATTGACATTATATTTTTAGATATCCAAATGAAAGATATCAATGGAATTGAGGTGGCTAAAAAAATAAGAAAGTTTGATGAAAAAGTAGAAATTATATTTACAACAGCTTTTTCAGAGTATGCCCCCCAAGGTTATGAAGTACGTGCTTATAGGTATTTAGTGAAACCTATAGAGTATAGCAACTTTGCAATGGGTGTAAATCTTTGTATTGATAACCTTCAAAGAAAAAAGGAGCGTTATATAGTTTTAAACAGTAAAAAAGGATTTAACAGAATATTGATAGATTCTATTTTGTACGTTGAAACTGTAAAGAGAGATTTAGTTGTACATACATTAGGTAGAGATTATAAAGCGAATATGAGCATGAAACAGGCAGAAAAATTACTGTGTGAAAATGGCTTTTTTAGATGTCACACAAGTTTTATTGTCAACTTAAGAAGGATAGAAGATATTGGGGATAATATGATTACTATTAACGAAAAATTTATACCTATAAGTAAGTATAGACTTAAAGATTTAAAAACAGCACTAACAAGCTTGTTATGTGATATAATGTATTAATTTTAAAAAGGTAAATAAAAATATCGTAAAAAATATTTAATGTCATCACAGGGCTATTGCTTAAAAACTGTCTTAGTATATAAAGAATTATCTATATTAAGACAGTTTTTATTATGTAAAATAGTAGCTTATAGATTTTTGATATTGTTTCATATGTAGAGTACATTATTATAATAGCTTAATTATTAGTATATTATAATTGATTTTTATATACAGTATTATACATTGTTTTAGTTTATTTACTGTATATTAATTGAATATTAAATTTTAAAATATGACTCCCAAAAAACATATAGATATTGCACCTACAGCTATTGATACAGCAATAGACTTAAATTTATAAGCTACTAATAATACTATTATTCCTGATATAATTTTGGGATTAGTGATTGACAGATATAGACTATCTCCATTAAAAAAAATATCCTTTGCTATTAGTGAACTAAGTATAGCAATAGGTATAAACTTCATGATGTCTTTAATAGAATCAGGCATATCATTTTTTGAAAGTATTATCATTGGTAAAATTCTTGGGATATAAGTAACAACTGTCATACCTAGAATGACTAGAATTATATAATTAGTATTCATAGATTTCCTCCTTTTTGCGGTTTAATTTTTGTATATAAAAGCCAAATAAAGCAGAGAAAATAGATGCTATTATGATAACTAAACTGCTTTTAAATAAAGTATATAAAATTATTGATAATAGTATAGATAGTATTGAAACTAGTATATATACTTTATTTTTAATTTGATTAACTACTAATGTAATAAACATTGCTGTAAGTAGAAAGCCAGCAACAGAGTCACTTATACTAACAATTTCTCCAAGAAATGCTCCTAAGAAACAACTACCAGCCCATACTATTACACAAAGATTATTTAAGTATAATGCGTGTCTGTCTGTCCAATTTCCGTAAGTATATTTTTCTAAGTTTATAGCAAATGTTTCATCTGTGACACCATGACAAAAATACATTAAAAACTTCATGTTTTTATTTTTTATATGCATATGTAAATTAGAGCTCATTAAGAAGTTGCGAAGATTCAATATAAATGTGGTTAGTACTATTGAAGTAATACTTCCATTTGAAGCAAGCATTGAAGCTGCTACAAATTGTGAACTACCTGCAAATACCATGAGTGACATCATTAATATATAAAATGCAGATAAACCAGCCTTTTGAAGCATAATACCACAAATAAGTCCTAATGGAATATATCCTAGAAATATTGGGATTGATGCCAGAAAACTTTCTTTTAAGATTTCTTTTCTTGATATGTCTTTTTTCAAATATAATCACCTCTTTAAAATAATGAATATTTATAAAATTCTATAAATATTTGTTTCATTTTATTATATCTATTTTAATTAGTTATATCAATATTAAAGGAAATACAGTATAAATATTAAAATAAGTACTTATAATTTGTAGAACTTATAGTAATGAATTAATAAACAGTTTAATTCTATTAAAAGATTTCCTTTTATGCAATTTATTTATTGAAATATGATATAATGTATAAGGATGTAGGTATTAGTTTTTAGAATAATAGTTATATTAGTTTTTATGTATATTTGATGTAAGTTTTATATATTGGCTGAAATTGATGTTGATTTGTTATTTTTAGTATTTTTTTGCCTTTTGATTCATACTTTGTAGAATAGCATATTTTGTAAATTTGATTATAGAACAAGTTCACTCAAATTAGTGTTCTTATAGCATATAAATAATTGTTCCCCTAAATAAAATCGAAATATATAGTATTAAAATTAAACATCATAAAATACAATTAATGGTTAATTATAGATAAATATTAATAAAAAACATACAAGGGGATTGTCTAATAAAAAAGATAATCTCCTTTTTACAAATAATTCTAAATTGTGATATAAATCTAAAAATTTTATCGTAATATTTAACAATTTAATGATAATAATTGATATAATAAATATAAATTAAATATATAGTGTACTTATTTTATGTTTTTAGCAAGAAATATAGCATTTAAAAGATAAATTGTGCAACTTAAATCAAAGTTTAAGATAAACTATTAACATAGATACATTAAAAACTTTTAGTACTGGAGAATATATGTGATATGAATAATAAAGTTAAGGTTGCAGTATTAGATACAGGAATAGATAAAGAACATGATTACTTAAAAGATAGCTTAGTTGGAGGAATTGCTTTTGAATGTATACATGATTATATCTTTATATCAGATAAATTTGATGATGAAGATGGTCATGGAACTGCTTGTGCATCAATAATAAAGAAGGAGTATGAAGATGTAGAGTTATTTGTAATAAAAGTTTTAGGGACAGATGGTATTACAAATATAAAAGTTCTTGAAGAAGCATTAAGATACCTTTTAGACACTAATATAAGATTAATTAATTTGAGTTTATCAGTAATAGGAGTAGAAAGTGTTAAGGGGTTATTTGAAGTTTGCTATGAATTGTTTAGAAAAGGAAAAATAATAGTATGTTCACTAGATAATAACTTTAACTTAAGTTATCCAGCTATGTTTAACAATGTCATAGGAGTAAGGGGATTTACTTTAGATGTAGATAATTCATTTTGGTACAATAAAAAATATGATGTTCAATGTGTTATGGATAGCAATTCATATATAAGTTGTGATATAAATAATTCCTATAAGTTGCCACCAAAATGTAATAGTTATTTATCAGCAAAGTTTACTGGTAAAATAGCTAAGATATTATCAGAAAAACCAGATATAACAATATCTGATTTAAATGATAAGCTTGAATCATTAGCAACTAAAAATCATTGGGACAGTTATGATTTTGACGAGTATAGTAGAATTCAAAACTTTAAATTTGATTTGTATGACAAAGAAAATACTCTTCTTATGAAAGTAGCTGATGTTGTCAAGGATTGTTTAAATATTGAAGATGATAATGAGAAATTATTTCAATGTAGCCTTTTTAATAAGGAGATAGGACTAATTTATGATAATTGTTTTAATTTATTGAAAAAACTAGAACATAGATTTGACATAAAGTTTAATTATATGAACATATCGAAATATGACTTAGTTTCGATATATACACTAACTAGATTAGTGGAAAGGTATAAAAATAAAGATTTGTAGCTGAATTTAATGTAGAAGGTATTAGATTATATGTATTCTTTGTCAGTAGATTAAAAGCCAAAAATACACTATAATTAGATAACATAAAAGAAAATGCCAATACAGGGGGAATTAGATAATGAAATACGAGGAAGCATTAGAGTACATATCACAAACCAATAAATTTGGTATAAGATTAGGTCTAGAGAATATCGGAAAATTATTAGAATTATTAGGAAATCCACAAGAAACTTTAAATATAATACATATAGCTGGAACTAATGGAAAAGGTTCTGTGTGTTCTTTTGTTTCTAATATACTGAGAGAGAGTGGATATAAAGTTGGTTTATATACATCTCCATATTTAGAAACTTTTACTGAACGTATAAGAGTAAATGGAGAAAATATACCACAAGATGATGTTGCTAGAATAATTGAATTAATAAAGGAAAAAATAGAGATTATGGTGGAAGAAGGCTATGCATATCCAACAGAATTTGAAGTGGTTACTGCTATGGCATTTTATTACTATTCGGAACAAAAGGTAGACTTTGTAGCTTTGGAAGTTGGATTAGGTGGAAGATATGATGCTACGAATGTAATAACAAAATCACTTGTAAGTGTGATAGCATCTATAAGTTTGGACCATACAGGTATACTTGGAGATACAATAGAAAAAATAGCATATGAAAAGGCTGGCATAATAAAGGAAAATGGAGTAGTACTAGTATATGACCAAACTGATGAAGCAAAAGATGTTATAAAGTCAGTTTGTAATGAAAAAAAAGCTGAATATATAGAAGTTAATTTTGATGATGTAAATATAAAAAAATCAGATATAAATTCTCAAATATATGATTGTACTGTAATGAAAGAAATTTATAAAGACCTTGAAATAAAACTGATAGGAGAACATCAAATAAATAATTCTATATTGGCAATGAGTGTAATAAAATATCTAAAAGATATAAAATTAGCAAATATAAGTGAAGAGTCTATAAGAAAAGGCCTTATAACTACTAAATGGCCAGGAAGAATAGAAAAGATAAAAGAAAATCCAATTTTTATAATAGATGGTGCACATAATGAAGATGGAGCAAAATCTTTAGCAAAAGCACTTGATAAAAATTTTAAAGATAGAAAATTAACCTTATTAATAGGTATGTTAGAAGACAAAGATATTGATAGTGTTTTAGATATATTATTGCCACACTTCAATAAGGTAATAACAACAACACCAAGTAATCCAAGAGCTATAAATTCAGATGTATTAAAAGGAAAAGTATTAAAATATGTGGATGATGTAACATCAAAACATGAGATAGAAGACGCAGTAAATTATACCTTAGAAACATCAAATAAGGATGATGTTATAATAAGTGCAGGTTCATTATATATGATTGGTACGGTAAGAACTTTAGTAAAGAAATTATAATTTTATAAAATAAATACATGAATATAAATAAAAGTATAAAAAAGAGTTGTCTAAAAAATGGACAACTCTTTTTATATAAAGTAAGTTTTTAATAATTTTATTGATGTTTATATAGTAGTAATTATATAGATTGACGGATGGCTTTAGATAACTGGTCTGGACAAGAAGTACCTTTTCCACCACAGTCAATACCATTTAGCTTATCAGCAACTTCAAGAGCATTTTGACCAATTATTAAGCTTCTAAGTCCTGATAAATTACCATTACATCCTCCTATAAACTCAGCATCAACAATCATATTATTTTCATCAACTTCAAAAATCATTTCTCTACAACAGACACCACTTGGGTTAAATGTTACTTTCATTAAAAAGACCTCCATTAAATATTATTTCTTTATTTTTAACATTAATAATAATACCAAATATATGCGTAATAATGCAACTATAAAGCATAATACAAGCTAATGAAATAATATATTATTGTAGTATATGTATTGTAGAGAGGAGGGGTTATATGAAAATCTATATTTCTAACTATCTATCAAAGAGTATTAGCATAGTTGATTATTCTACACTTGAGCTAGAAAAAGAAATAGTATTAGAAGATAATATATATCCACATCATTTTTGCATAGAAAAAGAAAAAAATTTAATATACATACCTAGTTCAAGTAATGGGATACTCTATGTCTTAGATTTAAGTAATGACAAAATAATAGATACTGTTTCTATAGGAGGAAGTCTTAGTCAAATTGTACTTAGCGATAATGAATTATTTGTAGCAAATGAAGATTCTAATAGTATATATATACTAGATAAAAATACATTAAATCCAATAGGAATTATTAGTGTTGATAACATGCCACATGGATTTGATTTTGACAGAGAGAGTAAAAAGTTATATGTACCATGTATAAATTCGATAGTATGTATAGATGCAATTAACAAAAATATACAAAAGAAAATAAACATGGACTTTAGAGCGTGGCATATAGAACTTGATAAACGAAAGAAAGAAATGTATATATCAACACTTGATGGAAAGCTTATAATAGTTGATGAAGTGAGCATGGATATAAAAAAGGTATTATATGAATTCTTATTACCAGTAGAAATAAGGTTTAATTATAGTGGGAAAAAAGTTTATGTTGCTGATTTAGGATATAATAATGTGAGAATATTAGATTATACAACAAGTAGATATATTGGGAATATTGAGATAAATGGAATTCCTCAGGGATTAGAAATATCCAAAGATGAAAAGTTACTATTTGTATCAGATACACAGGAAAACTCAGTGAAGGTTTACGAAACTGCAAATAATAAATTAATAAAAGTAATCAGGGTAGGAAAAGAGCCTACAACTATAGTTTGTTTGTAGGCTTTAATGTATGTCTCTTATAAGTAGGTCGATAACTTCGGCATACATATAAGATGCATTGTTTTTCCAATTATTGCAGATAAGTTTTGCCTGTTTCTCTGATGAAACATTTAGATTTAAATCTATTAAGTTAGACTGATTTTCTATGACTCTAAGGTTGACGATAAATTCATTATCACTTTGTTTTACGAAGCTAGACTTTACTTGAGTATCTGCTAGTAAATTTTCTTTGTTAGAATCTATATACTTGTCTATTTTTTCAGTAACACTAGTAGGTATTCGATTAAAGAAGTATTCTAGACTTTCTACGCCTCTTTGAGTAAGAGCATAATATTCTCTGTCAGAGTCTTTATATGTAGTCAAAAACTTAGATTCCATAAGCTGAGATAAAAGCTGTTGTAATGAAAAATAATTCATCATTTCAGTCTCTAATACTACTTGAGTTATTTGAGAATTAGTTAAATCCATTTTAATTTTTTCTAATATATATAAAATTAAAAGTTTGTGATATGCTAATTCTTCAGACGAGTTTTCAAACATAAATATCATCCTCCGTCAAACTATTTCTATATATAATATATTAAACTAATTTATACAAAATTAAAAGAACAATTTGTATAGTATTATTAATCTTTAACAATTTATATAAAAATAATTTTATAAATAAACATGGAGAAACAGGGCTACTAATTAGCAGCCCTGTTGATACCCAGGTGTCAAAATTTACTATTTATTTTCCAGCCATTTGTCTTTCAGCCATTTCAACTAATTTCTTAGTCATATATCCACCAACATATCCATTTTCTCTAGCTGTTAAGTTACCTTTGTCTATGTTTTCATAGTTAGATAAACCTATTTCATTAGCTATTTCTAATTTCATTTGGTTTAAAGCAGCTTTTGCTTCTGGAACTACTGTTCTGTTTGAATTTGACATAGTAAATTTCCTCCTCAAATAATTAGTTTATGATGTCTAACAACACTTTTATTTATGTGATGTTAATACTAATTTCTCCAAAATAAAAATAATATATACAGAAAAATAAAGGTAAAAATGTAAAAAATATAAAAAAATTAAATAAACGAGTATTTTATAGAGTTTAATTGGGTCAATATAGGATTTATTTTTTTAGTTGTTGTCTTACAAATTAAATATTACAGTACTTTTTTGAGCTAAAAAAAAATAAATTTTAAATATAGAAGAAATTATTTAAAAGGGGGAATTGTATGAAAAGAGAAGTTAAAAGAACTAAAGCTTTGATATATAGTGTTTTATTTTTTTCCTTATTATTAGTATTAATATTTGCTTTTGTCTATGGGATAAAATACATATGCTCTAAATCCGATAATTCAAAAATGCCTATATATAAAGTTGATACGAATGAGAAAAAAATAGCTTTAAGTTTTGATGTAGCATGGGGAACTGATAATATGGATGATATTTTAAAAATTTTGGATAAACATAATGTAAAAGCTACTTTTTTTCTAGTTGGTAGTTGGGTGGATGATAATGAAGAAATTGTAAAAGCTATAGATGAAAAAGGGCATGAAATTGGAAATCATTCAAATACCCATGCAAATTTGAAAGAAATATCAAAAGAAGACATAACAAAAGAAATAGAAACTACATCAGAAAAAATATATAATATAACAGGAAAAAAGACTAATTTATTTAGACCTCCTTTTGGGGATGTAAACAATAAAGCTATGGATATTTGCAGTAATTTAGGTTATAAAGTAATTAAGTGGGATGTAGATTCAATAGACTGGAAAGAACTTGGACCAAACCATGTAATTGAAAAAGTAATAAAAGAATCTCAACCTGGTTCAATAGTTTTATTTCATGCTAATATAAATAATGTAGATAACTATTTGGATACTATAATAAGTCGACTTAAAAAAGATGGATACAGTTTAGTAAAAATATCCGACTTATTGTATAAAGATAATTACATAGTTGATTCCAAAGGTGTGCAAAAACTTAAGAATTAATAAGTAATAAATGTATATTTTTAGTAAAGTTGTGGTAAATTATATAGTATATGTTAGAAAAGTGTCGATAAAAAGACGGTGTCTATTTTTTGACACTTTTTATACATGTATGCAATATCAATAATTATAGATTAAATTGATTGAAAAAGTGTCTAATAATTGACTTTTTTTTGATGGGTTTAAAAATTTAGAAGAAGTAATAAATGCTGTAAGACAGTATTTCCAAAGGGTATAAGTTTGTTTAAAAGTTGGCATAGAAATTGCTTTGTTAATAAGCGATATGTTCTATAGAAATAAACAATATGTTAAGACCTTATAATAGAAAAATAGCATTAACATTATTTGAACAGCTTATAAAAAAATTAATATACTTAAGGGGGCGTACTAGTTGAACAAACTATATTCTATTTTATTAAAACAACACGTTGGTGGTCCAGATAAACCAGTAGTAAGTGTTGGAGATGTAGTAAAAAAAGGAACTCTAATCGCAGAACCAACTGGATTAGGGGCAAATATTTATGCCAGTGTTAGTGGAAAAATAAGTGAAATAAATGACCAAGCTATAGTAATTGAAGCTGATGAAGTACAAGAAGATACTTTTGAACCATTAAAAGGAGAAGGTATACTTGACTTAATTAAAGAAGCTGGAATCGTAGGAATGGGTGGAGCAGGATTCCCTACTCATGTAAAATTAAACATAGATTTAAATGGTGGAACAATATTAGCAAATGCAGCTGAATGTGAACCTTTATTAGCTCATAATATAAAAGAAATAGAAGAAAGACCAGAAATAGTTTACCAAGGTATAAAATATGCTATGGAAGTTACTAATGCTGGAAAAGGTATGCTAGCAATAAAAAGCAAACATCCAAAAGCAATAGAAGCTTTTAAAAAAGTAATAAAGCCAGGAGACAACATAGAAGTTGCAGAACTAGTTGATATGTACCCAATGGGAGAAGAGAGAGCAATAGTAAGGGACGTTCTAGGAAAATTACTTGAGCCAACTCAATTACCTTCAGAGGCTAATGCAGTAGTAATAAACGTAGAAACATTAACTAGAATAGTAGAGGCTGTTGAGCAAAAAAGACCAGTTATCTCTAAAAATATAACTGTAGTTGGTCAATTAAACAGTGGAAAAGAATCGATAGTATTTGAAGATGTGCCAATCGGAACTACTGTTGGAGAGTTAATTGAAAGAGCTGGCGGAATAAAAGGTGAATATGGTGAAGTAATCTTAGGAGGACCTTTCACTGGTAAAGCTACTACTTTAGATGCTCCAATAACTAAAACTAGTGGTGGTATAATAGTTACTATGCCATTTGTTAATGAAAAGAGAAAAATGGGTCTTTTAGTCTGTGCATGTGGACCTAACGAAGAGAGAATGAGAGACATAGCAGCTAAAATGGGAGTTACTGATATAGTATCAGTTCAAAAATGTAAACAAGCTCAAGAAATTAAAGGTGCATTAAAATGTGAAAATCCAGGACACTGTCCAGGACAAGCTCAAAAATGTATAGAGTTTAAGAAAGCTGGAGCAGAAGTTATATTAATAGGAAACTGTACTGATTGTAGTAACACAGTAATGGGTTCTGCACCAAAATTAAAATTAGGTGTATATCATATTACTGACCATGTAATGAGAACAGTTAATCACCCATTAATAAGAAGAATAAAAGGTGACGTAAGATTAAAAATAAAATAATAGATTAATATAAGATAGACGGGGCTGTCGCAGGAGCAAATTAAATTTGTTCTGTGAGAGCTCTTTTTTACTTACCTTAATAGGTATATTTTTAATTATTTTATATAAAGTTTATG
>NZ_OEZH01000112.1:30001-105260 GCF_900243075.1 Clostridioides difficile
AGGGCTACTTTAAAAAAGTTATATTCCATCTATCATTAGAAATCCAACTACCAATATGATAATTTTCAAATTTTACAATTCTTTTGTTAATTTTAAAACAAAAAAAGACTATGCAATATAAAAATTATATTCATAGCCGGTTGCACCACTAACTCCATATACCTCTAGATGCCCAATAATAAGATATACTTCTCAGTTTCTAAAATATTTTTATTAAAAATCTTTAATATGTTTTGGTAAATTTCTTTTTTATTCTAACATTGTAATATTATTTTGTCAATATTTCCATATTTTTTAGATATAATGTACTAAAATATTTATTATCTCTAAAAATATTTATACTTATATCACCAATAATAGACAATACCCTGCAAGTTATAGCAACATCTTTATGAGCTTATCTTGCAGGGTACTATATATTTATCTTATATTAAATATTCATCTTACTTATTAACTTTAATAAATCCTTTTTCTGAAACAAGTGCTTGTCCTTCATCACTCAATATATAATCTATTAAAGCTTTTCCTTTTTCTGATAAATTATCTTCCTTATTAACTAATATAAATGGTCTTGATATTGGATATTTATTATCTATTACATTTGCATCAGTTGGTTCAACATCATTCACTTTTAAACTATTCACTTTCTCATCAACATATCCAAATGATATATATCCTATAGCATTTTCATTTCCTTCAACTGTAGTTTTTATATTTCCTGAACCATCACTTATTTGTGCATCTTTACTTAATTCTTCTGATTCAAATCCTACAATTTCTTGGAATCCATCTCTAGTTCCTGAACCTTCTTCTCTTGATACTATTACTATTGGTGCATCATTTCCTCCTACTTCTTTCCAGTTAGTTATCTTTCCTGTATATATACCTTTAACTTGGTCCATTGTTAGATTTTTTACTGGGTTAGCAGTATTAGTTATCAATGCTATACCATCTATTGCTATCTTAGTTTCCTTTAATCCAGCACTTTTTTCTTCATCTTTTAAATCTCTTGAACTCATTCCTATTTCAGATGTTCCTTCTATAGCATTTTTTATACCTCCAGAAGAACCAATTTGTTGTACTTCTACGCTAACACCTTCATTTTTCTCCTGAAACTTTTCTCCAATAGTTTCCATAAGGGGACCTATTGAAGTCGAACCTGAAACAGAAACTTTACTTGAATCTCCTGAACCTCCTGAGTTAGAACCACATCCTACTGCTAAAGCTCCAACTAACATTGTACTAGCTAAAAGAACTCCTATTTTCTTTTTAAACATTTTACTTACCCCCGCTTATATTTTAATTTTTTTGTTGTCATATTCTCTATATTTTAATAATACATATTTTTTGTTAAGTGAATATTAGAGCGAGGTTAAGTAAGTGTAAATATTGTTAAATACATGTAAAAATTTAATTTTATATGGTATATTCTCAATTGAATTAATTTTTTAAAGCTATTTTAATATCATATGAATATAATACACTATCTAGTATTATTATAAATTTTTAATGACACTATTAATTTATCGTATTTCTATAACTCTTTTTCTAGTCTATTAACTAAACTACCAAATACATTTAGAGCTTCCTCTATAGATTCTTTTTTCGCCATATCTACACCAGCAGATTTTAATTGTTCTAAAGGATATTCTGACCCTCCACTTTTTAAGAAGTTTATATATCTATCTACAGCAGTACTGCCTTCTGAAAGTATCTGTTGACTTAAAGCACTTGCAGCTGAAAATCCTGTAGCATATTTATACACATAGAAATTTGAATAAAAATGAGGAATTCTAGCCCATTCTATTCCTATTTGTTTATCTACTATTGCAGATTTTCCATAATACTTTTCATTTAATTTATAGTATATGTCAGTAAATTCATCAGCAGTAAGTGGCTCTCCATTCTCTACCTTTGCATGTACAATTTTTTCAAACTCAGCAAACATAGTTTGTCTATGAACTGTAGTTCTAAATTGTTCTAAATAATAATTTAATAGGTATATAGTTTCATCTTTAGACTTAGAATTTTCTAATAAATAATTTATAAGAAGTAATTCATTCAATGTAGATGCAACTTCTGCAACGAATATCTTATAATCTGAATATAAAAACGGTTGACTGGTTCTTGAATAATGACTATGGACAGAGTGACCTAATTCATGAATTAAAGTAAATAAAGAATTAAGGTCATTTTTATAACTCATTAATATATAAGGATGCGAATCATAACTTCCCCAAGAATAAGCGCCTCCTTTTTTACCTTCATTATCATATACATCAATCCAACCTTCATCAAAAGCACTTTTTACAACTTTCAAATACTCTTCTCCTAAAGGCTTAAGTGCATCTAATATAATATTCTGCGCTTTATCATATGGTATATCCATGTCAAACTTATCTGTTAAAGGAACATATAAATCATACATGTGTATTTCATTTAACCCTAAAAATTTCTTTTTAAGTTCAACATATTTATTTAAAATAGGAAGACTTTCATCTATAGCTGATATAAGATTATTGTAGACATCCAAACTTACATCATCTGAAAATAAAGATGCTTCTATTGCTGAATTATACTTTCTAGTTTTGGCGTAAAATATTTCTGACTTTATTCCACCATAAAGTGTTGATGCAAATGTATTTTTATATTTCTCATAAGTCGAAAATTCACCTTCAAAAGCGTCTTTTCTAACTCTACTATTTTTACTTTTTATAAATAAAGAGTAATTTGAATGAGAAAGCTTAACCTTATTACCCTCTTCATCTTCTATTTCAGGAAATTCCATATCTGCATATGCTAACATATCGTATACATTTTCTGGAACTGTTGATAATTCTGATGTAGCTGCAAGTATTTCTTCTTCTCTCTCACTCAAAGTATGTGGTTTATCTCTTAATATATCCTTTATATATTTTGTATAAAAAGATAACTTCTCATCTTTTAAATATTCATTTAACTTATTTTCTTCTATAGCCAGTATTTCTGGGACTATATAAGAGGTAGCCACACCCAAATCAGTAGATAGCATTTCTGTCTTAGTAGCTCTTCCTTGATTATCATTGATTCTAGTATCTTCATGTTGTTTCATATGAGTATATACATATAGATTTTGAACAATTCTAGATGCATTTTCAGAGATATTTAATACTTTATATAAATTCTCCTTACTCTCAGAAAGTTTCCCTTTATATTCTTTTACTTCTTGGATAAGATTTTTTACTTTGCTTATGTCTTTTTCTATTTCATCTTTACTGGAATACATCTTATCTATCTTCCACTTATATTTTTCTTCTATTGTACTTCTATCAGTTCCCATATCATACACCTCTATTTTAATTTGTTTTATATTTTATTCACTTTACAAAATATATTGTATATATTTTAGTCCAAATAATCTACATTTATTACTCCTTCTATCATATTTATTTCTTTCATAACATCATGTAAATGGATTCTCTTACCATAAGATACAAAAAAATTAACCTTCCAGTATTCCTCATTACGACATTCTATTTCCATGTTTCTTACAATAAGCTGATTTTTTTCAAATTTATCATATAAAAAAGGTATAGAATCTAAATTGCTTAATTTTAATATCAACACATTTTTTTCTTGGCTAAATAAAAATGTATTGATTATTCTAAGCACAAACAATGCTATCATTACAAATAATCCACCTAAAATAGATAATTCATAATAACCATAACCTACTGCTATACCAATACATGCAGTTGCCCACATTCCAGCAGCTGTAGTAAGCCCTTTTACTCCACCTTTATTTTTTAAGATTGCACCTGCACCTAAAAAACCAATTCCAGATAATACTTGAGCAGGCATTCTTGCTGGGTCAGCATTTGTATACAAATTATAATCAAAAAATAACTGAATCGACGTTATTGAAACAATACAAGAACCTATTGCAATTAATATATGTGTCCTAAATCCTGCAAACTGTCTTATTTTTTCTCTCTCTATCCCTATTATTCCTCCTATTATTAAGGCTAATAGTAACCTTATTGCTATCTCCTTACTTCCTATATCAACCATAATATAAAACCCTCCTGACTTAATCACAACTTATGTCCTACAGATAATTTACACATCAGAAATATTATTTTATATCTTAATATTATTATTAATATATGCAAAATATAGCTATCTGTTAATTTTTGATACAAAAAAACCCACAACTGTGGGCTATTTGCTTAGGTACATGTATTTATTTATTAATATATCTATTTTCTTACTCGATTCTACTAACTCTTCTTGAAATATTTCTGGATATTCTATGTATGTATTTATCTCTTCTCTAACTGCTTCAATCTCATTTTTTAACGCTTCTAATTCATTGTTCGCCATAATAATCACCACTATTACAAATTTGTATATTTTTATATACATTTTATCAAACAATATTATATTTTGTCAATATTATGTCAATAAAACTTACTATAAAAGTGCTTTAATTTAGGTATTGTATACCTAGACACTAAGCCTACAAACATACCAGTTACTAATGATGCCATTAACATAAATGGTAAGTATCCTATAGCAAGTATATTTTCTATAATTAAACTTGCAACTATTAATTGACCTATATTATGCCCTATTGCACCTATAATGCTTATCCCTATCATTGATAAACCTTTTATTTTACTTGCTAAATACATAAACAAAAGACTTAGATAAGCTCCTCCTATACTAAATAATAGATATGATAAAGGGCCTGCGAATATTGATGACAAAATTACCCTGATAGTAACAATTATAACAGTATCTTTGACACCTAACAACATCAATGAAATTAAAGTTATAATATTACTCAAACCCAATTTCGCCCCTGGAAATATAACTATAAGAGGATTTGGTATATATGTCTCTAATACATATAAAGCTAAACTATACCCTATCATAAGACCTAAAAATGTCATTTTTCTAGTTTTCATTAAGTTAACTCCTCCAAATTTTATCTATCATATTACATTATAATACAAAATATATAAAAACACCTAATTTAGACTAAAATATTTTTTAATCTGTTTAGAATAAATATTAGTTATTTCAACGCACAATTGCCTCTATAATTCTTGACTTTTTGCATCATACTTGTTACAATTTTAATGATAATGAATTTCATTAGGAGGTGTTAATAATGACTGTTTACGATTTAAAAATAGGAGAAAAAGGACTTATTAATAGTATAGATGGAAACATTAAATTATCTAAAAGATTACTTGCACTTGGATGTATAAATAGTACTGAAATAGAAGTTAAAAAGGTTGCTCCATTTGGAGACCCAATTATAATTAGATTTAGAGGTTTTGACCTTGCCATTAGAAAATCTGATGCTAAAAATATTTCTTTACAATAATAGAGGAGGAGCTACCTGTGATTAATGTAGCATTATTAGGAAACCCAAATGTCGGTAAAACTACTGTTTTCAACCTACTTACAGGTTCAAATCAATATGTAGGTAACTGGCCTGGTGTTACTATAGAAAAAAAAGAAGGATTTCTTGGGAAAGAAATAAAAGTTGTAGATTTACCTGGTATATATGCAATGGATACTTTCTCAAACGAAGAAAAGGTTTCTAAATCATATTTAGAAAATGAAGATGTTGATGTAATAGTAAATGTAGTTGATGCCTCTAATTTATCAAGAAACCTTTACCTAACAACTCAACTTATGCAATTTAACAAACCTATAGTTATACTGCTTAATATGTTAGACATTGCAGAATCTAAGGGAGTTAATATAGATGCTAAAAAACTAGGTGAAGAACTTGGAGTAATTGTTGTTCCAATTATAGCAAAAAAGAAAAATGGCGTTGAGAGAATAGAAGAAGAAATTAAAGGAGCTACACAAAAAGCTTTTATATATCAGAAAAACTTTGGAAGTGAAACAGAAACATATAAAAAATTAGAATCCATTTTATCAAGATGTACAAAAACTACATACATACAGAAAAAATCTATCAGTGATAAAATAGACAATATAGTTTTAAATCCTATATTAGCCTATCCGATATTTATTGGTGTATTGTTCCTCTTATTTAAATTTACCTTTGATTGGGTTGGAGGACCACTACAAGAGGGCTTTGCTGGTCTTATAGAAGCTTATATTTCTGCACCTGTTAGTGGTATATTATCCAACTCTAGCCCATGGTTTAAGTCACTTATAGTTGATGGAATAATTGGAGGTGTTGGTGGTACTTTACCATTCTTCCCTTTAATATTTACATTATTCTTTGGTATATCGTTGTTTGAAGATAGTGGATATATGTCAAGAACAGCATTTTTAATGGATAAGATTATGAGAAAGGTTGGTCTATCTGGTAAAGCTTTTATACCTATAGTTATGGGTATGGGATGTTCTTCTCCAGCTATAATGGCAACTAGAACATTAGAAAGTGAAAAAGATAGAAGAGTTACAGCTCTTATTGCACCACTTATGACTTGTGGAGCAAAGCTACCTATATATGCACTATTTGTAGCTATATTCTTTCCACATAATGCTGCCTTAGTAACTACATCACTATACTTAGTTGGTATAGTTATGGCAATTGTAATTGCATTATTCTTAAATAAGACAGCATTTAAAACAGAGGCTGAACCATTTATACTAGAATTGCCAGAATATAGAATACCTACTATAAGTGCACTTATTAAAAATACATGGAATAAATCAAAAGGTTTCTTGATAAGAGTTGTTACTGTCATGTTTGCAATGTCAGTCGTAATTTGGGGACTTTCTTCATTCAATGTTTTTGGATATACAGAAGATATAAATGTAAGCTTCTTGGCTACTCTAGGGCACATTATATCTCCTATATTCAAACCTCTTGGTTTTGATGATTGGAGAACTTCAGTTGCCATTTTAAGTGGTCTTGGAGCAAAAGAAATCGTAGTGAACTCTTTAAATATACTATATGGTAATCTGACTGTTGTATTGCCAACAATATTTAATGGAGTTACTGCATATACTTTCTTGATATTTACTGCTTTATATACTCCATGTATAGCTGCACTTGCAACTATGAAAAAAGAATATGGCAATAAGATGATGTTTGCATCATTTGCATATCAGTTTATACTAGCATGGATAATGGCTTTTATAGTCAAAGGTATAGGTGGAGTATTATTTATGGGTAATTCAATAATGGAGGCTTTGATAGGTGGAATAATTATAGTCCTTGCACTTTTTATTTTATTTAATAAATTCAAGTCTACAAATAACAAAAGTGGCTGTAGTGGATGTTCTGGTTGCTCTGGATGTCCAGGTTCTTGCTCAAGTGAGGAAGATAGTAATAAAAAAAGTAGTACACATTAACATGTAAATGTTTTAATTTTAAAATAAGAAGCTATCACACAAGCAATTTTAAATTGCAGTGTGACAGCTTCTTTTTTACTTATTCAGCTTCTTGCTACCTAACTTCATGTGGAACTTAGTATCTTTTGGAATACTTGGGTCTATTCCTCTTAATATAGGTATTTCTCCACATATCAATTGTATAGGTACTATGAAGTTAAATGTTTGATAGTAAGGATTATCTGTAACATCTATTTTTAAGTTTTTATCATCTTCCATGACATCTCTACCTATAGCAAATACATTTTCTGTCCAACCAGAAAGTACTTCAACCATCTTAGTTACTCTAGGCTCTTTTCCTGTATCTAGTATAAATATAGTAGAATCACTATTTATAGCATTATATATACCATGTATAAACTCTTCAAATTCATACCCAGTTACAGGTATTCTCATTGTTTCTAATAACTTTAATGCTGCTTCTAATGTATCCCCATATATTTCAGAATGACCTATTATTCTTATTTCTTTAGAATTAACTAACTTTTCTTTGTTTCTTTGAATCCATTGTTTAGATAACTTATACACTGCTTCAAATCTATCAATTGCATCTAATATCTTATTTATTTCCTCATTATACTTTTCACTAGATATTGAACCTTTTTCTCTCGCTATTTGAAGACCTAATAACATTAAGTTTAACTTTGTACAATAATATCCTTTTGTTTTAGCTCCAGATTTTTCTTCTCCACAATTTACTGTTAATATATAGTCAGAAATCTCATCTATTAGAGCATTTTTGCATCCTGCCATAGATGCTATTTTACAACCTTTGTCTTCAGCTAATTTCATAGCATTGTATGTAGAATAACTACTTCCACCTTGAGATATTCCTACTACTAAAGTATTTTCATTATCAAACTTAAATGTATCTTCAGTTATCATAAATGGATACATTTCTACAACATCTACATCTAATAAATTCTGTAAATAAGGTTGCACTTGTACTCCTGAGTGATAACTAGTACCTGAGCCTGTTATTATAATCTTCTTTATATCTTCTTTCTTAACCTCATTAAATAAGTTATCTGCATTAAATATCATTTCTTTCATTCTAACTGGTGTTTCTAAAATATAATCTTGTATTCTCATTTTGTATGCCTTCCTTATCTATATATTCAATAAATTATAATTTAGTTTCTATAACAGACCTATAGCATGTAAAACAATTCCACCTACTATAATCATTATAGTTAGTTTTGTTACACTTACCCTTCTCTTTAACATGTAATATATTACAAATGCAAAACTTAAAGGTAGCATATTCGGTATTATTTTATCTAATATATCTTGTAAAACTACTTCTGCACCATTTAAGTTGAATTTTAGAGGAGTAGTTATACTTAACATCGTTGCAACCATTCCTCCTACAACAAATAAACCAACAGTTGTAGCCATAGACATTATTTTCTCCATAAGACCTTCTCTTTGTATTCTTTCAAGAGAATTTACTCCGACTTGATACCCATATTTAAGTCCAAATATTCTAAGAGCAAATGCTGGTATATTGTATAGTAGTAAGAATAATAGTGGACCAAATATATTACCTTCTTTTGCAAGTGATATTCCCACTCCAGCAGCTATAATTCTAAATGTTCCCCAAAATAGTGAATCACCAATTCCCGCAAGAGGTCCCATAAGAGCTGTTTTAACAGCACTTATTGAACTCTCATCAAATTCTGGATTATTAGCATTTTCTTCTTCCATAGCTGCTGTTATACCTAATATTGTAGGAACTGCTACTGTTGTTGTATTAAAAAGCTCCAAATGTCTTTCTATTGCTTTTGCTTGATTTTCTTTATTATTATATAACTTCTTTATTGCAGGCAACATTGAATAACAGTAACCTAAGTTTTGCATTCTTTCATAATTAAATGCACCTTGAAGAGCAAATGAGCGCCAAAACATACTTCTTAATTCTTTTTTTGTTAGTTTATTCAAAGTCAATCTCTCCTTCCGTTAAAGTGCTGATTGCTAATTGAGGATTTTGATTATTTTCTTTGTTATTGATATAAAAGTTCAATACAACTGCTACACATACTCCAAATAGAGCTATAGCAGTGATATCTAAACCACCATAAGATGCTAACAGGAATCCTATAAAGAAAAATACAGACATTTTTTTTGAAAGTAACATATCCATAAGTAATGCAAATCCTACTGCTGGTAACAATGCCCCTGCAACACCCAATCCATCTAATATAACTTTAGGTATTGCATTTATTAATGTTGTAACTTTATCAGCACCAACCATAATTGCTAAAAATGTTGGAACTGATGTACTTAAAAAGAATAATACTACTGGTAACCACATCATTATGGTAACCTTCTTAAAATCAGCCTGTTTAGCATAGAAAACTGCCTTTTGAGAAAAATATGAGTTTACTATTCTAACTAAGACTCCAAGAGATTGTGCTAAGACTGCTACTGGCACTGCTACAGCTAAAGCAACTTCTGCGCCATTTCCTGATAATATAGCAAAAGCTGTACCTAATACACCACCTGTTACTACATCTGGAGGAGTAGCTGCACCTATTCCTGCAATTCCCATCCAAATTAATTCAAGTTGTGCACCAATCATAATTCCTGACTTTATATCTCCTAGAACTAATCCTACTAACATACCTGTAACTATTGGTCTATCAAACATAGATTGACCAAATATACGTCCATCTAATATACCAAATCCAGCTATAATAGCTAACATAATAGCTTGTACTAACATAGTGAACCTCCACCTTAACTTAGTTTAAATTTACATTAATTACATCACATTCTTAATTTTATTTTGATTTTCTAATAATTCATTTACATAAACAATTCCATTTTTTGCTTCCTCTAAACTTAATTTAGCTAGTAGTTTTGTATCTTCCTCAGCTAATAAAAGAGTAGATAAAAGCATTGGTAAATTTACCCCTGTCAATAGCTCAAATTTAACCTCTTGTAAAAGTAAATTTGTACATATATTTGCTACACTTCCACCAAATACATCTGTTAATACAACAAATTCTTCACTATCTTTGTTATTTAATAATATGCTTCTAATCTCTTTCTCAGCATCATCTGCCGATTTATCCTTTGTCATACAAAAGTACTCAACATTATTTAATGAACCAATTATTAATTTACTTGTATCAACAAGCTCTCTAGACAATTCTCCATGTGTTGCAATTAAAAATTTTTTCATTTTCTTTCTCCTAAATTATTTTATTAAGTCTGATAGTTGCTTCTTTTTGTCTCTAGGCAACATTCTGAATTCTATATCAATACCTAAATCACTTATTTCTTTAAAGTTATTTATATCATTATCATCAACAGCCACTAAATCTGTAAGTTTCTTCTTTCCTTCTTCATATCTTAATCCCCCTACATTTATTTCTTTTAATACTCCTCCTGAGTTTTTAGCTACAGCTAAAGCGTCTTTAGTATTTTTAACTAATACTAATACATTGCTTTTCTTTGAAGAAGCAAACTTTTCTACTATTTCTCCAGATTCCTCTACCCCCCTTATATATAAAGTTACATTACTAGGTTTAGCTAAATTTAATGACAAGACTTTCATTTGGTCATTTTTTACTTCATCATTTGCAACTAGTATTACATTTATACCTAGTGATGTTGCCCATCCATACGCTACCTGACCATGTATTAATCTGTCATCAATTCTCATTAAAGATACCATCTTCCTCAAATCCTCCATAATATATAAAAATTTTTATTCTCTCATTTATAAAAGCAAAAAGTATGCCAAATAGCGGCATACTTTTTTAAATTTCATTCATTTATTTTATAATCTTGTATTTTACTGTGGTAGACCATAGATAATATTATAGATGTACCCTATTTCTGAAATTGGTATTTGCACACTATAACTCTTTTCTAGCACACTAAATGCATTTTTTATTAATTTAACTTCACTATGATGGTTTCTAATTAGCAAATTCATATCAGTATATTCTTCAATTTCAGCTTTTCTAACTAATCTTTCAATCATGCAACTTAAGTGAACATATAAAGCAATCTTTTTATCATTTGGAAGCTTTTTCTTTTGAATACTTTCTATAACATTGATTCCCTCTTCTATTCTCTCTATTATCTTTTTCGAATCTAAAATAGTCAGACTATCTATTACTCTAATCAATGAAAAGTTCTTTACAATAGAATCATTTATGTTCTTTATTTTTTCATTTTCTACTACTTTACTAAATATCCTAAAGACATCATCTTCTCCTTTTCCTGATATTATATCCTCTAACAGTATAAAATCCACTCCATTTACATTTGGATTGGCAGTTCCTACTATAGCTAGTACATCATACATTTCAAAAATTGGGTCTTTATCTCCCATAGAAACAAGACTATCATAATCATAAGGTATTATTTTAACATCAACTATTCCAATTAAACTTTCTGAAAGTAGATGTTGGATTTTTATAGCAGTACCTATCCCTGTAAAACAAGATGATACTATAGCATATTCTTTATTTTTTTGAGGATAATACAATTGTATATTGGGTTTAATTTCTTCATCCATAATTTCTGCAATCTCTTCAATGTTTTTACCTTGCATTAATAAATTTCCTACTTCTAGTGCAGAAATAGTGGATATTTGGTCTATAAATAACATTGGGCTATTTATCTTATTCTTTAAATCTCCGTATATAAGATTAAGAGAGCCCATATCAAATAACACAATTAAACCATTTTTTATCCTATACCCGTCTAGGTATCTAGACATTTGTTTTGATACATCAGCAATGGTAGAATTTATAGGCATATCAATAGCTGTAAATACATTTTTACCTAAGATACGATTACATACATTCGCCATACTACTGGCAGTAGCATATCCATGTGCTACAATAATCGCATTAACTTGATTAAATTTCATTCTTATAATTGTTGACTTGACAAATATAATCATTATAATTATATCTACATTATTAAGATACATATCCAATCTATTAGTTATTAATGTTGATACTTTATTTACTATAGAGTATTCTTTATAATTTTCTTTTCTTAAATATATTAGTAATTTACTTTCTAAAGCTTTATACTCATCAGATAATTGATAAGACTCCTCCTTCAAATAAAGATAAGACGAAAATGCTAACACATTATTCCCATCGTATTTTATATTGTTATTAACTTCCAAGTTTCTAAATATGTCCTGCATTATTGATATTATAAGTTCCATAAGTACGTTATTATTTTCATCATTATTTGAAAAAACTAAATTGTCCATTAATCTAATTATTAAATTAGAACTCTTTTTGCTAAATAGCTCTTTTGTTATTTCATTTTTTTCTAGTCTATCAAAGTAATCTAAACATTTTATGATACTTTGATATATTATATTTCTTTTATTTCCTCCATTTGATATCTCAAGACTAAATTGTTTAGGAGAAAATACAATGCTTTTGCTACTTTGGAATTGAAATATATCTATATTTTCTATATAAATATTTCTAGGAAGGTCTTGGAGAGTAACAAAAATATTTCCATTTCTTCTTTGATTTTTTGCATATGCTCGTCCACATGCATATTTTATTACATTTTTACATTCACCTATATTCCCCTTGAATTTTATCTTTAAAATCGTATTTAATGTAATTTGAGTTATCTCTATAGGCAAACCAAGCACCTTACTCTCCTCATATATAAAATGTTCTACAATTTTCCTTTTTTCAATAGTTCCTCTTTCTTCTATATTAGGAACATAAATATTTATAGGTATTCTTCTTAAAAAAGTTTGCAAAAACTCAGATAAGCTTTCTGTTGTAGCAAATACTAATCTTACTCTAGCTCTTCTAATTACTCCATTCTCTCCAATTCTAGAAAATGTACCTGTATCCATAAATGTAAATAACTTTTCTTGACCTTCACTATTTAATCTATGTACCTCATCTAAAAATAAAACACCACCATCAGATTGCTCTATTAGTCCTGCTCTAGATTCATTTGCTCCAGTATAAGCTCCTTTCACATATCCAAACAATATACTGGATAATAACTCCAAATTATTATAATACTGTGCACAGTTTAGCACATTATATGGAGCATTTTTTTCTAATACATTACTACTTACACTATATTTATATATTATCTTAGCTAAAAAAGTCTTTCCTACTCCACTTTCACCTGTCAGCATTATCGTAAGCCCACCATTTGGATAGAGTACAGCAGTTTTTATTTGTTCTATTACCTCTTTTAAGCTATTATCATGCCCTATAATACTATTAAACACAATCTCTTGCTTTAATAATTTGCACTCATTATTAAGTTCATCTACATTTTCATAAATACTTTTTTTTGTGGGACCTATTACATCATTTATCTTACTTTTAGGTAAAAAAATAACAGGTCTACTGTTTATCTTTATAAGATTATCAGACTTTACTAAGTCATTTAATAATCTACTTGATTGAGTTCTACTTAAATTAAACTTTTTTACTATATCTTCTGTTACTACTCCACTCTGTTTTTTAAGTTCATCAAAATTGTTAAATAATACACACTCATTTACAAAGTTTAAAATTTCATCCCTCATGTTCAACCTCCAATATAAATATTAATAATACTATAATAGTAGTATATCATTTGTATATTTATGAAAAAGCAAATTATATTCCTATCTTAACTCTCTTTTATTAAGTTCTAAAATCAAACTTTTTATAAGTATAAAATCTAGATTTTTAGCATAATCTCAAAGTACTTATCCTACTATATATTTGATATGGAACCTATATAAGAATATATTTATTATATTTATCATAACCAAAAGTAAAATACTATAGATATTTTTAAAACTTATAGCGAAGAAAATATTTGTAAATTTTATTATCTCATGAATATTATTTCAAATTTAAAAAGGCTATAGATGAATTTATTTTTGCATAAATCTACCTATAGCCTCACAATGATACTTATAAACTTTATTTTTCACAATAGTACATTTCAAATATAGTTAAAAATATATCTATTTAATTATTAACATTTAAGTAATAAATCTAACTCAATCATTAAATTCCTTCTATAACAAATTACTCTTCATTTTCTTTTACCTCATATATTCCTTTGTGAATATAAGTAAATACTAAAAAAGTAATTCAAGAAACCATATAATAAACCTCATTTATATCTGTTATTTACTCATATTTTTAGATTTATCTATACAAGCAACAATAGATTTTATAACTGCTGCTCTAAAGCCTTCCTCTTCTAATACCTTAACTGCTTCTATAGTAGTTCCTGCTGGAGAACAAACCATATCTTTTAATTCACCTGGATGTTTTCCAGTTTCAAGAACCATCTTAGCTGACCCCATTACTGCTTGAGATGCAAATTTATAAGCTTGCTGTCTTGGCATACCAGCTAGTACTGCTGCATCTGCCATAGCTTCTATAAACATAAATACATATGCAGGAGAAGAACCACTAATACCTGTAACTGTATCCATTAAATATTCTGATACTACTTCCGCCTCACCAAAAGATTCAAACAGAGCTTTAATCATATTTAACTCTTCATCAGTTACATTACTATTTTTACAAAGAGCTGACATTCCTTCACCAACAAGGGCTGGAGTATTAGGCATTACTCTTACTATTTTTTTATCTGAACCTATAAAACTTTCAAGGCTTTCTATAGTTTTACCTGCTGCTATTGATACTATTATTTTATTTGTATCTATCAATCCTTTAAGTGGTGTTAAAGCCTTTTCACATATATTAGGTTTAAGTGCTACTATTACCACATCAGAGTTTGTAACAGCTATTTTTGAATCAGTTGTAGTATTTACTCCAAATTCTTCTTTTACTTTATCTAAAGCAACTTGACTTAAGTCTGATACAGTTATATCTTCTGCCTTTACTAATCCTGATTGTACTATACCACCTATCATTGCACTTCCCATATTTCCTGAACCAATAAATCCTAAAGTTTTCATATCAAATCTCCTTTTTTCTATTAGTTTTATTTTAAAGTAGCTAAATTAACTTTATTTTAACTGCTTAAAATTGTCTTATTCTCATAAAATATAACCTTATTATAATTATAATAAATTATTTCTTTATATGTATGACTTACTAAATATAAATTTAACGATTTTTTCATTAAACTTAACGAGCTAACTTCCTATTTAGAAAGTTAGCTCATAATTAATCTAAAATTTTTGAAATGGCATCTAACCATCTAGACTCTATTATATCAGTTACGTTTTTACATAGTAAGAAGTTTTGTTTACAAACAATTCTAGAATGTTTGCTCAGTTCTTCCTATTATCTCATCTTGTAATGTTCTACTTAGATTATTGAAATGGTCACTATATCCTGCAACTCTAACTATTAAGTCTTTGTAATCTTGAGGATTCTTTTGAGCTTCTAATAATACATTTTTGTCAAAGACATTGAATTGTATATGATGCCCATCCATATTAAAGTATGCTCTTACTAGATTAGCCATGTTATCTAATCCTTTTTCCCCTTGAACTACTGATGGTGCAAACCTTTGATTTAATAATGTTCCTCCAGTTTTTATGTGGTCCATCTTAGCACAAGATTTTATAACTGCTGTAGGTCCATTAGTGTCTCCACCTTTTTCAGGTGAAATTCCCTCTGAAACTGGTTTTGCACAAAGTCTACCGTTTGGACTTGCTCCCATAATTTCTCCAAAGTATATGTGACAAGTCGTTGGTAACATATCTACTCTGTATTCTCCACCACAAACAGTTGGTCTGCCAGTTACCTCATTGTAATATGCATTGAATGTCTCTTGCATTATTTCATCAGCATAGTCATCATCATTTCCATATTTAGGAGTCTTATTTGAAACTAAATTAAGTATGGCTTCATATCCTTCAAAATTAGCATCAAGTGCTTTAAGCAATGTATCCATATCGAATTTTTTCTTATCAAATACATTATATTTTATTGCTGTTAGACTATCTGTTATAGTTCCTATACCAACACCTTGTATATATCTAGTGTTGTATCTTGCCCCTCCTCTTTGATAGTCCTTACCTTTTTCTATACAATCATCAACTATTGTAGACATAAGTGGACAAGGCATGTGTTTTGCACATATATTTTCTATTACAGCATTTCCTTCTATCTTTATGTCAATCATATAATGTAATTGTTTCTTAAATGCTTCAAATAATTCTTCATAAGATTTAAAACTTCTAGGGTCTCCAGTTTTAATGCCTATTTGCTTTTTGCTAATTGGGTCATATCCATTATTTAATGTTAATTCAAGTATTTTTGGAATATTCATATATCCAGTTAAAACATATGCTTCTTTACCAAAACATCCAGTCTCAACACATCCACTAGTTCCACCAAGTCTTGCATCTTCTATAGTTTTTCCAGCTTCCATAAGCTCTTGAACTATTGCTTCAGTATTATAAAATGCTGGTTGACCCCATCCTTTTCTTGATATTTCACAAGCTCTCTTTAAGAATTTTTGTGGAGTCTTTTTACTTATTTGAACATTTGAACTAGGTTGTATCAATTTCATTTCATCCATAACATCAAGTATTATATAACTAACCTCATTAACACCATCTTGACCATCTGGATTTATTCCACCAGTATTTATATTTGCAAAGTCTGTATATGTGCTACTTTCTTTTAATGTTATACCAACTTTTGGTGGTGCTGGCTGATTGTTAAATTTAACCCATAAACATTCAAGTAATTCTTGCGCTCTATCTCTATCTAGTATTCCATCCTCTACATCTCTTTCATAGAAAGGATTTAGATGCTGGTCAAGTCTTCCTGGAGTAAAAGCATCCCATATATTAAGTTCAGTAGTAACCCCTATATGAACAAACCAGTACATTTGTATAGCCTGATGATAAGTTTCTGGTTTGTGAGCTGGTACAACATCACAAGTTTCAGCAATTAGTAATAAATCTTTTTTCTTAGCTTCATCTGTTTCTTCTTCTGCCATTTGTCTTGCTTTCTCAGCATATCTTTTACCTAATATAACCATTGCATCACAAGCTATTGCCATAGCTTCTAAATCAGCTTTTTTATTATATGCGTCTAAATCATTTAGAAAGTCTAATTCTTTTAGCCTTGCTTCTATGTCTTTCTTTAAATCTAAAAATCCTTTTTTATATATTGTGTCTCCACAAACTGTGTGTCCTGGAGCTCTTTGTTCCATAAACTCAGTAAACATACCTGCTTCATATGCCGCTAACCATTCAGGTGTCATAGAATTTATTATCTTATCTCTTGTTTGTCTCTTTTTCCAAAAAGGAATTATTTCTTCTTTATGTATTTTTCTAGCTTCTTCGGATACGCTAAAATTTATTATATCTCTATTGTGCATTACTTCTAAATCTTCCATTGTATGACAACAAATCTCTGGATATGTTGGTGCTCCATTAGGAGAATCTCCTTTTTCACCTACTATTAATTCTCCATCATTTATGCTAAGAGTTCTATTCTCAATATAATGCTTAAATGATAAAGCACGAAGTACAGGAATCTCTACACTTCCTTCATATTTTTTATAAGCCTCTGTCATAAGTACTGCTCTTTCAATAGATATGTGTGGTTCTGCATTAACACTTTCTTCTCTTAATTTTTTAGTTCTCTCAAAAGTTCCTCTTGACATTTTATTACCCCCCAATCTTAGTATTGAAATTACTTGCTTCAAACAGGTTTTTTATTTCTTCTAGTTTTTCTTCAGTTGGTCTTTGTAATTCTTCTCCTTCATACTTTTTATAAATTTTATCATACTTATGCTTACCAATATTATGATATGGAAGAAGACTTACTGCTTTTATATTCAAAGGCTTTAAAAACTCTATCATTTTTTTAACCTCTAAATTTTCATCATCTACATTTACTCCTACAATTAATGGTATTCTTATATTTATATTGGCTCCTAATTCACTCAAAATCTTAACATTTTTCAGTATTAAATCATTTGACTTTCCTGTAAATTTTATGTGTTTTTCTTCATCAATAAGCTTAATATCATATAAGAACAAGTCTGCACACTTCGCAACTCTTTCATAATTTTCTGACTTTGCATAACCACAGGTATCAATTGCTACATGAATTCCCTTTGACTTGCACATGTTTATTACTCCACAAATAAAATCCATGTCTTGAGCCATTACTTCTCCACCTGATAAAGTTACTCCACCACCTGATTCTTCATAAAAAATTCTATCCTTCTCTATCTCTTTAACTAAGTCTCTTACAGAATACTCTTGACCAACAATCTCTCTTGCATTGTTTACACAATAGTCTAAACAAGTTTCACAAAACTCACACTTCTCTTGGTCTAGACATATTTTTGTTTCACCTTTATAAATTGCTTTATGAGGACATATATTTATACATGCTTCACACTTTGAACATCTTTCTTCATTATACAAAACTTGTTTTGTATATGTTTGGCTCTCTGGATTATGACACCAAACACATTCAAGTGGACACCCTTTAAAAAAAACTGTGCTTCTTATCCCTGGTCCATCATGTATGCTACATTTTTGTAAGTTTATAACTAATGGATTCATAATTTTTCACCCCTAAATAATATCCATTCCATTTTTTCATCTTTATGTAATTCATCTCCATAGATTATATCTATGAAAAGCATTTCTACAATTACATAATACTATATTTGTTATTATTTTGTCTATATATTTTTAGTAATATTAAAAAATTTTATTTTGTTATGATATTTATATTGTTTTTGTAAATTAAATTTAAATACTTATTAAATTTATTTTTATAAGTAAATATAGCAATAATCCATAAACAATATATTATTTTAGTTAATTTAGATATATATACTATAAAAATTAAATAAAAATAGAGACTACACTTTACCATGTAGTCTCTCTCCTTCTAGTCATATTTAGAAATTCACATTTATAGTTACTGCTTTTCCGCCTCTATTTACTGTGATTTTTGTACTAGCACCTTTTGAGAAAGTATATAACTTTTTATTTAAGTCATTCATACCTGTTATATTTGTATCTCCCACTTTAGTTATAATATCTCCTACTTTTATTCCAGATTTTTCTGCTGATGAACCAGATATTACTTCTGCAACATAAACACCTTTATCAGTGCTTAATTTTGTACCTGTAGCTGCTTCATAATTTGATACATCTGTACCTTTTATACCTAAAGTTACTTTTTCATATTTTCCAGTTTTTATTACTTCTTCAACTATACTTTTAGCTGTATTAATTGGTATTGCAAATCCTAAACCTTCTGCTTGAGAAGCTTTTGCTGTATTTATACCAATTACTTGACCTTTTTGATTTAACAATGGTCCTCCACTATTTCCTGCATTTATACTTGCATCAGTTTGTAATAAACCAGTCATATTAGTTTTGTCTGTTTGTATAGTTCTATCTAATCCACTTATTATCCCTTGAGTAACTGTTTTTTGGAAATCTAATCCAAGAGGATTACCTATTGCTATTGATATATCACCAACTTTTACTTTATCACTATCAGCAAATTCTGCTGGTGTTAGCCCAGTTTTATCAACTTTAACTATAGCCAAATCAAGTTGTTGGTCAAACCATACTACTTTACCTGAAGTTGTTGAACCGTCATTGAATAGTACATTTACACTTGTAGCTTGACCATCTGATATAACATGAGAATTAGTAAGTATATATCCATTTGAATCAACTATGATTCCAGTTCCTACACCTTGTGTTTCAGTTGGAATTGCAAACATATTATTAGTATCAACACTAGTTGTCGTAATACCTACAACAGATGGTGTGGCCTTTTCTGCAACTGCTTGATAAATATTTTGACTCTTACCATCATCATTTACGACTATTGGTGTAGAATTTGCCGCAGACTTACTTCCTAAATTATCCTTAACTAAAATTATTGTTAGTAAACTACTAAGTACTGAGCTTATTATAGCGACTAATATTACTAAACTGATACCTTTCTTTCTTCTTGACATCTCATACCACTCCCTATCTAATATAATATAAATTATCAAAATATATTTTTCCCAATTTTTCATAAAAAAATGAAATCATCTATTTTGAGTAAACTCCTTTTCGATGATTTCATTATATTATTTTAATCTTAATTAAACCTTAACTATTTAAAATTATTTAAGTCTTTTTTCTAATTCTTCCTTTTCTTTTTCATAACCTGGTTTTCCTAGTAAAGCAAACATATTTTTCTTATAAGCTTCTACTCCTGGCTGGTCAAATGGATTAACTCCCAATAAATATCCACTTATTCCACAAGCTTTTTCAAAGAAATACACTAAATATCCAAAATTATACTCATCTAATTGAGGTATATTTATTACTAAATTAGGTACTTTTCCATCTGTATGAGCTAATAGAGTTCCTTCAAAAGCTTTATGATTAACAAAATCTACAGTCTTACCTGCTAGATAGTTTAAACCATCTAAATCTACTTCCTCTGAATCTATAGTTATACTTCTCTTACAGTTTTCAACATTAAGTACTGTTTCAAATAAGATTCTTTTTCCATCTTGTATGTATTGCCCCATAGAATGTAAATCTGTTGAGAAATCTACAGAAGCAGGGAATAAACCTTTGTTTTCTTTCCCTTCACTTTCTCCATAAAGCTGTTTCCACCACTCACTTACATAATGTAATTGAGGTTCGTAGTTAACCAATAGTTCTACATCTTTTCCTTTTCTATGTAAAATTGTTCTAGCAACAGCATATCTATAACTATCATTACTTTTTAAATCAGAATTTTGAAATGCTTCTCTAGCATCATTTGCACCTTTCATCATAGCATCAATATCAAGTCCTGCAGCAGCAATAGGAAGTAATCCAACTGCTGTCAATACAGAGAAACGACCACCTACATCATCTGGTATTACAAAAGTCTCATACCCTTCTTCTGTAGCTAACTGTCTAAGTGCACCTTTACTTGAATCTGTTGTTGCATAAATTCTATTTCTCGCTTCTTCTTTACCATACTTTTTCTCTAAGTAATCTTTAAATATTCTAAAAGCAAGAGCTGGTTCTGTAGTAGTCCCTGATTTAGATATTACATTTACAGAAATATCCTTTCCTTCAATTATATCTAATAAATCCATAATGTATGTTGAGCTTATATTATGTCCTACAAAATATACTTCTGGAGCCTTTCTTTGTTCTTTTTTAAGTCCATTTCTAAAAGAGTGACTTACCATGTCTATAGCAGCCCTTGAACCTAAATAAGAACCTCCTATGCCTATTACTAAAAGAACATCTGAGTCTGATTTTATCTTTTCAGCAGATTTTTTTATTCTATCAAACTCTTCCTTATCATAATTTTTAGGAAGGTCTACCCATCCTAAAAAAGTATTTCCTAAACCAGTTTTATTATGTAACATGTTGTGTGCAACATCTACATATGGTTGCATGACATCTATTTCGTTTTGACAAAAAAACTCTGTAGCTTTACTATAATCAAAATTTATTTTTCCCATTTAAATCCCTCTTTTCAGCATATTCGTTTTAAAGAGATTATAACACAAAATATGGGTGTTTTTTTTAAAAGTTTACCACAAAATCATACATACATCATCATTCATTGCCAGGAAATCGATTCTTCTAAATATTATAACTATCTATAAATTATAAATTTTTAATTAAATAAATTACAAAAAAAGAAACTCTAAACATATGATTTAGAATTTCTTTTTATTTATTTTCTAATTTAATTCCTATATTATTTTAAATTAATTATTTTTAATCATTACCTAATCTCTTCGCTATAACTTGTTGTGCTATGTTGACAGCATGGTCAGATATTCTCTCTAGATTACTTATTACATCTAAATAAATAACCCCATTTTCTATACTGCATAAATTATTATTCAATCTATACATATGATTGGCTCTACAAGATTTCTCCATTATATCAACTTGCTCTTCAATTTTTATAACTTTACAAGCCAAATCTACATTATCAGTTCTCATTGATTCTAATGCATAAGTATATGCTGAAACAACTCTATTATACATAACATCAAGTTCAGATTGTCCCTCTTCAGAGAAAGAAATATTTGAATCTATTGCAACTTGTGACAATTCAGCTATATTTTTAGCATGGTCACCAATTCTCTCTATATCATTGACTGTATTAAACAAGGTATCTACAACTTCTCTTGAATCATCATCTAAAGGAGCTTTTGAAAGTTTAAGTAAGTAATTCAAAATTGCTTTTTGTAAATCATTGATTAATTTCTCTCGTCTATATGTCTTGTCTATTTTTTCGGTTGAATGTTCTACTAAAGCTTCCATAGATGCATTTAAACTTTCCTTAGCCTTTTCACCCATACGAAGTGCTTCTTTTATTGTATTTGCAAGAGCTATAGAAGGAGTTTCTATCATTCTATCGTCTATATATTTAATAGTTTTAGTTTCATCTTCATCTATGTCACCTACTTTATCAGGAACAAGTTTTATAGCTAGTTTTATGATAAGACTTGTAAATGGTAAAAGTATTAAGACAGATATTATATTAAACAATGTATGTGTATTAGCTATTTGTCTTGCAACATTACTTGGGTCCCAACTTGTAACCAAGCTTACTACTGGTTTATTCAATAATATTAAGAATATCACAGTTCCTAAAACATTAAAGATTAGATGCATCATAGCTGCTCTTCGTGCATTTTTGTTGGCACCAATACTCGATAACAGTGAAGTTACACATGTACCAATATTTTGACCATAAAGAATTGGTAGCGCTGCTGATAATGGTACTAGACCTTCTGCTGCCAGTGCAACCAACATACCCATAGATGCACTTGAACTTTGTATTATTGCTGTAATACCAAATCCCAATAATAATCCAAGTAGTGGATATCTACCAAATGTGACAAGTAAATCAGTAAATCCTTGATAATCTCTTAATGGTTCCACTGCCATCTTCATAAAATCCATACCTGTAAATAATATACCAAAACCTATAAGTATTTCAGCTATATTTTTTATCCTAGGCTTATTTCCAAATAAATAAAGTATGATACCTATACCTAATGCTACTGGAGCCATCCCAGTTAAGTCAAAAGATACCAATTGGGCTGTAACAGTAGTACCTATGTTAGCACCCATTATAACCCCAATTGCCTGTTTTAACGTCATTATTCCAGCATTTACGAAACCAACAACCATTACAGTAGTAGCACTTGAACTTTGTATTACTGCTGTAACTCCTGTACCTACCAAAACTCCCATAAATAGGTTACTAGTAAGTAATTTTATTATCTTTTTTAGCTTTGTCCCAGCAGATTTTTGAAGACCTTCTCCCATAAGGTTCATACCATATAAGAACAGACCTAATCCACCCATTAGACTTATTATAATGTTCAAATTATTTCCTCCTTGTAAAGAGATTACTGTATCTAAAAATTTTATAACCTATTGTATTTTATCAAATTATAGGAGCTATAATGTTAAATTCATGTTAAATATTAAAAAATCATTAAGTTTATGTTAAATTTTTGTATTATTAGTGTATTTTTGTATTATTTTTTCTGCACATTTTATACCATCAACTGCTGCTGTGACTATTCCACCTGCATATCCAGCACCTTCACCACATGGATATAAATTCTTAATACTTATTGATTCTAAAGTATTTTCATCTCTTACTATTCTTATTGGTGATGATGACCTAGTTTCTACTCCAGTTAAAACAGCATCATACATTGCAAATCCGTTCAATTTCTTATCAAGAGATATGAATGCTTCTCTCATAGTCTCTGTTACAAAGCTAGGCAAACATTCGCTTAAATTTGTAAGTGTATATCCAGGTCTATATGATGGCTCAACACTTCCTAAATTTGTAGAAGTTTTATTATTGATAAAATCTCCGACAAGCTGGACTGGTGCATTATAATTTTTTCCACCTAATTCAAAAGCCAATTTTTCATATTTTTGTTGGAAATGTACACCTGCTAGTGGATTATCACTATTAAAATCTTCTGGAGTTACATTTACTAAGAATGCACTGTTTGCATTTACTTTATCTCTTGCATGTTCACTCATACCATTTGTAACTATTTCAAAATCATTTGATGCAGATGCTATGACACTGCCTCCTGGACACATACAAAAAGTATATGCTGTTCTTCCATTTGAAACATGCTCTATAAGTCTATAATCAGCAGCTCCTAATCTAGGATGGTTATAAAACTCCTTATACTGTGCTTTATTTATTAAATCTTGTGGATGCTCAATTCTAGCTCCTATTGCAAAAGGTTTCTGAATTATTTTTACACCTCTTGAATACAACATTTCATAAGTATCTCTTGCACTATGTCCGACGGCTAATATAATCGTATCTGTATCTATTTTTTCAGTATCATTTATTATTATAGATTGTATAGAATCATTTGATACAACTATATCTGTCACTTTTGAATTAAACCTAACTTGACCACCTAGATTTATTATTTCATTTCTTATATTTTTAACTACATTTTTTAATATATCTGTTCCAACATGTGGCTTATGTGAGTATAATATTTCATCTGGTGCTCCAAACTGAACCAATTCTTCTAATACTTTTCTACATCGTATATCTTTTATTCTAGTTGTAAGTTTCCCATCTGAAAAAGTTCCTGCTCCACCTTCTCCAAACTGAACATTTGAATTATTTTTAAATTTTCTAGTTGTCCAAAAATCGCTTATATGTTTAGTTCTATTGTCTACATCAAGACCTCTTTCAAGTATGATTGGTTCATAACCCATTTGAGCTAAAATCAAACCTGCAAACAAACCAGCTGGTCCACTACCAATTACCAAAGGATTATTCTTTAATTTTTTATCACCCATGGTTACATTTACATATCTAGTTTCCTTTATTTTTGTTACATCTTTTATTTTTGAGCTGAGTATTTTATTTTCATCTTTAACTTCTACATCTACAGAATAAACAAACTCCATTTTTCCTTTTTTTCTAGCATCTATAGATTCTTTATATATACTATATTTGACTAAGTTTTTTTCTTTTATTCTTAGCTTCTTAAGTACAATATCTTTTAATAAAGATATATCTTTATCGATTCCAAGTTTTATATTAGATACTCTTAACATATTGTTTTCCTCTCTTAGATTGTAATATAAAAAAGCTAGGGTTATTCCTAGCTTTCTACAAATATAACTTCTATATTCTCTTTTACTAGATTTTCTACCCAAATCTCGTCTAGCACAAAATTCTTTATTTTGTTTACAACAAGTGCTTTATCTAAATCTTTTTTCAAGTTTTTTACTAAGACCATTGCTTCAACTGACTTATTCAATCTTTTAACATACAGAGAATTAACTTTAATTAATACAAACCTTAATTCACACACATATAATTCTTCACTACCTAAGGTAATTTCATCATCATATTCATACACATTAAATTCATACACATTTTCATAAGGTGTTATATTTTCTATTCCTACATAGTCCATTTATTTATCCTCTTTTAGTTATAAGACCTCTTATAACTTTCATGTTATTAAATACTTTTTCTAAGAAATTTTCTGCTTCTTCATTATCTAAAAGATTTATTTCAAGATTTTCGTTTTCTACAATACCTTTAGATTTACAGTACTCTTTAGCAATTTCTATTAGTTCATTTTTTTTATCCATAGATAAATCAAACTCTTTATAGTCTATTATTATATATTGTTTGGTATCAGGTGATACACCATTGTTATATCCTATTTCTATATGATAAATAACTGCGTATATTTCTTCTCCATTGTACACAGGTACCGCTGGGTTAGATTTTATAAAGTTCGTTGATACAGCAATTGCATTTCCTAAACTAAGACTCATTATTAATACCTCTTTCTAAACATTATACATATATTATACTATAGATTCTTTATCTATGACTTAAAGCTTTTTATAATTAATTAAGATATTTTTAAATCTTTGTATCTCTTTCCTAGTGTACTAGAACTTATATCATATTTCTTTGATATTTGTACTTGAGTTATAGGTTGTCCTGCTTCTTTCTTAACATAATATTCAACAGCAGCTGCCCAACCATTTTCAGCTCCTTTTATATTTTCGTGATTTTTCTTATATTCATTCCAAAACTCTATACATGCTTCTATATTTTCTTTTTCTACATTTTCTTTAAGAGTATCTAAAACTTTACATTCTCCTTCAGCTAATTTATTTTCTGAATTAACTTTTGTATCATTCTTATCTCTTTCTCTCTTTAAGTATTCAGCTATACTTGGGTCTAAAAGCTGTTGTATATACTTGTATAGTATATGTGTATGATAAATTAAGAAAGTCTTCATATCCTTGTATACATCTTGATATTGATTGAATAAACTTATAATATCCTTTAAAATTATGTCTTTAACTTCATTTGATATACTTATAGTTACATCTATCAGTATGTTAGTTCCTTCAATATCAACTATTCTAGCTATCATACAACTTCCGATTTTAAAGCCTCTTAGAAGTTTTACATCTTCTGTGTAAAGTTCATTTCCACTTAAACAATCTTTTAAGACTATTCTTCCAACAGAGACTTCTTTTACTTCATAGATACTTACATATGATTCAAATAGACTTTTTAATATTGATACTTCTGATTGACTTAAGTTTGCACCATTTTCTTCAAGAAAACCAACTGTCATAACCTTTTTATTTTCCATTATGTGGTCTTGTATTAAATAAGTATTAAAAAATCTTTCAAATTTTTCATTTACACTATCATTTTGCATTATATAAAACATTTCTTTAGCTTTTTCACATTCGTCTTTAAATTTATCCTGTCTTGAATAATCATATAACTTTGAATATAAATCTGTATATTGTTTTTGTGAAAGTTCAGTTTTTCTGCATGCTCTTTCTGAAACAATATCTTTATTTAAACAACATTTCTTGTATTTTTTGCCACTTCCACAAGGGCATAGCTCATTTCTCCCTAACAATATGACTTCCACTCCCTTATTATTAAATTAAAGTACAATTTGTTATTATACCATTTTTTTATTAATCAATCTATAGTATAAGTAAATATTCTCTTAAATTCACTTATATTTTGGTACAATATATTAACTTTAATTAGGATTTCGATAAAATCACTAACAATCCCTCTTGTAGAAACGGATTATCGTAAAACTAATTCCTCTATAAAATTTTATTAATTGATAATAGTTTTTTACTTTATCTATTCTTTTTTGTTATATGACTCTAATTGTCATTTTACATTCAACAATATTGTCTTTTTCTTGTTTATATTCATTAGAAATATTTTGAGTATCAAAATTATTCATTTTTAATTTGTTGATTTCTATCTTTTCAAGTTTATTGTTTATCTTTAAATTCTTCAGTACATCTTCAAGTTTCAACACATTTTCAAGTTCTCCATTAACTTTTATTTCTAAATTAACTTGTTTTTTGTTATGATTATCTAAATTACTTTCTTGATTAATATATTCTATATTCACAATATTTCTCAGTCCATTTTCTACTAATAACACCATATCTTTATTTGTTTTTTTATCTAAAAATGAACTATTAAAATTATTTTTCAATTCTTCATTTCCATTTAATTCAACATTTTCTATATATTTATCATCTCTATACTTATTATCCTTTATTTGATAATTATCTTGCCTATTTATTTTATTTATTATATTTTGTTTTTCTTTCTTCAAGCTATCTAAATTTTCTTCTAAAGGGCTTAATACTATATTAGTTACTAATATAGTAATTAATATTAACAGTATTTTAAGTAGATTTTTTTCTCTATTATTTAATCTCAAAAATAATCACCCATCTAACTTTTTATTCTAAACTTGTAAAATTCTCCTTTTCTTACAATACTATCTATGTAATAATATTTTATATACTTTATTTTCCTTAGATTGTCTAAAACATCTAAATCATTACATACACCTTCCATTTCCAGCTTGTTTTTATCTATTGATATCCGAGTAATATTATGTATTCCAACTATTTCATATATTTTTTTTATTTCATTAAGTTTTATTTTAGAAAATTTCTCCCTAGTTTTTACTGTTGTTGGTACAGTACTTTTTGCTTCATTTACTAACTTATTTTGATTTATATAATTTTCAAGTTCATTTATAGATTTCACATACATAAACGATTTAAATAAAATACATGTTAAAATTAATACTATCATTACTTTATATACCTTATTACATGGTTTAGTTTTTTTCAATCCATTAAGAAAATTTATTGTTTTATATACTTTCATTTAAATAATCATTCCTATACTGCTTATATAATTTATACTACTATCTTCTAACTCTGTATCAAAATTATTTTCCACTCTTACTTTATCATTTAACCTCAATGGATTTATTTTAATAGACTTATCTGTACCTTTAAAGTATTCTTCAATAAAATTATTTCCTATACCATAGTAATAAATGTACTTAAAGCTACTTAATAGCTTTCTTACTGATTCATAGGATTTTATTTCTTTTGATAGTAAGTATGTTTCTTCTATTTTTTTACCTTTCGTTATATTTATAATGAACTGATTTTTTTTACATTCTATGAATACTCCTTCTGCTGAAAAATTCTCTATCAAATTTAAATTTATAAGCTTTTGTAGTATATCAAAATTTATATTTATAACTTTTGGGTTCATATTTAGACTTTCTGAAATGTTTTTAATTAATTGAATAATACTTTTTGGAAAAAGAATTACTTGTACATTCAATTTGTCATTGGTGGCATTTATAACTTTATATTTTATTGAATAGTTATTTATGTTTATTGGAATGTATTGTGTTATTTCAAATTCAATCATATTTAATATATCTCTTTTTTTCTTAGTATCTAGAACTTCAATATTCCTAATGACTATATCTTGAGTTTGAAGGTTAAAGTATAAATTTTTATATAATATTTTTGATTTACCTACCTCCTCTTTTACAAGTCTAACGACATCTTCTATGTATTTAATATTTACAGCTGAGTTACTATCATTTTTTATATTAAAGTTAATCTCTTTTATAATTGATTTATCTATAAAAACTTTTTTATGATTTTTTCTTAAAAATACAAGCCTTATATAATCATCATTTATTTCTAAATTTAAAATTTTTTTAATTATAGCCATCTCCTTCTCAAATAAAAATAAATTTTAAAATTTATAACAATCAATATAAAATACTATTTTGGATAAAATTGTTTAGAATTTATATTTACACTTATATCCGTTCCACTAGCACTTATAACAAGTTCAAATTTACCTGATGTACTTTGAGGAACTGGAACAGTATTCAAGTATCCCTTTTCCTTTAATGACTCTACACTTAGCGATTCTGCTATCTTTTCATCATCATTGATTGCCATGCTAGCTGCTGTTACTATATTAGCAGCATTCGTGTAGTCTGCATTTAGTTTAGCACTTTCTTGGACCTTACTGTACTTAACTAATGCTATGCTAGATATAACTCCTAAAATTGTTACCACCACAATCATTTCAACAAGTGTAAATCCCTTTCGTTTTTTATTTATCAATTAAATATTCTCTCCTTTTCAAAAGTATTGTCTAATAAAATTTATTTTTTATCCTAAAAACTAGTAATTGCATCAAACATAGGAATAACCATTGCCAAAATAAAAGTTCCAATAATTAACCCCATAAATACAATTAACATAGGTTCTATAAATTTCATTATTTGCTCTATTTTGTTATTTAATTCATTTTCATAAAATTTATTTATTACATCTAGACTTTTATCTAGCTTCCCGCTTTCTTCTCCTGTATTTGCCATTGAAATGAATAATTTCGGAAAAATATTTGCTAGATTCAAAGACTTACCTATACCATTTCCCTTTTTTATATAATTATTAGAAATCTTTAGTCTTTCATAAATAAATTCATTATCTATAACACTTGCTGACATGTCTATAGCTTCCACAATTTGTATTCCACTACTAATCAAAATAGACAATGCTCTTGAAAATCTTGTTGTAGCTACTAGCTGATTAATTCTTCTTACAAAAGGTAACTTAAATTTCAATGAATTAATCAACCTTTTTACACTATTATTTGTTATAAGAAAATAAATAGCCCCTATTAAAAACAATATAAAACTAAATATCAAATAACCTAAGTTATTTGTAACTATTGTAGACATTTCCATTAAAACTTTAGTTATTAAAGGAGGTTCAATTCCATTGCTGGCAAAAACCACCTGAAAATTAGGTATTACAAATATGAATATAAATATCATTGATATGATAGATAATGCTATGAGTATTATTGGATAGATTGAAATAGTTACTACTTTTGTTTTTAATTTGTATTCTTTGTCATAATAATTAGATAAATCACTCATTATTATATCTAAGTTTCCACTAGTTTCTCCTGCTTTTACCATACTTATAAAAAACTTAGAAAATGTACCTGTTATTTGAAATGATTCTGATATTGAGTTACCTTTTTGGATATGATTTGATACTATATTAAGCAATTTTTTTACTTTTTTACTAGACTGACTCTCAATGATTTCAAATATCTTTGTAATTTCACATCCAGATTCCAATAATATGCCTATCTCTTTGCAAATTACCCTAACTTCTTTATCGCTAATTCTATTTAATACTAAGTAAAACTTTTCTAAATTATAAAATATACTTTTAGATAATCTCATGTACTATAATACCTTCCAAATTATATTAATTACAATTAAATAAGCTTAATATTTTCTAATTTAATGAATTTAATTTTATTTCACTTGAATATAATTTATACTCAAACATTTTAATTAAAATATATTAAATAAAGTCCAACTGTCTAAATGAAGTTTAACTATACAATTCAGTTAAATCATTTCATTTACGACTAAACATTCTTCTAGTGTCGTTATTTTCTCATTTATTAATCTTTTACAACTATCTTCAAATGTTATCATTCCATTTTTTTGTGCCACTTCCTTAACAGTACTAGAATCCTCCATATTTCTTATACATGTTTTTATATCATCATTGATTTCTAAGATTTCATAAATTGCTGTTCTTCCAAAGTATCCTTTATCATTGCATCTTTCACAACCTACAGCCACTTTAGTATTTACATCTCCACTAAAATCATCTCTTATCACAATCTCATGACTACAATGATTACAAACTTTTCTAACCAATTTTTGAGATATAACACCTATAAGAGAGGCATTTAAAAGATATGGTGGTATTTGCATTTCCAATAATCTAGCTATGGAAGACACTGCATCATTGGTATGTAAAGTACTTATAACCAAATGACCTGTTATTGCTGCCCTTACAGCTATCTTAGCTGTTTCTGCATCTCTTATTTCTCCAACCATTATTATATCTGGGTCTTGTCTTAATATCGCTCTAAGACCCACATCAAAGCTTAAGCCTACTTTTGAATTTACTTGAATCTGACTTATACCATCCATCTTATACTCTACAGGATTTTCTATAGTCATTATATTTTTATTTATACCTTTTAAATCATTTAATAAGGAATATACTGTTGTAGTCTTTCCGCTACCTGTAGGACCTGTCACTAATAATATTCCTGCTTTTTTATTTATTATACGATTTATAGATTTTATAGCTTCCTCTGAAAAGCCAAGTTCTAGTTTGTCTTTTAAAAAAGTATCTCTATTGAGTATTCTCAAAACAATTTTTTCACCATATACAGTTGGTATTGATGAAACTCTAATGTCAATTAGATTACCACCTAACTTTATATCTACTCTACCATCTTGAGGAAGCCTTTTTTCTGTTATGTCCATTGAAGCTTTCAACTTTACAACAGTAGATAATGATGGATAGACATCAATTAAAAACTTTGATACTTCTTTTAGTTCTCCATCTACTCTCATCCTCACTATTAAATGCTCTTTAAATGGTTCTATATGTATATCACTTGCGTTTTCTTTTATAGCTTTTTCTAAAAGATTTTCAAATAATTTTTTTGCATAATCCTCATCAAGTTCAAAGCTATTGTAATATTTTTCAATCTTCTCACTTATAAGTTCTTTTTTCTCCTTTTTCAATATAATTTCTCTACCTGTGGCTAATCTCAAATCCTGTAGAGCATATATATCTTCATCTTCTATTTCTACAACTAAATTATCATCTTGAAATTCCACTGGAAACACATTATATTTTTTTGCAAGTTTTTCTGGTATTAACATTGGTAAACTGCTTTCCTCTAATATAATCTTAATCACCCTTTATATACTTTAATTTATTAGGTATATTCATCTTTTTCATAGAGATATTTTCTTCAGTTTTTATGCTTATTTTCATTGGATAAGTAGTTTGTATACTGTCTAAATACTTACTACCTTTATCTACATAACTAGATAGCTTATCTTTATCCCCAATACACTTTATTTCATATGGTTGTGCTACAGGAACTCCATTTATATTTATATGGCTTCCTGCAAGTACAACTTCTGAATACTGATTAATTCTTTGACCATTTATTTCTATGTATTTTCCTCCATTTACTTTTAACTCGTTTATAACTTTTACAAGAATTTTATTATAGTCTATACTATTAGCTATGTTCCCTGTTTTTTCATCTATAGCATCTATACTTAATATTATTCCGCTACCTTTCACATCTGAATATGACAGACTATCTCTAAGAGTTTCTATTTCTGATATTTCTTCAGAATTTTTTTGATTTTTTTTCATTGAATCAATTTCTTTATCTAACTTGCTTTTCTCTTTGGTTAATTCTTTTATAGATTTTCTTGTCATTTTTATTTCTTTTCTTATTGACTTATCTTTGCTTGTATAAACTGTTTCTTCATTGCTATAATCTCTAAATATGGTTCCAACAAGTATACCTAAAATAGTACTTGCTAGTATTATAAACACATATTGTTTTTTCATACTGTATTGCTCCTTACAAATTTATTTTTATATGATAATTTTCTTTAATCAAATATTAAACATTTACATATGCTTATTATATCAAAGTTATATATTAAAATTCATCTTTAGTATATAATATCATACATCGAACTCCTATCACTAATTTACCAATATCGAATATGTATTTTTAGATGTTCTTAAAATTATATACAAACTTTCAATAAACATTGTTGTGATATTATAAAAAAACATAAATTAGAAAAGGAGATAATAATCATGAAAAAACAAATAATTGCTTTAGGGATTATTAATAATTATTTTTATCAAAAAAAGTAAAATGGCATAGCTTCAAAGCTACACCAATTTACTAAAAATTATATTATAATCAACATTCATTTTAAACATATGTGTTTATAAATTTTCCTCATATTTTAAAATTCTTTTAACTAGTTTGTCTCTTAACTTTCCAACTTCATCAAATCTCATATTAGGGCTATAGTAACTTTCTATAATATCATGTTTAGACTTGGCTCTCTTAAGATTTAACACTGCCCAACAAATTAAATCATCTAAAACTTTTTCATCAAATTTAATATCTTCTTCGTATTTAAGTAATTTTTCTCTATTCAAAAACTTATTTAAATCAATTGTATCTTCTTCTTTAAAAGTTGTGCTTATAGTTATACCTATATCTAAGTCAGTTAATAGTACAGTCTCAATTTTCTCTGGAATAAGCGGATAATGATAAACTTCTACATTTAGACCTTTTTCAATAGCTTTCTTATATACTTTGTTTAATAGTGTAGTCTTCCCAGTTCCTATTTCTCCCGCTAAATAATAAACCTTATTTACATCTTTTAAAATATTTTCTGTATAATCCAAACACCCTACAGGAGTTATAGCTGAACCAAATAAATGCTTTTCTCTTTTTAAATTTCCTGTACTTTCAACTCCATCAAACAATTTTTTTATAAATTCTTCTGTAAGTAGATTCACCTTACCATAATCCATACAATCAGAATATTTTTCCTCTATATCTCTAAAGATTGGTTCTGCCGACTTTAAGAACTTAAAGGCTCTTTTAAATGAATTACTAATATCTTTATCGTAAATTAATATTTCTTGTCTATTTTTTTCTAACTCTTCTGTATTCCAGTAATCGCCTAAATTAATTATCTCGTCCAAAGCTCCAGGTAGCTTTGGGTCCATAGTATGTGGAGCAGTTGCATCCATAAGTACCACACCTAATTTCTTTATAACTAAACCATCCAACGAACTTGGGTCAGAGGGGCAGTGATATAAATCAATATCATATCCTCTATGCAAAAATTCTTTATAAATTTTTTTCATAAGTGAGGATTTTCCTACTCCAGGTCCACCCTTTAAGCAAAAAACTCTTTTTACATTTTCAGGAATTATATAGTCAAAAAAAGAATATGAGCCTTGTGATGTGTTTCCACCCGGAAATGCCTTCTTTACCTTTCCTTCCATATTAGCGCCTCCTCATAATTTACAATATCTCTTAATTAAGATATTAATATTATACGAGTTTTGTTACAGCTTTATGCTTTTGACAAATCTAAAACTTATTATCTAATACTAATAACATGTTAATCTTATCTAATTACTATAGATTCTCATAATATGATTTAGATTTTATCTATAAATATAATTTAAGTGTTTGCATTTTAATATAGCTGCATATTACTTAAATCCAATTGTCTCCATTCTAATTTTATGTTAAAATAATATTACAAAATACATCTGTTTTTCTTCAGAAATGGGCGAAATTCCCTATCGGCGGTAAAAGCCCGCGAGCCTTATGGCATAATTTGGTCAGATTCCAAAGCCGACAGTAAAATCTGGATGGTAGAAGAAAATAGTATATGAGTACCTTTATGTAATTTTACATGAGTAATCTATACAAATCCTTCAACTACCGTATTTATTCATGAAATTAGACACATTCAAGGTACCTAATATACAGGTGCTTTTTTTGTTGTTTATTTTATAATTATATCGTACTTATAAAATCTATTAAGATTGGAGTGTTACCATGAAACAAAAATGGATAGTATTAATTATCATCTGTATTGGTGTATTTATGTCTACTCTTGATGGAAGTATACTAAATATCGCAAATCCCACAATAGCTAATGACTTTAAAATTAATATGTCACAAATTCAGTGGGTCGTAACAGCTTATATGCTTGTTGTAACAGCTACTATGTTATTTTTCGGAAAACTTGGTGATAAAGTAGGTTCAAATCGTCTATACACACTAGGATTTTTTATATTCACAATAGGTTCTTTTCTGTGTAGTATATCAAATAATTTATCAACATTGATTTCTTCAAGAATATTTCAGGCAGTTGGAGCAAGTATTTTAATGGCAACTGGACTTGGTATAGTTTCTAATGCATTCCCCGCAAATGAAAAAGGAAAGGCTATAGGAATTACTGGAGCTGTAGTTGGCATAGGAAATATGAGTGGACCTGTAATTGGAGGGATACTTTTAGAACATTTTGGGTGGCCTTCTATTTTTATTATCAATATACCTATTGGTATTATAGCAGTCTTTCTTGGAATTAAATTTCTCCCTAGACCTGTCTTAGATGAACAAAACAAGAACTTTGATATTCCAGGTCTTCTACTTTTTGCATCTTGCACTACACTTATATTACTTGCAATGAATGGGAAAGGGAATACAAGATTGTATTTAGGTATAGCAGCTCTTATAATCTTCTTATTGTTGGCATTAAGAGAAGTAAAATTTGAACAAAGCTTTATTGACTTACCTTTATTTAAAAATAGAAACTTTACTGTAGGCAATATTATTGGAGTAGCTTGTTATTTTCCTCAAATGGCAGTGTCTTTCCTACTTCCATTTTATTTAGAGCAATTAAAAAATTTATCTCCTATGATGGCTGGCTCTGTAATGACTGTACATCCACTTATTATGGTACTTATAGCACCTATTGCAGGTTCACTTTCTGATAAACATGGTGCAAAAAATATTCTAACAGCATCTTTTTCATTTATGACTATTTCCTTAGTTGGAATGGCTCTTTTAAAAGCAGATTCTCCGTTATATCTTTTAATTATATGTTTAGTTATTTTTGGACTTGGACTAGGTGCTTTTAGTTCACCAAACAATAGTAGTATTCTAGCAGATGTTCCTCCTCAAAAACAAGGATATGGAGGCAGTTTTCTTGCAACTGTTCGTAATTTGTCATTTGCTCTTGGAACAGCATTTTTTAGTGGTTTTTTTGCACAAAGCCTTACATACAATCAAAAGTTTAAAAGTCATACATCAGCCTATGTTATAGCTAGCAATCAATCTTATTGGATTGCAGCAGCAGTATGCTTTATAGGACTTATACTAACTATTTTATTTATGAGAAAAACAGATAAATCTATTTCTTAACTATGATTTATTGATGACTATACAAGTCAATAATTTTTTAATTAAGCCAATTTATACTAATTTTACTATACTTTACTAGATTTTATTAATATTTAGCAACAAATTACTGATTTTCATTGTTTATAAACAATAAGGATGCCAAAAAATGACCATTAAAACCATTTTGAGGCATCCTATATTTTAATATTGATACAATTAAAACTAACTTACTATTATATTATATTTATTATTCAAATAAATTTTATATCAACATTTAACATTCTAGATTTAATCTACTGTTATTTCATATCCATGTTGATTGTATTGATTTACAATTTCTTCCCAGAGTTCTTCAACACCAGTCTTTTTTAACGAAGAAACAGGAATTACTTTTTCGCTACTTTCCATTTGTAATTTTTTTCTTATTATACTTATGTGTTTTTGATATTGCCCTCTAGATATTTTATCTGCCTTAGTTGCAATAACTACACAGTTATATCCAAAGTGCTTTATCCATTCGTACATAAGCTTATCGTCTGCTGTAGGCTCATGTCTAATATCTACAAGTAGCAATATAGAACATAATTCTTGTCTACTTTCTAGATACCTTTCCATTATACCTCCCCATTTTTCTTTTTCAGACTTAGCTATCTTTGCATATCCATATCCTGGAAGGTCCACAAAGTAAAACTCATTATTTATTAAATAAAAATTTATGGTTCTAGTTTTTCCTGGTGTTTGACTAGTTCTAGCAAAGTTTCTTCTGTTGAGCAATGTATTTATTATTGATGATTTTCCAACATTTGACCTACCAGCCAATGCTATCTCTGGGATACCTTCTGCTGGATACTGTGATTTATTCACAGCACTCATAGTTATCTCTGAACTTCTAATTTTCATTTTTTTCACCACTCTTTAATAAAGCTTGTTCTAATACTTCATCCATATGCTCTACAAGTACAAATTCCATTTTTTCTTTTACATTTTCTGGTATTTCATCTAAATCAGCTTCACATTCTTTAGGAATTAACACTTTTGTTATACCAGCTCTATGAGCTGCTAATAATTTTTCTTTAACTCCTCCTACTGCTAATACTCTACCTCTTAAAGTTATCTCCCCTGTCATGGCTATATTGCCTGGTACAGGTCTTTTAGTAAGTGCTGAGATTACTGCAAGGGCCATAGTTATACCAGCTGATGGTCCATCTTTTGGAACAGCCCCTTCTGGAATGTGTATATGGATATCATTAGTCTTATAAAAGTCAGGGTCTATATCAAACTTGTCTACTATTGACCTTATATAAGAGATACCTGTCTTAGCAGATTCCTTCATAACATCTCCTAGTTTTCCAGTTAATACAATTTCCCCTTTACCTTTAAGCACATTTACTTCTACTTCAAGTGTAACTCCACCTACTGCTGTCCATGCAAGACCATTTACTAGTCCTATTTGAGGATTAACTTCTGCAAGTTGATACTTAAACATGTCTTTTCCAAGATATGTTTCTAGGTCAGACTTATTTACAACAACTTCTTCAAGAGTTGGGTCTTCAACATATTTTTTTGCAATTTTTCTACAAATTTTACCAATAGTTCTCTCTAGTGTTCTTACACCAGCTTCTCTTGTATAATGGTTTATTATACTTCTTAAAGTTTCATCATCCATTTTTATAAAGTTTTCTTTTAAAGCATGTTCTTTAATTTGTTTTGGAAGTAAATATTTCTTTGCTATATTTAGTTTTTCTTCTTCTATATATCCAGATACTTCTATTATTTCCATTCTATCTAATAATGGTCTTGGTATATTACCTAAACTGTTTGCTGTTGTAACAAATAGTATTTTTGACAAATCAAAAGGTATTTCTAAGTAATGGTCTACAAAATCCTTGTTTTGCTCTGGGTCTAATACTTCTAGCATAGCTGAAGCTGGGTCACCTTTATAATCTGCTGCCATTTTATCTATTTCATCAAATAAGAATACAGGATTTTTTGTTTGTGCTTCTTTTACTCCATTAATTATTCTTCCTGGAATTGAGCCTACATATGTTCTTCTATGACCTCTTATTTCTGCTTCATCTCTAACTCCACCTAAAGATATTCTTACAAATTTTCTATTTAATGCTTTAGCTATTGATTTTACTATAGATGTCTTTCCTGTTCCTGGAGGTCCAACTAGACATATTATAGGACCTTTAAGTGACTTAGCAAGAGTTCTTATAGCTAGATACTCTAATATTCTTTCTTTAACTTTCTCTAGCCCATAATGGTCTTCATCTAATATATCTTTTGCCTTAGTTATATCTAATTTATCTTTTGTCTCTTTGTTCCATGGCAATGAGAATATAGTGTCTAAATAGTTTCTACTTACAGATACATCTGGAGACATTGAAGATATCTTTGAAAATTTATCTATTTCTTTTTCTATTTTTTCTTTAGTTGTCTTAGGTGCTTTTATTTTTTTAAGCTTGTCTCTATACTCATCTGCTTCGGAATTTATATCTTCTTCTTCACCTAATTCTTTCTGTATAGCTTTTAATTGTTCTCTAAGATAATATTCTTTTTGAACTTTATTCATCTGTTTTTTTACTCTTAAAGTTATTTTCTTTTCTATTTTTAATATATCTATTTCCTCTAATAATATAGAATAGATAAGTTCAAGTCTTTTCTTAATATCAAATTCTTCTAATATTTCTTGCTTTTGACTTGATTTTAGGTATATGTTTGCAGCTATTGTATCTATAAATCTATCTACATCTTCTATATCCGCTAAAGATATCAATATTTCTGGAGATACTCTGTTTCCAATATTTATATATTCTTCAAAAGCATCAAATACATTTCTTACAAATGCCTCGATTTCAACCTCTGTTTCACTATCCAGATTATCACTGTCAAAAACTATTTCTTCTATTACTGCTCTGAAATACCCTTCTTCTTGTTCTATTTTTTTTACTCTACCTCTTGATACACCTTCAACTAAAACACGAACTGTATCTCCTGGTAATTTTATCATTTGTTTAACTTTACAGATTGTTCCCACATGATAAAAGTCTTCTTCTCCTGGCTCATCTACCTCAGCTTCTTTCTGAGATGTTAAAAATATAAGCTCTTCATCCATCATGGCTTGGTCTAAAGCTTTAAGAGATATCTCTCTTCCTATATCAAAATTTAATATCATATATGGAAATATAGCTAATCCTCTTAGAGGAATTAATGGTAATTCATGATCTATTTTAGTATAATTTTGTTCCATCAACATTACTCCTTTTCTAGTCTAATTATTTTGCTTTTAATATTATATATTCGAACAAGTTAATTTTCAACATTAATGATAAATTCTTAGAATACTATCATACTATATTATTATTTTATTATGATATAATATTAATATTAGTATACTTAGATGTTATTTATCTTTTGGAGGTTTCTATTATGTTGAAATTGTTTTTAACCTTTTTAAAAATTGGTGCGTTTACATTTGGTGGTGGATACGCTATGGTTCCTCTTATACAAGATGAACTTGTAAACAAACAAAAACTTTTAGAGCAGGAAGAATTTATTGATTATCTATCCATAGCTCAAAGTTATCCTGGAGTACTGGCAGTTAATATCTCTGTATTATTAGGATATAAACTTTATGGTATACCAGGAGTTCTTATATGTACCTTAGGTTCTGCTTTACCATCATTTTGTATAGTCTTAGTCTTATCGTATCTGTATTTTAAAAATTCATCATCTAAAATTTTAGATGGATTTTTTAAAGGAGTTGCGCCTGTTGTAATAGCTCTTATATTGTATTCTTTTACGAGCATGTTTAAGAAACTGCCAAAGTCTAAAACTAACATACTACTATTAATTATAGCAGTTTTATCTGTTGGTGTATTCAATATAAGTCCTATTTATTTAATAATTGGAGGAGGTGTATATAGTCTATGTCAGAAATAACACTACTCTTCTTAATATTCCTTAAAATAGGAGCGTTTAGTTTTGGTGGCGGGTATGCTATGTTACCATTTATTCAGCAAGAATTTATATCTAAATACCACCTTATAACTAATCAAGAATTTTTGGATTTACTTGCTATATCACAATCTACACCAGGTCCTGTAGCAATAAATAGTGCTACATTTGTAGGATTTAAGACTGCTGGCTTCTTTGGTTCTCTAGCTGCAACTGTTGGTGTCACGATTTTTGCGTTAATAGGTCTAACTATTATATCAAAGTTATTTTCTAAGTTCAAAAACAATAAAAAAGTGGAAAACTTATTGATAGTTCTTAGACCAATTACTCTAGGATTCATATTAGCAGCAGCTTTTTCATCTGCCAAAGAAGTTAATTGGGATTTATATGGAATAATTGCATTTATAGCATCATTTTATCTTTTATATAAAGGAAAAATTGGTTCTATTGCAATTGTATTCGTCTTTGGTATTCTAGGTATACTACTCACATTTTTATAATACTGATATCTAATTTATATTTAGCATATTAACATAAAAAAAGGAGCTTTTAAAGCTCCTTTTCATCATCTTATGCACTTTCCTCTTGATCCTTAAGTACTATGATAGGATTTACTGAGTCTTCGTTCACAGATTTCTCTGTTACTATAACCTTCTTTATATTATCTCTAGATGGTACCTCAAACATAGTTTCCATCATTACACTTTCAACTATACTTCTAAGCCCTCTAGCTCCTGTATTTCTTTCTATAGCTTTTTTAGCTATTGCACGAAGAGCACCTTCTTCAAATTCTAGCTCAACATCATCTAACTCTAATAATTTTTTATATTGTTTTACCAGAGCATTTTTAGGTTCTTGTAATATCTGCATTAGTGCATCTTCATCCAATAATTCTAAAGTAGCTAAAACTGGTATTCTTCCTATAAATTCTGGTATTATACCATATTTTAATAAATCCTCTGGAAGTACTTTTTCATATAACTTACCTAAATCTAATTCTTTTTTACTTTCTATTTTAGCTCCAAAACCTAGTGTTTTATCTCCACCACGTTTTTGAATTATCTTCTCTAATCCATCAAAAGCTCCACCTAATATAAATAATACATTAGTAGTATCTATCTTTAAGAATTCCTGATGAGGATGTTTTCTTCCTCCTTGTGGTGGGACATTTGCAACAGTACCTTCTAATATTTTTAGAAGTGCTTGTTGAACACCTTCACCACTAACATCCCTAGTTATAGATGGATTTTCAGATTTTCTTGCAATCTTGTCTATCTCATCTATATATATTATACCTCTTTCAGCTTTTTCTATATCAAAATCAGCAGCTTGAATAAGTTTTAAAAGTATATTTTCAACATCTTCTCCAACATATCCAGCTTCAGTCAATGATGTAGCGTCTGCCATTGCAAAAGGTACATTTAATGTTCTTGCTAGAGTTTGAGCAAGTAATGTCTTCCCAGAACCTGTTGGTCCTAATAAAAGTATATTACTCTTTTGAATTTCTATATCTTTACTACTAGATTTTTTACTGTATATTCTCTTGTAATGATTATAAACTGCAACTGATAAAGCTTTTTTAGCTTTCTCTTGACCTATTACATAATCATTTAGAATCTCCATCATTTCCTTTGGTTTTGGTAAAGATGTAGTATCTTCATCTATAGTATCTTCTATCTCTTCTTGAATAATTTCGTCACAAAGTTCAACACACTCGTCACAAATATATACATTTGGACCTGCAATTAATCTTCTTACTTGATCTTGATTTTTACCGCAGAATGAACACTTTAATTGTCGTTTTTCTTCATATTTAGACATATTAACACCTCTCTCTATCTACGGTCTCTTTGTAAATACTTCATCTATTAAACCATATTCTTTGGCTTCTATTGCACTCATGAAGTTATCACGTTCAGTATCCATTTTAATTTTTTCTAATGGCTGACCAGTTCTTTCAGATAATATCTCATTTAAAGTTTCTTTTATTTTTAAAATCCTCTTTGCATGAATTTCTATGTCTGTTGCTTGACCTTGAGCTCCACCTAATGGTTGATGTATCATTATTTCACTATTTGGTAGTGCTAGTCTTTTTCCTTTTGCTCCTGCTGCCAACAAGAATGCTCCCATAGAAGCAGCCATACCTATACATATAGTACTTACATCTGGTTTGATGTATTGCATAGTATCATATATAGCCATTCCAGAAGTTATACTTCCTCCTGGAGAATTTATATATAAATGTATATCTTTGTCTGGGTCTTCAGCTTCTAAGAATAATAGCTGTGCTACTATAAGCCCTGCTGTGGCATCGTTAACTTGATCTCCTAAGAAGATTATTCTGTCTTTTAATAGTCTAGAAAAAATATCATAAGATCTTTCTCCTCTTCCTGTTTGTTCAACAACTACAGGTACTAATGCCATGGTTTCATACCCCCTTTATTCTATATAATTTACAGTAGCTTTTTGTAAGCTACTGTAAATTATTATACGCATTTAACTAAATTATATTTGCAAATCATTATATACTAAACATTCTATAACGTCAACTATATTAGTTAGCGTTTGTTTTATTAAGCTATTGTTGCATTCTCAACTAGTAAATCTATTGTTTTTCTTATTTTTATTTGACCTTTTATGTCTTCTTTGTCAGCATCTCTTAAAGAAGCTTCTATTTTTTCTATTTCCATATTGTAAGCAGAAGCCATTTTTTCTAACTCAGCTTTAAATTCTTCTTCTGTTGCTTCAATTCCTTCAGCTTTAGTTATTGCTTCTAATACTAGAGAAGACTTAACTAATTTTTTAGCATCTTCTTTTCTCTCTTCTCTTAATTCTTCCATAGTTCTACCAGTCATATCTAGTAATTGTTGTAATCCAAATCCTTGATATTGTAATTGATAGTTAAGTTCGTTTAACATATTATCTATTTGATGTTGTATCATAACTTCTGGTATTTCTATTTCTGTATTTTCAGCAACTTTTTCTACTACTGAATTTCTAGTTTCTGCATCTGCTCTATTTTTAGCTTCTTCTTCTAATTTAGCTCTTACATCTGCCTTTAATTCATCTAAAGTATCGAATTCACTAGTATCTTTAGCAAATTCATCATCAAGTGCAGATAATTCTTTTACTTTTACATCGTTTATTTTTACATTAAATACAACTGGTTTTCCAGCTAAGTCTTGTGAGTGATATTCTTCTGGGAAAGTAACATTAACTTCTACTTCTTCACCAGCTTTTTTACCCACTAATTGTTCTTCAAATCCTGGGATAAATGTGTTTGAACCTATAACTAAGTTATAATTTTCACCTTTACCACCATCAAAAGCTACACCATTTTCAAAGCCTTCAAAGTCTATTATAGCTGTATCTCCATCTTCTAAAGCTTTGTCTTCTACACTTACTAATCTAGCATTTTTTTCAACCATTTCTTGTAGTTTAGCTTCAACATTTTCGTCACTTACAGTATTCTCAACCTTAGCTATTTCTATACCCTTGTAGTTTCCTAATTCAAACTCTGGTTTAACTTCTACATTAAGAACCATAACTAATCCATTATCTTTACTTATTTCTTCTATATCTAAATCTGGATTGTCTATTGGGTCTATATCTAATTCCTTGATAGCTTCTGGATAAACTTCTGGGAATAATATTTCTATAGCATCATTATAGAATATACCTTTTCCATATTGAGTTTCTATAACAATTCTTGGAGCTTTACCTTTTCTAAATCCAGGTATATTGTATTTATTTCTGCTTTTATTATAAGCCTTATTTACTACTGCTTCAAATTTATTGTTATCTACTGTTATTTTTAAAGTAACTTTATTACCCTCTTTTTTAATTAGTTCTGCTTTCATCCTTCTAATCCTCCTAGTGATATTTATGTAATACCCGATAATGGTATCATAATTCATTCTATTTATAATTCAACCACTTAATTATATCACATAAGTTTTTTTATTTACAAGTGTTCCATTAATATCGTTGTACTTATTTGATAAAATTTAATTCTTTGAGCTTTTTTTGCTGTTTTTTTGGATAAATACACCTTTATATACGTATTTCTTCAATATTTATGTCATCTTCTTCCATTTCCATAATAACAAAACTTTTATACGATACTCCTCTTGGAAGTGAAATACTTCCAGGATTTATGTAAAGCACACCATCTTTAACTTCTCTAAACGGAGTATGGGTATGACCAAATATAACTATATCAGCGCCAACTTCAGTTGCCTTTTTTTCTAGCATATGTGTTCCATACTTTACACCATACTTATCTCCATGGCACAAAAATATAGTTTTATTTGCCACTTCAAAGACAACTTCTTCCTCAACAGCATCAAAGTCACAATTACCTTTAACTGCAATAATGCCTACATTAGTCATACTATGAATATATCTTGAGTCTGTAAAGTTATCTCCTGCATGAATTATTAGGTCACATTCTTTTAAATATGGTATTGTTTTTTCCATATTTTTAATCATCATATGTGTATCACTTACTATGCCTATTTTCATTACTTCACTACCCTTTTTATAAACTCTTGTTTCATAAGTTTTAGTGCATTTGCTCTGTGGCTGATTGAATTTTTTATAACACTAGGTATTTCACCAAAAGTCTTATCATATCCCTTTACTATAAATAAGCTATCATATCCAAAGCCATTTTTACCCTTTTCTTCAAACCCTATAATTCCTTCACAGATTCCTCTTACTACAAATTCTTTTCCATCAGGAAAAACTACTGCTATTGCAGAGACGAATCTTGCATTTCTTTTACTCATTGGTACATTTTGCATAGCTTTTAATAGCTTTTCTCTATTTTCTTCATCTGTTGCATGTTCTCCTGCATATCTAGCTGAATAAACACCAGGTTTTTTGCCTAAGGCATCTACTTCTAAGCCAGAGTCATCTGATATAGCTATAAGTTTAGTCTTTTTAGCTATTGTTCTAGCTTTTATCAATGCATTATGCTCAAATGTTTTTCCATCCTCTACTATTTCTATACCTGCTAGGTCAACATCTTTTAAAGAATATACTTTATATTCAAAGTCTTTTAAAATTTCACCTATTTCTTCTAGTTTATGAGCATTATTAGTGGCTATCACTACTTCATTACCATAATCCATACCTAATATCTCATCTGTTATTTCACCTAAAGCTTCTCTTTGAACCCTTATTAATTCTTTATTCCCTTTTTCTCCTAACTCTAACAATAAATTTAAATCTTTTCTTGAAAAAGGTTTCTCTTCTCCAGTCCCCTGCACTTCTACAAACTCACACTTATCAGTCATTATTATATTCATGTCTACTTGTGCTTTAGAATCTTCTTCATAACATAAATCTAGCATGTGTGTTTCATTTACTATACCAACACTAATTGCAGATACAAAATTTGTTATTGGCATTTCTTTTATTGTCTTTGCTTTATATAATTTATATATTGCTTCTGCAACTGCTACAAACGCCCCTGTTATAGATGCAGTTCTAGTTCCACCATCTGCTTGAATCACATCACAATCTACCCAAATAGTTCTTTCACCTAATTTATTCAAGTCTACAACAGACCTTATTGCTCTTCCAATTAACCTTTGTATTTCTTGTGTTCTTCCATCTATTTTTCCCCTAGATGCATCCCTTATTTTTCTTTGTTGTGTTGCTCTTGGTAACATAGAATATTCAGCATTTATCCATCCAGTACCACTATTTCTTAAAAAAGGAGGTACTTTGTCTTCCACTGATGCAGTGCATATAACCTTTGTATCTCCCATTTCTATAAGAACAGAACCTTCTGCATACTTTGTATAATTTCTAGTTATTCTTACAGGTCTTATCTGTTCGTTACTTCTATCATAACTTCTGGTCATTTTTCATATCCTTTCTTATATTTTTTATATTTTATAAAGTTATTTTTATAATTTTTAATTTTGTCAAATATTAAGTACTGTCATTTTTCATAATCTTATTAGCTTACTGAACTATTCTATCATTAATTATAGTAGTTTTCTACTAAATTAAGCGACTTTTTAACTCTCTAATACAGCTTTTACTTCATCTTTCGATGGTAAATTTAATAATTCTAAAAATCTCTTTTCATCTATAACTTTAATTCCTAAATCATTTGCTTTAGTGAGTTTAGAACCAGCTTCTTCTCCTGCTAAAACAAATGTTGTCGATTTACTTACACTAGATGTAGCTTTCCCACCTCTTTTTTCTATCATATCTTTTGCATCATTTCTTTTTAGTGTAGGAAGTGTACCAGTCAAGACTATTTTCATTCCTTCAAATATTTTTTCTACTTTTTCACCTGTATTATCCAAGGATTTTGTGTTTACTCCTACATTTTTCAATTTGTTTATGACATTCATATTTTTGTCTTCCTTAAAAAACTCGACAACACTGTTTGCCATTATACTTCCGAATTCCTCTAATTCTTCTAGTTGCTCACTCGTTGCAGAAATCACATCATCTAAATCCTTAAAGCTAGATGCAAGTATTTTAGCTGCTTTAACTCCTATAAATTTAATACCTAATCCATTTATAAGTCTCCATAAATCATTTTCTTTTGACTTTTCAATTGAATTTATTAAATTATCAGCAGACTTTTCACCCATTCTCTCTAAGTCAACTACATCTTCCTTTTTTATATAATATAAATCAGATACATCTTGTATTATTTTTTCATTTAATAACAATGTAATTATAGATTCTCCTAAACCATCTATATTCATTGCATCTCTCGATACAAAGTGTATAATTCCCCTTCTTATTTGAGCTGGACAAGACATGTTTATACATTTTACAGCAGCTTCTCCTTCTAATCTTACTGTTGGCTCTGAACAAACAGGACATTTTTCTGGCATTTTAAAATCTATTTCATCTCCAGTACGTTCTTCCTTTATAACTTCTAAAACTTGAGGTATTATATCTCCTGCTTTTTGAACTAATACTGTATCATTTATTTTTATATCTTTTTCTCTTATATAATCTTCATTATGAAGTGTAGCTCTACTTACAGTAGTACCTGCAAGTCTGACTGGTTCAAGTATTGCTGAAGGTGTTATTGTACCAGTTCTCCCAACTTCTACTATTATATCTACTATTTTAGTCTTTTTCTTTTCTGCTGGGAATTTATATGCAATTGCCCATCTAGGGCTTTTTGCTGTATACCCCATTTCGTTTCTTTGTTTTATATTGTTTACTTTTATTACCATACCATCTATTTCATATTCCAAATTACCTCTGTTCTCTGTCCAGTATTCAATATGTTCAATAACTTCATCTATATTTTTACAGACTTTATAATTCTGGCTTACTGAGAATCCTAGTTTTTCTAAATAATCTAGTGATTTACTATGACTTTCTAAATCATATTCTTCTATATTTTCCATATTAAATACAAATATATCTAATGGTCTCTTTGCAGTTAATTTTGGGTCTAATTGTCTTAATGAACCTGCTGCAAGATTCCTTGGATTAGCAAATAAGGGCTGTTCCTGTTCTTCTTGTTGCTCATTTACTTTTCTAAAGTTATCTTTTGATATATATACTTCTCCTCTAACTATTAGTTCTTTTTTTTCATTTATTTTAAGAGGTATGCTTTTTACAGTCATTAGGTTTTGAGAAATATCTTCTCCTACAATTCCATCTCCTCTAGTTGCTCCTTTTTCAAATTCTCCATTATTATAAGTTAGACCTACAGAAAGACCATCTATTTTAAATTCAACAACATATTCAACATTATCTCCTACATGTTCTTTAACTCTCTTATCAAAGTCTCTCAAATCTTGTTCTGAGAAAGCATTTGATAAACTCAACATAGGAGTTTTATGTACAATTTGATTGAATTTGTCTAATGGCTTACCTCCTACCCTATTTGTTGGAGAATCAATTCTCTTTAGATTTGGGTTTTCTTCTTCTAAAGAAATTAACTCCTTCATTAACTTATCATATTCATAGTCTGATATTTCTGGGCTATCTTGATTATAATACCTTTCATTATGATAGTTTATTTGTTCTATAAGTTTATCAATTTCATCTTTAACGCTCACTTTTTGCACCTCTTCATATTTTTTAAATTAAATTATTTTGAAATTCCCTTATAATTAATTATTTCCTATTTATATATTTTTTAGTATATCACTTTTTTGACTTTAAATTTATTACAAAAAAAACTCTTATTAGTATCTCTAATAATACTAATAAGAGTTTTTTATTCTTATTAAAATTTTCATATATTTAGTAACCTCTTGATATATCTACAACATTATCTACAGGTTTATTTTCCATTATATAGTGTTTTAAATTATTATAAACCATATTAAATGTTCTCTCTTTATTTTTATCAGATACCCAAGAGTTATGAGGAGTTACTATGACATTTTCACACTCCCATAACTTATTATCTTTACTCAAAGGCTCACTTTCAAATACATCTAATGCTACACCTCTAAATTTATCTACACATTCTTCTAAGTCTTTTTGATTAACTGTATTTCCTCTACCCACATTGATAAATACAGAACCTTCTTTCATAAGTTTAAGCATTTCTTTGTTTACTATTCCGTCTGTACTTTTTGTAGAAGGCATTGCTACAACGACTATGTCACATTCTTCAAATATAATATTCATATCATCAGTGGCAAAGCATTTATCAAAGTATTTTTTACTACTTCCATTAGTATTAACCCCCCATATTTCTAGACCAAAAGCTTTTAATCTCTTTGCTGCTTCTGAAGATATAGTACCTGTTCCAAGAAATCCAACTCTTTGTCCATACAATTCTGATACAGAAAAATCCATCTTCCATTCTTTATTTTGTTGTTGTTTAAAAAACTTTGCACTATTTTTATAAATTTCTAAAATATACAGAACTATACTTTCACCAATAGGTACACTATATCCACCCCTATTATTAGCTATCTTAATATCTCTCTTTAACACTTCTTCTTTTGGAAGTTGGTCTATACCTACACTAGTTGTCTGTATATATTTTAAATTTTTCATCTTAGAAATATATAATCTACTAAAAGGATTGTATGTAACTAGTACATCTGCAGTATTTACATCTTCATTATTTTCAATACTATCTTCAGGGTAATGTATAACATCATAGCCTAATTCTCTTATTTTCTCAAATTTCTCTTTTCCATAATTTATTGTAAACAAAACTTTCATCTTAATCTCCTTCATTCACTCACATTAAAATTTTTATATCCTACAGTATAATATATGATACTTAATGTACATTAGTTAAACTTACTAGAAGATGTCTCAAATTACTTATGTTCAATTGTTTTTCCTAAAGACATAGCATTACGTTCTTGAACTAAATTTTCTATTAAGTTATTCAGCGTCCAATCAATAGATGTTTCAGTTACCATAGCTGTAAAAGGTCTATTTATTCTTACTTTTTTTAATCCTTCTAAAAATGCATTTACTTGCGTACTTGGAGTGTTATTAAATATTACAGACTTACTCTTAATCCCATTTTCACATTCATTTGATATATTTCCATCCAAAATGTCTCTTATTGTGTTTTCTCCGTTTTTATCAGTTAAAATGATATGGTCTCTTATTCCAGCAAAATTACTAACATTTTTAATTAATGATAATTCTTTTTTATTAAAATTTACAAACATAATACACTTCCTACTGTGTATCTTATCTAGATTATTATTATTTATTTTTTCAAATGACATTTTATCCATCCTTTCATTTATCTATATATTTTAATTTACCCCATCCATTTAAAATAATCAATTTTTATAGCTAATTTTTATATTAATACCCAAAATTACATTTAAATAATTCGACTATCTAAAACTAATATATAAAATTAGAATAATTAGCTTAATATCTACAAATCATAATCTAAAGGAGAGATACCATGAATACACTACTAAACAAGAATTTTAGCATTAAAAACTTTTCAAATGCTTGGGTTATAGTACTTGGTTGTATGTTAATACAAGCTGTGCCATTTAGTATTGTAGCAAGCATACAACCTCAATTTATAAGTTATGTTGTAGAAGGAGAAGGTTTTAGCTTAGCATCTTTTTCTCTAATATTCACTATTGGTACTATTGCTTCAGCAATTGCATCACCTTTTATAGGTGTATTATTTTCTAAAGTCAATATTAAGATACTATATTTATTAGGTTGTATAATTTCTAGTATTGCTTTTGCTACTTTTTCTATATGTACTGAACTATGGCAATTTTACACTGTATCATGTATTGTGCAAATTGGTGCTACAATTATATCTGCTATAGGGATACCAGTTTTAATAAGTGCTTGGTTTGATGAAGAAAGTAAAGGAAAAGCTCTGGGCTTTGCTTTTGCTGGAGGCTCTATTGGCAGTATATTTCTACAACCACTTGTAGTTCGCTTATTAGCAACTCAAGGATACAGTCGTTCTTATCTAATATTTGGAATTGTAGCATTAATAGTTGGTGTACCTGTAATATTATTCATACTTAGGATGCCTAAAGATGTTAGTGAGAAAGTTAAATCTAAAGGTAAAAAAGAGAAAGCATCTGATGCAATTTCTCCTTCAGTATGGGGTTATACATTAAAAGAAGCTAAAAAAATTAAATATTTTTGGATTATGACAATTGGATTTATATTTGTTGGTATATATGTTTCATCATTATCTGTACAATATCCAACTTATCTTAGGAACTATCTAAATCCGATTCTAATAGGAACAGTCGGTTCCACTTTTGCTTTATTTGCTCTTATTGGTAATTTATTTGGAGGATTATTGTTTGACAAGTTTGGTCAAATAAAACCACTTATTATATCTTTTATATTGGTCCTTATAGCAACTTTATCATTGCTATTTGTAGATAAATCTCCTGCATTTGCTTTTGCATTTGCTGTCTTAAAAGGACTTTCTGTATTTGCTTATATGATTGGTCCTGCTTATTTGACAGGAACTTTCTTTGGTCAAAAGGAATTTGGTAGTATCTATGGAATCGTACAATTAATTTTTGCAGCAGGATTTGCATTAGGTTCAACATTATTTGGATTACTAGTTGATAATTTTGGATATAGATTTTCTTGGTCTATTATAATTCTATCAGTTATAATAGCCTATACTTTGCTTATTATAACTTCTATAGGAATGAAAAAAATGAATAAAGAAAGACTAGATAAACTAATACAATAATTAATTCTTAAATATCTAAATATTATATAAAAAAGATGGAGCTTTTAATAACAAATAGCGCTCCATCTTTTTTGTATTACAATATTGCTAATTTTCTTTTGTTTTTAACCTTACTATCTATATCTTCATCCTTAACTATAGTAAATGCTTTAGTTGGACAGACATTTACACATGCAGGTCCTTCTGGAGATTCTATACAAAAATCACACTTATTTGCTGTCATTCTTTCTCTAAAACAAAGCTTTCCTTCATCTATATCTTTTAATGTAACTATGTCTATTGCACCTATAGGACATGCTAACATACAAGTCTTACATCCTATACAATTTTCTTCATTTATTTTTATTGTGTTCCCTACCCTAACTATACCACCATTTGGACATACCTTTGCGCAAGGAGCATCTTCACAATGTCTACATTGTATTGGAGCACTGACTTCCTTTGTCTTTATGACAGAAAGTTTTGGGTTAAAATTTATTTCATCTGGATTTTTGTAAAAAATATCTTCATCTGAATGTGCAACTACACATCCTATCATACAAGTTCTACATCCTATGCATTTATCAGGGTCTGCTATAACAAAATAGTTCATCACTTAGCCACTTCCTTTCCTATACAATATGTAGTGTGTAATAGATGATGAGACTTTTCTCCTAATGGTTCTACCAGATATTCATCATATAGCTTTTTAATATCAAGATTCTCATGAGATTTTCTAATTGCTAAATGTTCATCATGCACATATGTTGCTTTTGTTCTATTTTCATAGGCCAATTCTTTATATTCTTCTAGTAAAATTTTTGGCTGACCACCACCACTTACACACCCAACAGGACAAGTCATAACTTCAATAAAATCTACATCTAATTTTCCTTTTTCCAAATCTTCAAGTACTGGTATTACATTTTTTAGTCCACTTACTACTCCAACTCTTAGGTCTAAGTCTCCTATTTTAATAGTTGACTTTCTAAAGCCATTTTCTCCTCTTACTTGTTTTACTTCTACATCAGGAATACTTTCTCCAGTTATAAGCTCATAACCTGTTCTTATAGCAGCTTCCATAACTCCACCAGTAACACCAAATATAGTTCCAGCCCCACTATAACTACCTAAAGGACTATCAAACTTTTCTTCTCTTAAATTTTTGAAATCAATTCCCATATCTTTTATTAAATAAGCTAATTCTCTAGTAGTTAATACTACATCTACATCTCTATATCCGCTAGAATCCATTTCATCTCTATCACATTCATATTTTTTACATGTACATGGCATTATAGAAACACTAAATATCTTTGAGGCATCTATATTATTTATTTCTGCACCATAAGTTTTAAATATTGCACCACCCATCTGTTGAGGTGATTTACAAGAAGACAGATGATTAGTTAATTTAGGATAATTTTTTTCCATAAATTTTACCCATGCTGGGCAACAAGATGTAAACATTGGAAGAGTTCCACCTTCTGTTACTCTTTTAATTAACTCACTACCTTCTTCCATGATAGTCAAATCTGCTGCAAAATTAGTATCATATACTCTATCAAAATTTAAAGCTCGAAGTGCTGCTGCCATCTTCCCAGCACCTAGGTATCCTAAATAATATCCAAAATCTTCTCCCAAAGCCACTCTAACTGCTGGTGCACATTGAACCATTGTAAATACATTTGGGTCACTTAAAGCTTTTTTCACCCTATCTACATCACATACATTATATGCTGCAAATATAGGTTCATTTATAGACTCTGGTATCTCTCTTTCTTGTTTTTTCTCTTGTAAAAACTCAAATCCTTCATCTATAACTGAGGCATAAGATTTACAAGTTTGAACACATTGACCGCACATAACGCATCTATCTAAATTTATCTCTTGTGGCTTTCCCTCTTCACCTTCAATAGCATTTACTGGACAGACTTTTGAACATTCTCTACATCCAGTACATAAATCTTTATCTATATTTATTATCATAAACGTCACCTACCCCTGTATCCTTTATTTATTTGTTAACAATAAGCTAAGTGCAGCTTGTCTATTCTTAGCTTTTTTGTCATCTATTGGAGTAACAAGTTTTAATGCTTCCTGAGGACATGCACTTATACAAGCTATTTTTTCATTGTCTTTACATAAGTCACATTTATAAGCTATCTTTTTATTTTCGTCTAAAATTACTTGTTCTACTTCTTTACCATCTTCATATTGTGGAAGTAAGTCTATAGCTCCAAAAGGACATGCTAGCAGACAAGTTTTACATCCTATACACTTTTCTTCATTTACAGACATAATATTATTTTCTTTGATTATAGCTTTTTGTGGACATGAGTTTAAGCAAGGAGCATCTTCACAATGTCTACATTGTATTGGCATACAGAAAGTATCACCTTTTACTAAATAAAGTCTAGGTATAACAGGTATATCAACCGTTCCAACTGTATAACCTACATTATTATGCTGGTTATGCATTGTAAAACAAGCTACTTCACAAGCTCTACAACCTGTACATTTATTTGGGTCTGCTATTACAAAAGAGCCTATTTTATTCTTCATATTATCCCACCTTTCAATTTGTATATTTCTAACGCCCTAGTTACTTTCATCATATATATTTATATATTTTAATATTTTCTCAGTACTTATATTTCGCTTACATTTTTTACACAAATTGTATGCGTTATCATACACTTTATCAGTATCATCAATTAATACTCCACAGATTTCACATTTTGAATATTTTCGCTCTTCTTTTTTAGTACACATATACTCAGTCTCACTTTTTGATAACTCTCTGTGGATTTGCATAAATATTCATTCGTCTTCCTCTTACAAATCCAATAAGGGTTATGTTTAATTTTTTAGAAAGCTCTATTGATAAATTGGTTGGTGCTGATTTTGATACTACAATAGGAATTTGAGTCATGGCTGCTTTTAATATCATCTCCAGTGATATTCTTCCACTTACAACTATAATTTTATCTTCCAATGATATTTCATTTAAAACACAAAATCCTATTGCTTTATCCATTGCATTATGTCTTGCTACATCTTCACAAGTCACTATATTTTCATCAAAATCAAATATGGATACACTGTGTACCCCACCTGTATTTTTGAATAATTCTGACGAATTCAAATTTCTATCCATTATACTGTAAATCGTATCATAATTTACTTTTATATTACTCTCTACAGGAGTACATTTTATATAGTCTAGTGAATTCAAAAATATAATTTGCTCATCTTGACTTTTTTGTTTCTCTTGAATAGTTACTTTCGCAAAACATTCCTCCTCATTTATCTTCAGACTTAGCAAGCTTCTTTTATTTTCTATATATCCTTTTGTTTTCAAAAAGCCTACTATAAGTTCTTCCAAATTATATGGTGTACATAAAAATGTATTTACATATTTATCATTTAAGATAAAACTAAGCGGATATTCTGCAATTATTTCTTCGTTCTCTATCGATAATTCATGTTCATTTATTTTACTTACTTCTATATTAAAAGAATTTAAATATTTGTAATCCACTAGACTATAACTGTTTTCAAAAACTTCATCCTTACTATTCTCTTGTAATTTAGTTTTTGAGTATATATTGTTCATAAAATATTAGCCTTTCCGCTTTTTATAAATCTTGAACCTAATTAACCACTAAATATTTGTAGCAGTCATTCTATCTTTAAGACTCTGATACTCTTCTCTCACACATTTTTCTGCTAGTTCTTGGTCTTCAAGTTTTTCAAGTTTAACAGCACAATATTTATATTCTGGTGTTTTAGATATAGGGTCCAAGTTTGCTATTGTAAGTTCATTACAAGCTCCAACCCACCACTGATAAGTCATATATGTTGCACCTTCCTTAACTCTATCAGTAACTGTTGCTCTTGTTATTACGCTTCCTCTTCTTGAACTAATTCTAATTAATTCATCGTCTTCAATTCCTAATTTTTCAGCATCATTAGAATTTATTTGAACACGTCCTGGCTCATCTTCTAATGAACTAAGAGTTCTACAATTACCAGTCATTGTTCTTACTGAATAGTGTCCAACTTCTCTTACAGTACATAAGCTAAATGGATATTCATCATCTTCAACTTCCATAGGAGGTCTCCATTCAGCAGCGAACAAATTACCTTTGCCATTAGGAGTAGAAAACTTTTGACCTTCATATAGATACATAGTTCCTTTATCTTCCATACTTTCGCTCTTACAAGGCCATTGAACACATCCTTGTGCTTCTATCTTTTCATAAGTAGCACCTAAGAAACTTGGACATAATTGTCTAAGTTCATCCCATATTTCCTTAGTATTTTTATAATTCATAGGGTATCCCATTGCTGTAGAAATTTCGCTTATAATTTGCCAATCTGGTTTTACATCTCCTTGTGGTTCTATAGCCTTTCTCATCAATTGGAATCCTCTGTCTGCACATGTATATACTCCCTCATGTTCTCCCCAAGAAGTAGCTGGAAGTATAACATCAGCATGAAGTGCTGTCTTATTCATAAATATATCTTGAACAACGACAAACTCTAATTCATCTAAAGCTTCTCTAACTTCTGATGCATCTGGGTCACTTTGCACTGGGTCTTCTCCAAATATATAATAAGCTTTAAGCTTTTTCTCTTTTAGTACTAAGTTTGGAACTTGAGTTAAACTATAACCATTGTTAGGAGATAGTTTTACGCCCCAAGCATTTTCAAACTTTTCTCTTATCTTATCATCAGTTACATTTTGATAACCAGGATATACATTAGGAAGAGCTCCCATATCACAAGCTCCTTGAACATTATTTTGTCCACGTACAGGTCCTATTCCAACGCTTTCTCTACCAAAATTACCTGTAAGTAGAGCAATTGATGCAAGCCCCTTAACTACATCGACAGCTTGACCAAATTGACAGACACCCATTCCATAAAGTATCATAGCTTTTTTACCTTTTGCATATTCCCTCATAGCTTTTCTTATAAGTTCTTCTGGAATTCCTGTAATCTTTTCAGCATATTTAGCTGTGTATGGTTTAACAATTTCTTTATACTCATCAAATCCTTGTGTATGATTTTGAACAAATTCTTTATTGTAAAGACCTTCTTCTATTAAAACATTTCCAAAAGCATTTACTAAAACCATGTTTGTTCCACCTTTTATAGGTAGATGTATATCAGCAATTCTTGCAGATTCAGTTACTCTAGGGTCAGTGACAATTAATTTAGCACCATTTTTTTTAGCTTTCACTATTCTATTTGCCACTATTGGATGTGAATCTGCTCCATTATATCCAAATATAAATAAAACATCTGCATTTTCTATCTCTGGTATAGAATTAGACATTGCACCACTACCTAATGAGTAAGCCAGACCGGCTACAGATGGTGCATGTCAGACACGAGCACAATGGTCAACATTATTAGTTCCTATTGTGGCTCTCATAAATTTTTGCATTATATAGTTTGCTTCATTACCAGGTCCTCTTGCAGAACCTGTTCCCATAATAGAATCAGGCCCATATTTTTCTTTAATTTCATTTAATCTTGAAGCCGTATAGCTTATGGCTTCATCCCATTCAACCTCTTCTAGTACACCTTGTTTTCTTATCATTGGCTTTTTTAGCCTAGGTGTTAAAATTTTAGGGTCATTTAGAAAATCCCATCCATAACGACCTTTTAAACACAAACTTTCTTGATTTGTTCTACCATTAGCTGGTTCAGCTCTTAATATCTTATTATCTTTTACGACTAGATATAATTGGCATCCAGCTCCACAGTATGGACAAACTGTTAAAATTTTTTTCTCCATACATTTCCCCCCTTAGATTTATCCCCTGATAAGTAAAATTTATCTTAAAGATAATGAGTGTTTTTATAATATGCAAAATCATAAATATTTTGCAATACTATCTATTAAATTCAACAATTTTCTCACAATTCCTTTTAAATTTTAAAAAAAATATGTCATAATAATCTTTATATTTCAACCATTTAATTAAAATATTCTAGTTCTTATGACATATTTTTTAATATACTTAATATACATTTCTTTAAACTTATTTAATTTTCACTCAAAACAATATTCCTACCAATTCTATTTTTCATTCTATAGTGAGTAATTACAGTAAATATTCCACTTCCAATTAGAATCAAATAGTACATAAATCCACCATATAAAAATACTGCATATCCCATTAAAGGTTGAGGGAATACTGATTTGAATATAGTGAAAAATGCTAATTCATTAGCTCCTACATTCCCAGGTGTTGGTATTGGAGATATTGCCATATATAAAAATGCTTGCAGTGTCAATATATAGATATAACTATAACCTTGCAAATTAAATGCTTTATATATCCAAAAAGAAACACTAAAGTAAGCACTTAATTGAATAAAAGTCACTATTATAGTTGAAATTAATACTTTTTTATTCTTTGCAAAAAAATTTATTGCTTTACTATAATCATCTATAAAACTTTCTATGGATTCAATCTTATTATCTAAAAATTTTAAAAACTTGATTTTTGATAAATGCTTTATAGAAACTCTCATAATATATTTTATTTTTTGAGGATTTAAAATAACTAATATTATCATAATTAAGACAAATGAATTAATAGCTATCCCTAGAAACACTAAAGGCATAATCACTTTCATTTGTTTTTCTAACATATTAAAATTCATTAATACAAGTATTGTACAATAAAAAGTAACTACTATTTGGAAAATAATAGACTTATTAGTAACAACTGCACTTGCCTTACTAAGTGGCATTTTGCATTTTTTAAGTACATATATCTGTACTGGTTGGCTTCCTGAAGCAAAAGGAGTTATTAAATTATAATAAAATCCCATAATGGCTAGCTTAAAGCCAATAAATCTAATATTAACTTTGTGAGTGCTTTCTATAATTATCTTCATTACTACTCCTTCAAGCATTATGTGACACATAATTGCCAAAGCACCAATGAATAAAAACTTCTTATCTACCATAACCATAACATTTGATAGCATTTTAATATCCAATGTTTTAAACACTAGGTAAATTGTTACACCTATTAATAAAAATAAAAATGTATACTGTAGTAAACTCTTTCTAATATTCTTTAGTCTATCCATATAGAGATAACCGTCCTTTGCTCAAGATTTATACTAAATACTATATTATTAGTATACACCACGAATCTTAATATTTTATAACAAAATACCTTACAATTTTGTCATTTACAAAAAATATTAACCTATAAATTAAATTTTAATATATAGATTAATATTTTACAAACATTTTGTAGATATATATAATATTTGCACTAAGTAACACTTATATTTATTACACCCATTTATACCCTATACCCCATACAGTTTCTATTGTATAAATATCATATTGTTTTAATTTGCTTCGTATATTTTTTATATGTTCTGTGATAGTACTTATATCACTTTCTCCATCAAAGCCATATACTGACTCATATATTCTCTCTTTTGAAAATACTTGTCCCTTATTTTTTGCTAAAAATTCACATATTAGATATTCACTTTTAGTAAAATTGATTTTTTTACCATCAATTGAAACTTCTTTACCCAAAAAGTTAAATTGAACATTTGAGATAGTTAATAAATTCTTTTTTTCTCTATTTTCTCTTCTTAAATGAGCAGTTATCCTAGCTCTTAATTCTCCTACACCAAAAGGTTTGGTTATATAATCATCTGCCCCTATACCAAGACCATACATAATATCACTTTCCATATTTTTGGCTGTCAAAAATAGTATTGGACAATCAACCTTATTTCTTATAGCTTTGCACACTTCAAATCCATCCATCTTAGGCATCATTACATCTAATATTATTAGATTAAAAGAATTAAAGTCTATATCTATAGCATTTTCTACATCACTAATTACCTTTACTTCATGTCCATCTCTTTTTAATATATTTTCAATCAACTTTAACATATCTAACTCATCATCTATTACTAGTATCTTAGACATACTAACTCCTCCATTTATATGTTTAATAACATTTTAATACTTATATTTAATAACTTTTTTCAAGTTTACATGAATCATTATACTCTCATATTATAGCTTACAATAATTGATATTTTACAAATAAAACATTTTAGATTCAAAACTTTATATTTCAAATACTCTATACTTATTTTACATATATTTATTTAATTGTAAAAATTTATTTGACAATTTATTATTGTAATATTTTAAAAATGTAATAAAATCAATAATAAGAAAACTTCTTATAAATATATCTTTAATTATTTAAATTGGAGGAAAAAATTATGGATGAAAAAGTAACAAGAAGTAACTATAATGTTCCATTTGACTATGCTCGAGAAAAATTAAAAAAATTAGACCCTCATACAATTAGCAATTTAAGTAATATATCTTTTAACAGTGATTCAAATAAATTCACACTTAATTTCTTTGATAGACAATATATTATAGACTATCCAAGTGGAGAAGTTTGGAATGATGATGGTAGTCTCTGCAAAAACTTTGAACTTAAAATTTTAATAATTAGATACCTAATCAATGCTAATGGTGTACCTAGAACTAATAAATATGTGACTTTTAAAGAAATACCAGGAGGCAATGTTTACTATCCAAATTTTTTAAACAGAACTCTGTCTAGACTTTCAGAGGTTTTTACATCTCAAATAGACAGGTATAAGTTGTTTATGGAAAATATTGGAGCTGAAAAAGTAGATATGGGAGATTTAGCCTATAAGTTTACATATATGGGTAATACATCTATGATATTTATACTTTGGTTTGGAGATGACGAATTCCCTTCAAATTCAAATATATTATTTGATTCTAATATAGTTTGTTACTTTAATGCAGAAGATTTAGCAGTTGTTCCTGATACAGCTATAGATGCAATTTTGAATAAAATAAATAAGTTATAAATATCAATAATATTATGATGAAGTTTTTGATAAATTTAGTCAGAATATAATATGAAATGGAGTCAAAAAAATGAATGTAGAAAATCTAGAAAAAGAATAGTTATATATACAAAAATAGTGGCTTTTTATTTTTCATAGCCACTATTTTTTTAAAAATGATGTTCCAGAAAGCATATTAAATTACTTATTCTAATCAATTTTAAGACTTTTGCTTCTCCTTGCCTATCTCTAACATAATTTCATAGTTTAATTTACTTTTTCTTAAATCAACTCCAGATATACTTTTAATAGTTCCACAATCTAACATCTCATCAAATGCCTTCCTAGATAAACCTAGTTTCTCACGCAATAATCTTGACACCTTTAATTGAGATGGATACTTACTTACAATACGAACTTGTGTAAGGTCATTAATATCAATTTCTTGTCCTACTATTTTATATTCTGGAATACCAACCTCTGCTCCATTTCTATGTAAAAGTTCTACATTCATAGCATATTGATTAGCAAGATTATCATCATTCGTATGGAATTGTTCTAGTGTTTCTGGATTTAAGTTATTTGGATTGACACGAGAATATATGGTTGAATTCCATGTTGAGTCACAGTTTGAACACTTATATATTAGCCATATATCCAAATATTTATGTTGAGCATTAACTCTAAATAAACCTGAACAAACATATTCAGTCTTTTTTCCACATTTTTTACAATACCTAATTACTGGTAATTGGGAGGTATACTCCACCTCCCAAGTAATTTTTTGCATAAATACAATTTCCTTTCTATAAAGTTACTAAACTAATAGAAAGTTATGAAAAGGTGGAATATAATCAAGTATTTTCTTCAAAACAAGACCTCCTAATTTTTGATAAATTTTAATTTCACACATATAAAAAATTATTGCTTTTTATATGTACTTTACAACTAGAATTATTATATGTTGTATAAGTTTTGAAATTATTTAAATTATAACATCCACCTAGAAGAAACTATACCTCAAACACTTTTCTCAAAAGAAAATGAGCCAGTATAATTATAAAACTATACTGACTCATTCTTAGCTATCTTTTTCTTCTTTCTTGTAATACAATTCTTTGAATACTTTTCAAAGATAAATAATACTTTTCTGATAAATATTGCAAATCGTATCCAACTTGATAGTCTTCATAAATCTGCATATTTCTAATTGCCAAATCTTCACGAGTAGAAGTATTACTTCCCCATTCTTTTTTGTTATTAGATTTTCTAGGAATATAGATACATTCTCCATCTACATATTCCTGTATCAATTCAAGTAATTCTTCTGGTAATATATGTATTGCCTTTTTATAGCTCATTTTGCTCTCCTATTAAATAGTAATTTTTTATTAGGAATAGCAAAGGGCTATTTATATATTAAATTTTATAATTGCAATAGCCCTTGCTATGCAACTATAAAGATTAAATCAAACATAAAGTCTCAACCCTCCTTATATATCACAGCGATACATATAAGTCTATCAACAGTATAAATAATTGTCAATCGACGTAAATTATTTATCTAATTTTTAAATTATATTTATTTAATTTTCATATTATATTATATTTATTTTGGTAGCTAATATTTTTTCATTATAAATTATATTTAAAATTATTAATAAACATAAATCCATTATCTTGATGGTTTTATTACTGAACAAGGAACTCCAACTATACACTTTCCACAAATGTCACATCCACCTATATGAGCATATTTCTTTTCATTTATCATACACATTTCATAACACTTATTTCTATCAAATCCATCTTCTTTTAAAGCTCCTTTTACGCATTTACTAACACATTTTTTGCAACTATTATTATGTTTATACAAGCAGTATTCATTTTCTGGTCTTTTAGTTGGTTCCAATTCTAAGCTTGTGATTATGCTTCCTATTCTTCCACAACACCCTTTTTCTGTAATAAGCATATTATTTAAACCAAAAGTTCCAAGACCCGCTATGAATGCTACATGTCTTTGTGACCAATCACTAACCAATTTTTCACTATCAAAATTATATGACCCAGGAATAGAATATGAATTAAATCCTATCTTCTCTAGTTCTTCACATAAAAAGCTATTTAAATTTGAAATCAATATATTAGTTTCTATGTACGCTCTTGCCCATATTTCAGAACATTCAAATCCTCCAATATTGCTATTATTTATACTTTTATCAAAAGGTATAAAATATGTAATTATAGTTTTACCATCTTTCAAAAAATCTTTTGGCATGGCATGAGATGTTCCTACAGCTCCTTTTAACTTCTGAAACATATCATCTTCGGCAGATGCATAAGCAAATAAAAGTTCTTGCCACTTTGTAGTTATATTATTTGATTTATGATAATCTTTTACAAAACTATTCATTAATTCTTCAATCTTATTTTTCATAATATTCCCCCTAGACAATTCTCTATTTCCAATTTTATATTATTATTTTATATTATATAATAGTACTCTAAATTATGCTTAGCAATTATATTAAAATTATACTTAGCAATTAATATTAAAAAGCTTCTAATATCAATAAGATACTAGAAGCCTTTTTTAATTATCTAATCTAGTTAATCGAAATTCCTGCACTTGCATATCCTGCTACAGTATTAACTAATGAAAGACCTGAAGCTGTTGCAGTAAATACTAGCAACAAACGAGTTTGTGCTGCTACTGATATATTTAATCCTGTTAAAACTCCACTAGAAATTGAGCCTACTGATAATATACCTGTAAGTGGTGGAGTTAGTGTAACTGTTGCTCCTGGTACAGCTGTAAATGTGTTATCTGGTGCAGTTGATTCATAAAGTGTTGCTGTAATTGTAATTGTTGAGCCAACAAGTGAAAGTGCTGCTGTTGTACTAAAATATGCTGAAATAGATGTTATTGTTCCAGCTCTTGGCATTGAAAATGCAAAGTTAGTTAGTGTTCCTGCTGGGTTTGTAAGGTCTATTGTTCCTCCAGCTATACTTACCCCTGGAGCTGAATTACCAAAACCAACAAATCCTGGTGTTCCTATTAATCCACCAGCTATAGTTGTAAGTGATAGAGGTATACCTGATGCAAAAGGTATTATTGCACCAGTTCCTGCTATTCCAGTTGCTCCTGTTGGACCTGTTGCTCCTGTTACGCCTGTTGCTCCTGTTGGACCTACTAATCCGTCTGCTCCTGTTGGGCCTGTTGCCCCTGTTGGACCTACTAATCCATCTGCTCCTGTTGGGCCTGTTGGACCTGTTGCTCCTGCTACTCCTGCTACTCCTGTTGCTCCTGTTGCTCCTGTTGGACCTACTAATCCATCTGCTCCTGTATTTCCTGTTGCCCCTGTTGCTCCATCTGCTCCTGTATTTCCTGTTGCTCCTGTTGCCCCTGTTGGACCTGCTACTCCATCTGCTCCTGTATTTCCTGTTGCTCCTGTTGGACCTACTAATCCATCTGCTCCTGTTGGACCTGTCGCCCCTGTTGCTCCTGTCGCTCCTGTTATTCCTACTCCTGTTGCTCCTGTCGCTCCTGTTGGACCTACTAATCCATCTGCTCCTGTATTTCCTGTTGCCCCTGTTGGACCTACTAATCCATCTGCTCCTGTTGGACCTGTTGCTCCTGTTGCCCCTGTCGTTCCAGTTGCTCCGTCTGCCCCTGTTGCCCCTGTTGCTCCTGTTGGACCTATTAGCCCTGCTGCTCCTGTTACCCCTGTTGGACCTGTTGGACCTGTTGCTCCAGGTGCTCCTGTTGCTCCTGTTGGACCTATTAATCCTGTCGCTCCTGTTATTCCTACTCCTGTTGCTCCTGTTGGACCTGTTGGACCTGTTGTTCCTATTCCTGTTGCTCCTGTTGCTCCTGTTGGACCTGTTACTCCATCTGCTCCTGTTGCTCCTGTTGCTCCTGTTGGGCCTGTTACCCCTGTTGTTCCATCTGCTCCTGTTGCTCCTGTTGCCCCTGTTGGACCTGTTATTCCTATTCCTGTTGCTCCTGCTGGACCTGTTGGACCTGTTGCTCCAGGTGTTCCTGTTGCTCCTGTTGGGCCTATTAATCCTGTTGCTCCTGTTACTCCTACTCCTGTCGCCCCTGTTGCCCCTGTTGGACCTGTCACTCCAAATCCTGTCGCCCCTGTCGCTCCTGTTGGACCTGTTACTCCATTTGCTCCTGTTACTCCTGTTGCCCCTGTTGGACCTGTTACTCCATCTGCTCCTGTTGGGCCTGTTGCTCCTGTTATTCCTGTTGGACCTGTTACTCCAAATCCTGTTGCTCCTGTTGCTCCTGTTGGACCTACTGACCCTGTTGCTCCTGTTGGACCTATTAATCCTGTTGTCCCTGTATTTCCTGTTGGGCCAGTCGGACCTGTTGGGCCTGTTGGTCCTGTTGCTCCTGCTGCCCCTACACCTGGCCCTGTTGGACCAGTCGGACCCGTTGGGCCTGTTCTACCTCTTGGACCCATTGGTCCTGTTGGCCCTACACATGATGATGGATAACCATGATGACAATCACAGCTATTACAACTATCGCAACCACTGTTGCAATCATCGTATTTGTCATAGCCATTATCATAATTATTATCATCAAATGGGCCAAAATATTTATTTCTACTCATTATTAAAAGCACCTCCTGATATATTTGAGCTTTTAAGCTCTATATATAATATGTCAAAATTAGTATTATTGTGATTTATCAGTTATTTTTAAATTTACTAAAATAATTTTCATTGTATAAAATAGAACTATCTTTAGGCTTGATTTCTTTTGCTTTTTCATGACAATAAATAGCTTTATCTATTTCTCCCAATCTGTCATAACAAACACTCAATTGTATATATGGTATATATCCATAACAATCATTTGACTTAAATCCTCCATTAGTATCATTTTTATCTCTTGTTAATGCTACCTTATACCAAAAAATGGCTTCTTTATATTTTTTTCTATCAAACATATGCTTCCCTATATCACAACAAATTTCTGCTCTTGGTTCATCAAATTCGAAACTTCTAAACAAAGAATATAAGGCACTCTTTTCATCATTAATTAAGTAATAACATGTGGCTAAATCTCTGCAAGCACTGATACAATCCTCAATCCATCCTCTCGCTGAATCTAAAAACTTAGTAAAACCTTCTATTGCTTCTTTATACTTCGCATTATAGTACAACTCTCTTGAATAATAAAATTGATGCCTTGGCTCCAATACTCTACCTTCCGAAATCATTTTTTCAAAAATCCTAAGATTTCTTAGGGGGTCCTGTCTATGGAGTTTTTTATGAGATATTGCAATGTCTGAATAAAATATTTCTCCAACGAGAGGTATTACCTCATGGATAGGGTCAACCCATTTATGATTAGAACTTCTTTTAAACAATCGTTCTCTATAATATGAGAGAGTTGGTTTGCCATTTTCATCAAAGGATACATTGTATTTTGCCATAACAATATCAATGGAAGTATCCAAAGTTTCTTTAATTTTCAATAATTTTTCTCTATCATCTTCTAAAATTATGTCATCTGCATCAAGCCACATTATATAGTCTTTAGAAGCTTTAGAAAATGAAAAATTTCTTGCAGCAGAGAAATCATCTATCCATTCGAAATCGTACACCATGTCTGTATATTTTGAGACTATTTCTTTTGTGGAATCTGTAGAACCAGTATCTACAACTATAATTTCGTCTACTATATCCTTTACACATTCTAAGCATCTTCCTATAACTTCTTCCTCATTTTTGACAATCATGCACAAACTTATTGTAATCATAATGTACAACTCCTTTGTCTTTTATATATTGCAGACATAAGTAATATATGGTACTTTCTCTTGTTTTGTTATTGAAATCTTGAAAGTTTTTAACGACAAAAAATTAGTAGATAACTTTGTTTATCATGTATTTTTATAGTTCATTTTTATTGAATTCAAAATTTTAATACTTTGATTTAATTGATGTGAATTTTTTAGCTACCATAGGGTCAAATAGATTTGAAATAAATAAAATAACCATGTTTATTTAAACATGATTATTTTAACAACATTTATAAATTATAAATTAATCCTCTAAAATAACAACTTACTCGCTCTTATTCATTATATAATCGATTAATCCATATTCTTTAGCTTCCAGTGCAGTCATAAAATTATCTCTATCTGTATCTATTCTAATATCTTCTATTGATTTTCCTGTATTCTCAGAAAGAATTCTATCTAATTTTTCTTTTGTTTTCAATATATTATCTACTGCTATTTTTACATCTGTTGCTTGACCTTTAGCTCCACCCATAGGTTGATGTATCATAATTTCTGCATTAGGTAAAGCATATCTTTTTCCTTTTGTACCTCCTGCAAGTAAAAAAGCGCTCATACTTGCAGCCATGCCAATACAAATAGTTGATACGTCACATCTGACGTATTTCATAGTATCGTATATAGCAAATCCTGCTGTGACAGCTCCTCCTGGGCTATTTATATATATAATTATATCTGAATCTGGGTCTTCTGATTCTAAAAACAGTAATTGAGCTACTACTAAACTTGCAATAGCATCATTAATTTCTTCTCCTATAAATATAATTCTATCTTTTAATAGTCTTGAATATATATCATAAGACCTTTCCCCTTGACCTGTTTGTTCAATTACATGTGGTACTAAACTCATGCTACTTTCACCTCACAATTAATATTAAAGTTGAGATAAGAATTGATTTCATCTCTTCTTTGTTCATAATTAATACTTGTATAAGAAATACACTCTATATTTTGAATTTGATGATTTGGATTTAAAACAAATCTTTGTTGAATAGGATAAAATTCATCTTTATTTCTATATACTTGTGGAGACTCTTTATATAAATTCCTAAATGCTAGTGTAAAAGATTGATGTGTAGAATATCCTGCTGTAATAGCTATGTCTATAATATATTTATCTGTAAATACAAGTTGTCTAGCTGCTTCAGTAAGTCTCCTCCTCTGTATGTATTGATGAATAGTACATCCTACAATATTTGTAAACATTCTATGTAAATGATATTTTGAATAATTAGCAATATCAGCTATTTTATCTAAATTTAGATTTTCTGTAAGATGTTCTTCTATATAATCAATTATTTCCATAATCACATCTGTATTTGTTTTCAACTCCATCATCTCCTTTTAAGTATTATAACCTATGCAAAAACTTTTTTCTTAATATAAATTGCTATCTTAATTTAGTGTATAGTGACAAAATATCGACAATACAATATCAGGTGTTTTTATATATTTCTTTTAAAATTTAAACTTAATTACATCTATTGTATGTAAATTGCTACATGTTTTATCTATGTACCTTGATTCATATGTATTATTTTGCTGAGTATTTTTATACCTTTTTCAATTTCATCAAAACTAAGATGAGCATAACCTAGTATAATTTCATGGTCATATTCTAATATGTTCTCAATTGCATACTGTTGTATAGGATAAACTTTTATACCTGCTTCAAAAACTTTATTAATTAAACTTTCTGTAAATTTAATATTATAGAAGTGAACAACTATATGAAGTCCTGCTGCTTCACCTTTTATTTTAAATTCATTTTCAAATTCAGTGTTTAAAACTTTTATGAGGTGTTTACGCTTTCTATTATACAGCTTCTTCATTCTAAATATATACTTCTCTAAACCTCCACTCCTAATGAATTCCGCTAATACATATTGCAGTATCGTTTCTGTATGAACATCAGAGTACATTTTTAAGGTTTTATAGCTTTCTAATATATTGTCTGGTAATAACATAAACCCAACACGAATGGCTGGAGATAATATTTTACTAAAAGAACCTATGTAAATTACTTTATTTAGATTAAGTTCATAAAAAGAACTAATTGGTTGACCCTCATATCTAAATTCACTATCATAGTCATCTTCAATTATATAGTAGTTATTCTCTGTTGCACATTTAATAAGCTCTAGTCTCCTTTGAATAGGTAAAACACCTCCTAATGGATATTGATGAGAAGGTGCAGTATAAACAAAAGAAATCTCTTTTATTGATTTTATTAAGTCGGTGTTCATTCCCTTATCATCTGCTTTAATTCCAATAACGGAATATCCAATAGATGAAATAACCTTTAATAAACCTTTATGAATAGGGTCTTCTACAACAACTTTTTTATTGTTTTTATATAAAAGTTGTGAAATTAGAGATAAACCTTGTGTTGAACCAGAAACAATCATAATGTTTTTTGGATTACATCTAATTCCTCTAGTACGAAATAAATACTTAGATATTTCCACTCTTAAATCCCATACACCAGCTGTACTTCCATATCTAAAATCTGAATCTGGTAAATCATACAGTACTTGTTTATATATCTTTGAAAGTTCTTTGCGTGGAAATAGTTTTAATTCTGGAACTCCTGAGCGAAAATCTATATAATTTTTTTGTTTATTAGTATGTAAATCTTTTTCACTTCTAAAAGTATAATTTAACTTAAGATCAACTTGATGTCCTAATATTCCTTTAGCTACAATTGTTCCATATCCATTCCTTGTTTCTAAATATCCTTCTGCAATTAATTGATTATATGCATCCAAAATTGTATTACGAGATACAGATAGTTCTTTTGACAAAGTTCTAGATGATGGCAATTTTTGCTCAAACTTTAAGCTTCCATCTAGAATCATATCTTTTATCTCACAATAAATTTGTCTTGATAATGATATATTGCTATTTCTATTAATCGTAATCCACATTTTAATACCTCCAAAAGTGGTTCTATAAAATTACTATAAAAATGGAGCTACAAAATCCACTTTTAACTTGCTAAGATTATATCATAAAATAAAAAATAAAAAGGAGTCTATATTATGTTAGAAATATCACATAAAGTAAAAGAAATTTATCCCAATATTAAATTTGGAGTTATGGTTATAAATATTATGCATTCAAAACCTAATAAAGAAAATTTTCTAATTCTTAAAAACTCTACAATTAAAAATATTATAGAACAACATCCAGAATACAATCGTAAAGAAAAAATTAAAACAGAACCTGTTTCAAGTTATATAAAGTATTATAAAAAATTCAAGAAAACTTACCCTGTATTGCTTCAGTTGGAATCTATTCTATTAAAATCAAAAGGTATTCCAGATGTAGGTATAACAATTGAGTCAATGTTTTTAGCAGAATTGAAAAATCTTCTTCTAACAGCAGGTCATGACCTTGATAAAATAGAATTCCCTTTGAAAGTAGACTTAGCAAATGGAAGTGAATATTTTTATGGAATAGGAGGTAAAGAACAGATTCTTACAAAGGATGATTTATTTTTATCAGATAATATTGGTATATTATCTAGCATTCTCAATGGACCCGATAATCGAACAGCTATAACAAAAGATACTAAAAATATTATGTATTTTGTATATGGGCCTGATAGAATATCAAAAAAACAAATTCAAGACCATTTAAATGATATAAAAGACTATATTTCAAGTGCTTTTCCAGATTTAAAAGTTAATTCAATTGATATATTTTAGTTAATATATCAAAACCTTCATACATAGTAAATATTTTGAACAAATAAATTAGTGAAGTATATATTCTAATTAAACTAGATATACTTCACTAAAATTAATTATATGTAGATATTATTCATTTTGAGTTTTATTTATAATAAATGCCTTATTACATTTATCATGTGAATAGCTTATTTTTATGATTAAAGAGTTTCATAAGAAACAATTTCACTTAAAGGAACACGAGTTTTTTCATGTCTATCTGGGCTCTCTGGTATCTTAGATTCATATCCCATCAATAATATATTTATCGGTTCTAGATTATCTGGCAAACTAAACTCTTCTCTAATTATATCTGGATTAAAATAGCAAACCCAAACACTTGCCAATCCAAGTTCAGTTGCCTGTAGTATCATATGGTCTGTAACTATACTTGTGTCAATATCTGTAAGTTGCTTCCCATCAAAAGGTCTTGTCCAAACTTTATCTTTATCTCCACATACAAGAATTGCTAATGGTGCATCATATATGTTGGCAGCCTTAGAAAGTTTATTTAGACCCTCTTTTTCCTGAATAACAATCAATCTTTGAGGTTGACGATTACCACCAGTTGGAGCTATTCTTGCAACATCTAAAACCTTCTCAAGTTTTTCTTTTTCAACCTTTCTATCTTGATAATTACGGCAAGAATATCTTTTTTTTGCAAGTTCAACGAAATTCATTTATTTACCTCCTATTGTTTTATTAGGCTAAGTTGATGATTTATTTAACCTATGCTATAATTTTATCACTATGGTACTATATTACAATAATGCACTTTTTTGTAATATAGTACCTAAAAAGATACTTTAAAATACATAAAGGAGCCCAAAAATGAAAAAATGTTTAGATAATTACAGTTGCCCAATAGAGGCAACACTTGCATTGATTGGTGGTAAATATAAGACACTTATACTTTGGCACCTTAAAGACACTATATTAAGGTTCAATGAATTAAAAAAATTAATTCCTAAAGCAACACCTAAGATGTTAACTCAACAATTACGTGAATTAGAAGCAGATGGTTTAATTATAAGAGTGGTTTATCCTGTTGTCCCTCCAAAAGTAGAATACTCACTATCCGATTTTGGAAAGAGTATTATTCCAATTTTAGATTCCATGTGTGACTGGGGTTCTGATTACTTAGAAAAGCTCTAAACCATTACAGTTTAAATCCCATGGCTAATTTAACTTCATCCATTTGTTCTTTAGATGTCAACATTTCTAAAAGCTTAAAAGCTACATATGGAGCTGTTTCTGGACAATATGAGGTTATAATATTTTTATCTACAACAATTGGTTCATTAACTACATTTACATCAAACTCACTTAACTGTCTTTGTCTTTTACCATTTTTCAAATGATATGTAGTAGCTTTACGATTTTTTAAAACACCACTTTTCCCAACTGGCAATGCTGCCACACAAATAGAAGCTATTATTTTTTCTTTTGAATTAAACTCCCTTATTAGATTTAAAAAAGATGCATCATATGCTTCATCATAAAATCCAAACTCTTCAAATCCTCCAGGAATAGCTAGAGCATCATAATCATCAACACATACTTCTTCTATAATCTTATCAACTAATACTGGAATATTAAATGTGCTCATAACTTGCTTTTTAAATCCACAAGTCACTACATCAATATCATGTCCATAATCGTTACGAGCCCATCCCATAACATCTACAAATACACTAAATTCCATAGTTTCAAAACCTTTTGCTAAAAAAACTAAAACTTTCATATTCTATTTTCCTCCTAAAATATAATTAAAACAAGTATGGATTACATAATTAATATTTTACTATTCAATTATTTAAAAAATATCTTTGATTGTATTAAATTCTTCTTTAATTGTAGATAAAACAATAGTTGTATTAGCTTTCTGAATTCCCCCAATTTCTTTCAAAGTCACTGATATAAACTCTTCAAGATTACTTGTATCTTCTGCTAATACTTTTATTAAGTAATCATATTCTCCTGAAATATGATGACATTCTAATACAGTATCATATTCCAATATAGTTTTCTTGAATTCTTTCATACTTTTAGATAAATCAGTATTGATAAATATAAAAGCCAAAAGCTTATATTTTGTTTTTTCCCGATTAATTTGAATAGTGTACTTTTGAATTACATTTGATTTCTCAATTTTCCTTATACGCTCTGAGACTGCTGGTATTGATAAATTAATTTTTCTGCTTATTTCAGAGGTTGAAGCCCTACTATTCTTTTTTAGAGAATTAATTATTTTTAAATCTATCTCATCCAGAGCCACTCACCTCCTTAATTATTTAGTACAATTTTAGCCAATAATTTATATTAAGTAAATAATTTTAATTATTTCAATAAAATTTAATACAAATATATTATTTTTCCTTAAAATTTTAGGTTTATTTAATCAAAATACATATGACACTTAAAATTATTTAAGTTGAATTAATGTTTTTATTTTGTATAATATGTTACTTATTTTTGCGATAATAAAAGACACTCCATAATTTATGAAGTGTTTTTACTATATGTTTAATCGTTTAGTTATTATATCAGTTACTTTCATATTATTATATTTTTATTTCTAATAATTATATATGTACCTTAGCATATCATTGAAAATTCAACAATATTATCCATCTACTTCTACATGTTGTAATATTTAATGAAGATAGTATACCTGTATCAAAATTATAAATCTCATAATCTTAATTTTCTTAATAGACTATAAAATTTTATTGGTGGAGAGTCTTCAAATAACTTTGTAATGATAGATTTACTAAATTAATAGGGTATGTAGTAAATATAACTTTCTTATTGACTATAACTAAGTATTATGATAACATAATTTAAGCTATAATTAATAAAACATATTTTAAATAAATAAGGTAATACACAAAGTACGAAAGTACAATTTAAATATAGATAAACTAGAATTAATACTAAGATTAGGATGTGAATAATTATGATTTATATAGAATTAGTTAAACTTGTTAGAAAACTTAACTCTACACAAATGTATACGATGAAGCGTTGTGTAGAGGTTAATCTGAAAGCTTAAAGCTTTCTATCTTCATCGGCAAATATAGGTTTAGTGTAGTTTTTTAGCTATGCTTATTTAAAATTGCCTATTTGCCGATAGATAATATAGATTTTCTGGTCATAGACAACAATGCTTGTCTATGACCTTTTGTTTTTCCAAAAGCAGAGGTCGGCATTTTATAATGCCATTCCTCTGCTTTTTTTATTTTCATAAATTTTTAATAAAAGAAAAGGAGTTTGAATTATGAGTTTATTAAAAGTAACTAATTTATCACAATGTTTTATGGATAAATCACTGTATGAGAAAGCTAACTTTGATTTATTCAAAGGTGAACATATAGGCGTAGTTGGTCAAAATGGAGCAGGCAAAAGTACCTTAATTAAAATTTTATTGGGAGAAGTCGTTCCAGATTCAGGAGAAATCAAGTGGCAACCTAATATCAATATAGGCCATTTAGACCAATATGCAGAAATCAATAGAGATACAACAATATCACTCTATTTACACACTGCATTTGAATACCTTTATAAAATAGAAAAGGAGATGAATTTACTATATCAAGAAAGTGCTGTATCTGGAGATGAGCAACAACTAATTAAAGCATCAGATTATCAAGAACAACTACTAGCAAACAATTTCTATTCTATAGATAATGAAGTAAACAAAATAGCAACTGGTCTTGGATTAGATTCAATAGGAATGAATCGCGTTGTTGGAGAACTTAGTGGTGGGCAAAGAGCAAAAGTAATTTTAGCAAAATTACTACTTTCTAACCATGAAGTTTTATTATTAGACGAACCAACAAACTTTTTAGATAAAGAACATGTTGAGTGGCTTTCAAACTATTTAAATACATTTGATGGAGCATTTATTGTAGTTTCTCATGATTTTGACTTTTTGGAGAAAATCTCTACAGGTATTCTTGATATAGAATTTGGTATGATTAAGAAGTATCATGGAAAATACTCAGAATTCCTTAAACAAAAGTCACATTTAAGAGAGGATTATATTAGAAGATATCAATCACAACAAAAGAAAATAGAAAAAGAAGAAGCATTTATACGTAAAAACAAAGCTGGAGTAAATTCAAAAATTGCAAGAGGAAGACAAAAACAACTGGATAAAATAGAAAGAATAGCTCCTCCTGGTTTTACAGGAAAACCAAATATAAAATTTTTAGAAATTGAAATATCTGCTCAAAATGCTCTTACAGTAACAAATCTTGAAGTTGGCTACTACTATTCTTTGCTTCCAAAATTAAATTTCTCTGTTGAGGGGGGGCAAAAAATAGTTATAACTGGTTTTAATGGAATTGGTAAATCTACTTTGTTAAAAACATTAGTCAAAGATATTCCTTGTATTTCTGGAGATTTCCAATTTTCTGAACAAGTGAAACTTGGTTATTATGAGCAGGATTTAAAGTGGGAAAATCCTACTAAAACACCGCTTCAAATAGTAGCAGATAAATATCCAAAATTGAATACAAAAGAGATTAGACGACATCTAGCTAGATGTGGTGTAAAGGAAGAACATGTTTCAAGGAGTGTATCTACGTTAAGTGGTGGTGAACAATCTAAGGTTAAATTATGTTGTATGATGTTATCTCCTTGTAATTTTTTGATTCTAGATGAGCCAACTAACCACTTTGACGCAGAAACAAAGGATGCTTTACAAAGTGCTTTGAAACAATTTAAAGGTAGTATAATTCTAGTTTCTCATGAAGAAAAATTTTATAAAGGTTGGATTGACAAAGTATATAATATAGAAAAACAACTAGTGTAAATTTATAATATGTGGTATTGTTCAACTAGTATTTCAATGATAATTTCAATGCTCTAGTTAATGTTTCATTGCAAGTAAACTAGAAAAATAAATATCTATTAGAACATAGAGCATATTACTAGGATAAAAATTTAAAGAGGCTGTCTCAAAATTGGATATGTCCCTGTCAAGTAGACAGACTTAAAAAAGGCTATCTTTACGCGGAATGAGTTCGATATTCAATCGGACTC
>NZ_OEZH01000017.1 GCF_900243075.1 Clostridioides difficile
TAAATTGGCGTAGCCCTGTTAAATATAGATTTGAATATGAATCTAAAGTTACATAAAGCTAAAAAAACAGGAATGAAAATTTCATTCCTGTATAAAGTTCAACTTTTGGGTCTCAGTACATCCATTCATTTTTAATAGCTCTTTTTTTATCTATGCACATTAAAAAGAAAGCAATAAAATTAATAATTATAAAATATATTAAAATAAAATTTTTCACAATATTACCTCCATAAAAAATATATTATACATTATAAATCAAGACATTTGTTTTTGAAAGTTAAATTTGTAATTATTACATATAAAATCTTTGATGAGAATCAATATAACATTAATTGGAAAATTAAAAAAAATTAAACAATTCCTAAATAGGGGGTATATTTATAAGACACAAAGTGATAAAATTTACTTAGAAAATAATGTAAAATAACAGGAGGATAAGACAAAATGAAATTTATAGTAGAAAAAGAAGTCTTTGATAAATTAGAAAATGTATGCTTTGGTGTAGTAGTAGCAAAAGGAATAGATAACACTAAAGAAATTGAGAGAATAAGCAATCTTTTAGATATAAGTATAGATAGAGTAGAAGATTACTTTAAAGATAAAAAAGTAAAGGAATCAGAAGAAATTATACCATATAGAGAGGCATTTAGAAGTTTAGGAATGAACCCAAATAAATTTATGAGTTCGATAGAAGCAATGACAACAAGAGTTGCTAAGAATAAGAAACTTCCTCATATAAATCCTATCGTAGATTTAGGAAACTCTATTTCTTTAAAATATTTACTTCCAATGGGTGCTCATGATATGGATTTTAGAAATGATGATGTATATGTTAGATTCTCAAAAAAAGGAGACAAATTTGTACCATTTGGAGAAACTGATGTTGAGTTGATGGAAGATGGAGAATTAATTTATTCTGTGGGCGATATGGTAAAAACTAGAAGATGGATATGGAGACAAGGGGAAGAAGGAAAAATCACTAATAGTTCAAAGAATATATTTTTTCCTATAGATGGTTTCACTGATGCTAACTTAGATAAGGTAATGAGTGCAAGAGAAGAACTAGCAAAATTATTGAAGGAAATCTTTGATTGCGAAATTAAAGTAGGTTTTGTGGATAAAGATAACCCAGAGATGGAAATATAATAATATAAGTTGAATATTTGTTAAGATATTATATCTAATTAATGGTATTAAAAAAAGAAAGGTCGTAGTAAATTTGAAAAAAACTGTAATAAAGAATGTAAAACCAATGATTGAAAATAAGTTTATAGGACTTTTTGAAATTGAGTATAAAAACAAATTAGATGAAGATAAGGTTTGGATGGTAGCATCAAGAAAAAGTAGTGAACAATTAGAAAACATCTATTTGAAGAATGAAGAAGATAGTGTAGATGCAGTTGTAATAGTTGGACTTCATAAAAGCAGTGAAAAATTAGTTTTAATAAGACAATTTAGAGTACCTATCAATGATTATATATATGAATTACCAGCAGGTCTTGTTGATGAAGGAGAATCTATAGCTATTTCTGTTGAAAGAGAACTTAGAGAAGAAACAGGACTTACTATTTTAGAAATTCACAAAAATAAGAGTAGTGATAAGGTATATTTATCTCCTGGAATGAGTGATGAATCTGTTGCTTTTGTTTATTGTAAATGTGATGGTGATATAACAGATGAATTTTTAGAACCGGATGAAGAAATTGAAGCCCTTTTAGTTTCACAAGAAGAAGCAAAGGCGATTTTACAGAGTAATCATAAGATAGACACAAAAGCATTTTTGATTTTACAGATGTTTGTAAGCTTAGGAAGTAAATTATTTGAATAACTATATAGAAAAGAGATTATGTAGAGAAGTAAACTGTTGAGATTTATTTTACTTGTAGAAATTATAATCTCTTTTTTTATACAGTAAATTATAATTCCCTGTATCTTTAAATAAATGACTTGGCTCTTAATTTTTCATAATATATAACAAACCAATTCCAGATGCTATAACAACTGAAATACCAAAACTATTTAACATACCTGTAATAAAAATGATAAAATGTATACGTTTAAATAATTGAAAACTTTGATGTAAAATACAAGCAAAATAGTAGATTAGTTTAATATTCTAGTTTATAGGACTAAAAATTAGAAGTTGTAAAGGAGATAAGCCTATGAAAAAATTAGTTATTCTTTTAATTAGCATTATCAGTGTAGTTAGCTTGGCAGCTTGTAAAAAAAGCAATGAAAGTAAATATAATAATTCAAGCAACAAAGAATCAGGACAAACAACTATTGAAATGGAATTAGATAAAAATTATGATATTTCAGACCCATTTGTTAATGCACGTTTGTTTTGTGTATCTGATGATATAGATGTTTTAAACACAGAGATTTCTTTTAAAATGGACGGAGAGAGTGGTCTTGTGGAAATAAAAGATAATAAAACAGACGAAACTTTATGGAGTAATACATGGCATGAAAGTATTAATAATGATACATTCATAATTTCTCTTGATAATATGCAAAAGGAGAAAGAGTATGCTATATGGTTTACTGGAACTAAAATAAATCATGCTGTTGTAAAGGCTACTTTTGAAAGCGATTTGGTTCAGGAGAAAGAAAGACCTTCAAAATAAATTCCAGTTTGTCTATAACTTAATATTCAGTACCTAAAAGCAGTTAATATTTATGATTGACTTCAAGAAGTTAGTTAACAATAAGCTAATAAAAATTTATATTTTGATATATGAATAATAATTATAGTAAATTTTAAAAATTCATATATTTTTTGAACTAAATAATAATTTATTTGTTTTATATATTTTGAATTAGAGGAGAGGGTGGGAGGTATAGTATTTTTAAGAATAAGTATGGTTTAAAAATTAAAAAAAGATGGCGAAATATGTCCCAAGGGACATTGAGCAAAATAAATAGCTTCAGCCTCTTTATACTAAAAAGTATACACTAAATAGAGATGAAAATAGATAAAAATGATACACTAATTGTCTTTTGATAATAAAAAAACATAGAATTTAATTATTTAATCAAGAAAAAGTATTGAACAAATGGTTTGTTTAGTGTACAATAATCATGTAAAAACATAGTAATGGAGGGAGACATTTCATAATGAAAATTAAGGTAGGAATGAACGGATTTGGAAGAATAGGAAGAGCTGTATTAAGAATAGCTCAAGAAGAATTAGGAGATAATATAGAAATTGTAGCCATAAATGCAAGAGCAACAACAGAATCTTTGGCACATTTATTTACATATGATTCATGCTATGGAACTTTTAGAGGTGAAGTAGAAGCAAAAGATGAAGAAACTCTAGTAGTAAATTCTAAAGAAATAAAAATATTAAGATATAATGACCCAGAAGAATTGCCATGGAAAGAATTGGGAGTTGATATAGTAATAGAATCGACAGGTCTATTTACACAAAGAGAAAAGGCAGAAAAACATATTAAAGCAGGAGCAAAAAAAGTAATTATAACAGCTCCAGGAAAAAATGAAGATATAACTATAGTTATCGGAGTTAATGAGGAAAAATATGATAATGAAAAGCACAATATAATTTCAAACGCATCTTGTACTACAAATTGTCTAGCACCTTTTGCCAAAGTATTGGACGAAAAATTTGGTATAGTAAAGGGGTTAATGACTACAGTACATTCATATACTAACGATCAAAGAATATTAGATAAGAGCCATAAAGACTTAAGAAGAGCAAGGGCGGCGGCTGAATCTATAATACCTACCACTACAGGAGCAGCAAAAGCTGTGTCAAGAGTATTACCACAATTAGAAGGAAAATTAAATGGTTTTTCGCTTAGAGTGCCAACACCAACAGTTTCACTTGTTGATTTAGTGTGTGAACTTAAAGAAAACGTTACATCTGAACAAGTGAACTCTGTGTTAAAAGATGCTGCTGAAGGAGAATTAAAAGGAGTTTTAGGATATTGCGACAAGCCACTTGTTTCTATAGATTATAAAGGAGATTCAAGATCATCTATCATAGATGCTTTATCCACAATGGTTATAGAAGACAATATGGTTAAAGTAGTTTCATGGTATGATAATGAATGGGGATATTCTTCAAGAACTGTTGATTTAGTAAAATATATAGCTAAAAAATTAAAATAATGCATAACTTTAAAAAAAATTTGAAAAAAATTTTGAAAAAAATTCTATAAAACTAAAAAAAGATTATGAAAAATATTGAAGGAAAATTTTTTTCATAATCTTTTTTGTTTCCTGTAAAAGATACAAGTTACAACTTATGTTTGTATATTAGGTCGTTAGAGGAGTCTGTATACATTTAGTAAGGAACCGTACTTTTTATAAAATGAAAGATAAGATGTCGAAAACTTGCATAAATCTGAAAAATTTTTATTATTAAAATACTGATTTTCATTTTAAATATGATAAAAAAATGACAAATAAAGTTGCAAATAGTAATATTTATAAGTATAATTAAAAAAGAGAAAAGGTTTTGTTAAACTTTATAACAAAAGAAAAAGAAGGGATGATTCAAAATGGAGAAGTTAACAGACAGGAGACAGGTTAAGGCAGTAAGCATGGAAACCTTCGTTTTCCTAATATTACTAGTAGTTGGTTTTGGGTATGTTGGTAGTATTATGGGAGCAGGAATGATGTTCAAAGTAATAATGAGTACAGCACATGCTTTACTACTAGAGACAGTTTTCTTAATTATGGCTATGGCAGTTCTTGCAGGCGCATTAAGCGCACTACTTTCAGAGTTTGGAGTAATAGCATTAATTAATAAAATTTTCGCTATGTTTATGAAGCCTTTATATGGATTGCCTGGTGCTAGTATAGCAGGAGCTATAACAACTTATTTATCAGATAATCCAGCTATTATACCTTTTGCTAAAGATAAAACATTCACACAGTATTTTAAAAAATACCAAGTTCCAGCATTATGTAACTTAGGAACAGCTTTTGGTATGGGGCTTATCTTAACAACATTTATGATTTCTCAAGGTACAGAATATGTACTTCCAGCATTAATTGGTAATTTAGGTGCAGTTATAGGTAGTGTTATAAGTGTTAGAATAATGTTGACATTTACTAAGAAGTTTTATAAATACAATCCAGAGGAAGATAAAGCAACAGGAACACTTGAGAAAAAAGCTGAATTCAGAGAAATTAGAGAAGGAAATGTATTCCAAAGGGCTCTGGATGCAATTCTTGAAGGTGGTAAAATGGGAGTGGACATGGGAATGGCTATAATCCCTGGTGTCCTAGTAGTATGTACATTAGTAATGTTATTAACTTTTGGACCATCTACAGACCCTGCTACAGGCCAAGAAGTTTATACAGGAGCTGCATATGAAGGTATAAAGTTACTTCCAGTTCTTGGAGATAAACTTGGATTTATATTAGAACCATTATTTGGATTTACATCACCAGAAGCAATAGCATTCCCTATAACTTCATTAGGTGCTGTTGGAGCAGCAATGTCTTTAGTTCCAGAATTTATAAAATCAGGAGCTATAACTCCTAATGATATAGCAGTATTTACGGCTATGGGTATGTGCTGGAGTGGATATTTAAGTACACACATTGGTATGATGGATGCATTAAATGCTAGACAATTGGCAGGTAAAGCCATTCTTTCTCATACAATAGGCGGATTATGTGCAGGGGCAGCAGCTCACTTTATATTTATGCTTGTAGGATAAATGTAATAAACATAATTAAATAAAGTAAAAAATAATATACAAAAAATGGTTGTTGATGTGCAATAAGAAATTGTACACTAACAACCTTTTTTTATGACTGAATATAATTCATAGTACATAAATATTAAGTAGATATTAGAGTTAAGTTATATTTATGTAAAAAGTAACAAAAATCTGTAGAAATTTATGACAAAATTTAGTACACTAACTATATGTTCTTATTTAAAATTTGAGGTTAGGATTAGGAATTACCTAGTAGAGTAAGCTTTGATTAATAAAATAATCATAAAATAAAAATATTAATCATAAAGATTATAAAATAACTTACTTAAAATAAAGCCATAGAACTTACAAAAATTAAAAAAGCATATAAGTATGGAGGGGGTACAATGGATGAATTATTTCATATAGGAATTGATGTAGGTTCTACAACGGTGAAGGTTGTGGTACTTAATAATAGTAATAATATAGTTCATAAAGAATATAGAAGACATTATTCTGATGTGAAGAAATCAGTTAAAGAAGTACTAAATGGTATATATGAAAAATTGGGAAACATAAATACTACAATTATAATAACTGGTTCAGGTGGAATTGGAATATCAAAAAAACTGGGAATAAAATTTGTTCAGGAAGTTATATCTAGTACAAAATCAATAGAGTATTTCCATCCTGAAACTGATGTTGTCATAGAACTTGGAGGTGAAGATGCAAAAATAACATATCTAAGTGGAGGAATAGACCAAAGAATGAATGGGATATGTGCAGGTGGCACAGGAGCATTTATAGACCAGATGGCATCACTTTTAAAGACAGATGCCAGTGGATTAAATGAACTTGCCAAAGGCTATAATGTTATATATCCAATAGCTTCAAGATGTGGCGTTTTTGCTAAAACGGATATTCAACCTCTTATAAATGATGGGGCTAAGCAGACTGATATAGCAATGAGTATCTTCAATGCAGTTGTTGTACAAACTGTAAGTGTTCTTTCTTGTGGAAGAAAAATAGAAGGCAATGTTGCATTTTTAGGTGGTCCATTGTACTTTTTATCTGAGCTTAGAGAAGCATTTAAAAAAGTATTGGATTTAAAAGATGAAAATATAATTTTCCCAGAAGATGCACAACTATATATTGCTATTGGAGCAGGACTATTATCAATGGATGAAGATAGTATAGAACTAGAATCTTTAATAAAAAAACTGGATAGTATAAAGAATATTGAAGATGGAGAAGTAAATTTACTAGAGCCTTTATTTAGAGATAAAAGTGAATATGAAGAATTTTCAAAAAGACATGAACAAGAAAAAATAAATCATGTAGATATAAATTCAATCAAAAGTAATTGTTATTTAGGAATTGATGCAGGTTCAACTACAACTAAAGCAGCACTTATTGATGAAGATGGAAGACTTGTATATTCTTATTATAATAGTAATGAAGGAAATCCATTAAAAACAACTATCAAGGTTATAAATGAAATATATAATATATTGCCAAAAGACATTAAAATATTGAGTTCAACTGTAACTGGATATGGAGAAGGTCTTATTAAGAAAGCACTTAAAATCGATAATGGGGAAATAGAGACTATAGCACATTATAAAGCTGCTAAATTTTTTAATAAAGATGTGGATTTTATACTTGATATTGGTGGTCAAGATATGAAGTGCTTAAAAATAAAAGATGGAGTAATTGACAATATAATATTGAATGAGGCTTGTTCTTCAGGTTGTGGCTCATTCTTAGAGACATTTGCAAGTTCTCTATCTATGACAATAGAAGAATTTGCACATGAAGGAATTTATTCTCAAAGCCCTGTAGATTTAGGTTCAAGATGTACTGTATTTATGAATTCTAGAGTAAAACAAGCTCAAAAAGAAGGTGCAAGTGTTGGAGATATATCAGCAGGACTTTCTTATTCTGTAATAAAAAATGCTTTATTCAAAGTAATAAAAATTAGAGATTTAAATGAGATTGGTAATAATATTGTTGTACAAGGTGGAACATTTTATAATGATTTAGTACTTAGAAGCTTTGAAAAACTAATTGGAAAAAATGTGATTAGACCTAATATTTCAGGAATTATGGGAGCTTTTGGTGCAGCACTTATAGCAAAAGAAAAATATGAAAGCGGATATCAAACATCTCTATTATCTAAGGAAGAATTGAATAATATAAAATTAGAAGCAAGTGTAACTAGATGTAAAGGATGCTCAAATCATTGTCTTCTTACCATAAATAAGTTTTCTGATAATGAAATTTTTATTTCAGGAAATAGATGTGAGAAGGGTGAAGCTATTTATGGTGATAAAAAAATAGGACTAGAAAAGAAAAAACCAATAAATTTATTTAAGTACAAATATGATAGAATTTTTAGATATAAACCATTGGAAAAAGAAAAGTCAAAAAATGGAGAGATAGGTATACCAAGAGTATTAAATATGTATGAGGATTATCCATTTTGGTTTACTTTTTTCAATGATATTGGATTTAGAGTTGTACTTTCAGATAGGTCATCAAAACGCTTATATGAAACTGGTATAACTAGTATTGCTTCTGAAACAGTTTGTTATCCTGGAAAGTTAGTTCATGGACATATAGAAAATTTAATTGAAAAAGGAATAAAAAACATATTTTATCCAAGTGTGACAAATGAAAATAAAGAGGATTCAAGTGCAGATAATTATTATAATTGTCCTGTTGTAATATCATATTCTGAAGTAATAAAAAACAATGTAGAAAATATAAGAGATAAGAACATAAACTACATAAATCCATTTATAAGTCTAAATGATAAGGAAAAACTGAAAAAGAGACTCTATGAGGAGTTATCGAGAAGTTTTTCTGGTATAAAGATAACCAAAGAAGAAATTAATCATGCAGTTGATAAAGCTACTGATGAACAAAATTCATTTAAAATGGAGATGCAAGCTGCAGGTGAAAGAGCACTTAAAGAAATAAAAGAAAGAAACATGAAGGGAATTGTGCTATGTGGGAGACCATATCATATAGACCCAGAAATAAATCATGGAATGCCAGAGCTTATAAATTCATTAGATATGGCGGTGCTTACTGAAGACTCCATATGTCATTTAGCTAATATACAAAGACCACTTAGAGTTGTAGACCAATGGGTATATCATTCAAGATTGTATAAAGCAGCTAGCTTTGTAAGAGACAAAAACTATTTGGAATTAGTTCAACTTAATTCATTTGGTTGTGGACTAGATGCAGTAACCACAGATCAGGTTCAAGAAATACTTAATGAAAAATCAAAGATATATACTATCATAAAGATTGATGAAGGCAACAATTTAGGAGCTGCTAAAATAAGGATGAGGTCTTTAAAAGCAGCTATGTTTGAGAGAGAAAGCAAAAACATAGATGTAAAAAATATAAAGGCAAATAGGATACAGTATGCTAAAAACAATCAAATAACGAACAAACATACTATATTAGCGCCACAAATGTCCCCAATACATTTTCAATTTCTTGAAAAAGCTGTGAACTTAAGTGGATATAATATAGAGATTCTAAAAGATACAGATAGTAGTGTAATTGAAGAAGGATTAAGATATGTAAATAATGATGCATGTTATCCAGCTATAATAGTTGTAGGTCAGTTAATAACAGCATTAAAATCTGGTAAATATGATTTAAATAATACATCTGTTACTATAACTCAGACTGGTGGAGGTTGTAGAGCTACAAATTATATTGGATTTTTAAGAAAAGCTATGTATGATGCTGGATTTAAAAATGTTCCTGTCATTGCACTTAGTGTAAATGGAATAGAAGATAGTGGAATAATGGATAATATATCACTAAAATTAATCAATAGACTTTTTATGTCTGTTGTATATGGTGATTTATTAATGAAAGTACTCTATAGGGTAAGACCATATGAAAAAGTTCCTGGAAGTACAAATGCTCTATATGAAAAATGGGTTGATATATGCAAATCTTCTCTTGTCAAAGCAAAGATTTCTGTATTTACTAAAAACATAAAAGATATAGTAAAGGAATTTGATAACTTAGAGATACTCGATGTAAAAAAACCAAAGGTAGGTTTGGTAGGAGAAATCTTGGTGAAATTCCATCCGATTGCAAATAATAATCTAGTGGAGATATTAGAGCGAGAAGGTGCTGAAGCAGTCGTTCCAGACCTTACAAATTTCTTCTTAAGTTGTGCCTTTAATACTATTTATAAACAAACTCATTTAGAGGGAAGTAGAAAAAGCAGAATGATAGGAGAAGCATTTATATATATAACTAGTATATACCAAAAAGTGTATAAAAAAGCACTTGACAAGAGTGAGAGATTTCACGCTCCAGGTGACATAAAGAATGTTGCAAAAAATACAGAACCAGTAGTCTCATTAGGAAATCAAACTGGAGAAGGTTGGCTTCTAACAGGTGAGATGGTTGAGTTATTAAATGAAGGCGTAGAAAATATTATTTGTATGCAACCTTTTGGATGTTTACCTAATCATATAATTGGCAAGGGGTCTATAAAAGAATTAAAGCGATTGTATAAAAATGCAAATATAATACCTATTGATTATGACCCTTCTGCAAGTGAGGTAAATCAGCTTAACAGGATAAAACTTATGCTTTCTAAAGCTTTTAAAAATATATAAAATTGATATTTTGATATATTAAACGCTATTAAGTAAAAAAATAGTATATATTAAATAATTGTAAAAGAAGAGTTATCCTATTTTTTAGGGTAACTCTTTATTAGTCAAAAAATTATATGTATACTAGTATAAAGGAGGGATTTATATGAATTTAATATATGATGTTTATCAATCAAAAATAGGAAATTTGTATATATTAAGCGAAGAAGGTTTTATAGTAAGTGTAGATATAGGAGATGAAAAGTTTAATAAATTAAAAGACGAATATATCAAAAAAGGAATTGATATAAAGAGAAGCAAAGAAGATTTAAAAGAAGCAATAAGTCAGATAGATGATTATTTTAATGGAAAAAGAAAAGTGTTTGATTTAAATATTCGAATTGAGGGAACTGAATTCCAAAAATCGGTTTATAGGGAAATGTTAAAAATACCATATGGAGAAACATTATATTATTCAGATATAGCAAAAAATATAAATAACCCAAAATCTGTAAGAGCGATAGGACAAGCAAGTAAAAGTAATAGAATTCCAATAATAATACCTTGTCACAGAGTAGTTGGCAAAAACAATATTGGTGGGTATATGGGAAATCATTCCGATTTGAAAGAGATACTATTAAATTTAGAAAGACATAGTTAATTTAGAAAAAAGTGTTTTTATTGTTAGTATTTGATATAATAATCTTAAAAAGAAATTTTTTTTAGAAAAATGTCAAAAAATTTATTTTAATTTACAAAGATGAGGGGGAATCTTAATGTGTAATAAAGTTATAGCATCAAAATATCATGAAAAAGGGTTTAATTGTGCGGAATCAGTTATAAAAGCATATAATGAGGAATTTAATACAGATATACCAGTTTGTTTAGGAAGTGGACTAGGTTCAGGATGTGGGGTTGCTAGCTTATGTGGTGCAGTAAATGCATCAAATATAATAATTGGATATGTAAAAGGTAGAAACCATGAAGATGAAAGTACTAAAGCTAAAGTATATGCTAAAGATTTAACAACAACAGTGAGAAAAGAATATGGTTCAGAGTTATGCATAGATTTAAAAAAAGATTTAGTTGCATGTAGAGAAATAATGGATTTCGCATATGATAGTTTAAAAGAAACTTTAAAAAAAGAATTATAAAAATAATAAGCTATCAAGTATAAATTATTTGATAGCTTATTTTTATAGTTTATACTCAATAAATTTGTGGAATTTTAGTTTTATTGTTTGGAAATAAAGAGAAAGTAATTTTAGAATAATTTTATATTTATTATTTAGTATAGATGTTTATTTATATCTGGTTTTGAATATGTTATACTTTGTTTAAATAGGAGTCTGTCATAAGGGAGATGAGAAAATTGGAAAATCTCGATTTACTTATCAATAAATTATATTCAAAAAATCATAATGAAGCATATAAAACTTTTTTATTTTTAGAAAATGAAAGCCTAAAATCAAATATTACATATTATTTTTTTGACTCATTCTTAGAAATGATTGATAATGAAAGTTCATATATTCGAGTAAGAGGATTATTGCTAATATCTGCAAATGCTCAATGGGATATTGACAATAAAATTGAAATAAATATAGATCGTATATTAAGTCATATTGTAGACAAAAAGCCTTCTGTATCAAGAGTGTTTATTAAGTCATTACCTAATATTGCAAAGTATAAAAAAAACCTTGTTCATCGTATACAAATGGAATTAAGTAATGCAGATTTAAGCATTTATAATAATAATATGAAACATCTAGTAGAAAAGGATATAAGTGATATATTATCTAATCTTGGATAAATATTTACTATCAAAATTGAAGTTTAGCTTGTTACAATCATTTACAACTAAGATAGCAAATAAATAACAGTGCTACTTTTCATGGATAGATTAATTATGAAAATTTATGCCAATAAAATATATTAACATAGGTGTGAAATCTTATTAAGGTACATAAGTAATAAAAATAATATGTTAAACTATACAATAGATTGAGTTTTACTAAATAAAAAAGAACTACAATCCCTATATTATTATACAAAATTAAAGGTGGGAATGAAAATGAAAGAAATTGATGATGCTATAACATCGGAGTATTTAAGCTGTGGTATCAATGAAGATATTAGTATCTATGAAGGCAGGTTTTGCATATATTTAGATAAAAAATATAGATGTAATGGAAGAATTTATTATAAAATGACACCTCCAATATCTATAAATTTTAAAGCAGAGATAGGTTGCATTGAAGAAATAGATAATAAAGATGATAATTTAGCTTGGGATTATGATAATGCTGTTCTTGAAGTTCATGGTTATAAAATTATTTCTATAACAATAAACATTTTAAGTGATTTTAGTATAGAAGGTTATATCAATGATGACTGTATAAAATCTAAAAATTCCTATGTTGAACATGTAGATTTTAATATAATAAACTTAGATAAAATACCTGGAAAACTTATTAAATACAATGATAAAGTATATGCAGGTAGAATTGAATTTGATATAAATGATTATGTTGTAACTATAGATAAACGGTATGATTACAGAAAAGAATTGAAATCAGAGTTAAAGTCTAAATCTGGAGCAATAATAACTCACATAGGTAGAGTTAGAAGAAAAGATGGTAGAATTTTTAGAACAAATAATACAATAAATCTTTTAGATAGAATATCAACAGCTCTGAGCTTTATGTGCGGAAGATACGTAGGATTTTGTTTGGCCAAGGGGTATAGAAGTGGTAATGAAGTTTATAGAATATGGAATGAAAATCAAATATCTCCTTTTAAATATGTGCCAACATGGTCGGATACTCTTTCAAATTATCATAATATGGAAAAGTATATAAGTCTTATGTGTAAAAAGTTAGAAGACTTTTATTATGGTTCTGCTATAAAGAGTGTTGTTGATTGGTATATAGAATCTCTTGGAAGTGTGACTATGGAAAATAACATAATATCTGTACAAATTGCACTTGAAACTTTGTCATATGTAATTCTAGTAGAACAAAATAAAGTGCTTACAGATGAAGCTTTTGATTGTAATTTAGCATCCAGAAATATAAGGATGTTACTTGATATATGTAAGATACCATATGGGAAACATGAATTAAATATATTCGATAATATAATAAAAAATAAGTTTGATGATGGAGTGGATTTAGTTATTTATTTAAGAAATAGCATAGTTCATCCAAGCAGAAAGACTCATAGAGCTGCGTTAGAAGTTGAAGATATTTGGAATACAATTTCAATAGGAACGAGATATATTGAGCTTATTTTACTTTTTATTTTGGGCTACAGAGGAGAATACTCCAATAGATTGGTAGAAAGATGTTATGGTGAAGTTGAAGTTGTACCTTGGAGCTAGATTTTTATATTTATTTTAAAATATATATTGACAGATATTACCTTATACTATAAAATCAATATCATAATAACAATTCAAAACAACATTAAATGCTAAGAAAAGAAATAGTAAAAGTAATTAATCTTAAACAGAGAGTTTCCGATTGGTGAGAGGAGCAATAGATTTTACTTTGAACACATCTTTGAGCAGGACTCTGAAAGAGTAGAAATACTTTATTAGGAGCTTTCCGGAAACCTTGCACCCGTTATAGTGCTAGAGTATAATTATTTTATTGTACTTAAAGAGGTTAGTGTCGTGAGGCATTAATGAACAGAGGTGGAACCACGAGAGTCAACTCCCGTCCTCTAGCAGAAGCTAGAGACGGGAGTTTTTTTAATATAATTTTTTAAGCGCGCAGAGAATTATATTGCAAACAGATACATTTTTTGAAAATAATCAAAATATTTAAAAATTTAAAAGTTGAGGGAGAATATTATGAAAAATATATTAAAAAAATTAGGAATATTTACAATTATGTTAGGTTTATTAGGTGGAATAGTAGGTTGTTCAAATACAGATAATGAAAAGAATAAGAATACTTCAAAGGAATCTAAAAAAGAAGTAGTTGTAGGATTTGATAATACATTTGTACCAATGGGATTTTTGGATGAAAAGGGAGATACAGTAGGATTTGATGTAGATTTAGCTAAAGAAACATTTAAGAGACTTGGAATGGAAGTTAAGTTCCAACCTATAGATTGGTCAATGAAGGAAACCGAACTAAATGATTCAAAAACTGTAGATGTATTATGGAATGGATATTCTATAACAGATGAAAGAAAGAAAATAGTATCATATACAGAACCATATTTACAAAATAAGCAGATAATAGTTACTCTAAGTGATTCAAAGGTAAATTCAAAAGCTGATTTAAAAGATAAAGAAGTAGGAACTCAACAAGGTTCAACAGCACTTGATGCAGTGGAAAAAGATAAAGATTTTATGAATAGCTTAAAAGGTGGAGCACCAGTTCTTTATGATACTTATGATAAAGCACTTAGAGATTTAGAGATAGGTAGAACTAGTGCAGTTGTTGGTGATGAAGTTTTAATTAGATACTATATGGGACAAAAAGGTGAAGATAAATATAAAGTATTAAAAGAAGATTTTGGGCTAGAAGATTATGTTGTAGCAACTTCTAAAGAAAATCCAGAACTTTGTAAGAAAATAAATGAAACATTAAAAGAAATGAAAAAAGATGGAACTTTTGACAAAATTTATGATAAGTGGTTTAAATAAAAGATAAGTTAGCTGTTAAGAAGGGGGCACTAAAGGCATGTTACAAGGTTTAGAGATAGTTATAGCAATGTTTTGTATAACATTGATAGTATCAATTCCATTGGGGATTGGAGTTGCATTTTTAAGATTATCAAAAAATAAATTAATAAGTGGTATTACACAATGTTATATATTGATAATGAGAGGTACACCTTTACTTTTACAAATGATAGTCATATTTTATGGGTTACCTCTTTTAGGAATTGTATTTGACAGATTTACAGCTGGAATAGTAGCTTTCTTCTTAAATTATGCAGCATATTTTGCAGAAATATTTAGAGGTGGAATACAGTCAATAGATAGAGGACAATATGAAGCTTCAAAAGTACTAGGATTTGATAAATTTACTATGTATAAGAGAATAATCTTTCCACAAGTTTTTAAAAGAATACTAGCACCTATTTCAAATGAAGTAATCACATTAGTAAAAGATACATCTTTAGTATATATATTAGGATTAAATGATATTTTAAGAATATCTCAAATAGCAATGAATAGAGAAGCAAGTTTATTACCACTATTTGAGGCAGGAGCAATATATCTTATATTTGTAGCTATACTTACTAGGGGATTTGAATTACTTGAAAAAAAATATTCTTATTACAGATAAAGTTACAATATTATAGGAGGAGGTTTTTATATGTTGAAAATCAAAAACTTAAATAAATCATTTAAAAAAAATAAAGTACTTAAAGATATTTCTTTTGAGTTAGAAGAAGGTCAGATTGGAGTTTTACTTGGCAAATCTGGTGCAGGAAAGACAACAATATTGAGATGTATAAATGGTCTTGAAGAATTTGATAGTGGAGAGATTATAATAGATAATGAGGTAATAAAAAATAAGAAAGATATGTCAAAAATACGAGGAAAAATAGGTATGGTTTTTCAAAATTTTAATTTATTTCCTCATATGACAGTTCTTGAAAATATAACTGAATCCCCAGTTAATGTTTTTAAAGTTCCTAGAAAAGAGGCTGAGGAGAGGGCTAGAGAACTTTTAAAATTAGTTGATTTAGAAGATAAATTAAATTCATATCCATTTGAATTGTCAGGAGGACAGCAACAGAGAGTTGCAATAGCTAGGTCATGTGCATTAATGCCAAAAGTTCTTTGTTTTGATGAACCTACTTCTGCACTTGATATTGATACTATTCAAAGAGTAGTCAATATAATGAACAGACTTAAAGATAAAGGTATGACTATACTAATAATTACACATGATGTTGTTTTCTCGAATAATGTTGCAGATAAAATTATAAGTATAAAAGATGGTATAGTAGAAAATGTTCAAATAAAAGAAAAAACTGTTTAGGATTTTATAAATATCAATTAGGGTAGAATTTTATAAGATAAATAAGGGCGAGTAAAATCAAATACACTATGCCCTTTTATTATTCTAAAATTTAATCTAATAATGAATATTTAAATTATGTTAAATCTATAATAAAAGGAGCATTTATGTATCTAATGTAAATAAATTTTTATTTTGAAACATGATAATTTTTTATGTTGAAAGCTTAGAATGATTGTGATATAAATTGGTTATAATATGAAAATTATGGGTATAACAATAAAAAATTAGAAAGGAACTTTTAATACAATGATTAAATTATATGGATATACAAAATGTTCTACTGTCAAAAAAGCAAAAAATTGGCTTAAGGAAAATGATTTAGAATTTGAAGATATAGACATGGTTCAAAATCCTCCTAGTAAAGATGAATTAGAGTTAATTTATAAGACTAGTGGATATGATATAAAGAAATTTTTTAATACAAGTGGTATGAAATATAGAGAACTGGGGCTTAAAGATGTTGTAAAGTCTGAATCTGATGATAAACTTTTAGAAATATTAGTAAGTGATGGTATGCTTATTAAAAGGCCATTACTTTTTGATGGTAAAAATGTACTGCTAGGCTTTAAAGAAGATGCATGGAAAAGTACTTTGATAAAAGAAGATTAAAAGTAGGTAGGTGTATTGATTAAAATTATTAATTAATACACCTATAAATTTATATTTCAAATCTAATTTTGATATATATAAATTAGCAAATTCAAATCAAAGAAATTTTATATCGATAAACATATTACTTCTTATTACAAATAATGTCATTTATTTTATTTAAAGTAGTATAATATTACAACGAATTATTACAAAATTACTTATTATTAACCATGAACATTTGTTTTATGCTATTATATTTATATGAGGGAAGTGTCATAAAAAATATATTATTTATACAAAAAATAGAACGAAATTTTGTTTTATATAAGTATATTTTGTAAATTGCATCTCTATTTATAGTTTTACAAATAATAATGCTATTAAAAAAACCTGACAAAAAAAACTTTCAAAAGAATTAAATCTAAAAAGAATAGGAGATAAAGATGAGTATTGAAGATTTATATGGTTTTGAATGTGTTCCTGTGAACAATGAGATTGATATTGATGATTTATTTGAAAAGATGTTAGAAGATGGAAAAGAAAAAGAATATACACCAATTATAGTTATTGATGAAAAAGTAGGACTACTAAGAGAAAATATTGATATGATTACTAAAGAGTATGGTTCTCTTGAAAATTACAGAGACTATTGCTTAAAAAAGTACAATGAAATTGATGTAAACAAATTTTTTGATTTTAGAAAGTGTGAGATTTCAGATTTGCTAAAAGAGTTAATGGGTTCAGAAGATACTTTTTATGATTATAAGCACTTTAGACCAATTATGAATATAGATATATTTCATGAATATAACAAAGTTTATATAGCCAAAGTTCCAACAATTAAACCATATGAAGTATTTGCATATATACCTATTGGTGGATTTAATGATTGTCCTAGTGATGAAGAACATATAGCTATTGCAAAATATTGGTATGAAAAATATGGAGTCTTTCCAATTGCAATTGGATGTGATACAGTTCAATATTCTGCAAAAAATCCAATTGAAGATAGTAAAGCCTTTGATGACTTATGTATTGAATTAGTATTATATTGTGAAGATATTATTGTACAGGGATATGAAACATTAAAAGCTCTTAAAGACGTATTACAACGCTCCACAATATGGCTTTTTTGGTGGGATTGATACAAATGTATGTAAGCTATAAGTATTAATTTTAAGATTTTAGAAAATTTATATTATAGTGTCTTTTTTTGTAGTTTACAATTGTATTGATAGAAAATGATTATGTTAAAATAAACTCGTGAATTTAGCCATGAGGATGAGCCATTTCCATTTCATGGCTTTTAAACATATTACTATGCTACACTATGTTTTTATATACAGTGTAGTACAGTAATGTGTTTAAATTGTAGAGATTAAAAAAATACTTTGGTATTATAATTAATGTATTTAAAGATAATTCTAATTTATAAAATAAATACTCTATATGTTATAATCATTAAGAATGTAAAAAATAATATGTAGTTTTATAGTTCATATTTTTCTTATATATGGAGGTAGGTTTTGTGAAAGAAAAAGAAAAATTAGATAAATTAAAAGAAAAATTAATTGAATTAGGTAGTATTGTAGTCGCTTATTCTGGAGGAGTAGATAGTAATTTCTTACTTAAGGTGGCAAAAGATACATTAGGGGAAAATGTTATAGCTGTAACTATTCATGCGATGATGCATTCAAGTAGAGAAATTGAAGAAGCTAAACAATATACTCAAAATTTTGGTGTTAAACATATTATATTAAATATAGAAAACTTTGATTTAAAAGAATTTAAAGAAAATGGTGTTGATAGATGTTACCATTGTAAAAAATATATATTTTCTAAAATAAAAGAGGTAGCAAAGGAACATAATATAAAATACATAGTAGATGGAACAAATATAGATGATTTAGGAGATTATAGGCCTGGTCTTAAAGCATTGAGTGAACTAGGAGTAATTAGTCCATTAAAAGAAAGTGGTTTGAAAAAAGATGAAATTAGGTCACTTTCAAAAAGCTTGGGATTAAAGACTTTCAATAAACCATCATTTGCATGCCTTGCAAGTAGAATTCCTTATGGAGTTGAAATAACCGATGAAAATTTAAGGATAGTAGAAAAGAGTGAAGAATATTTGTCCGATTTAGGCTTTTCTCAATTTAGAGTGAGAATGCATGGAGATATAGCTAGAATAGAAGTTGGTCAAGAAGAATTAGGTAAATTTTTTGAAAATAACAATTTTAATAAAGTTGATACTAAATTAAAAATATTTGGCTTTAAATATGTTACACTAGATATGTCAGGATATAAAATGGGAAGTATGAATTTAAATATGTAGATTATTTTAAAAATAAACAAGTTTTATAGTTAATATAAGGAAACAGGAGGTTTTATGAAAAATTATACATTAATATCGCCATGTTTTTTTGGGATGGAAAAAATGCTGGCTAGAGAGATTACTAATTTAGGATACGAAATAATAAAAACAGAAGATGGAAGAATAACATATAAAACTGATGAGTTTGGAATAGCAAAATCAAATATGTGGTTAAGATGTGCTGAAAGAGTACATCTTAAAATTGCTGAATTTGAGGCAAAAAGCTTTGATGAATTATTTGAAAATACAAAAAGAATAAACTGGTCTAGGTATATACCTTATGGAGCTCAATTTCCTATATCAAAAGCTTCTTCTATAAAATCAAAATTATACAGTACACCAGATGTACAAGCTATAATAAAAAAGGCTATAGTAGAAAGTTTAAAGAAAAGTTATTTGGAAGATGGTTTGCTTAAGGAAGATAAGGAGAAATACCCTATCTTTGTATTTATACACAAAAATAAAGTAACTATTTCTATAGATACAACTGGAGATGCTTTGCATAAGAGAGGATATAGAGAAAAAGCAAATAAAGCTCCAATAAGAGAGACTTTAGCTGCTGGACTTATTTATTTAACTCCATGGAAAGCAGGTAGAATTTTAGTGGACCCTATGTGTGGTTCTGGTACTATATTGATTGAAGCTGCTATGATTGGAATAAATATGGCACCTGGTTTAAATAGAGAATTTATATCAGAAAAATGGAGAGTTCTTGATAAAAAAATCTGGTGGGATGTAAGAAAAGATGCTTTTAATAAGATAGATAATGAATCTAAATTTAAGGTTTATGGATATGATATAGATGCAGAATGTATAGATATAGCTCGAGAAAATGCTGAAATAGCAGGTGTAGATGAATATATAGAGTTTAATGTAGGAGATGCGACTCAATTCAAAAGTGAAGATGAGTTTGGATTTATAATTACTAATCCTCCTTATGGAGAAAGATTAGAAGATAAAGATAGTGTTAAACAATTGTATAAAGAACTTGGTTATACATTTAGAAAATTAAAAAATTGGTCATATTATTTGATAACATCTTATGAAGATTTTGAGTATGAGTTTGGACAAAAGGCAGATAAAAAAAGAAAATTGTATAATGGTATGTTAAAAACTAACTTTTTCCAATATCCAGGTCCTAAGCCTCCTAGAAATAATAAATAGGTTTTACAGTATTTATTGATAAAGAATATAAAGTTTTATTAAAATAAGTAAAACATTATGACGACTTGAAACGTCTAATTATTGTGAGGAGATTTTTGTGAGCAAAATTCAAGATTAATAGGATTAGGAGGAGTTAAATGAAAGTATTAAAGCTTATTACTGTAGTAGCCTTAATGATGTTATTTGTTACTGGATGTAATGTGAAAACTGAATCTCCAGAACAATTAGCAAGGATACCTGACTATGATAGTACAAAAAAAGTATTGTATGATGGTATTGACCAGTTACTAAAACCAGATTCATCTATGATATTGCCTTCTAATACAAAAGAAGTAGGAAAAATAAATAAGGTAGATTTAAACAGCGATGGAGTTGATGAATTAGTAGTATTTGAGCAAAAAGAAGATTTAAGTAATAATGTGAGTCAGGTAGGGTTTGTAACCCTGAGTTATAATGGAGAAAAATACGTACTTGGAGACCATTTTCTAGAAAATGGTGAATCAATAGAATATGCTAATTTTTATGATTTGGATTCAGATGGATATAAGGAAGTTATCTTATTGATTAAATCCAAAGATAGAACGAATATGCATATATATAAAGTAATAGATAATGAAATAACAAAAGTATATGACTTGGATGCATCTTGGCTTCAAAACAAAGAAGATTTTAATGACATGAAAGTAAAAATTGGATATATAGATGAAGATGACAAGTTAGACATATTGATGCTTCATTTGAATAATAAGACTAATGAAATGTTTGCAAGTGTTGCAAATTTTGATGGGAGTATGAAAATCAAGGATTATGTTAAATTTGAAAATGTAAAAAATTTAAGTGAATTATATATAACATTGGGTAATGTTGCTTCATCTATTGGAAATTCCTCTGCAGCTATAAAAGGTATTGTACTTGATATACCTATATTGAAAGATAATAACTATATTACACAGATACTTTATATGAAAGATGGAAAAATTAAAAAAGCTTTTAGCGATTATGATAAAACCATTACTAAATCTTATTACATACCTGTAGATGATATTGATAAAGATAAGATTATAGAAATACCTATAGTAACAGGTAATAATAGAAATACTTATAGTTCTAAGGCATCTGCAAATATAAGTTGGTATAGATGGAATGGAAAAGAAGGTAATAGCTCAAGTTTAATATTTACAAGTCAGATATATTATAATTATAAATATAATTTTAAATTATTCATTCCAAATAATTTATTTGATAAAATACTTGTTGAACAAGAATTTGTTGGAGAAAAAGCAGTATTCAAATTTTATTATTTTGACTATTCAGACCGTAAGAATTTATTTAATATAGTAGTAGAGAGTAAAAACAAACTTGAAGATAGAAAAAATGTAAATACTCAGAATTCTATTGTACTTCAAGAGAGCGATGAATATACTTTTTTACTAGTTATAAATGATGCGAAGGAAATGGACAATTTAGATATTACTATAGACGCATTAAAAGAATATTTCTCATTAATATATGGTTAATATTATACTCAATTGGAGGTTTTATTTTATGAAGGAAAAGATACTTATACTAGAAGATGAAATTGGTATTAGAAGTTTTGTCAGTATAAACTTAAAAAGGGAAGGTTATGAGATAGTTGAGGCAGGTACTGGAAGAGAAGCTATAGAAAAAATGACAACAGAAAATGACATTACGATAGCTCTTTTAGATGTGATGCTTCCAGATATAAGTGGAATAGAAGTATGCAAATTTATAAGGGAGAATTTTGACCAAGTAGGTATAATAATGCTTACTGCTAAAGCTCAAGAGGATGATAAAATAGAAGGATTTATTTCAGGAGCAGACGATTATATTATAAAACCATTTAGTATAAAGGAGCTTTTAGTTAGGGTTTCTGCCCTTATTAGAAGGGTAGCAAAAGATGATTCAAGTGTTAAATCAAGCGAAATAGTATCCCCGCCATTTATACTTGATATAGATAAAAGAAAATTGTTTAAGAATGGGAAGGAAATTGAACTTACTCCAACTGAATTTTCAATAGTGAAATACTTGATATCAAATGCTAAGCAGTCGTTAAGTAGAGACCAAATATTAGACGAAGTATGGGGAACTAATTATTTATATGATTTTAAAATAGTAGATGTAAATATAAGAAGGATAAGAAATAAAATAGAAGATGACCCATCAAAACCAAAATATATACAAACTATTTGGGGTTATGGATACTGTTTTAGAAAGGAAGAATAATAGTGTTACATTTTGAAGGTCTGAGAAAAAAAGTAATAAAAAACTATTTTATAATAATTATTATAATGGTTACTCTGTTTGAAGGATTGTTCATGTTTTATATACAAAACTATTATTACGATTCTGTCAAACAACTACTTGAATCTGAAATAAAATATGCTGATGAATATAATGCTATTACAATGGAAACTACAAGTTTTGAGAAAAAAGTAAAAAATATATTTGATAAACAGCCCTTAACTAAGAATTCAGAATTTGGAATTTCAATAATAGATAAGGATAAAAATATTATATTAGACCAATATGGTTTTAAAAGTAAAGAAAAAGCAAATTATGAAGATGTTAACAATGCACTAAAAGATATAAAAACCAAAAACTTAACACCATATACCTATAGAATACCAGATACAGGAGAGCATGTTATGAGTATCTCCTTGCCACTTAAAGTAAATAATATAATAGAAGGTGTTGTTAGATATACAGTTTCATTAGATGCTATTGATAATGCAATACTAAAGCAAGCTACATGGCTTATATTGGCAGGAATATTTATACTTATCATAGCTATACTAATAAGTCTTAAATTTGCTGAAACCCTTATAAAACCATTACGAGAGTTAAAGAAATTTGCAAATGAATTGGCTGTAGGAAACTATAATATAAAATTAGAAAAGATGAAGATTGTAGATGATGAAATTGGTGATTTAGCACAGACATTTGAACATATGGCACATGAGATTGATAAGAGTGAAAAATTAAAAGAAGAATTTATATCCTCTGTATCTCATGAACTAAGGACACCTCTTACATCTATAAAAGGATGGAGTGAAACTTTAGGCTATGAAAGTATAACAAGAGAAGAGTTAGACTTAGGTCTAGGTATCATACAAGATGAAACAGAAAGGCTTATAAAACTAGTTGAAGAATTATTGGACTTTTCAAGACTTTCTTCTGATAGGATAAAGCTTCATGTTGATATAGTTGATATTGAAGGTTTGATTGTAGGTGTTGTAAATCAGCTTAAAGTTAAAGCTGCTGAAAAAGATATATCACTTTTATTTGAATTTGAAAATGAATTTATAGAGAACATTCAAGGAGATAAGAATAGATTAAGACAAGTTCTTATAAATTTAATACAAAATTCATTTAAATTTACTAGCCAAGGTGGTTACATAAAAATAGTAGCTTCTCAAGATGAAGATATAACAACCATATCAGTTGAAGATAATGGTTCAGGTATAGAAAAGCAAAATCTAAACAAAGTGTTAGATAAATTCTTCCAAGAAGATTACAATAAGGCTGGTAGTGGATTAGGATTAGCAATTAGTAATGAAATTGTAAAACTTCATGGAGGAAGAATGAAAATAGAAAGTGAAAAGAATGTTGGAACAAAAATAACTTTTAATATAAAAAATAAGTTTGCTAAACAAGCATAAATTCTTAGAAAGAGGATTAATATGAGAAACATAAAAATGATAGTAGCATATGATGGATCAAGATATAAAGGGTATCAAAAATTAGGTGACAATAATATGACTATACAAGAAAAACTTGAAAATGTCTTAAGTAAAATGACTGACGAAACAGTTGAGATAATTGGCTCTGGAAGAACTGATATGGGAGCTCATGCTAGAGGACAAGTGATAAATTTTAGAACTAATTGTATGGATTCAGTGGATAAAATTCAAAAATATTTATATGAATATTTACCAGAAGATATAGTTGTAAAAACTGTTGAAGAAGTTGATGAAAGATTTCACTCAAGATACAATGTAAAATCAAAGACTTATATGTATAGAATTGACAATAATAAATATCACAATCCTTTTATAAGAAGATATGCTACTCATATAAGTAAAAAATTAGATTTAGATAGAATGAGAAAAGCAAGTGAATATTTAGTAGGAGAACATGATTTTACTAGTTTTGCTTCTTCTAAGTCTAAGAAAAAATCAAATGTAAGAGAAATTTATTCAATAAATATAAAAGAAGACGATAATATCATAGAAATATATATAGAAGGAAATGGATTTTTGTATAACATGGTAAGAATAATAGTAGGTGCTTTGATAGATGTAGGTCTTAAAAGAAAAGCTCCACAAGATATTAAGTATATGCTTGAATCAAAGGACAGAAGCCAATCATCAGACACTGCACCAGCTAAAGGGCTATGTCTTTGGAAAGTAAGATATTAGTCAATTGTATAAAAATCTTTTTAAAATAAAAATAAAGTAAATTATATAGTTGACATAAATGGAAAAATAAACTATTATATATTTTATAAGAGAGTTATGGAAAATTTTATATTTAAATCCTGTGAGAAAGAGAGTAACTTTTATGTGTTTTATAGAGAGCTGAGGATGGTGGAAGCTTAGCAAATAAGTATTAGTGAAAAGAACTTTGGAGGATACTAATTGAATTTAGTATGTTAGTAGGTAATCTCGCCTTAAGAGAAAGAGTGGATAGGTTTATCTTATCAATTAGAGTGGTAACGCGGATATATTTCGTCTCTTGGTTTTTCCAAGAGGCGTTTTTTAATATATTTAATTACTAATGTTTGCTTAGTATGTTGAACATTTAATAATTGATTAGCTAAGTTTATCAATAAGAGTGGTACCGCGGATATTTCGCCTCTTAGTATTTTAAAATACTGAGAGGTTTTTTTAGTATTAAAATGCTTTTATGTGAATTTAAATTCTCAAAGTCATTCAATATTAAAAATTTCTATTAAATAAAAAATTAAAATCATAAATTAAGATTGGGAGGAATTAAAAATGAAGGAAAAAGTAGTATTAGCATATTCAGGAGGACTTGATACATCAATCATAATACCTTGGTTAAAGGAAAATTATGAAGATATAGATGTTATAGCTGTTTGTGGAAATGTAGGTCAAGAAGATAAAATGGAAGATGTTTATGAAAAAGCTCTACAAAGTGGAGCATCAAAGGCATATGTGGATGATATAAGTGAAGAATTTGTAACTGAAACTATATTTAAAGCTGTAAAAGCAGAAGCAAAATATGAAGGAAAATACTTGTTAGGAACTTCTTTAGCAAGACCTATAATAGCTAAAAAATTAGTTGAAGTTGCTCATAAAGAAGGTGCAAAATATATCTGTCATGGATGTACAGGAAAAGGTAATGACCAAGTTAGATTTGAAGCTACAATTGCTGCTCTTGACCCAACTATAAAAGTTATTGCACCTTGGAGAATATGGGATATAAAATCAAGAGAAGATGCTATAGATTATGCTGAAAAACACAATATAAAGGTAACAGCAACTAAAACTAAAATATATTCAGTAGATGCTAACCTTTGGCATGTGTCAACAGAAGGTGGAGATATAGAACATCTAGAAAATGAACATAAAAAAGATGTTTACAAACAATGTGTAGACCCAGAAGATGCATGTGATGTAGCTGAATATGTAGAAGTTTACTTTGAAAAAGGTGTACCTAAAAAGATAAATGGTGAAGAATTATCTCCAGTTGCATTGATTCACAAGTTAAATGAGTTGGGTTGTAAACATGGAATTGGTGTTATAGATATAGTTGAGAATAGACTTGTTGGTATGAAATCAAGAGGAATATATGAAACTCCAGGAGGAACAATCCTTTATGAAGCACATAATATTTTAGAAAGTGCTACTTTAGACAAAGATACATTACATTTCAAACAAATGGTATCTTATAAATATGGAGAACTTATTTATAATGGATTATGGTACTGCAAATTAAGAGAATCTATAGATGCATTTATGGAGCAAACTCAAGATAATGTTACAGGAACAGTAAAAGTTAAACTTTACAAAGGGAATATAAAACCTGCTGGAATATTTACTGAAAATGCTCTTTATGATGAAGGAATATCTTCTTTTGGAAATAGTGAACTTTATGACCATAAAGATGCAGAAGGATTTATTAATTTATTTACTTTACCACTAAAAATCAGAGCTATGAAAGCTGGAAAATAATAAAATAAATTATTTAAGAGTGTATAAAAACGATTTGTAAGTTTTTATATGCTCTTTTTTTATTTGAATTTATTAAATTATACAGTAAATAGTATAACAAAATATATTATAGTCTCAAATGGATTAATATGTGAAAATATAAGGCCTAAAATATAAATTTTATAAATACAATAGTTATTGACTCTCTCATTATAAGAGGGTTTATACTGAATCTAATGAAAATTTATAGTGAGGAGATAGATTATATGAGAAAAATAATTGAAGTTAAACATCATTCACATGATTATGAGTGTATGTGGAATGGTATAGAAGATTTATATATAAATAAAACAGGTGAATGTCTTCCAAATGATTTTTTCTTTTTACTATCAGGTTTTGGCTCATTTTGTTATATGAAAACAAATAAAGCAGAGTTAAAAAGAATGGTAGCTTTGGGAGATGGAAGGACAAAAAAGATGTATGAATTTTTAGCACCAATTGTCGGTTTTGAATACAAACATCATGAGTTTAAAAAATATGAGCAAGCATTAAAGAAAGCAAAATCTGAAATTGATGGTGGATATCCAGTTATTTTAGGTGCTTTAGATATGTATTATCTACCATATTATAAAAAGCTATATCATAAAGAACACATTCCCTTTCATTATATATTAATGGTAGGATATGATGATGAAAAAATATATCTGTATGATTGTGGGAGAACAGAATTATTATATCTTTCTTATGATAAATTACGTGAAAGTATGAATTGCAATTACCCCGGATTAAGCAAAGAAAATACTATTTGCACAATAAGAATGAATACTTCAAAGAATAAATATAACATTGCTAGAGAAGCCATTGCTATAAAGCGTGATATGTTTTTAAATCCACCTAAAGGATTTTTGGGATATAAAGGTTTTGAAAAATTTATTAAAGAGTTGCCACAGTGGAAAACTGAATTAGAGAAAGATGATTATGATAAGATTTTGACCAATATGGTTATGTTTTTTGGCACAGTACCAACAATTCCAAATGCAATCAAAGGAATTAAAGAACCAGATACTGTTCAATTTAAAGGTGGATTTGATAAAATGAGTAGAATGCTCAACAGTATTGGGGAGGAATATAAAAATGACTCTTTTATACAAGCAGCTGTGATTTTTGATAAAGGTGCTATTATAATTGAGAAAATATCTGATATTATAATAGATTATTTAACTCAAAAATGTGATGATACAGAGCAACTTCCGTTACTGTTCTCTGAGGTTTTAAAGCATATGAAAACAGGATACTTAATGTTGGATGTATAAAAATATATTATTGACCCTAACATTACGTAATAGTGTAATATGAAAATATAGCTTGAATATATTAGTAAGTATTGATAGCTGTAAAATTAAATTTTGAGGTGTGGATATGAGAACAGTAAAACAAGTTTCTGATTTAACTGGAATAAGTTTGAGAGCATTACATTATTATGATGAAATAGGTCTTTTAAAACCAAATAAAATCACAGATGCAGGATATAGACTTTATGATGATGAATCTATTAAAACTCTTCAACAAATTTTATTTTTTAAGGAGATTGATATTCCTTTAAGAGAGGTTAAGGAAATAATGTCAAGCCAATATTTTGATAAGGTAGAAGCTCTAAAAAATCAAAAAAAATTACTTATTTTAAAACGAAAAAGATTGGATGAATTGATAGAGCTTATAAATCAAACTCTAAGAGGAGAAGGAAATATTGATTTTAAAGAGTTTGATATGAGCGAGTATTTTAATGTTTTAGAAGAATTTAAAAGAGAGCATAGGAGTAAGATAATTAAAATTTATGGTAGTGTAGAAAAATACAATGAATATATAGAAAGAGTTAAATCTAATGAAGAGAAAATTGCTAAAATGGCTATAAAACAATATGGAACTATTGAGAAGTTTGCCCAAGCTATAAAAACAAATTTTAGCAGTGATATATTGAATTTAGGAGAAAAATTTGATAGATATAAAAATGATTGTTTAAAAGAGCAACATACAAAATTAAAAGAATTATACAGAAAACTTGTAGAAGATTTAAGTAAGAATCCTTCTTCAACAGAACTTCAAGAAATAGCAAAAGATATAACAGATATATCTAAAAAAGATTATGAGATTTTTTCTATAGATACTGGCGATGACAACTGGTATTATATGGTTCAAAATTATCTGGTAAATCCTATATGGATAGAAGAAGTAGATAAAAAGTATGGAAGTGGGGCAGGTAAGTTTATCGGACAAGCACTAAAGACTTATCTAGGAGATAGAAAACCAAAGATAAATACATTGTATGAAAAACTTGTAGAAGATATGAGTAGAGATTGTTCTTCAAAGGAAGTTCAAAGCATTGTTGAAGAAATAGACAATGAAATGAAAAGAAGTAATGAATTTTATAAAATAGACAATGGTGAAAGATACTTTGATTATATGTCAGAACTTTATTTACGAGATTATACTTACATAAAAGTAACTGATAAGAATTATGGTGATGGTGCATCTAAGTTTATTGGAGAAGCTTTTAAGATTTATTTTGATAATAATAATTTACAAGTAAAAAAAAAATAATTATTGAAATTTGGAGGCAAAAAATCTGTAAGGTTTATAAAAGTATAAAAATAAGGATATAGATTACTTCTATCTATAGCCTTATTTAAAGTTATTAAAGGGTCTTTAAAATAAAGTGTGTATTCTTCTAAAAAGTGGTGATAATTAAAATATTAAATATCACTATATAAAGGAAGGTGCACACTTTTTA
>NZ_OEZH01000075.1 GCF_900243075.1 Clostridioides difficile
TCATTTATTAGACTAATCATTTCCTTTGGATCTGTAGTATCAATTAAATATATTAATTCAGATTTAAAATGACTGAAAAAACTTTCTATAGGAGCATTGTCCCAGCAGTTGCCCCTTCGGGACATAGATTGTATAATACCATTATCCTTAAGCCTTTTAGAGTAAAGTCTACTTGTATATTGTGAACCTTGATCTGTATGTAAAATACAATCTTTAGCTAAATTCATATTTATTAGTTGATTTACTGTATTATTAACTAATTTAG
>NZ_OEZH01000136.1 GCF_900243075.1 Clostridioides difficile
CCTGATTATGTTGTAATAGGTGAATCTTCAGAATTAAACTTAAAGATTGGTCAAAGAGGTAGAGGGGAAATAGTAGTAGAAACTTTTGGTAAACCAGCTCACTCTGCTAATCCAGAAAAAGGTGTAAATGCAGTTTATAAAATGGCTAATGTAATCCAAAAGATACAACAATTAGTACCTCCAACTCACCCAGTTTTAGGTGATGGAATACTAGTTTTAACAGATATAAAATCTTCTCCATATCCAGGAGCTTCAGTAGTACCAGATTACTGTAAAGCTACTTTTGACAGAAGATTATTAGTTGGAGAAACAAGAGAAGGAGTATTAGCTCCAATACAAGCATTATTAGATGAAATGATGAAAGAAGACCCAGAATTAA
>NZ_OEZH01000003.1 GCF_900243075.1 Clostridioides difficile
AGAACTATACCAAATCGTAGTAGCTTAGGCAAGGCGAGGTTCAATGAAGAAGGAAAAATCTCGATATGGATATATTTGACCATATTTTGAGTAGCAGGATATATACTTGATTGTAAAAATAGATAATACTTTGGAAAAAGAATTTTGGCAATATGTATCACATGAAGAAAGTTTAAACTTATTCATAATTGGATATGTTGAAAACTATGGATTTAGTTCTCACTCTCAAGATATATGGTCTCAAATGAAAGGAGGAAATATAACTTCTATAGTATTAAAGAATAAGTCAACACTTATAATTTATAGTCTAAAAAATGATTTTGATATAGAAGAACTGAAGAATCATATAAAAAGTTTGGATGTAGAAAGTATAAGTGGAAAAAAGTGTGTAATAGATAGGCTGACAAGTAAATACAAAGATTTTTATGAAAAACTAGATAATAAATTTTGTATATTGAAAGAAATAAAAGAAATAGATTTCTCTAACATGAAGGAGTATAAAATAGAAAATGCTAAGGAAAATGATATTGATGAAATAGGGAAGCTTTTAAATAGCTCAGACTATAAAGTAAGTCAAAATTACATAGAAGAAAGAAAAGAGCATTTAAAAGAAGGAAATGCAAGAGCATATTTTATTAAAAATAATGATACTATGATTAGCACTGTGTCAACTGGTATGGAAACTAGTTTTTTGGCAATGGTAGTATCTGTAAGTACAGATAAAAGATACAGGGGAAAAGGACTTGCAAGTTATATGGTTTACAATTTAAGTAAAGAATTGTTGTTGGAAGGAAAGGTTCCATGTCTTTTTTATAACAATGATATAGCAGGTAAAATATATCACAATATAGGATATAAAAAGATAAATGAATGGACAATACTTTTTAAATAATTATAAAAAATAAAAAACTCCATTAAGAATTAAAGTATTTATAAATAACTGTATTTTTACTATAATTCATGATGGAGTTTTATTTAATTTATAATATTATTTTTTATTACTTAAATAATCAAGAGTTTTAAGTTTATAACCTTCCTTTTCCCAATGTGTAAGCACCTCATCCAATATTTCAGTATTTGTTGATGAATTTGGATGTAGTAGAACTATTGCACCAGGATGTGTTCTTGAATAAATTTTATCTTTGGCAAATTCATGAGTAGGTTGTTTCTTTTCATACCAATCTACATAAGCAAAACTCCAAAATATAGATTTATAACCTAAGTCTTTTGTATATTTCAAAGATTGTTCACTAAACTTACCCATTGGTGGTCTAAAATATTTAGGCATTTCTTTTCCAGTAACATCTTTGTATGCTTTTTCTACACTTGTAATTTCTTCTTTGAATTTTTCAAAATCTGTAATACCTGCCATTGATGGGTGGCTTTTTGAATGATTACAAACTAAATGTCCTTCTTTTTCCATACGCTTTATTAAATCTGGATTACTTTTTATATAACTTTCAACTACGAAAAACTGTGCTTTAGCATTGTGTTTTTTAAGTGTATCTAATAATTTTGGAGTATTTCCGCTTTCGTATCCAGCATCAAATGATAGATATATAACTTTTTCATTAGGATTTCCTACATAATACCCATCATATTTTTTGAAAAAATCTGCTTCTTTTATAGGAGATGGCTGTTTACCATCTTCTCTAGGGTTAAAATACCAATCATATTCATGTGTATCTAGTGTCGGGTTAGAAATCTGAGTTTTTGTTTTATCTAATGATTTAAAATTTATACTAGCAATTCCAAAAAGTATTAGAGCAAATGTTCCTATCATAATGTATTTTTTTAGGCTATCTTTTTTCACAATTTCACCTCTTATTTAAAATTTAAAGTGTATTTCTTACAATATAGTTTGAATATTTATAGTTAAAAATATTCATATATACAAATAATAAATTAAATAAGTTTATTGTAAGATGTATAAAATTAATATTAATTATCTTAAATAAAGTATATATAAATGATAAAATATAAAGAGCAATCATTGTAAATAAGTTAGGCTAGTTTAACTTGAAGGGATATAAAAATGGATAATATAATAAGTGTATTGAATAATGTTGTGTTTTTAGATATAGAAGTTAGTGGATTAGATTATTTAAATTCAGAAATTTTAGAAGTTGGAGCTGTTAAGGTTAAAGATTGGAAAGTAGATACATATCAATCATTAATAAAAAATAAATCTGAGGTACCTATAGAAGTATTCTCAATATGTAGAAATTTAGATAAAAATGATTTAGAAATAGCTAATGAAATAGAAAAAGTAGAAGATAGACTTATAAATTTTGTAGAAGATAGCTTGATTATATGTCATGATTTAAGTTTGAAAAAAAAGTTTTTTGAATATCATATGCCAAAGTTAAAAAACAAATTTATTGATTCAATTGAATTAGCAGTTATTTTAGAACCATATCATAAAGATTATAGCTTAGAATACTTAAAAAATACTTTAACAAATTGTAATTCTAAAGTGAAAAATAGGGCTTTATCAGATGCTATTGATATAATAAATGTTGTAAATTGCCTTCTAGTAAGATTTAATAGTTATGAAAAAACTACTTTAGAGCCATTAAGCTTTAAAATAAATTCATATCTTAAAAAATTTAATCTCCCAACATGGGAGTGGAGTAAATTTTTAGAGGAGGCAAATTATGATTTATCAAACAATATAAATGTTAAAAAAGAATACAAGAGATTTAATTCAAAAGAAGAAAGTAAAAAAGAAAAAGAAACCTTAAAACTTTTAAATGAAGAAGAAAAAAATTATGAAGAATTATTAAAATATAAAACTATCTGGGAGAATAAAGAAGGATTTACATATGAGTATAGACCTGGTCAATATGAGCTTTCTAAAACAATAAGGGAGTTGTTTAGAAATAGTGAATATGAAGAAAAAATTGCGTGTATAGAAGCTCCAACTGGTATAGGTAAAAGTGTAGGATATTTATTGCCTGCTATATTAGAATCTAGAATTAATAAAAAAAGATTACTAATTTCTACTGATACAAAGGAGTTGCAGATACAATTAATAAATAAAGATATTCCAAATGTATTAGATTCTTTGGGGCTAAATGGAAAAGTAAGTTATGGGTATATAAAAGGTAAAAATAATTATATTTGTATAGATAGACTGGAAACATATATAGCAGATTATGAATCTCAAAACCCCACTAAAGGAGAAATATTATCTTTAATATTTTTAGAGAGGTTAGTTGAAGGTGGTAAATATGGAGATATAGAAGAGATAAATTATTGGGTGTTGGATAATTTTAAGGAAATAAGTATTCATTTAAGAAACATAAGTTGTGACCCAAATATGTGCAGACCTAAAAAATGTAAAAAGGATTGTTTATATAAAAATAGAATAGAAGAATTGAAAGATGAACATATAACAGTAGTAAATCACTCACTATTAGCTAAATGGCCATATAAAGATGAAAAACCTTTAGAAAATATAATAGTAGATGAAGCACATAATCTGACTGAAAAGGGATATGATTTTTTTTCAAGTATTGTAAATTCAAAGTCTTTAAGGTATTTATTACAAGAAATTTATCCTTACGAGTTTATTCAAAATAGTAGCTTCATATATAAAAAATACAGTAGAAATATGAGGAAAATAAAGGCTTTTGACAAATTTTATAACGTATTAAAAATTGAAAGAAAAGATAAACAAAAAATTGCAAGAAGTATAAATCTTATTCTTGAAGAGATAGATTCAATATTGAACTTTGGCAGTTGTAATGAATATAATAGTGTGAGTAATTATAATTTGAGATGGGAACTGAATTTGCAAATAGATGAAATTGCGGGAAAATTGAAGAAAGATGGTGTGGATACTGAAATAAGCTATAGAGTTTATAGTGAAAAGATAAAGTTAAGTTGTGAAAAAATAATGAAAAATTTAGTTTCAATAATAATAACAATTTATAGGAACATTGATGATGACAGTATAGATAAAGAAGCAGATATATATAAATTTGGAAAGGCAAAGACAAGAGATTTAGAGGATATAAAGATTATCTTTGAAATCTTTTTAGAATATGATGAAAAGGATGATTATGCAAGGATAGTTGAAATTGATAAGAATTATAATGATTTTGAATTTCGAGTAGTACCATTAAAAATAGCGGATTTGTTTGAAGAAAATATTTTATCTCAATTAGAAAAAGGAATATTTTTGTCTGCGACTTTAAGTTTATCTGAAAATATGTCTTATTTTAAAAGTACATTAGGAATAAATAGGGTTAAGAATGTAGAAAAGATTATAGAACCAATTTTTGATTATAAAAATAGGGTTTCTGTAGTTGCATTTTCTGACATCTGTGAGTACAGAAATTCTGAATTTCCAAATGAAATGAGTAAAATTATATCTAATATATCACAGATTACAGAAGGTCATACCTTGGCTCTTTTTAATAGTAAAGATAGACAAGAAAAGACTTATGAAATATTGAAAAAATATTTACATGGTTTTAACTTAGAAATTTATGCTGATAAAAAGGGTATTAGGCATCTTAATGATTTGAGTAGAAAATGTGTAGTACTTGGTTCAAAAGGATGTTTTGAGGGTGTAGATATTCCAGGAGATGGTTTGGTATGTGTAACTTTAGACAAGCTTCCAAATCTAAATCCTAAAGACCCTTTGTATTTTACTATAATGAAGAAGTATAATATAGATTACTATACTATGAATTATCCTCAAATGACTATAAAGGTAAAGCAAGCTATGGGGAGAATTTTAAGAAGTAAATATGACTATGGATGTTTTGTGATTTTTGATGTAGGAACTAATATAAGTGTGCTGAAGAGATTAGAGAAAGATTTACATGGTTGTAAAATTTCAAAGGTGAATAGCAATGAGTTTTATACTTATATAAAGCAACATTTCAATAAATCTAGAAGTCTAATACTAAAATCTGTTATATTCGATACTGTAAAAGCGTTGAATGTTGATGCTAAAATAGATAACAATGATGTTGATAAGGATATTATAAGAAAAGATATGAATGAAAATATAAGACAAAGAGCTGTAAAAGGAGAAGTGTATCATATAGATATTGTAAACAAAGATATGAAAGTAAAATATTTTGATAGAAACTATCTAATAAATTTAGATATATTTATGAGAGAAGAACATAAAAACTAAGAGTGGGAGTGATATATTTGGCAAAACAAAAGTTTTATGCCGTAAAAAAAGGTAAAAGTATAGGTGTATATAATACATGGGATGAGTGCAAAAAACAAGTAAATGGATTTTCAGGAGCTGAATATAAGAGTTTTTCTACTTTGCAAGAAGCAAAAGAATATATTTATGGGTCAGAAAAACTAAGCTTTAAAGAAGACGAGGAATTTATAGAAGCGTATGTAGATGGAAGTTATGAACATTCAATAAAGATGTATGGCTCAGGTGTTGTAATTTTAAAAAATAATGAAGTTATAAAAACCTATAGTGAAAAAGGAAAAGAGGAAACTCTAGTAGGAATGAGAAATGTAGCTGGGGAGATAGAAGCTTCTAAGATTGCAATGCAATATTGTATTGATAATAACATTCAAAACTTGATTTTATATTTTGACTATGAAGGTATTGAAAAGTGGTGTACTGGAGTTTGGAAAACAAATAAAGAAGGGACTATAGCATATAAAAATTTCTATGACAGTATTAAGAATAAGCTTAATGTAAAATTTACAAAGGTTAAAGCACACTCTGGAAATAAGTATAATGAAGAAGCTGATAAATTAGCTAAAAAAGCTATTGGTGTATAATGAAAAGCTATTTATACATAGTAAGATGCTATAAGAGTATATTTAAACTCTTAACTTATAATTAAATAACTTATAATTAAATAAATTTTGATTAAAAAAGCAGATTGTATTATGAGAAAATAAGTATCTAATTTAGAAACAATTAATAGTAGTATTAATTAGATACAGCTTATTTAATATAATAAAATCTGCTTTTTTATATAATTATAAAATTTTACTATATTCTATTAGAATTGCCCATAAATACCTTCAAGTTCTTCTTTTAATACCTCAGGGTCATTTATACCAATAGACATGGTTCTAGCCAATATATTTGCCTGGTCGTAAGTTGATGTCCATGAGAATACACCACCTAGACAATTTCTAAGAACATATTGAGTTTTTAAGAATATTGATAAAGCATCATCATATGACATTGCAAAATCTCCGTCTTTAACTAAATATGGAACTTGAGCAGTATTATCAAATCTATATTCATATCCATTTTTATTTATATAATCCCTTCTAAGTTCATCATAAGTTCTTGTTATAGTAGCACCTAATCTTCCATAAAATGGTATGCCAAGAAGAATTTTCTCAGAAGGCATTCCAGCATTTTCAAGATTTCTTACCATTGCATCAACACTATATCCTGGTAAAGATAAGTCAGAATCAAAAAGGTTTGCTTGATGTTTTCTACCATTTGCTCCTGTTTCACCTGCTGTAAAATCATAGCTCATAAGATTGAAATAATCTATTATTGGAGCTATTTTATCTATTTCAGCACTTGAATTTATATATCCTCTATCTCCTGTTCCAGCTACACTAAGCCATTTGTCATCTCCTATAACGTCTCTTATGGCAGTTAGTAAAAGTGTAAAGTTTTCTCTATCTTGAGGTCTTGATGTTATCCCAGATGCACTACTTCCAGGATATTCCCAGTCTATATCCACTCCATCTAAAGCGTATTCATTTATCATCTGATTAACCTGTCTTGCAAAATTGTACCTAGATGTAGGAGTTAATGCTGCATCAGAGAAGCCTTCAGCTCCCCAACCTCCAATAGCTACAATTACTTGTAAACTAGGTTTTTCACCTTTAAGAGCAAGTAATTGATTTAAAAATCTAGGATAAGGAATAAACAAATTGCCAGACTGGTCTATCTCTGCAAAAGCAAAGATAACTGCATCCAATAATTGTGCATCTACATTAGTTGGGTTACCAAGAACATATTCCGCCACAATTGGATTGATATCTGGACAGTTTACATTTTCAACTATTGGATTGTATGGGTCTGTTATTTGTGGTCTAACTAATTTTTTTGACTCTTTTAAAGTCTTCATAGCTATTTTTTTAGTATTTTTTTCACTAGTATAATCGTAGTTTTTATAATTGTGCTTATAGAAATCTTCATAACTACTATCTTCTTTATCATAGCTAGAGCTTATTTTGTCACAAGATTTGTCTTTGTCGTAGTTATAATTTGTTTCATCACAAGATTTATCTTTAAACTTATCTTGCTTGAAGTTGTGAGCCTTGTTAGTATTTTTGTTGTGTTTTTTATCATGCTTACAATCATCTTTTATGTCAGTTTTGTGTTCTTGTTTACAGTCAAGAGCTTTGTTAGTGTAGTCATGCTGTTCATGTTCACAATTACATTCGTTCTCAATGTTTTTAGTATGTTCTGTTTTCCAGCTATAAGTATTATCAATTTTCTTGTTCAATTCTTCATGATTATAATTATCTGGTACAAAACATAAATACCAATCCATACAAGAATATTTCTTATTACAGCTGTTAACTCTATTTTTTAATTCTTTATAGTTTTTAGGATATGGCAAAATCACTGGCATTCCAGGGAACCAATTCGCAGGAGTAACTATATTATCTCTATCACTAGTTTGAAGTGCATCTACTATTCTAAGTATTTCTGGAATATTTCTTCCTGTAGTTAGTGGATAATAAAGAATTGTTCTTAAAATTTGATTATTATCTATAATAAATACAGAACGGACAGTTGATGTATCACTCATTGGTTTTGATATCATGCCATATAATTTGGCAATTCTCATATCTCTATCTTCTATAATAGGAAATGGAATTTCTACACCTGTAAGTAAAGAAATATTGTACATCCAAGCTAAATGTGAGCTATTGCTATCAACACTTAGACCAATTAGTTCTGTATTTCTTTTTTTAAATTCGTCATAATATTTAGCAAAACATAAAAATTCTGTAGTACAAACTGGTGTAAAATCACCAGGATGTGAAAATAAAACAATCCAATTACCTTTATAATCAGAGAGTCTAATAGAGCCGTTTGTTGTATTGGCTTTAAAATCAGGAGCCTTTGATCCTAAACTTGGCAAATTTGGCATGTAAATCACCCCTCAATAAATTATCATTTATTCTATTCTATTAATTAATACATATTAGTGTTACTACTTTATTAAAAATTAAGGAATCCTTATGTCAAAAAAAGATATTTATTAAAAAGATTTAATATTTTCCTAATAAAGTGACAATAGTAATTGCTATTTTTTTACTAATTTGGTATAGTAATGGATAAGGGGTAGTGTCAATATTAGCGATTATACGAGGTGATTGGATTGAAAAAAATTCTAAGAATTTTAGTTATCTCCATGATGATATGTTTTGCAATGACTTTTGCATTAGTATTAATAAATTCAGTTATGGGAGTACATATAGGATTGGATTATTACTTTTTGATGGGAAGCGTGCTTACAGTTTGTTTAACAATTGGAATTGTTTTATGCAATGCTAGAAAAATATTTGATAACAAAACTATACATAAAACAAGAATGAAAAATGTCAGTGCTAATAAAAAACAAAATAGTCATTCTAGGGATATAAAAAGAAAGATATCATAATTTATGTAAAGGAAATATTTATGTATAAAATAATGATTGATAGGTAAAATAAAAACACGATTTAACTTGTGTTTTTATTTTTTTTCAGGAATTATGATATAATAACCAATAAGAAATTTAGGTTACCATAAAATATAAATATTGCTAAATGGAGAGGGAACTATAATGAACTTTAGAGATTTATTTGAGAAAGCTGTAGATTTTATTGATGAAAAAAGAAAATCTATAGTTGCAGTTTCATTATCGGCATTAGGTGTAATTGTTTTAATAATAGTATTTTTCTTAAGTAGTAATGAGTTTAGTGTAGGAAATGAAGCTAATGAGTTATTAAAAATTATAGAGAAAAGACAGTATTCTATAGCTGTTGATTACTATGCAAGTATAGAAAAAAAGTTTTCTGATTCAAAAATGGAAAGATTCAACAAGTCTGTTTCTAAAAAAATAAATAAATTGTTATTAAATAGTGGTGATAAATATTTAGATGGAGATATAAGTCAAGAAAGTTTTATTGGATTAATAAACACAGTAAAAGAACTAAACAAAATAAATGTATCTGTGGATGATTTATTAGCTCAAGCTGATAGAGTTAGAGAAATGTATAAAGAAGAAAATACGACTTATGATATTGCCATTAACTATATAAACACTATTTCAATATTAAATGGCATGGTCAGTAACCTAGATGTATACAAACAAAATATAGAAACAATCAAAGAATCTAGAGATATTTATGATTCAGCAGTAAAAGACCAAAAAGTATATAAGTATTATGAAGCTATTGAAAAGTATAATAAAGTGTTAAAAGAGGACGAAAAATACTATAATATGGCTCAAAATGGGAAAGAGCAATGTGTTGAGGAAATGTATGATTACTATATAAGTAAGGCTGAAGAGGCAAATACTTCTGGAGATTATGAAAGAGCATTACAGTATATAGAGTATCTAAAAGAAGATTATTCAGATGATGCAAAGGTACAAAGCTTAGAAAAAAAATATAAAAAGAATCTCTCATTGTATACTTTAACGTCTGATGATATTATAAATGTAATATCCAAAAAAAGTGGGAAAAATAAGGCAAATCTATCTATAAACTCACTTCCACAAATGATAAAAAATAATAAATATTATTATGCTGAAGTATATGAGTATGACAAATTAATAAATGAGGTATTGGTAAGTGCAAAAACTAAAGATTTATATTCATATAAAGATGGTAAAAAAGATTACAAAGTAGATTATGGAGATGGGTACTTTAGAATATTAGAAGATGGAAGTTATCAATTTGGTATTACAAAAGATAAAGCTAAATTTGTATTAACTAATACTCTTGATGAAAAAGAAAATAAGTATAAAAAGATTGAGATATTAGATATAGAGAAAGCTGACAGATATGTAAAAAGTAAAAAGAGTTTAGAAGAATTGTTTGGGAAATATAAAAATATTTATTATTATGCTGTGGTAAATAAAGGATTATTTAGAGGAAAAGAGGTTTATGCTATTAATATTTACAATGAAAAAATATATGCCATATCAGAAAATGGACTAAATGAATATTAATTAATTATATTAATAATGTTAAATTAATATATAATTAAAAAATTTTTGGGTTTTTAAGGCGCATTATGTAGTAATATAATAGTAGGTATATATAAATAATTTTATTGTAAGGAGAAGTATGGGATGAGCAATGTGAACAAAAAGCTAGTTATAGCTATTGGAGCTATAGTATTGGTAACAATAATTTTTGTAGGCATAATGTGTATGCAATTTAAAGGGGAGAAAATAGTAAAAAACACATATGTTAATGGAGTAAGTGTTGGAAAACTAACTAAATCTCAAGCAAAACAGGAGTTAGCTAAAAAATACAAGTTAGAGAGTGTTGAGTTTAACTACAATGATAGAAGTTGGAAAGTGAAAAGCAAAGATTTAAATTTATCTACTGACCTGGATAAAACAGTAGAAAATGCATATAATTTAAATAGAAAGAGTGGTTTCTTTGGGAATCTATCAAAAACTATTTCAGCAAATTTTGGAAAAAAGAGCAACTTAGTAGTAGTGATAAATTATGACAAAAACAAGTTAAATGCAGAAATGGAAAAAATAGCAAAAGAAATAGATGTAGATGTAAAAGATGCAACGCTTGATATAAGTGGTGAAAAAGTAAAAGTTGTACCAGATTCTGATGGTCTTAAAATGGATGTTTCTAAGAGTATGGAGAGTTTTAATAATCAAACTAAAAAAGGCAATTATAAAAATAAGTTGGTAGTAAAATCTACTCCAGCAAAGATAAAAAAAGAACAACTTGCTAATATAGATACAAATTTAGGAAAATATTCAACAACATTTAAAACTTCTCAAGTAAATAGAAGCATAAACATAAAATTAGCAACAGATAATATAAGTAATATATTACTTATGCCAGGAGAAACTTTCTCATTTAACAATCATACAGGTAAAAGAAGTAAAGAAAATGGATATAAGAGTGCACCTGTAATAATGGAAGGTGAGATGGAAGAAGACTATGGTGGAGGCGTTTGTCAAGTTTCATCAACATTATATAATTCTGTGTTATACGCAGGTCTAGAAATTGTTAATGTAAAAAATCATACAATACCATCAAGTTATGTTCCAAAGGGAAGAGATGCAACTGTTGCAGATAGTGGAATAGATTTCTTATTTAAAAATAATCTAAAACATCCAGTTTACATAAAAAATTACGTTTCAGGGAATCAAGTTGTTTGCAACATATATGGAAGTGCAGAAGATAAACAAAACATAACAATATCAACAAAATTAGATGGTGTTTCACAAACTACCATGAAAAGGGTTAATGACTCTACAATGCCTAAAGGCAAAGAAAAAGTAGATAAGAGTGGAAGAAATGCATATTCTGTATCTACATATAGAACATTTAATGATGCAAATGGTAAGAAAATTAAAACTGAAAAAATAGCTAATTCATATTATCCTAAGAAGGAAGGTATTATATTAGTTGGGACTATGGAACCAAAGCCAGAGGAAAAACCAAAGCCAAACGAAAATAAAAATAACCAAAACATGAATAATCAAAATACTAATAATCAACAAAAACCAGAAACACCACCAACTGATAATAAGCCTAATGAGACACCACCACAACCGCAAGCTTAAAGTTCTCAAGAATAGGATTTATGTAGAGTATTAAAAAATATAAATCTAAATAGGAGGGATTACTTTGAATTTAAATAATATAACGAATTACGTTCAAAGTATTTGCGAGAATATTTCTAATGTATTAGATGTAGATGTTACTTTAGTTACAAAAGATTTAACTAGGATAGCAGGTACAGGAATATTCAGAGGTAAAATAGGAGAAACAATATCAGAGAAATCTGTATACTCTCTTGTTTTAAAAGATGGAAAATCCTATGTTATAAATAAGGAAATAGAAGAGAACTGTAATAAATGTGCAAATAGAGAAAATTGCAAAGAGTTAGCTGATATATGTACTCCTGTTAAAATGGGAGAGCATATACTTGGAATCTTGGGTATAGCTGCATTTAATGAAGAGCAAAAAGAAAAGATACTTTCAAAAGACAAGGAGTTAACTGCATTTGTAAGGAGTATGTCTGACTTAATATCTTTTAAACTAGATGAATTATATAAACAAGAAGTTAAGACCATAGATGACCTTGAGAGGGAAGCTATAGAAAATGCTATAAAAAAGTATGGAAGTAACACAGAAGGAATGAAAAAAGTAGCTGAAGCCTTAAATATAGGCATAGCTACACTTTATAGAAAAGTAAAAAAATTCAACATTAAAAGTTAATAGTATTGAAAAAGAGGTAACCTTTTCACAAAAAGAAGAGGATTACCTTTTTTATTATGAGGATAATGGCAAAATATGTATAGTTTTGACTTGACATATTAAATATGTTATCTTAAATATATATTTTAGAGTGGAGGTGAGTATTATTTTAGTTAAAGATATAAAACAAGATATAGAAAACATGCCTAGAAAAATTTTAGATATATCTTTGATAGAAGATAACAAAAGTGATTTGACTTTTTTTAACATAGAAGAAGAAGATGGTGATGAAACATTAAAAACATTAAAACAGAGTTATGTGACTACAAATTATAAAGAAGAAACTTTATTAAACTTACAGGGAGCTTTAAATTCAAAGTCAGACACAACATCAAAGGAGTTAAAGTTAGAATCATATAAAAGATATAATAATGCATTAGATTTAGCATATAAAAATTATGTAACTAGTGCCATTAATATGGTTAACAAAGCTTTAGAGATAAATCCTAAAGATATAGATATATTAAATCTTAGAGGTCTTTTGAAGTTATTAAAATGTGATTTTGCTAAGTCCTTTGAGAGTTTTTATACTGCTTTATGTTATGAAAATAATCATATATCTAGAAAATATGTAAATCTAATTTCATCTGAAGATTTTAAAACTTTTTTAGGAAGGTACAATCATTCTATAAGATTCATAAATGAAGAATTAAATTATGAGTCAATACATATTTTAGAGAATATAGTTGAAGAAGAACCTGAACTAATAGAGCCATATGTAATTTTATCTTTGCTGTATGATAAACTAGGGAATGTAAAAAAAAGAGAAGGATATTTAGATAGGCTTAAAGAGCTAGATAAAGATAATCCAATATTTGAAAAAGATGAAGAAGAAAAAGAAGATACTAGTAAAAAGGAAGAGGTAAAAAAAGTAAAAAGAAAGAAAAACATTTTACCATATATTATAGTTATTTTTGTTTTAATAGGTATGGGTGTATATCTGATTCAAAGCAAAAAGAGAATAGAAAATTTAAATAACCAAATAAGTAGTAAAGAGGAAAAATTAAATGAAACTGATAAAAAGCTAGGAGAAACGAGTAAAAAATTAGAAAAAACGAACAAGGAATTAAATGAGGTTAAAAATAAAGAACCAGAAAAAGAGATAACTGTAACTGGTGAGAAAGATTTATATTATCAAGCTTTAGATTTAAAGAAAAATAAAGAATATGAAAAAGCTATAGATAATTTTAAAAGTATAGTATCTTCTGGAAAAACTAAAAAATATATTTCTGAATCAATATATCAATTAGCAATAACGAATAAGTTATTGGGAAATAAGGATGAAGCTATAAAATATTACAAAAAGTATATAAATACTTACACTAAACATGACCAGTATTATGATGACTCATATTATGAACTTGGTATGCTTTATTATAATAATGGTGATTTAAAAAATGCACAACAAACTTTTTATAGTTTAAGAAGTGAAGTTCCAGACAGTATGTATAACAATTCAAAAATAAAAGAGATTTTAAGTGAAAAATAGGTTTATATAGTTAAGTTTTTTGAAACAACCAAGTATGTATTTTATTAAATTAAAATAAAAATAAATTTAAAAAGAGATTGTATCAAATTAGAACTTTCTATTTAAAGAAAGATATTTGCTTGTTGATAAAACTACAAATATATGATTTGAAGCAATCTCTTTAATTTTTGGAGGTGGAAGATGAAAGTTTTCAATCAATTAGTAATAATTTTATCTATATGGGTAATAGGAGAGTACATAAGTTCCTTTATACAGGGAATTATACTTATTCCTGGGAGTATAGTTGGTATGCTATTATTATTTCTACTACTACAATTTAAAGTCTTAGATTTAAGTAGCATAGAAAATGTAAGTGGATTTTTCCTTGACAATATGGCTATATTTTTTATACCAGCAGGTGTATCACTTATAAAGTCATTAGACCTAATAAGAGAAAATGTATTAGTGCTTTTACTTGTCATATGCTTAAGTACACTAATAGTAATGTATACGACTGGAATTATAGTTGAAAAGATGATAAAAAAGAAGGAAGAAGGACAAAAAAATGTATAACGTATTACAGACGCCAGTATTTGGCATAATAGTAACAATAGTATTTTTTAATTTAGGGAGATATATTCAAAGAAAAACAAGTAATCCCCTGTGCAATCCATTATTAATTGCAATCATAGGGATAATATTATTTTTAAGTATATCTAAAATTCCCTATGAGAACTACAAGATAGGAGCAGATAGTCTAAATTTCTTTTTAGGTCCTGTTACAGTAGTACTTGCAGTTCCACTTTATAAACAATTTGAATTATTTAAAAAGCATATGTTTGAGATTATTGCAGGAATAGGTTGTGGTATAGTTATTTCTTTTGTATCTGTATTGATAATTGGTAAAATAGCTAATTCAGATGTAAGTATAATAAATTCACTGATTCCCAAATCTATAACAACACCAATGGGAATATCTTTAGCAAATTCTTTAAATGGTGTAGAATCAATAACAGTTGTGGCCATAATTTTTACAGGTATTTTTGGTGGTATGGTTGCTTCTACAGTATTCAAACTTGGAAATATAAATCATCCAGTTGCTAAAGGAATTGCCCTTGGAACGTCTGCACATGCTCTAGGAACTACAAAAGCTTTTGAACTTGGAGAAGTAGAGGGAGCTATGAGTGGTGTTTCTATTGGGGTTTCTGGGACAATTACAGTAATATTAATACCTATTATAATGAATTTTATATAAAAATAAAATTAAAATCAGTACATTGAATACCTAAAACAAAATAAAATAAAAAAATTTTAAGATAAAACTGAATGAAAAAAATGCAAATAATGAAATAAAAAAATCATGTACTGAAATTATAAAAACAAAAATTTCATTTAGGAATTAATTATGAACAGACAATTATTAAGTTGAAATTTGCTAAAATAAAATAAATTACTGTTAAAATGGATATTTAGAAAAAAATACTATAAATTTACTATATTGCAAGTTAAATAATAAGTAGTATCATATCGTGCTAGAAAAAGTTTCATTTAAAGCATAAATGAGATGATTTGAACGTTTTTAAAGATTAGAATATTAAAAATTGCACTAGACATATATGAAAAAGATACTATAATAGATGATGTAATAGATGACAGTTCAAGAAATTATATAAAAAAATTTATTTGAAATATTATCTATTACATCAGGAATAATATAATATATGTAAAAATAAGTTTTTAAAATTCTAAAGATTTAAAAGGATTGAAGGGAGAAAGAAATGAGTGAAGTTAAGAATACCCTACAAAAACATCCAGTTTTAAGATATTCAACAATGTTATTTGGGATGTTGATGACATCTATAGGTATAAATGGGTTCTTAAGACCAGCACATCTACTTAGTGGAGGTGCTACAGGTATAGCAACATCTATAAACTATTTGACAAATATAAATGTGGGTCTATTAACATTTTTAATCAATATTCCAATATTTATCTTAGGGTTCATATACCTTGAAAAAGAGTTTTGTATTTCAAGTTTAGTAAATATGATTGTATTTTCATTATTATTAGGTGCAACTCAGGAAATAAGTCAGATTATACCTATACATGATATATTGCTTCAAAGTGTATATGGCGGTATATTGTCTGGTTTAGGTGTTGGGGTTGTATTTAGAACTAGGTCTTCCCAAGGTGGTACAGATATAATAGCTGCTATACTAAAAATTAAGAAGAATATAGAAATGAAAGATACTGCTTTAGCAATAAATGGCTTGATAGTACTTACAGGAAGTTTTTTATTTGGGTTAGATTTAGCGTTATACACTCTTATAGGTCTATTTTTAAATGCTTATTCAATGAGTTTTATTAAAGATGCAATGAATTATCAAAAATCTGTTATGGTAATGTCAAATGAAGTCGATTTAATAGCAGAAGATATAATGAAGAGTTTAGTTAGAGGTGTAACTTTTTTAGATGCAGAGGGTGCATACACTCATCAAAAAAAGAAGATTATATATACAATAGTGTCATCAAATGAGATACCAAAGATAAAAGATATAGCTTTGAAGTACGACAAAAAAGCTTTTATATCTGTAAATGATGTTACAGAGGTAAAAGGAAGAGGGTTTAAAGCAAAAGATTTATAGAAAATTTTACAAGCTGAGAGTCTATAATATGAATTTGTATATTATAACTCTCAGCTTATTTAAATTTAGTATATGAAAATAAAGGTTTTATTAATGATTTGTGTATCACTTTAAAAGATATCATTTTAAAATTAAAATTGAAAAAATTACTTAATATGTAGAAAATATGACCACTATTAGGATATAATAAATTTAATAGATTTAGTAAAATATCTAGGAATAACGTTGGAGGAATGGCATTATGAATTTATCTAAAGAATATGTTAATTTGTATGATAATTATTTGAAATATATAAATGAAGTAAACAAAGAGATTAAAAGTATAAAGAACATGAAGAAGCGTGTTTTAAAAAAGGGCGATTTTGCTCCAGAAAATGAAGTATTAGAGTTAGAAGGAAAAACAATACGTGATATAGATGATGTTGATACAAAAAAGCCGAGAAATAAAATATATAAATTTTCAAATGGGGATGTGTATGTAGGCAAATTTTTAGAGGGAAAGATGGAAGGTCAAGGCTCATATACTTTTTTTGTTGATGAAGGAACAGTTATGGAGTACATCGGAGAATTCAAACAAGATAAGAAAAATGGAAAAGGAAACTTTGTATTTTCAAATGGAAATGAGTATGTAGGTAATTTTGAGGAAGATATGATGAATGGTGTTGGAAATATGTTGTATAATAGCAAAGACGAGTATATTGGAACTTGGAAAAATGGGAAAAAAGATGGAAAAGGTATTTATAAGTGGAGTGACGGATGTATATATGCAGGTGAGTTTAAAGTTGGAAAGATGGAAGGGTATGGTATTTGCTACAATAGTGAAGGTGAAATACTTTATGAAGGAGAATGGAAGAATAATTTGATTCATGGTAAGGGAACTTATATATGGGAAAAAGGTAAAAAATATATAGGCGAATTTATGCATGGAAAAAAACATGGGCAAGGAACTTTTTATCTAAATAATGAATTGGTTTATGAAGGGACTTGGAAATTCGATAAGCCATCTATCTTTGATAGAACATTAGATGAAATATTTTCTTTAAGACTGTAGCTTTATCTATTAGTAGGTAAAGCTTTTTTCTAATACTTACTGCAAATAGGTATAAATGATATTGATTAGTATACATTATCAATATTAGTGTAATGAATATAATATTAAAATTTTTGATTTATTTTACAAAGGAGGGGTATATTGAAGAAATTAATTGCTTTAGTGTTAGTGATACTTATTGTTTTATTTTATAGTCCTGAATTATTAGAAGAAGGATATGATTTAAAAGAAAAATTTTTTCAAAGTGAAATATGGAATGAATTTTTAGAAAAGATAAATATAAATGATAATTCTAAGAAAGAGAAAAAAGAAAAAAATCAAAATTTACAATCAAATAATGCTGAAGAGGAAAACTTAGGAGAATCAGATATAAAGAACTTTGAAAAAATAAGTTTAGGAGATAATTTAAGTCAAGTTTTATCAAGTATTGGCAAACCTGGTAGAATTGATACTAGTGAATATGGTTTTGATTGGTATATATATAATCAATATGGAAAAGAATTTGCAATGGTTGGGCTTGAAAATGATGAAGTAGTGGCACTTTACAGTAATTCTATGAATTCATGTGAAAATCAAGATATAAAAATAAATCAAGATAGACAGACAGTGAGAACTAAGATTACACCATTAAAATATAAGAGAAAAGGAAATACTAGATATATAATAAACTCAGAAAATCAATATGATATAATAAGTAAAGAAGGTAAGTATATTACAATTTTCTACGATATTCATGAAGAAAATAGAGTTTGTTCATATTTAATAATTGATAAAAGTACTGAAGATGAGTTTAAAAATTTATATCCAGATGATAGAGAAGAACTTAAAAAATGTTTTGAACTTGAAGTTATAGACCTTGTAAATAGTGTTAGAAATCAAAGAGGATTAAACTCGCTTAAATACAGTGAACAGGCAACTTTGAGTTCAAGAAAACATAGTGAAGATATGAGAGATAATAATTTTTTTGACCATATAAATAAGAATAATGAAACTCCATTTGACAGAATGAAAAGAGAAGGGATAGTATATACTTCAGCTGGAGAAAACATAGCAGCAGGACAGATTAATGCAATATATGCACATGAAGCTTGGATGAATTCTGAAGGACATAGAAAAAATATTTTAGGGAATTATAATAATATTGGAGTTGGAGTAATATTTGGAGGAAGTTATAAAACATATTACACTCAAAACTTTTATAAATAACTAAAATATTTGAAAGGAAGTTTAAAAATGACATCATGGAAAAAAAAGACAGTATATAAGTGTTTAATAGCAGTAGTCTTGTTTTGTGGAATAATACTAATATCTAATTTTAGTAAAGTTTCTGCTTTGATGATGGATACTAATGGAAATGTTTTGATTAAGCATGGTTCAAGGGAAAAAAAATTAGTAGCAATTACCTTTGATGATGGTCCTCATCCTAAAGAAACTAGTCAAGTTTTAGATGTATTAAAGAAATACAATGTAAAAGCTACCTTTTTTATAGCTGGAAAGCATGCAAAATGGTATAAAGAACCACTAGTAAGAGCAAGTAAAGAAGGACATGAGATAGGAAATCATACTTTTAATCATCCTGATATAAGTAATTTAAGTTCTAGTCAGATAGAAGAGGAGATTATTAAGTGTGAAGATATTTTAAAGGAAGTAACTGGGAAAAAACCCACATTATTTAGACCACCATTTGGAAGTTATAGAGAAAAGGACCTAATAGAAATTGCAAAGAAGCATGACTATAAAGTTATTTTATGGACAGGTGTAGATGTGAAGGATTGGAAAAATCCAGGTGCTAATAGTATTGCAGATAAAATAATTAAAAAAGTACAAAATGGAGATATAATACTTTTACATGATTATGCGACTAATGATACAGTTGAAGCTTTAGATATGTTTATCCCAAAAATGATTGAAAAAGGCTTTAAATTTGTAACAGTTTCTGAATTAATAAAATAGTTTTTAGGGGGGAGATTTATAGTATGATTTTAATGATAGACAATTATGATTCTTTTGTATATAACCTAGTACAATATATAGAAGAATTAGGGGAAACAGTTGTAGTAAAAAGAAATAATGAAATCAAAATAAGGGATATTGAAGAACTAAATCCAGAGGTAATTGTATTATCTCCAGGACCATGTTCTCCAAAAGAAGCTGGTATTTGTATAGACATTGTTGAGTATTTTAAAGGGAAAAAGCCTATATTAGGAATTTGTTTGGGTCACCAAACTATTGGACATGTTTTTGGAGGAGATATTATAAAGGCACAACAGCCTGTACATGGAAAAGTATACAGTATAAACCATATTAATAAAGGAGTTTTCAGTGGACTTAAAAATCCTTTAAATGTCACTAGGTATCATTCACTAATAATTGATTCTAATACAGTTCCTAAAGAACTAGAAGTTACAGCAACTACTGATAAAGGTGAAATAATGGGAATTAGACATAAGGACTACTTAATAGAAGGAGTGCAATTCCATCCAGAAGCTATTTTGTCAGAGTATGGTCATGAAATGCTGAAAAACTTTATAACAGAAGCTAGAGAAAGGATACATATGTAATATGATAAGAGAGATAAATACTAAACTGAATTCTTTTGAGATATTTACTATTTTTAGAAATGAACGTGACAGTTTTATATTAGATAGTGCTATGGATAAAGAAAAATTGGGAAGATATTCTTTTATAAGTAGCCAACCATTTAAGGTATTAAAATATAAAAATACTGATGAAAATCCTTTAGAAGTTTTAAAAGAGGAACTAGATAGATATAGGATTACAAATGACACTAACCTTCCATTTGTAGGAGGGGCTGTAGGATATTTATCTTATGATTTAGGTAATTATATAGAAAAATTACCTAGAACTGCTATAGATGATATTGGTATGCCTGACATGTATTTTGGATTTTATAATCATGTAATAGTTATAGACCATCTTATGGAAAAAACTTACATAGCTACTCCAAATATAGATATAAAATTAGAAGAAAAGATAATTGACTACATAGAACAAAAAATATTAAAAGAAGAGAAAAAAGGTATAGATAGCATATGCTATCAAGAAAAAGAGGTAAAACCTATAAGGCTTAAATCTAACTTTACAAAAGAAGAATTTAAAAATGCAGTTCAAAGTGTTAGAGAGTACATAAGACAAGGAGATATATACCAAGCTAATTTAACACAAAGGTTTAGTGGAGAAACAGAACTTACAAGTTTTGAATTATATAGAGATTTAAGAAGATTTAGCCCAGCGCCATTTGGAGCATTTTTAAACTTTGAAGATGCACACATATTATCAAATTCTCCAGAAAGATTTATAAGATGTGTTAATAAGAAAATAGAAACTAGACCAATAAAAGGTACTCGTCCAAGAGGTAAAAATAAAGAAGAGGATTTAAAACTTCAACAAGAACTTAAAAATAGTGAAAAAGATAGAGCCGAACTACTTATGATAGTAGATTTAGAAAGAAATGATATTGGCAGAATATCTAAAACTGGAAGTGTAAAAGTTCCAGAATTGTTTGTAATTGAACCGTATGCAAATGTAAATCACTTAGTTTCAACAGTTGTAGGTGAGCTAAAAGATGATAAAGATGCTACTGATGTAATAAAAGCAACTTTTCCAGGGGGGTCTATAACAGGAGCACCTAAGATTAGAGCGATGGAAATTATAGATGAATTAGAGCCAACACAAAGAAATGTGTATACTGGTTCAATAGGGTATATAGGTTTTAATGGTGATATGGATTTTAATATAGCGATTAGAACAATAATTAAAAATGATAAAAAAGTCTACTTTCAAGTTGGAGGAGGAATGACTTGGGATTCTGACCCAGATGAAGAATATCAAGAAACACTTGATAAAGCAAAATCTATAATGAAGGCTTTGAGGGGATATTATGAAGAATAGTGTAGGTTTTGATAGTAGTTTAAGTAAATTTGGAATTGGTTTGTTTGAAACTATTAAAGTTAAAAATGGCATACCAATAGATTTAAATATCCATATAGAAAGAATGCTAAGTTCAATAAAATGCTTAGATTTAGATATAAACTATAAAAAAGATTTATTGATAAATGAAATTGTTACATATATAAAAAAAGAAAATGTTATTAATAAAGCACTTAGAATTACCGTTTTTGATGAAGGTTATAATATATCTATTAGGGATATTCCATATAATCAAGAGACCTATGATAAGGGGTTTAGATTAACTATATCACCAATAGTTAGAGGGAATAGTTTAATTCATAGACATAAGACTACTAATTATTTTGAAAATATATATACCAAAAATGTTGCAAATAAAGATGGTTATAATGATGGTATATTTGTAAACTCAGATGGTGTAATACTAGAATGTTCTATGAGCAATATATTTTTCATAAAAGGAGAAAGAGTGTACACTCCTAGTGGTAAATTACCAATATTAAATGGAATAATAAAAAAAAGGATTATAAAGATTTGTGACGAATTACATATAGAGTTGGTAGAAAATGAAATTAATACGTTAGAAATTAGTAGTTTTGATTTTGTTTTTGTCACAAATAGTCTTATGGGCGCTATGAAGGTTACAGAAATTGACAAAATAAAATTTAATAAAGAAAATGTTATTTTTGATAAAATAGTAGAATTATTAGAATAAATTAAAATATTAACAATTTATTGGAGACAAAAAATGATAGGTTGTATTTATGAAGTATATAATGAAGAGATAACTAAAATAATAGAAAACCAAAACACTTTAGCAGTGTATTTGGTGGGTTCTAGTAAATACGTAGATTTTACTCTTTATGATGTAGAAATAAACGATATTGATGTATTCGTTTTTGTAAAAGAAGGGGAAAAACAAGAGCGAGTGTTGTTTGAAAAAAAGGGAATAGAATTTGATATAAATTACTTTTCAAAAGATGGTGTAAAAAAATTATTATCAGATAGAGAGTACTTCTTTATTAAAGAGATGAAAGATGCTAAAGTACTATTTGATAATGGAAATATATCAAACGCTATAAAAGAGATAAGTAGAAATATTTACCTAAATGGTCCTAATAAAATGTCACTGGAAGAAAAGTCTTTTTTAAAACAAGATATTAAAGCAAAAATATCAAATTTAAAAAATAAAGAAAAATTTGATGTTTTTGAATATCATTTTTTGACGAATTTATATTTAAAAGATATAATAATTGGGTACTTTAATATAAATGATAAATGGGTACCAAAAGATAAAAAATTACTAAAAGTTTTGAAGAAAGAAAACAATGAGCTTTTTGAACTAGTATCAAGAGTAAGTGAAAACTATGATTATCAAAAACTTTTAGATGTTTATAATTATATTTTTAAAGAAGTTGAGACAAAAGAGGTTATAAAACTAATCTTCTAGTCACAAATCAATGGGGGGAGTTTAAATGAATAAAGTTGATAAAGAAAAGATACAACATGCAGTAAGAGAAATATTAGAGGCAATTGGAGAAGACCCAGATAGAGAAGGTCTAATCGAGACTCCAAATAGAGTTGCTAGAATGTATGAAGAGATATTCTCTGGTCTTAGTGAAGAACCAAGAGAACATTTAAAGGTTCTTTTTGCAGATGAAAAACATGAAGAATTAGTATTGGTAAAAGATATTCCATTTTATTCATGTTGTGAGCATCATCTAGTTCCTTTCTTTGGAAAGGCACATATTGCTTATTTACCAAAAGGAGGAAGACTTACAGGTCTTTCTAAACTTGCTAGAGTAATAGATACATTGGCAAAAAGACCACAATTACAAGAAAGAATCACTAAAAATGCCGCAGATATAATAATGGAAGAATTGCAACCTTATGGTGTCTTAGTAGTAGTAGAAGCTGAACATATGTGCATGACAATGAGAGGTGTAAAAAAACCAGGTTCAAAAACTGTTACATCAGCAGTAAGAGGTATATTTGAAAAGGATATTGCATCTAGAGCTGAGGCTATGAGTTTGATTACTATGAAGTAGCAATTTGTTTATAGATATAATCATTTATTTAGATATAAAATTTAATTTAAGGGAGTGTCATTAATTGTGTTTGATTATGGTAAAAGGACTTATATAATGGGAATATTAAATGTAACTCCAGATAGTTTTTCTGATGGAGGAGATTTTAATAACTTAGACATAGCAATACAGCATGCAAAAGATATGGTTGACCAAGGTGCTGATATAATAGATTTAGGAGGAGAATCTACACGTCCAGGTCATAGCTATGTGGACTCAGAGGAAGAGCTAAGAAGAGTAATCCCTGTAATAAAAAAACTTAAACAAGAACTAGATATACCAATATCAATAGACACTTATAAGGCAGATGTCGCAGAAGAAGCCTTAAAATTAGGTGTTACTATGGTAAATGATGTTTGGGGTCTTAGAAAAGATAAAAATATGGCTTCTGTAATAGGAAAATATGACGCAGAAGTGTGTATAATGCATAATCAAGATGGGACAAACTATGACAAAGATATAATGGAGTCAATAAAATACTTTCTTAAGGAAAGCATAAAAATGGCAATAAACTGTGGAGTAAAAAAAGAAAAAATAGTACTTGACCCAGGAATAGGATTTGGCAAGGATTTTGAACAAAACATTGAAGTATTAAGAAGATTGAATGAATTAAAAGACTTAGGTTATCCCGTTTTACTTGGTACATCTAGAAAATCAGTAATAGGAAAAGTACTTCCAGTTGAACCTAAAAAAAGATTAGAAGGTACAATAGCTACCACTGTTCTTGGGATAAGAGATGGTGTAGATATAGTTAGAGTGCATGATGTTTATGAAAACTTAATGGCAGCTAGAATGACTGATGCAATATACAGAAAGTAGGTATAATATAATGGATAAAATATTACTTAGTAATCTGGGATTCTATGGATATCATGGTGTTCTTAAAGAAGAAAATTTTCTAGGTCAGAAATTCTTTGTTGACATGGAACTTTATGTTGACTCAAGAGAAGCAGGACTTAGTGACGATATAAATAAATCTGTAAGCTATGCTGAAGTTTACAGTGTTGTTAAGGATATTACTGAAAATAAACAATTTAATCTTTTGGAAGCTTTGGCAGAAAATATTGCTGAAGAAGTCTTAAATAAATTTATACTTATAAATGGAGTTATGGTTAGAGTTAGAAAGCCTGAAGCTCCTGTAAATGGTATTTATGACTATTTTGGTGTTGAGATAAGGAGAACAAGAGATGAATAAGGCTTATTTGGGAATTGGTACTAATATGGGTAATAGATTTGATAATTTATCAAAAGCATTCGAACTTTTGATAAATAGTGATTCTATATATAAAGTGAAAGAATCAAAGTTATACGAAACAAAACCATGGGGATATACAGAACAAGCAGATTTTCTAAATATGTGTGTAGAAATAGAAACAGAGTTTGAACCTTATGAGTTGTTAGAATATTGTCAAGAAATAGAGAAAGAGCTACACAGAGAGAGAATAGTACATTGGGGACCAAGAACTATAGATGTAGATATACTATTTTTTAATGATGTAGTTTCTACTGATGAAAGATTAATAATACCTCATCCAAGGATTCAAGACAGAGCTTTCGTTTTGATACCACTTATGGATTTAAATGAAGAACTTATAATAAATGAAAAATCAATAAAAGAACATTTAAACCTCCTATCTGCTGAAGAAAGAGAAGAAGTAAAGGAGCTTGTAGGTTATGAAAGAAAACCTATTTAATAATAATTCAAAGATAGAGATAAATACAAATAATAAAAAGATAGTTGTAAAAAAGGATAAACTTATAATAGCTGGACCATGTGCAATAGAGAGTTATGAGCAACTTTTAGAGACTGCTAAATTTGTAAAAAAACATGGTGCAAATATTTTAAGAGGTGGAGCATATAAGCCAAGAACATCGCCAAGCTCATTTCAAGGATTAAAAAAAGAAGGTCTTGAAATATTAAAAGCTGTCAAAGAAGAAGTTGGTATAGCTGTTATTACAGAACTTATGGATATAAGGGATATGGATGAACTGTATAGTATAAGTGATATAATTCAAATTGGCTCAAGAAATATGCAAAACTTTACTCTTTTAAGTGAAGTAGGAAAACAAGATAAACCTGTTATGTTAAAGAGAGGAATAGCATCAACAATTACTGAATGGATAGGTGCTTCTGAATATATAGCAATAGAAGGAAATAGTAATATTATAATGTGTGAGAGAGGTATAAGAACCTATAATGATTATACTAGAAACACATTAGATTTAGCTGCTGTACCAATTATTCAAAAGGAAACAGGTCTTCCTGTTGTGGTAGACCCAAGTCATGCTACTGGAGTCAGATACTTAGTAAAACCTATGTCAATGGCATCATTTGCATGTGGAGCAGATGGAATAATGGTAGAAGTGCATCCTGACCCAGAAAATGCTTTATCAGATGGTGCTCAATCTCTTTGCTTTAATGAATTTGAAGATTTAATGAAATCAATTAATAATTATTAAAAGAGGCAAAAGCCTCTTTTTTATTCGTAATGCTTATTGAGATGAATTTATAAGTTATATAATTTAATAGTTAGACTATTTGATATAAATAAAGACTTAATATTGATAGAATTAATATAAAAAATAAAAATTTTTTGATTAATAAGAAGGATATCAATAAAAAAAGTCGAATTCTGTATATTGAGTGATTGACAAATTTAGAATATAGTGTAGAATAGAAATGTTAACACAAAAAATTACACCAGAAGGTGATAATATGAATGATATAAAAGACATTATTGAAGAAATAAAAGCTAGATGCGATATAGCAAGTGTAATATCTGAATATATGAATATAAAACAATCTGGAGTTAATTACAAAGGATTATGCCCATTTCATGGCGAAAAGACACCATCTTTTTATATAAATACATCAAAACAAATTTATAAGTGTTTTGGTTGTGGTGAAGGTGGAGATGTGATAAATTTTGTCATGAAAATGGAAAATTTAGATTTTATGGATGCTGTAAAAATTCTAGCAAATAAATGCGGTATAGAAATTAATACTAACATGAATGAAGAAACTAGAATTAAAATAGAAAAATCTAAAAAATTTCAAGATATTCACACAGAAGCAGCTAGATTTTATCTTTCAAACTTGTTGGGAAGTAAAAATCTTGGGTATGAATATTTAAGAATAAGAGGACTAGATGATAAAATTATTAAGAAATTTGGTTTAGGATTTTCTTTGGATTCATGGAATTCTCTTATGAACACTCTAATCAGTAAAGGATATAAAAAACAAGATTTATTGGAGTGTGGTCTAATTGCAAAAAATAGAGATGGAACTAATTGCTATGATAAATTTAGAAATAGAGTTATGTTTCCTATATTCGACTATAGAGGAAACATAATAGGATTTGGAGGAAGAGTATTGGATGATTCTTTGCCAAAATACTTAAATTCTCCAGATACATTAATTTTTAATAAAAAACAGAACTTATATGGATTAAATTTTGCTAGAAAAAATTTAGAGAGTAAAAGTATAGTTTTAGTTGAAGGGTATATGGATTTAATTTCGCTTTATCAGTATGGTATAAGAAATGTAGTAGCAACCCTTGGAACAGCCTTGACTGAACAACAAGGCATTTTAATAAAGAGATATGCGGACACTGCTATTATATCTTATGATTCTGATGAAGCAGGAATAAAAGCGACTTTAAGAGCTATAGATATACTTACTAAATTAGGTATCAATGTAAAAGTGTTGGATTTAAAAGATGCTAAAGACCCAGATGAATTTGTAAGAAAATATGGACTTAGTGATTATAAAAAAGCTATGGATGTTTCTACTCACTACATAAAATATAAAATAGATCATCTTAAAAAAGAATTTAACATTCAAAAAGATGAAGAACGAGTGAAGTTCGCAAAAGAAGCTTCTAAAATTATAAAACAATTGACAAGTCCTGTTGAAATTGATTTTTATACAAAGTATTTAAGCAATCAAATAGATATTAATGTCGAGTCTATAAAGAGAGAAATCTATGGTAAAAATTATAATAAGCTGTATAATAACAAAAATCAAAAAAAAGTAGAAGAAAAAGTAATTGAGAAAGTCGAAGTTAGACAAGACGGAAAACAATTAGTTGAAGAAACTCTAATAAAAATAATGTTAGAAGATAAAAAAATTAGAGAAATAGCCTTACTTAAAGTAGAAGAAAGTGATTTTTTATTGAAAGAAAGTAAAGAAATTTTAAATTACATGATTAAAAATCAAGAATTGGACAAAATAACTATTGACAAATTGAAAAGTTTAAACATATCCGAAGAATACTTAAAAGAATTAAATTCAATTTCTTTGAATAGTATAAACTTAGAGAACACAAAGGAAATAGAAGGAATAATAACAAATATCAGAAAAAACTCATTAGAAGAGCGAATTAATAGCTTGTTGAAAGAACAACAAGAATTAGAAAATAATAATGATATGAAAGAGGTAGATGGTAGAGTTATGGAAATTGCTTTAAAAATAGTTGAGATAAATAAAATTTTAAAGAGCTTGTAGAGAAAGGAGGTTTGAGTGTGGAAAATAAATCGAATAAAAAAGAGTTAAAAAAGGTTACTGCTAAGACATTAATAGAAAAAGGAAAAAAGCAAGGTTCTCTTACACTTGCAGAGATAATGGAAGCTTTTTCGGAGACAGAACTTGATAAGGATCAAGTAGAAAATCTTTATGAGACTTTAGGGAATCTGGGAATAGAAATAACAGAAACAAAAAATTATAAAGCTGATATAGATTTTTCGGTTGCTGATGACGATTTAAGTATGAGTCACTTAGACGAAGATGCAGAAGCAATTTCACATGACGACTCTTCTGCAATAGAAATAGAAACTGTGGACTTATCTTTACCAAAAGGGATAAGTATAGATGACCCTGTCAGAATGTACTTAAAAGAAATAGGAAAAATTCCTCTACTTAAACCACATGAAGAAGTAGAATTTGCTAGAAGAATGCACGAAGGCGATGAGATAGCAAAACAAAGATTAGTTGAGGCAAACTTAAGACTAGTTGTAAGTATAGCAAAAAGATATGTAGGAAGAGGTATGCTTTTTTTAGATTTAATACAAGAGGGAAATTTAGGTCTTATAAAAGCAGTCGAAAAATTTGACTATACAAAGGGATATAAGTTTAGTACTTACGCAACATGGTGGATAAGACAAGCTATAACACGTGCTATTGCAGACCAAGCTAGAACTATAAGAATACCAGTTCATATGGTAGAGACTATAAATAAATTAATAAGAGTATCAAGACAACTACTTCAAGAACTTGGAAGAGATCCAAAACCAGAAGAAATTGCAAAAGAAATGGAAATGACAGAAGATAAAGTAAGAGAAATAATGAAAATAGCTCAAGACCCTGTATCTTTAGAAACTCCAATAGGAGAAGAAGAGGATAGCCATTTAGGTGATTTTATTCCAGATGATGATGCTCCAGCCCCAGCAGAGGCAGCAGCATATTCTTTATTAAAAGAGCAAATAGAGGATGTACTTGGCTCATTAAATGATAGAGAGCAAAAAGTATTAAAACTTAGATTTGGTCTTGAGGATGGTAGAGCTAGAACTCTTGAAGAAGTTGGAAAAGAGTTCGATGTAACTAGGGAAAGAATAAGACAAATAGAAGCAAAAGCACTAAGAAAATTAAGACATCCAAGTAGATCAAAAAAACTTAGAGATTATTTAGATTAAAAAGATACATCATTAATGTTTTTGTGATAAAGGCCATGAGATAAGTGATATCTCATGGCTATTTTGTAGTAAAGATTTAATTTTATTTTTGTAGTTATTTTAGTTTAGTGCCTATAACTTGGACTAAATTCTATAAATAAAGGGAATTGAAAGGAGAATTATATTTGAAATTAACAGATAGATTATTGAAAATAGCATCATTAGTGACAGATGGTAAAAAAATAGCTGACATAGGAACGGACCATGGATACATACCAGTATATTTGTTAAAAAAGGGCAGAGTACCATTTGCAGTGTTGGCGGATGTTAATAAAGGACCTCTTGACAATGCACGTAAAGAAGTCATACAGAACAATTTTTTAGATAAAGTTGATTTACGATTGGGTTCTGGTATAGAGATTCTTGAAATAGGAGAAGTAGAAGAAATAATAATTGCTGGTATGGGTGGAATCCTAATAAGTGAGCTTCTTGAAGCTAAAAAAGAAGTAGCACATAGTGTAGAAAAATTAATACTACAGCCTATGCAAGCACAAGAGGAACTTAGACGTTACCTTTTAAACAACGGTTATGAAATTTTAGAAGAAGTTTTAGTGAGAGAAGATTTTAGAATATATGAAATAATAGTTGCCAAATATACAGGTAAAAATACTATAATAGAAGATGAGATATATTATGAAGTTGGAATAAAACTTTTAGAAGATAAAGACTCTCTTTTTAACGATTTTATAGAAAAAAAGATAAGGACATATAGTTCTATAGTTAGTAAGCTAGAAGGAAAAAATGGGGAATCGATAGATAAGAAGAGAGAAGAAAGTGAAGTTGCAATAAAAAAACTTGAAAATTTAATAAAATAAATTGGAGGTATATATGCTATTAAAGAGTCTAACTAGAAAAATTGAAAAAAAGTATCCTCTAAACTTAGCTGAGGATTGGGACAATGTAGGTCTTATAGTTGGAGATTTTGATATGGATGTAAAAAAGGTATTAGTGTCTTTGGAAGCTAATGAAGATGTTATTGATGAAGCTATATCCAAAAACATAGATTTAATTGTGACACATCACCCTTTTATATTTGGAAAAATTAATAAGATTAATAGTGCAGACTTAAAAGGTAGGCTTATACAAAAACTTATTAAAAATGATATATCACTTTATTCTATGCATACCAATTTTGATATAGCATTTGATGGTCTAAATGACTATTTTATGGAAATTATGGAATTTGGTAACTCAAAAGTTTTAGATGTAACTGAAAGCGAGAATTTATACAAACTAGCAGTGTATGTTCCATGCAACTATTCAGATGAACTTAGAAAGGTTTTAAGCAATTCAGGAGCAGGTCATATAGGAAATTATAGTGATTGTACGTTTTCAATAGAAGGTGAAGGACAATTTAAGCCATTAGAAGGCTCTAATCCGTTTCTTGGAAGCGTAAATGATATAGAAATTGTAAATGAGGTTAAAATTGAAACTGTGGTACCACAGAAGCTTTTAGGCGGGGTAATAAGTTCTATGTTGGATGCACATCCTTATGAAGAAGTTGCGTATGATTTGTACAAACTAGAAAATAAAGGGAAGACATTTGGTCTAGGAAGAATAAGTAGACTTGATGAAAGTATGACATTAGAAAATCTTTCAAATAAAATAAAAGAAAAATTAAATATGAAGCATATCAGAGTGGTGGGAAATCTCAATACAAATATAACAAAAGTCGCTGTCGTAACAGGAGCTGGTTCAGAGTTTGTAAAAAAAGCTAAAAGACAGGGAGCAGAAGTTTTAATAACTGGTGATGTAAAGTATCATGAAGCACAAGATGCACTTGATATTGGAATGTGTATAGTGGATTGTGGTCATTTTGATACAGAAGATATATTTAAGAATGTTATGAAGAGATTTTTGGATGAATTTAGTGAAATTGAAGTAATAAAAAGTGATATATATTTAAATCCATTTAGTATAATATAGTAGTATTTGATTATAAAAATACTACTATAAAAAATAAATTTGAATTTAATCAGGGGGATAAAGATGAAAGCAGCAGTAATTTTTCATAGTGTTTGTGGGAGTACATATTTATTAGCGAGAGAGTATAAAAAAGTACTTGAAGAAATGAGTATAGATGTAGATATATTTAAAGTAAGTGATGAAGTTGCAAAAACACTTCCTCAATATTATTTAATAAATTCTAAAGAATATAAAGATGAGTTTGAAAGTATAAATGTAATTAAGTCTGGAAAAGAGCTACTAGATTATGATGCTATATTTATAGGGTCACCAACTTATTATGGAAATGTATCTGGGCAAATTAAGATGTTTATGGATAGTTTTTCTGATATTTGGGTAGGAGCTCCCTTAAGTGGGAAAATATTTGGTTGCTTTGCTACAGCAGGTTCACAACATGGAGGAGGAGAGCTAGCTTTACAAGCAATGAATATATTTGCCCAACATATGGGAATGACTCTTTTGTCAGTTCCATGTACAGTAAGAGGAGGTCATCCAGCCTATGGAATACTTCATATAGCAGGAGATAATTCTGATATAAGACCAAGTGATGATGTTAAGTTGGGTATAAAAGATTACCTAAAAAGACTTAATATATAAAAATATCAAATAAAAATACCTAAAAGTGGCTGTATAGATACTTTTAGGTATTTTAGTATGTGATTATAAACGTGAAGCTTTACCAGAAATATGGTCAATTTCTATTTTAACTACAGTTGTTAAATTCATATCTTTCTCTATGTATTTCATGCCTTCCTCAAAGAATCCTTTAGAATATTTTTTTATTATTTCTACAAGAGCATTTTTCTTTTCTTCATCTTCCACAGTAGAAGCTTTTCCAAATACTATAGCACTAGAATAAGTAGTACTAAATTTGTCAGGGATAACATTTTCATTAGCAACTACTAAAAAAGAAACTTTGTTGTTTTTTGATATATTATCTAACTTATGACCATTTCTTGCACAGTGGAAGTAAATAGAATCATTAAAGTACACGTAGTTTACAGCAACTCCATAAGGATAGCCATTTTCAGATATAGTGGAAAAAGTACCAAATTCACCATTTTTTAATACTTCTACAGTATTTTCTTTCGTCATTTCTCTCTTTTTCAATCTCATTTCTCTAAACATAATATCATCCTTTCTAATTTTAATGTTTAAATTAAATTTTAGAACATTTATAAAGATTATGCTATGCTTTTTATAAATTTTATGGAAAATAAAAAATTAGAGTTGACAATTATAAAAATTTAGAATATTATAATATCAATAGCAAATTAAAAATCCTATGACAAGGAAGAGTAATTATGTTTAGCTTCAACATAGAGAGCTGAGGATGGTGGAATCTTAGCAAGAAGGAATATAGTGAATGGACCTTGGAGGAGTAAATTGAAATCATATTATTATGAGAGTAGACTTTATCGTCAGTCGCACGTTACAGCGAATAGGGTATGTAAGTACCTGATAATGAGATATATAAGAATTGAACTTTAGGTTTATTTTTATATAATTTAGGTGGCAACGCGGATAATCTCCGTCCTATTAATTTAGGACGGAGTTTTTTATTTTAAAAAATTTTAAAGAGAGAATATATAATTTGAGATAAAAGGTGGTGAAAGAGATGTTATGAACTCTAAAGAGTAAAGAGAATGATTTAAAGAATTGGCAAAAAAATAAAATGAATATTAAACAAATTAGGGGGAATTATTACAATGAAAACAAATACAAAAAAATTAACTTTAAATGCAATACTTTTAGCTATGGGTTTATTAATACATCAACTTACACCTGCTATAGGACTTCCAATGCAACCAGATATATCTCTAGCAATGATGTTTATAATAATGATATTAAATAAAGATGATTATAAGATTTGTCTAGTAGCAGGAATTGTGACAGGAATATTTGCAGCACTAACAACTAAATTTCCAGGTGGTCAAGTTCCAAATATACTTGATAAAACGATTACAATAAATATAATGTTCATGGTAATGTATGTAATTTATAAATTACCATTTATGAAAAATTTGAGTAACAAAAAGCAAGATTTAATAGTAGCTACAATAATATTTCCAATAGGTACTATTGTTAGTGGAACTACATTTTTACTAGTTGCTGAGGCAATGGTAGGTCTTCCTGGAGGTTCATTTATAGCATTATTTATGGTTGCAGTAGCACCAGCAATACTAATAAATTTAATAGCTGGTTTACTGTTATTTAAGGTAGTAAGTATGTCTATAAGAAGGGTAAGTTATCAAGGATAAATGTTATGATTTATAATTATATTATAATAAAATGATATTGTAAAAAATAAATAATAAAATAGTAAAGAGGTATCAAGTTGAATATAATACTTAATACCTCTTTAAAATTAAATTATAAAGATGTTAAAGACCTATCTTATACATGATAAGGAGATAATAAAGAATGTATCTTTAAAGTCTCAACTAAACAGCAAAATTTATCCAACAAACAGACAATAAGTGCTTCTTTGTATTTAGGAGGCTTAACAGTAAGTGGCCACATATGCTTTAAAATTATGTCCGTTTCTTTTTCATTTATTTGAAAAAATAAAGTTGCATTTTTTAGTGCTTCTTTAGGGTGGGTAAATCCATGTAATCCTTTCCTATCACCTTTGTAATGCCAATCGTAAAGAAAAAAGTCGTGTAGTAAAGCTCCTCTGATAACACTTTTAATATCAACATTTAGGTTTAATTTCTTACATAATAGATAACTATAATATGCTACTGATAAACTATGTTCAAGACATGAAACATTGCCATGATGAGGAAATGTTCTCATAAGTTGTACTTTTTCAGAAGAAAGTATCTCAGAAGCACATTCATTAAAGTATTTGATTTCAGCTTTTGACAACATTATGCAAATCTCCATTTCTAGTAATATAAATACTATATTTCAACGATAATATGAAATATTTCTTATCCTACAAAATATAATACCCAATAATACAAGTAAGATACCTTTTATGGTATTTAAAGTAAAAGAGATTTTATTAGGCTAAACAATGAAAAAATTAAAAGTAAAGCTATAGCAATATATAGTACTTTTCCAAGAGGATTTCCAAAATTTATAGTCCATCCAAGACCAAACCTTTTATCAACCATCAATGATGGGTCATTTGGATTATTATATATGATGCCTGCTATCCAATACTTCTCATCTTCTTCTGGAGAATAAGAAGAGTTGGATTTTAAATTTGGAGACTTAATATATGTTGCTATCAAATAAAGTATAACTAAAAGCGTTGTAATATTCATAGCAGTTGATAACTTTGTTTTTATTGATAAAAGAGTGGTAAAAAATTGTATTGTCATTATAATCATCAATATCAAAAACAAATAACCAATTTTATTTAAATATTTAATATTTTCAATTCTACTTTTTTCAATTCTGTTTGTATCTATCTTAACTCTTGACTTTATGGAGCCAATAGAAGTTATATATAATAAAATCATTAAACAAAAGTCAGTGCCTATTAATTTAAATACATTAAGGAACGATTTTTCTACAAAAGCATCAGGTGTTCCATTTATACTCCAATGAGTAGCAATTAAGTCTGGCAGTTGATTATAATTAAAGGCTATAAAAATACTCATTCCAAAAGTAAACAGTATTGGTATTAAGTACAGTATTTTAAATTTTTTTATCAGTTTATTTTTTTTATTTATAAAATCCATATCCACTATTAATTTTGAGTCTACATCTATATGACCTAATGTAGAATAAATTTCTGATTTAAGCTTTTTAGCTTTTTTATGGGTATGAATATATAATATACTTTCATACAATAGCAATCCTATAATACCAACAAAATAGGAAAGCTCCAATTTATCAAGTGTAAAAACGAGGATAAAAACTAATATAAAGTCTATAACAAGACCTAAAGATAAACGTTTTTTAAACTCTTTATCCAGCATTATAAAATCAGTATAGTTTTTATGTTCTTGGTCTATATAAACCCCATAAATATGCTTTTTACCTACAAAATAGGGCATAAAATAAAATGTAGCATACATCAAAATTAGAACTGGAAATATTGTAAATAAACATTCAATCTTACTCATAATGTTTCACCTCATATTTGTCAAATAAATTTGCACTTAGTGACAAAAATTCTTCTTTACTAATACCTGATAAATAAGATTTTGCTACTAATAGTTCCAAGTCGAGCTTATTTTTTTGACGAGTTGTGTTGTCTACTTTCATTGGTAATTGAGCCACAATAGCGCCTTTTCTTCTATCAATATTTAAGAATCCCTCTTCTTTTAATTCATTGTAAGATTTGTTCACTGTATGTAAATTTACACCAATATTTTCAGCCATACTCCTTACAGATGGAAGTGATTCATTTATTTTTAATTCTCCTGAAGCTATAGCTTTAGTTATTTCTTCTTTAATTTGTACATAAATAGATTTATCACTATTAAAATCTAAATTTAAAACCATAAAAAACCTCCATTATGCTTTATAAATGAAAACGATTGTTATATATATAGTATAACATAAAAAGTAATATCGAACATAAAATATAAATTTATATTTTGTAAAAATTGTAATTTAAAAAATAACATAATTTTTATTAAAATAATACAGATACTATCTATAGATAGAAATAAAAATTAGAAAGGAGAAAAAATATGTTAACATATTTAATGAAAAGACAAATGCATAAAAAAGATGATGGAATGAGTAAACCAATGATGTTTACAGGAGCTATACTTACAGGAGTAGGTGCATATGCTGTATACAAAATGGTGAAAAATCGTAAATCCAATTCTCAAATGGTTGATACAAATTATTATGGAAATAGTGACTATGATGATTATAAATATGACGAATTTGATTATGACTGTGACTGTAGAGACAAAAAACAGGATTATGAATATGAAGAATTAAAAAAAAAAGTAAAAGAATTTAATTCAAGAAGAATAAACTGTGAAAATTGTCCACATGTTTCTCAAGAAGAAATGATGCAATATGTAAATAGTGTTAAAGATGTAAAGAATGATATTGATTTACACGAAGATGCTAAAAAAGATAATATTTACAAAGAAGATGAATACAAAAAGTATGAAGAAGAATAAGTAATACTCTGTATAATTAAACAAATAGTAATACTAAATTATTTAATATCTAGTTTCTAATGTGTAAGTTGTAGCTTAACTTGAAAGAATTTGTATTATTCTTTAGAGAGTTAAGTAGCAACTTACATTTTTGTTTTTATAAATTTTAGTAGTTCTTTGTGACTATTTTGTAATTCTAGAGATATTTTAGTATCTAGGGTAATTGTGTATAATAAAACTTATATAGGTAGATAGTTTAAAATTAAAATGAAAAGAAAGGAAATGGTTATGTTAAAGTTGTTGATAGTTGAAGATGATAGTACTATATCTTTTGGAATAAAGTATGCTTTAGAACAAGAAGGATTTAGTATAGATATATCAAAGGATTTATTGAGTGGTAAAGAAATGATTTCTTCTAATGAATACAGTATGATACTATTGGATGTTACATTGCCAGATGGAACTGGTTATGAGCTTTGTCAATATATAAGAGGATTCTCTCAGGTTCCTATAATATTCTTGACTGCTTGTGATGAAGAAGTAAATATTGTAATGGGTCTTGATATAGGTGGAGATGATTATATAACAAAACCTTTTAGAATTAGAGAATTAATATCGAGAATAAAAGCTGTTTTAAGAAGAAAAGGCAATACTTTAGAAGAAACTAAGAAAATACTTAAATTTGGAGATTTAAATATATACACACTAGAAGCTAGAGTATATAAAAATGACAAAGAAATATTTCTGACATCAGTTGAATATAAGCTTCTTTTAATTCTTATACAGAATAAAAATACAGTTTTAAGTAGAACCCAAATATTGGAAAAACTTTGGGATGTAACTTATGATTTTGTAAATGACAATACTCTAACAGTTTATATAAAGAGGCTTAGAGAAAAAATAGGTGATGATTTATGTGAACCAATCTACATAGAAACTGTAAGAGGTATTGGTTATAAATGGATAGGAAGTGAAAATAGTGTTTCTATATAATCCAGAAGTGAAGAAGTTTTTAAGTAAGTATGTTATTTTGATGTTTGTTGTTATTATCATATCTATTGGATTTAGCATAATCAATGTGTCTTTAACTAAAAATATGGTTGTAAGAAATAATCAAGCTATAATAGGGACTCTATCAAGTAAGTATCCAAACTTAGAAAGTGATATAGTAGATATAATAACTCAAGGCAAGTCTATGGAAAACATAGATTATGGTCAGAAAATATTAAGTAAGTATAATTATGATAAATCTATTAAGATAAACTCTGAGCCTATTATTTCTAAATTAGTTTTAGAGACTACCAAAATAAATATAATATTAGTATGTATAATATTTATTTTGATATTTGTGTTGATTGTTAGATACTTTAAGTCAATTTACAATGAGGTATCAGATATGACTAAGTATGTTTACTATAGTTCAGAGGGCAAAGCATTTGATATGAAAAATAAAAATCAAGAAGGTCAGATAGGTCTTTTAAAAACTGAACTCTTAAAGATGACAACAATTCTTAACGAAAAGGTTGAACTTTTAAAAACAGAAAAGATATTTTTAAACAATACAATTTCCGATATATCACATCAATTAAAAACCCCTATGACTTCTTTAATAATGTTGAATGATTTATTATATAATGATGTACCATATGAAGTAAAAATCGATTTTTTAAATAAGATAAAAAATCAATTAAATAGAATGGACTGGTTGATTAAAAGTATGCTTAAATTATCAAAGGTAGAAGCAAAAGTGATAAATTTTAAAAAGGATAAGGTAAAATTTAGTGAACTCATATATAGAGCAATGCAATCTATGAAAATACCTATGGAGATTAAAAATCAAAAATTGACTATAGAAGGAGATGATAATGTATCTTATATTGGTGACATTGATTGGTCTGTGGAAGCATTAGTGAATATAATTAAAAATTGTATAGAACATACTCCTGAATTTGGAAATATAATTATAACCTATAAAGAAAACCCATTATTTTCTGAACTAATAATAAAAGATGATGGTGAAGGTATAGATAAAAAAGATATATCACATGTATTTAAACGATTCTATAGAGGTAGAAGTAGTTCAAAAGAAGATAGTGTAGGGATAGGTCTTGCAATGTCAAAATCTATAATAGAAAGCCAAAATGGAGATATCTATGTAAACAGTGAAAAGGGCAAGGGGACAGAGTTTCATATAATATTTCATAAAATGTATGATAGTGATAGTGACTAATCTGTAATATTTAATTCACTTTATAGTAATAGCTAAAGTCTAAGATATGAAGTATAGAATATAAATATTGGAGGTAGCCATGGAAATTTTAAGAGTAGAAAATTTAACTAAAAGTTATGGTAAAAATGAAACAAAAGTTGATGCTATAAAAAATGTAAGTTTATCAGTTGAAAAAGGAACGTTTATAGCAATAACAGGTCCAAGTGGAAGTGGTAAAAGTACTTTATTACATTTATTAGGAGGGGTTGACAGACCAACTAGTGGTAAGGTTTATATAAATGATGTTGATATATATAATTTAAAGACTAAGGATTTGGCGATATTTAGAAGAAGAAATATAGGTCTTATATATCAATTTTACAACTTAATTCCAGTCTTAAATGTGAAGGAAAACATATTACTTCCAGCAGAGCTTGACAATAGAGATATTGATAGAGAATATTTTGACGATTTAATGAAAACCTTAGGTCTAAATGATAGAGAAAAGCACCTTCCAAACCAATTGTCAGGAGGTCAGCAACAGAGAACTTCCATAGGACGTGCTTTGATTAATAGACCTTCTATAATATTAGCAGATGAGCCAACAGGTAATTTAGATAGTAAAAATTCAAAAGAAATACTAGAATTGTTAAAATTATCAGTAAAGAAATACAATCAGACACTAATAATGATAACTCATGATAAAAATATGGCGCTTCAAGCTGATAGAATTATAAGCATAGAAGATGGAATCATAAAAAGTGATGAGGTGATGTAGATGAATTTATATACATCCCTAACTATTAGATATTTAAAACAGAATAAAAGAAGAACTATTGTAACCATAATCGGGATAATACTTTCGACAGCTTTAATTTGTGGTATAGGAAATATATTTGAAAGTTTTATGGATTATCAAGTGAGAGAAACTATAAAGAATGATGGAAGTTTCCATGTTACATTTTATGATGTAAATAGAAAGAATGTGGAATATGTAACGAAATCAGCTGAAGTAGAAAAACATGCATTTACCAAACAACTTGGATATTCTAAATTAGAAAATAGTGAAAATGGCATATTAAGTATAAAGCAATATGATAAAAATGCAATAAACGGATATGAAATTTCTATAAAAGAAGGTAGATTTCCAGCTAAGGAAGGCGAAATTGTTCTAAGTGAAAATATTATTAATTTTATAGATGATAACTTAAAAATAGGGGATAAGATAACTTTAAAAGTAGGAGATATGTTTGATTCAAGTAAGAAGAAGATTGATAGTATGGTATTTCATGAGGGGGATTATATAGCAAATGAAAAGGATAGAACTTTTGAAGTTGTTGGTATAATTAAAAAACCTGGATTTGAACGTTACAATGGAATTGCAACTGCTATAACTTATTTTAATCCTATGGATAATTACAATGATACAATTAATGTATCAGTAGCACTAAGAAATCCTAAAGATGTGTATGAAATAAGTAATAAAATAAGCAAAAATATATATTCAAATAAGGATAAAGAAGCAGTTTCTGATATGATAAAATACAATGAACATTTATTGAGGTTACAAGGTGCTAGTAAGTATGCGAATATAAATAGCTCTATAAAGTCTATAATTATAGCAGTAACTATTTTAGTAATCATATGTACAATTGCTACAGTGTATAATTCTTTTAGTATTTCTATAACTGAACGAAAAAAACAGTTTGGGATATTAAATTCTATAGGTGCTACATCTAGTCAAATTAAAAGATTAGTTTTTATAGAAGGTATTATAATTAGTTTAATTGGTATACCAATAGGGATAATATCTGGAACAGTAGCCATAGACTTATTATTTAAAATTATAAATAAGCATTTTACAGAATCGGTTGTTACTCAAATGAGTTTGAAGATAGTGTATAATCCAATAATAATTATTGTTAGTGTAATAATAGTTTTGTTTACAATCTTTATATCAATTCTATTACCTGCAATATCGGCTTCTAATATTTCTCCACTTAATGTAATTAAAAATAATGGAGAGTATAAAGTGGGAAAGGTTAAAAGTTCAAGGCTTATTAAAATGATTTTTAAAACTGAAGGAGTACTTGCGTATAAAAATATAAGGAGAAATAGAAAAAAATTCATAGTAACTCTTTTTTCTTTAATGGTAAGTATAATAATATTTATATCTTTTAGCGGATTTACATTACTTTTATTAAAAGGTGAAGAAATAAAAAATTCTCAAAGAAACTATGATTTGTATTTAACTGCAAAGGGTACAGCTAAGTCTATAGATGATACTATAAGTAAATTAGAAGCTATTTCTGGAATAAAAAACTTTGAATTAGCAACAGGACAATATATGTCTATAAGAGTAAGTGAAAATAAAATAAATAAATCCAAGGAAGATTTAATCAGGAAATATTATCAAAAATATAAGATTGGAGATAGTTATGAATATGATTTCAGTAATAATGAATTAATTTTTCCAGGAGATTTTGCAGTAAAAAACAAAACAAATAACTTAATACAGGGTTCTTTTAATAAGGAGAGAGCAATTGAAGAAAATGGTGTTATATTAGTTAGAAAAAGCTCATTTGAATCAAATGGGAAGAAAGGTATAGTAGAACTTACCAACTATAAAGTAGGAGATACAGTAAATTGTGAATATCTTGATGAAAATGCCTTAAGTAAAAAAATAAAGGTCAAGATTCTTGCTATAACTGATGAAGAACGTCTAGGTCTTGGTTATCAAAATATGGGATTACAATTTATAACTTATGATGAAGTTGCTGAAAATTTAAATTTAAAATTAAATAAAAGCCTTATATTTATTGATTCAGGAGGAAGTATTCAGACTAAGAAGGAAATAGAAGCTTTGGCAAATAAAAATAATTTTAATTTCTACGATGAAAGTTCAATTACTGAAAGTGAAAAACAAAATCTAAAAGTTGTCAAAATATTTGTATATGGTTTTATAGCAGTGATATCTTTAGTAAGTGTTACAAATATTCTAAATACAGTAAGCACAAGTATAAATCTAAGAAAAAGAGAACTTGCAGTAATACAATCTATAGGGGTTACTCCTAAAGGATTTAGAAAAATGATATATTTAGAAAGTTTTATATATGGTATACTGTCATTGTTGTTTGGAATACCAATTAGTATTGGTATAATTCTAATTATGAATAAACTTATTTCAGGTGTAATCGAGTTTTCTCCTGTTATACCATGGGTAGCAATAGCTATATGTATAGTAAGTGTTTTTATAATAACTTTTATAGCAGGATATATACCAATGAGTAAATTGAGTAAAGAAAACATAATAGATAATATAAGAAGAGAGAGTATATAAAAGTAATTTTTAATTATATAAAACATTATTAAAATCGTTTAATTGGTATAAACTATTATTATATTAATTGAACGATTTTTTATTTATATAAGAAATCTAATAAATAAATTACTAGATGTATTTAACTATTTAGAAAGAATTGGTATTATATAAAGTAGGATTCTATATAATAAGGGCAAATATTTAATCCTATCGGAAAACAAAAGAAAAAGAAGGTGATTACTATTTCTCATATAACTGCTAAGAATATGTATAAAAGTTTAGAGGAAAGAATAAACAGGTTTCCACAAGGTGCTCCACCATCAGATACATTATACAAGATACTAAATGTATTATATACTGAACAAGAGGCGAAATTAGTGGCTCAGCTTCCAATAAAGCCTTTTAGAGTAAAAACAGCAGCTAAAATTTGGAGTATAAGTGAAAGTGAAGCATATAGAATATTGGATAAACTTGCTAGTAAGGCTCTGATACTAGATATAGAAGATAATAAAGGGAAGAAATATATAATGCCTCCTCCAATGGCTGGTTTTTTTGAGTTTGCCATGATGAGAACAAGACATGATATAGACCAAAAACTTTTAGCAGAACTCTACTATCAATATATGAATGTAGAAGAAGATTTTATCAAAGATTTATTTTATTCGACAGAAACAAAGCTTGGAAGAGTGTATGTTCAAGAGGAAGTTTTGACCAATGATAATGAAGTTAGTATTTTAGATTATGAAAGAGCTACTCATATAATTGATGAATCAACTCATATAGGTGTAAGTATGTGTTACTGTAGACATAGAATGCAACATGTTGGAAAAGCTTGTGATGCTCCTATGGATATATGTATGACATTTGACAATGTAGCAAATTCTTTAATAAATAATAAATTTGCAAGACGTGTAGATAAAATAGAATGTAAAGAACTACTTCACCAAGCATATGAGCATAACTTAGTTCAATGTGGAGAAAATGTTAGAAAAGGGGTTACGTTTATATGTAACTGCTGTGGATGTTGTTGTGAGGCACTAGTAGCAGCCAAAAGATTTGGAAATCTTCATCCTGTACAGACAACTAGTTTTATACCGAATATAAACCATGAAAGTTGTGTAAAATGTGGTAAATGTATAACTGCATGTCCAATAGACGCAATAAGTAAGGTCAAGGAAGGTGATAAAGAATATATAAAAATTGATGAGGATAGATGCCTAGGTTGTGGAGTTTGTGTTAGAAATTGCCATAAAAATAGTATTATGTTATTGAAGAGAGATGAAAAAATAATAACTCCAGCAAACTCAGTACATAGAGCAGTTCTTATGGCAATTGAAAAAGGGCAGTTACAAAATTTAATTTTTGATAATAATGCTCTAGCTAGTCATAGAGCTATGGGAGCTATACTATCAGCTATATTAAAGCTTGAACCAGCTAAAAAGATTTTAGCAAGTAAACAATTAAAGTCAGTATATTTAGATAAATTGTTAAGCATGAATGATAAATAGAAACTAAAATAAAAAAGGGCTATATTCAATTAATATTACTTGAATATAGCCTTTTTAGTATGTTAAGCTATTTCTTTTATTTGTTTAAATGAGTTTTCATTTCCATTTCCACCAATTTGTGTTACAGATTTAAATCTCATAGTTTTAAATAGTTCTTTTTGATTATAATCTAGTGAGTTTCCTACTAGTATTACAGGAGACTTAGTTTTTCCAGCCAAAACTCCAACAGATAATCCGTCTATTAAATCATCTTGTTTATTCATTCCATTTTTAGCAACATATAAGTTGTCTATCTTAGAATCCTTGTAAAATTCTTTTATTACTTTTGCATTAGTTTCATTTCTAGTGCTACCTGATATTCTCTGTGGATTTTGAAGTTTACTTTCTATATTTTTAGAAACTGTATATTCTCCACCGATTACATAAGATTTATCAATCTTTTTGTTTTTAAATAAGTTATTTATTTCAGTTATATTACTATTTTCATTAGTAAGTATTATAGGCATATCATTTTGAGCTGATACAGCTCCAATGCTTACTGCATCGGCTAATCCTTTTTCACCATTAACTACTGAAATCTTTGATATATTACTAATATTATTCAATTCTTTAGCAATATTCATAGATGTTTGATATCTATCACTTCCTGAAATTCTAGATACAGAGATATTGTTTGATTTTATAGTATCTAGAGATTTTTCATTTATAGAAGCCTCTCCACCAACTACATATACATTTTTAACTTTTAATCTCTTTAATTCAGCCAAAGTTTTTTCATTTATTTGAGAGCTTCCAGTCAATAATATAGGAGCATTTTTCTTGTATGCAAATGGTGTTGCAGCCAAAGCATCTGCAATTGCTGAGTCGTTTATTAAAACTGCATTTTCAGCACTTTCCCAACCTGCTTGACTTATCTTAATAGAAGTTTCATATCTATCAGTTCCTGTAAGTGCACTTGCATTTACTTCATCTTGATATGTAACTTCAAATCTAGCATTTGGACTTCCTGAGAAAACAATTACGCCTCCTTTTGGCAATCTAACTCTATTGTTCTTTGTAACTAAAGAATAGTTTACAGGAACTCCTTTATCATCATAAACAGCAAAAGATGAATTTTGAGGAAGATTAACTTCTATTTTTTTATTTGCTATATCATCACCAATCTTATACCATTTTGCATAACCATTAGATGCTAGTTCGCAAGTAAAAGATTTTTCTGCTGGCAAATTAGTTATAGAATCTTCACTAACATAAGTTTGTGTGGCAAAAGATAAATACTCTGTACCATTTTCTTTATAAAGTTTAATATCGGATAAATCACGACCTATTACACCAGGTATTTCTATAAAAGCATTTGAGTTATTCTCATCTATTATCTTAGTGTTAACTATATAACCTGGAGTTTCATCAGAAAGACCAAGAGTTGCCTTTACAGAACCAAACATATAGCTTTGAGAAGTATATTTTTCATCTACTAGATAGTAGCCTTTACCATTTCTTTTTTTCCACACTTCTTTTACACTATTTGATATATTGTTGTCATCTACCTTTTGAGCCACATAGTATAAACTTGCTGTCTGACCTAATCCAGGGACATCATCATAAGAGCTCATATTTAGATATGTGATATTATTTTTTTCTTTTACAAATTTTAAACAACTATTACCTTTTTCAGATACAAATCTATCTTGACCTATGTATACGTATTTATCTTCAGGTCCATTTTCTATATAAGGAGAAGACACTATTAAAGTACCATTGTCATTAACCTCGACCTTTATCATATTTGAAGAAGCATAAAGACCACTGTTTTCTTTTAAATAGCTTGGCATTTTAACTTGTTGTGGTTTGCTAAACGTTTTATCAGGTTTTATTTCTTTAATTTTACCTTTTTCTTTTAATGCAGAGAGTAAGATTTCTTGTCCAATTATTTCATCAAGTTGACTATTTCCACCAGAAGAAAGAACTGCAACTGCCATATTTTCATCTGGAAGAACTATAAGATTACTGTGGAATAGTAAAGAGTCTCCACCTTTTGTAAGAGCTTTTAAGTTATACTGATTAAATGGATAAGATAGCAATAGGTAAGAGTTTGATGCTATCTCCGTCTTTTCCCCTGCTCCACACCGTACGTGAGACTTTCACCTCATACGGCGTTCCCCCAAGAATCTATCAATCATATTATTTCATTTCCGATTTTCTTACGATATTTATTCAATTTCTTAATTTCTTGATTGTCTAAGTTTAGTTCCTTTATATAATATTGTATGTGTTCAATATTAGTTGCATGAATAAGTTTATGTATTTCTGGTATAACTAAAATCAAATTCCTAAATTTATCATCACCTCCTTTGTTGACTGGTGTGATGTGGTGTGCTTCCATATTTTCTACTAATGGATAACCACTTATAATACATGTTCCTTTCTGTGCTGAATATTTTGATAACCTATTGTCATTATATTCTACACTTTTATTGAGTACAGGGTTATATGCTATATAGTTGAGTATATTATTATCTATACAACCTAACCTTGTATGTATTATTTTCCGACCTTCTTTCGTATAATTTGATACCGTTTGATTAAATAAAAACGGTGGGGTCGTTTTGATTCCAGTTAGAGGATACATGATTTCATTTAGTATATATTGCTTCTTTAAGTTATATTTACTATATTTACTTTCATATTCATGCGTTAAATTTCCTGTAGAAGTTCTTAGATTTTTCAAGCGATTATATAAACTGAAAGAAAGATTATATTTAATGTTCTTAAAGTCTTGATATACATTCGCTACTACTTTATAATAGTTATGAGAACCAGCAATAATTCTATTCAACATGTTGATATTCTTAGTTGTTGGAAAATGCTGTATAGCTATTAATTGTTCTTTTATATTGTGACTGACTTGCTCTTTAGCTTTGTCAGTCATTTTTGTATAAACAATATATTTATTTCGCTTTTTATAAGCTTTGATTTTGAAACCCAAAAATTCGGAGTTAGAGTATCTAACATCTGTGATTTTGGATTTTTCTTGACTTATTTCTAATCCTAATCTTTCTTTTAGCCATTTTTGTGTAGCTATAAAGACTCGATTAGCCTCGCTAACATTTTTACACATAATTTTGAAATCATCAGCATATCTAACTATATACATTTCTTTTAAATTAGTTTGTCTCAATGCTCTGTACAAGTGGCTTGTATTAGAATATTGATAATGAGTTTTATGTGTTTGCCATTGGTTGCTTATCCACCAGTCTAATTCGTTTAAAACTATATTTGATAGTAGGGGAGAAAGTATTCCACCCTGTGGGACTCCTTTGTTAGGAATCCCAACTTTGTCGATTTCAGCTTTTAACATTGAACTGATAATACTTAGGAGTTTCTTATCGTGTATACCGATTGACCAAAGTTGTTTTAATAATTTGCTATGCTTAACATTATCAAAGAAACTTTTAATGTCAATGTCTATAACAGTATACATATGTTCAAAGTTAATTTTCTTAACTACATATGCTAAAGCGTGTTCCGTACCACGATTAGGTCTAAAACCATAACTATGTGGATGAAATTTTGCTTCACATATTGGTTCTAGAACTTGCTTTATACATTGCTGAATTATTCTATCTTCTATACAGGGTATTCCAAGAGGTCTCATTTTCCCATTAGGTTTTGGAATTTCAACTCGTCTAACTTTTTGAGGTTTGTAATTCATTAACCTGTTTTGTATATACTGGACAAATATTTTAGTATCTTTCGTTTTCCAGTAATTTATATTGTGTCTATTTGTACCTGCTGTTTTACTTCCTGTATTAGTTTTAACGTTTCTATAAGCTAGTAATATATTTTCTTCACTAGATATTAAATTAAATAATTTGGTGAACTTACTTCCTTCAAGGCTTTGTTTATACAAATTGTCGAATGTATTTTGCAAGTTATAATATTCATTATATCTTAGTTTGTCTTTCTTTAATGGTTGTAAATCCTGTTTAATTATTGACTTCGTATCTGTATTATACATCGTATAGGTCGATTATCTCCTTTGTATATATTTATAAGGAATATAATCTTTCTTAATCGTACTCGAACCCTAATGTAATTTGAAATAATAGATAATTTTTAGATTGTTGGCTAAAGCCCATCCCTCCACCACTTATTATCATGGCTTCAACGGTACTATGGCTTCGCTTTCCGGAGACATTAACAGAAGTTATATTAGATTTGTACATAGTTTGATGTTCCTAGGGGGATAGAATCCCCCTGAGGTTCGTGAGGTAGTTAGATTGTATACAACTTGTTTTACCATCTTATTATTAAAGATTATATATTTAAAGTTGTATTTATACATTTTGAGTTTTAAATTCATTGTATTTCTTTAGGATTAGGTATGAGAAAATAATTTAATTATTTTCTCATATTCCTAATAATTTTCTACAAAGTCTTTAACTATGAATATAAAGAGTATTTACTCTTTATATTTGGGGTTTTTAACAGGTTGGTTTGCTACCAACGGATTGGAGATGAATGGCACTTCATCTCCAACATTTTCTGTTAAATCCTTTACTGGACAGACATTCGATTGGTATGTACCAATTTCCTGTCTGAGCATTTCATTTGTTACTAATGAATCTATATATTCCAGTTTTTTACGTCTTTTTTCTTTGTAGTTTTCTATTATTCCTTTTGATATGAATTTATGTTTCCTCATTGTATATACCATCCTCATTTTGAAATTTGCATAAAAAACCCATTAAAGCATTTTATACTTAAGGATAGATTAACATATTTACCAAAATTTGTCAATATATTACATCAAAATATTCTAAATTTCCTTCTGAACGCTTCATTGACTTTGTATTAGGCTTATCTCAGCGTTGCTCCCTTCCCAAGTTCCAATACCTTTATCTTTTACCATATAGTTTTAGGTTTCTCCTCTGACCCTGACCTCTTGATAATGCCTTTAACATTATAAAGTATTTCATATCAACAAATTTTACTCTACTTCAAGGTCTACTGTTTAAGTCCCATTACATTTCTATAATGTTTGTGTTTAGAGCCGTACATTCGGAGATTCGTCAGTAGTTTTTACCTACTATTCTAACCATGACTATTTTATAGACGCCCAGCCTATCATGTACTTGACTACCTCTAGCCCCATTTCCTGTTTTTCTATAGATTCTATAAGTAAGGTTCAGTCCAGTAGAACCTAGTCACACGACATAGCGAATCATATAGAACCTTAGGGTACACTCTCAGCTGTCTTTATCGAGCTTATAACCTTCAATTCCCAATCAATTGAACGCTATTCGAAGTATCAGCGACTGCCTTTCAAGACGTTACTCTATCATTCGACAGTTCAAGGTATCAGTTCAATAATTAATAAATCATTATTGGCTAATCTTTTCAATTAGCAACTTGTCGCACTGTTGACACAATCCCACCCTAAACCATATCCAAGTATAGAGTCTTCTCCTTCAGGCCATAGACCATTCAAATATTCTTTGTTTTCCATAGCTTTTACTGAAGCAGGAGAAAGAATACCATTTGAGTTTTTCATAAATGTTTGTGCAAATGTACATAGATTTTCTGCACTTGAATATAAACCACCTGCACCTATAGCATTAAGGTTATCTTGTGGAACTGCATCTTCCCAATAAGGTACATATGCTTTTGCTAGTTTTGAACTATCAAAACTATTTTCTGTAGTTTTTGTATTTTGTAAGTTAAGTGGATTATTTATGTATTTATCAAGAAAATTAGTAAATGACATACCAGATACTCTTTCTACTAAAATTTCAGCTAAAGTAAATCCATCATTACAATAAACAGAAAAAGCTCCTGGTTTAGCTTTTAATCTTTGTTTTTGTAATTCTTTTAAGAAATTATCATGACCATAAGAATCATTGTCTGCTAATAAAATAGTGTTTTTAAAACTACTTCCCATCAACCCTGATGAATGATTTAATAGCATTCTTGGAGTGATTTCCTTGTATCTATCATCAGCCATTTTAAATTCAGGTATATAATTTACAACAGGAGTATCTAAATTTACTTTTCCATCATCAACCAACTTCATAACGGCTGTTGTAGTAAACATTTTACTGATAGATGCAATACTATACATGTTATCCTTATTTAAGTTTTTGTTATCTTGCTTGCTATAAACTCCACCATTACCAGAAATCTCAATTTTGCCATTATCAATCAAGGCATATTGAGCACTTACAGCACCATACTTTGATAGCAAGGTTTGGATTTTCTCTTTGGCAAGAGCTTTAGTTTTTGGGTAAGATTCCGAGTTTTTACTATAATCATGTAATTCTATATCAGAACTTTGATATTTTTCGGAATTATCTCTTGTACTATCAGCAAAAGTAATATTTGGAGCAGCAGTAAATAACATACTCAATACTAATGTACTAGATAATAATTTAGAGAGCCTTTGCTTAAACATATTACATTACCTCTTTTCCTTTTTAATAATTTATAATTAGCATAACATTCTTAATTATTTTAATCAACAGATTATTATCAATAAAAAAAGCTTTTATAAGTATAGCTTTTTATATAACTGAGAAAAATATAAAAATAATATTTGTTGTTGTATAAAGAATACAGGGTATAAGTAATATAAAAATAAAATGGAGGAATCTTAGACATATGTACAAGAATATAAATAAGAATCAACTTAAAGAAATGATGAAAAATGAAAAGGATATTTTACTATTGGATGTAAGAACTAAAGATGAATTTAGGGAATATAAAATAGAAAATGCTATAAATATATCTTTACAAGAGTTAATCAATAACATAGATGAAATTTACGAGTATAAAGATAAGAAAGTAGTGGTTTATTGCAGAAGTGGTCATAGAAGTGTTACTGCATGTAATTTGTTGGATGAAGAAGGTTTTGAACATTTATATAATTTAAACTCAGGAATAATTGATTACATGAATTAAATAATGTAAGTTATATATTAAATACTATGTATATCCCTGTTTATTAAGCAGGAATATATCTAAATATTTATAAGATAAATTTAGGAAAAAACGAATTTTTTGGCTTTTTTCTATGATATATTTTGTAGTAAATATTAGTTTTTAAGTTGGAAAAAGGGGCTGTCGCACTAAAAAATAGTGCTACGCCCTTTTTTGTATAAAAAAAATAAATCCCAAGTTCAAAAGAGCCTGGGATTCTTGTATAATA
>NZ_OEZH01000095.1 GCF_900243075.1 Clostridioides difficile
ATAAAAACGAGGAAGTGAAGGACTTAAATATAAGAGAATGGATTTGTCCTAGTTGTAATGAAACTCACGATAGAGATATAAATGCAAGTATAAATATACTAAAAGAAGGATTAAGACTATTAACAGTTAAAAATAGATAACATATGTAAGAACCGTAGGAACTACGGGGATAGCCTGTTGAGAATTAGTAAGACATATTTTAGTATGCAAAATTCTATGAAGCAGGAACCCTGTGACTTTAGTCATGGGAGGTTCAGTAAGGTATAAATAATTACATATAATAAAATAATTTATATTGATGATTATTACAAATAAAAAAGGGCGTAGCACTATTTTTTAGTGCGACAGCTCCTTTTTGTTATGCATAATTTTACTTAGAACATAAGCTTTATATAAAACAATTAAAAATATACCTAATTAAGATAAGTAAAGAAAGAGCTCTCATAGAACAAATTTAATTTGATCATGCGACAGCTCCTTTTTAGATGATGCTTTTTTAGCTTTATATTATAAGGAGTATAAAACTAAACCTATTAAAAATGTTATAATTTTTATTGCCATCATAGAACATATCAATTCATCAAGTTTATAAAAGTAATTAAGCTTTATTAAATAGCCTCTTCATTATAATTTACCCATTTCATATAATATAAATAGTATTAAGATTTTTTATAAGAGTTAAAGCAAGCATGTATTATTACTCAAATATTTGTATAATCAACATCTAGTAATTTACCTTTTTGGTGAAAATGATTAATAAGTTTTTTAGGATAATTCATTATTAATTCATCTGGAAAATTAATTTCTTTTAAGATATTCTCAGAATACTCATAGTTACCTATATCAAAACAAATGTGAGCATCTGAAGTTAGTATGATTTTAGCACCATATTTTTTGCAAAGTGTAGCAATATACTTACAATTATCCGAGCTACCATTTCTTGACACGCCTTTTATAGAACAATTATTTATTTCTATTAAGATATTCTTTTCCATGGCTAATTTAATGATTAATTCATAGTCGATTGGGTAGTTTGGGTTTCCAAGGTGGCCTAATATTTCAATATTATCATGCTTATTTATTGCATTTATTAAGGCTTTAGTATTATTCTCTAATGTATTTGGTGAAAAAACAGCTTCGTGAAATGACAAGATAAGATAATCTAATCGAGGAATGACAAAAGGCTCTATATCTATGTTTCCTTCAGTGTCTAGTATATTTGCTTCACATCCTCTTAAGATTATAATGTTATTTATGATTCTTGGGATATTTTGAATGTTGTGAAAGTACCATTTGTGGGGAGAACCAGGCATCTTAGGACCATGTTCAGATGTACCTAGTATCTTAATTCCATTTTCTTTACAATAATTAATATTTTCTAACAAAGTACTATAGCCATGACCACTGACTATAGAGTGTGTGTGTAAATCTGATAAAAAATTCATATAAATTCCTCCTCTATAAAAGATGAGGGTAACGTAATTTATATTATAAGATGAACAGGAAAAAAAATCAATAGTTACACAATTAGACAAAAATATTAAAATATTGTAAAATTAAGCTTAATAATATTTAACAGTGTTACTGCTTATAGGGGAGGTTAACTATGATACAAAAGAAGCTATCAAGGAAAGAAAAAGTTTTAATTTGCTTGAAAAGGTTAACAGAAGAACACTTGAAACTTAATAATGGCATTAGATTTGGATTTGATGCAGAATATATTGCTACTGAAGTATGTATAAATAGAAGTAATGCTAGTAAGGAATTAAATCAATTAATAAAGGAAAGTATTATTATAAAGATAAAGGGAAAACCTGTTCAGTACTTATATAAAGAAAGTATTGAGAGTATTTTAGGAAAGAAACTAAATAAAGGGATATTTGATAATATTAACTCTATAAACGAATATAGTGAAAATGATTCTATCAAAGATGAGTATATTGTAGAGGGTATAAAAAAAGAGAACAATATTTTTAATTTAATAGGATGTGATGGAAGTTTAAAGTCCCAGATAGAGCAAGCTAAAGCAGCAGTAATATATCCACCTAAGGGGTTGAGTACATTAATAATAGGACCTACAGGAGTTGGTAAATCTATATTTGCAGAATATATGTATAAGTATAGCTTAACTATAAAAGAAGATAGTGATAATGCACCATTTATCATATTTAACTGTGCTGATTATTCTGATAATCAGCAATTATTATTAGCACAGCTTTTTGGATATGTAAAAGGAGCATTTACTGGAGCTGATAAAGATAAGTATGGTATTGTACATGAAGCTAATAATGGAATATTGTTTTTAGATGAAGTTCATAGGTTATCTGCAGAGGGACAAGAAATGCTATTTCTGCTTATGGATAAAGGTATATATAGAAGGTTAGGAGAAGCTAATAAGGTACATGAATGTAGGGTTATGATAATTGCAGCTACTACAGAAGATCCAGAGACAGCAATGTTGGAAACGTTTTTAAGAAGAATACCTGTAACTATAAAGATTCCGTCTTTAGAGGAAAGAGGCTTTCAAGAGAGAATGAAGCTGATATGTTATTTTTTTAAAGAAGAAAGTATTAGGATTGGTGTTAAGTTAAAGGTTTCAAAAGAAGTTATTAAGGCATTTATTTTATACAAGTGTAAGGGAAATATAGGACAACTAAAAAGCGACATACAATTAATTTGTGCAAGAGCTTTTTTAGATTATATGACCTATAAAAGGGAATGTGTATATGTAAGACTATCTCTTCTACCAAACAATATTAGAGAATCATTATATGGAAATAATAGAAAAGAGGAGTTTGTACAAAACTTCAGTTTTATTGGGAAAGATGATATTATTTTTTTACCAGAAGAAAAGACTTTTGAAAGTGAAAATTTATTAATAGAAAATAAAAAATATGATTTAGATTTCTATGGAATGATAAAAGAAACTTGGAATAAACTTCAACAAGAAGGTATTAAAGAGTCACAAATTAGAAGCGTTATAGATGAAGATATACAGAAGTATTCCTATAATTTAATGAATACTTTTATATATAATAGTAGTAATCAAACAGCTTATAACAATATTGTTAATGATTCAATTGCAACTACTGTGAAGCATATTTTACAAAAGCATGATAAATGGAGCAAAAGAGAAGGATTAGATAAATTAATAAAAGCCATAGCCTTACATATTCAGAATTTAATTGAAAGAATAAAGATTGGGAACATAGTAAAGCATCCTAATAAAGATGAAATTATGAAGGAAAGAGCATATGAATATAACATAGCAAAAGAAATATTATCTAATGTGTCGTTAATGTATGGAGTTGAGTTTCCAGAAGATGAAGCAATTTTTTTAGCAACGTTTCTTTATTTATCTTATGTGGGATTAAATGAGGAGAGTATAGCAATATTAGTTATAATGCATGGTGAATCTACGGCATCTAGCATGGTGAATGTAGCTAATACTTTACTGGATTGTAACCATGCGGTGGCAATCAATATGGGGTTAGAAGATAGAGTTCAGGATATTTTAGTCCAAGCTATAGAAATAGCCAATGAAATTGACAAAGGAAAGGGAATTTTAATTCTAACTGATATGGGATCTATTTTAACATTTGCTAAAGTTATTCATGATGCTACTGGAAAAGAAGTAAAAGCAATAGATATGGTAAGTACACCTATTGTAATAGAAGCAACTAGAAAGGCTCTAACTCCGGAAATGACATTAGAGAAATTATATTTTAATATTATAGAATCTATAAAGAAACATTATGGAGATATGGAAATTACATATGTTGAAAAAGATAATGGTGGTAGATATTTTGATAGATTACTAATTGATAATATTAGTAAAACTTTGACTTTTTTAAATGGGGAAAAGGCTTATTTTATATTAAAAGAAGTAATTAATAGAATTAGCGAACATTATTCTTTAGTAATTCAAGATGAGCTTTTAGTAAAGTTTATATTTCATTGTTCGTGTATGATTGAAAGAGTAATAATAAAAGAGTCTTTAGTTTATAAATCATATGAAGAAAGAATTAGTAGAAGTAAAGAATTATATTTAGTTATAAAAGAAAGTTTTAAGCTTGTAGAAGAGACATTCGATATAATTATTTCAGATATGGAATATGCAAATATATTAGATATATTTGAATCACAATATGATACAGATAAATTCAAAAGTTGATACAAAATTTAAAAATAGCCAAAAGGCTATCTTTTTTTTACTTCTTTTTGATACAGATTTGATACAGGTTTGAAAAAGCTCTTGATACATATTGAAAGAGTAAGTTTTTTTTATAAATTAAGTAAAAAGGTTTGATTAAATCCTGTAGAATAGCCATTTGTTATTGATACACATAAGTTGGCACAGCAATTGCTTATATAAAAAGTGACAAGAAAAGTGAGGTGAAATTGGTGATAGGGATAATAGTTATGACTCATGGGAGTTTTAGTGAAGAAATTATAAAAAGCTGTGAACTTATTGCAGGACCAGCAGAAAGGACAGCAGCAATTAAACTAAATAGGAATGATAATATTGAAGACTTAAATAGAAATTTTGTAGAAAAGTTAAATGAATTAGATGAAGGTGACGGAGTTTTAGTATTAGCTGACCTATTAGGAGGTTCACCAAGTAATGTTGCAAGTTTAAACCTTAAAAAAGGTGGAAAGTTTCATGCACTTACTGGAGTAAATCTTCCAATGCTACTTGAAGCTTTAATTAATAGAGAGGGGAAAAGTTTAGAAGAGTTAGCAGAGGCATGTATTGAAGCGGGGAAAACTGGTATAAACCATATCAATAAAGTTCTTAGCTCAATGTAATAGAAAAAGGAGTTCGATTAAAAATGTCTTTAGTAAAATATTGCAGATGTGATGATAGATTAATACATGGTCAAGTGATATATAAATGGGTTAAGTATCTAGGTGTTAAAAAAATAGTAGTAGTAGATGATGAAACAACTAATGATGTTATTGCTAAAGGTTTGATAAAAATGGCAGCACCAAAGAATATTGATTTATCAATATTAACTGTAAGTGAATCAAGGAGGTATTTTTATAATAACCAAGCTGATGATAACGTTTTTGTATTAATTAAAAACTTAGATACTGCAAATAGAATGATAGAAGAAGGAATTGATATTAAAAAACTTATTATTGGAAGAATATCTACAGGGATAGGAAAAAAGAAAATATCTCAAAATGTATACATTAATAAAAAAGAGTTTCTTTTAATAGATGAATTTATTAAAAAAAATATTAATGTATCAATTCAAATGGTACCTGATGAGGAAGAAGTAGAATTAAATCACAATATTAATCGCTGTAAAGGAGAATTTGTTTAGCAATGAATAAATATAAGGTAATCATACTCTGCCATGGAACTTGGGGAAAGGCATTAGTAGAAGAAGCAAATAAAAATTTTGGACTGTCAAATCAATACGAAGTTTTATCACTAAGCTCTGAAAAAGATGTTTCTGTATTCATGAAAGAGGTTGAAGAAGTAGTAGATAAAGAGGATGTGAAAATTATAATATCAGATTTGTATGGAGGTTCTACATCAAGTGTTGCAATAGCTGTTGCTATAAGAAGAGGGATAGATGCAATAAATGGACTTAGCTTACAGACAATTTTAATCGTAGATGAAGAATTAAGCAAAGAAGATGAAGTACATACATTACCAGAAAGAATCGTCAAAAAAAATAATAACCTTTGTGTGGATTTAATTAAAGAATTCAAAAAAATATAAATTATGAGGTGGATATAATGGCAAAAATAACATTAGTAAGAGTAGATCATAGATTAATTCATGGACAAGTTATAACAAAATGGGTGAAAATCGCTCAAGCTCAAAAAATAATAATAGTTGATGACTTCTTAGGTCAAGATGAATTTATGGCTGACATATATAAAATGGCGGCACCATCAGGAGTAGAAGTAGTTATTTTAACAGCAGAAGATGCAGGACAAGCATTCCAAAACAATACCTTAGGAGATAAAAATATATTTATTCTATTTAAGAATGTTGATATGGCAAATAAGGCGTATAAGGCTGGACTTAAATATGAAAAGATTCAATTAGGAGGTATTCCAAATGAAGCAGGAAAGAAGATGGTATTTACAGCTGTTTCATTAGGAAATAAAGATGTAGAACAACTAAATGAACTTAATGAAGAGGGGGTTGAAATAGTTCTACAAGTTATACCAGAGGAATCATCTATGACATATGAAAATGCATTAAAGAAATTTAAATAAAAATTATAAATTAGGAGGAATTATAAATGGAATCTGTTTTGATGTTGGCAATTGTAACAGGATTATGGTATTGGTTTGCAGCAGGTCTTGCAGGGTATACCCTTTTCTCAACACTAAAGTCTCCTTTATTTATAGGTTTTAGCCTTGGATTGCTTTGGGGTGATATAACAACTGGTATGATTGTTGGTGCAAGTATAGAAATGGTTTATCTAGGAATGGTAGCAGCAGGAGGAAATATTCCATCAGATAAATGTTTAGCTGCTCTTATTGCAATACCAGTAGCACTTCAAACTGGTGTTAATGCAGAAGTTGCAGTATCTATTGCGGTACCTTTAGGTGTTATAGGAGTATTAGTTAATAACTTAAGAAGAACTGGTAATGCTGTATTAGTTCATAAGGCAGATAAGTATGCCGAAGAAGGTAATACAAAAGGTATTTGGAGATGTGCAACACTTTACTCTTTAATATTTGGGTTTGTTTTAAGATTTCCAATAGTTTTTGTATGTAACTTTTTTGGAGCAGATTTAGTTAAATCATTATTAGATGTTATACCACAATGGTTAATGAATGGATTAACAGTAATGGGTGGCATATTACCTGCATTAGGTTTTGCAACAACAATATTTACTATAGGTAAAAATAAATTCTTACCAATGTTTATTATAGGATTTTTTATGGTTCAATATTTTGAAATATCAATTACTGCAGCTGCAATATTTGGTGTTTGTATAGCTCTTTTAATTACCTTTATGAAAGAAGATAAAAGGGTAGGTGAAGTATAATGCAAGAAATAAAAAATAAAGAAGTTAAAAATGAACAAGGTACAACTGAAGTTAATAAGACAAGAGTACTTACGAAGAAAGATGTAACAAAAACATACCTAAGATGGTGGTGGACAGCTGAATTATCTAACTCTTTTGAAAGAATGCAAGCATTAGCAGTTTGTGCAAGTTTTACTCCAGCTTTAGAAAAGTTATATAAGAAAAAAGAAGATTTAGTAGATGCGTTAAAAAGACACTTACAATTTTTTAACACTCAAGCTATATGGGGAGGGTTAATTCATGGTACAGTTTTAGCTATGGAAGAAGAGAAAGCTACTGAAGGAAAAATCCCAGGAGAAGTTATTTCAGGTGTTAAGAATGGGCTTATGGGACCTTTGGCTGGAATTGGAGATACTTTAGATTTTGGTACATTTCAAACAATATTCTTAGCTTTAGGTGCTTCATTTGGAGCAGAAGGAAGTGTTATAGGTGCATTTTTCCCAATAATGTTTAGTATATTACTATTTTGCGAAGGTTATTACTTATTCCATTTAGGATATTCTTTAGGTAGAGATTCAATTAAGAAAATTCTATCAGGTGGTATTGTCAATAAGATAATTGATGGTGCTTCAATTCTAGGAATGTTTATGATGGGAGCATTATCTGCAACTACAGTTAAGCTTTCAACTCCATTATCATTTGATATTGGTGGTAAAGCAATTGTTGTTCAAGATACATTAAACATGATTGCTCCAGGTTTATTACCTCTTGGTGTTGTATTCTTCGTATATTGGGGAATGAAATACAAGAAGTGGACAATAACTAAGCTATTAGTAATTTTAGTTGTATTAGCATTAGTAGGATCATTCATTGGAATATTCTAATTTACAATGATTAAAATATAGAATTTAATTTTAGGAGGAGAAAGAAATGTCAGAAAAAATGTATACAGAAAAGGAATATTTAGAAGGAATTAGAGGAGCAACAGGAGAAAGAGCAGTATGGTTCTATCTTCTTATGAAAGAAGCTGAAAAATTAGGAGTTAATCCAGATGATATATGTAAAGAAGCAATATATGAATTTGGTAAAATGAGAGGTCAAAAATATAGCGTAGCAGATACTCCAGGAAAAATGGCAGAAATGTTATATAACAGTAAAGGACAAAAAGTGTTTGAAATGGAATTAGTAGAAAATACAGATGATAATGGAGTTTTAAAATTCCATCACTGTCCATTAGATGCTGCTTGGAAAGAATATGGATTAACTAAAGAAGAAAGAAAAGAAATTTGTAGATTAGCTTGCTACGGTGATTATGGAAGAGTTGATTGTGCACAAGGTGTTATATTAGAGTTTGCTCAAAAATGTGCTCATGATGATGAAGTTTGCGAATTAGTATTTACAAGAAAATAGTTTTTAATGCTAAAAGCCTGTTCTTTAAGGACAGGCTTTAAAAAAAAGAAAGTAGGTTGATTTATGGATATAAGCAGAAGTGTAGATAATAGTTTAAATAGAACAGTGGAATTTCTAAAAGAATTGATAAAAATTGACTCACAACAAGGTGAACCTATTTCACAGTGTCCTTTTGGTATAGGACCTAAAAAATCTTTAGAGAAAACTTTAGATTACTGTGCTAGTTTGGGTTTTAGCGTTAAAAATATTGATAATTATATTGGATATGCAGAAATTGGAGAAGGAGAAGAATTAATAGGGATTCCAATGCATTTAGATGTAGTTCCACCAGGAGACGGGTGGAGTGTAGACCCATTTTCGGGAGCAGTAATTGACAATATTATTTATGGAAGAGGTGTCATAGATAATAAGGGGGCTGTATCTATGCTTATACATGTATTGAAAAACATAGAGGATACGTACCCTACAATTAATAAAAGAATAAGATTAATTTTTGGTACAAATGAGGAAACAGGTATGGAGTGTATCAAATATTATTTAGATAAAGGTGAAGAAATTCCAAGTATGGGATTTACTCCAGATGCTATGTATCCAGTGGTTAATGGAGAAAAAGGAAGAGTTCATATAAGGATAGAAAAAGAGATTGAAATTGATAAAGGTAAACCTTACATAATAGTAAGGGGAGGAACTAAAGAAAATGTTGTTCCATCTTATTGTACTGCAAAAATTATTAATGGAATTATTTCAGAGTTAACTACTAAAGGAGTAGCTGTGCATGCAAGTAATCCTGAAAAGGGAGAAAATGCTATATCTAAAATGATAATAAAGATAGTTGAAGATAATATGGATTTTCAGTATAGAGAAGATATAGAATTAGTTTCAAAATACCTTTGTAGTGACTATTATGGAGATGCATTGGGAATTAATCAATATGATGAGGTATTTGAAAGCACTACTTTAAATTTAGGAATATTAAAAGTGAATGAGGAAAAAATCATATGTGAGATAGATATAAGGTATGGTAAAAATATAGTTTTAAACAATATAATAGATAGATTTAAAAAGTTTTTTTGTAATGATTGGAAAATAAAGGTTATTGCTCATAAAGACTTACATTATGTGGATGAGAGTAATTTAGTACTTAAAAAGTTATTAGAAGCCTATGAAGAAGTAACAGATGAAAATGGATATACAATTGCTATGGGTGGTGGCACATATGCAAGTTGGTTTAAAGATATGGTGGCGTTTGGACCTAAGTTCTTAGCGTATAAAACTGGTGGTCATGGAGTAGATGAAAGAGTACCAATAAATCATATACGAAAGAATATGGAGATATATACCTTGGCTTTAATAAAACTATTAGAATTGTAAAAGGAGAAGAGGTTTTATGTGCAAATATATAGATATCTTAAAAAGAGAGATAAAACAAATTCAACTTTATTTAAGTGCAAATATAATTAAGAATGCATTAGGGGGAGGTATACTTGGAACTGGGAAAATAGAAATAGCAGCTGTACTTGGTGGAGCAAAAACAATCTGTGCATTAAAGATAGCTACTGCAATTAATACAGCTATACAATTTTCAACATCATCAAATACTATTTCATCTTTAGATGATGGAATAGTATTTGATGATGTTGAAGAAACGTTAAAAAAACATGATAAATAAAAGCTGTATTTAGATAGATTAGCTACTAGTTTTATATAAAAATGGATATTATTTATAAAATTTACATATTACACAAATTTTTTTTAAAAATATATTTAAGCAGGTATTTTATATACCTGCTTAATTGTTTCTCTGTGGTTGATTTTTTCGTCAAAAGTCAACTTCAAATCGCTTGTTAGTTTTACACCTTTAAGGATATAATTATACATAAGGAGGGATTGACATGAATGAATTAAACATCGCAAAAACGCTGATTTTAAAGCGTAAAGAAAAAGGAATTACACAAGATGAACTTGCAAATTATATAGGAGTTTCTAAAGCTTCTGTATCTAAATGGGAAACTGGACAAAGCTATCCTGACATAACTTTTTTACCGCAACTCGCGACATATTTCAACATTACAGTTGATGAGTTAATATGCTATGAGCCTCAAATGATGAAGGAAGATATTAATAAACTGTACAATAGACTGTGTAAAGACTTTACGGTTAAACCATTTGATGAAGTCATGGCTGAAATAAGAGAAATCATAAAAAAATACTATTCATGTTTTCCTTTGATTTTTCGGATGGGTCTTTTAATAGTTAATCACTATGATATTGTAGATGAAAAAAAGCGTGAACTATTAATTAGTGAAGCATTAGAAATATTTATTCGTATACAGGAAACTTGTAATGACATAGATATTTGCCGTCAAGCAAAAAGTATGGAGGCAACTTGTTATATATTGTTAAATCAACCCATACAGGTGATTGATTTATTGCAAGATAGCAATTTTCCCATGATAAATGAAGCTATACTTCTTGCACAGGGGCAAATGATGAATGGGCAAATTGATGAAGCAAGAGAAACATTTCAACTTGGCGCATATCAGAATCTTATATCACTAGTTCAAAATCTAGTGGGTATTTTGCAAAATGCAGATAAATTACAAATGAAGGAAATAGAAAGACGTATTCTAGCAATTTCAGATATCTTTGACCTTGATACATTATCTCCTGCCATTATGCTTTCTGCATATTTAACACAGGCACAAATCAATTTAATACATGGGAATAATGAAGGAGCTATTAAATCATTACGAAAATATGTAGATTTGGCAACACGTGATATATATCCAATTATAATACATAGTGATGACTTTTTTAATAAACTTGACAGATGGATTTCTGAATTTGGAACAGGTATTACACGTGATGATACAATCGTAAAAGCGGGTATTGTTGCTGCTATTAAAAATAATCCAATGTTTTCTGTATTAAGTGAAAACAAAGAATACAAATTTCTTATAGAAAAATTATCTTTATTGGAGGAATAAGATTATGGAAAATTTGATGGAATATTTACCACTTTTGATTCCTGTTATTATTTTAGATTTAATACTTATAATTACTGCACTTGTTCATGTATTGAGACATCCACATTATAAAATTGGAAATAAGGCAATATGGATTATTGTAGTGTTGTTTATCAGTATAATAGGTCCAATTTTATATTTTGCAATAGGAAGAGGTGAGGAATGATGAATGTTGTTGAAATAGAAGGGTTATCAAAAAGTTTTGGAAACAAAAAGATAATTGATAATTTAAATTTCACTGTACCAGAGGGTTCAGTCTTTGGATTTGTGGGTCAAAATGGTGCAGGAAAGACTACAACAATGAAAATGGTACTGGGGCTACTTGAAGCAGATAGTGGAACAATAAGTGTTTGTGGTGAGAAAGTAACTTATGGAAGAACAAGCTCTAATCGCCATGTAGGGTATCTGCCAGATGTGCCAGAGTTTTATAATTATATGAAGCCACTTGAATATCTTTCTCTTTGTGGAGAAATTACAGGTCTTTCAAAAAAAGATATAAAGATAAGAAGCGAAGAATTATTGTCACTTGTAGGTCTTGGGAATGAAAAGAAACGAATAGGAGGATTTTCTCGTGGAATGAAGCAACGACTTGGTATAGCTCAAGCTTTGCTTTCACGTCCCAAACTACTTATTTGTGATGAACCAACAAGTGCACTTGACCCTGTTGGTCGAAAAGAAATACTAGATATTATGCTTAGAATCAAAGACTCAACAACTGTAATATTCTCAACACATATATTATCAGATGTTGAAAGAATTTGTGACCATGTTGCTATATTAAACAAAGGAAGCATTGCTCTTAGTGGTACACTTTCAGAAATAAAAAGTATGCACGGAAAGGATAGACTTTTATTGGAGTTTTCAAGTAATGATGAAATTCAAAAGTTTAAGTCTAGTGATGGTATTAAATCCCTACTTAAAGATTCAGAAGAAACTAATATGGAAATTGTTTTGCATGGTGAAGATATAAAATCAATACAACAAACAGTTATATCTACACTTGCAGAAATAAATCTTTGTCCTTTAAAGATGGAATTAATCGTATTATCACTTGAAAATTTATTTTTGGAGGTAGTAAAGTGAGAGAATATATAGCATTTACAAAAAAAGAATTTAAGGAGAACTTAAGAAATTATAAATTATTTAGTTTGATTATTTTATTTCTAATATTTGGTATAAGTAGTCCTATTTCTGCAAAATTTATGCCAGACTTGATTGCTCATTTTGCACCGACTTTAAAAGTTACTGCTGCACCAACTGCTTTAGACTCTTGGACACAATTTTTTAGCAATATCTCTGGTCTTGGTATGAGTTTAACTTTAATTATTTTTTGTAATATTTTATCAAATGAATATTCTAAAGGAACACTTGTTATTATGCTGACTAAAGGTTTATCACGTTCATCTATAGTATTGTCTAAATTTTCTGTTACGGCGATTATTATGACAATTGGTTTTTGGTTGAGCTTTTTATTTGCTTATGGGTATACAATGTATTTTTGGCCAACTGCAAATACTCATCATATTATATTTTCAGCATTTAATTTATGGCTTATAGGAATTATGTATATTAGTGTATTAATTCTTGGGTGTGTACTATTTAGACCAGCATTTGCCAGTGTTTTACTTGTATTGGTGGCAACTCTTTTCTTGAGTTTAATTTCTATTCCTAAACAGATTGCACCTTATACTCCTAATTTCTTGATGTCAAAAAATATGGACTTGATTTCAGGTAAAGTGGCAATACCAGAATTTATTATTCCAGTTATTATAACAGTTTTTATTTCTATAGTGTGTTTACTAGCAGCTGTTATGTTATTTAATAAAAAACCAGTTTAATAATACTTTTATCATAAGGTAAAGTAATCTTGTATTGTTAAAAACTACACCTAAAAATCAAAAAGACTTGGACTTAAGTTTCAAGTCTTTTTTGATTTTTAGGTGTAGTTTAATATATAGAATTAAGTATAGAAAATAACACAAATAATATTATTTTTATCAAATAAAGATAAGAATATTTAATTGTGGTAAAATATACTAAAAATTACTTTAAAAGTGATAAAATTATTATAAGTAAATATTTTAAAGGGGTGTAGATATGGAAAAGTCAAAAGTATATTTTTGTGATTTATATTCAAATTCGCAAAATAAAAATGTGCCAAACAATGTAAGAAAATTATTCGATACAGCAGGATTCAAGGATTTAATAGAAAAGAATGACCAAGTCGCAATTAAACTTCACTTTGGAGAAAAGGGAAATACTACATATATGAGTCCTGTGGCAGTTAGACAAGTGGTTGATAAGGTTAAAGATTGCGAAGGAAAGCCATTTTTAACAGATACAAATACATTATATACAGGGAGCAGAACCAATTCTGTAGACCATCTTACAACTGCTATAGAAAATGGCTTTGCTTATGCAGTGGTAAATGCACCAGTAATAATTGCAGATGGGTTGTATAGTAGAAATTATGAAAACGTGCAAATAAATAAAAAACATTTTGAGAGTGTAAAAATAGGTGGAGAAATCTATAATTCTTCTGCAATGATAGTAATGAGTCATTTTAAAGGTCATGAAGCAGCCGGTTTTGGAGGAGCATTGAAAAACTTAGCTATGGGATGTGCAAGTGCAGCAGGAAAGCAAATGCAACACTCTGATGTTACTCCAGGGGTAAATGAGAAGAAGTGTATAGGATGTGGAAAATGCGTTAATTCTTGCCCTACAAAGGCTATAAGTATAGTGGATAAGAAAGCAGTTATAGATTCTAATGTATGTTATGGATGTGGAGAGTGTCCAACTGTCTGTCCAACTAGAGCAGTAACTATACAATGGGAAAGTGACTCAGATGTATTTGTTGAAAAGATGGCAGAACACGCTTATGGGGCAGTATCAAATAAAAAAGATAAGGTAGGATATATAACTTTTGTTATGAATGTAACTCCACTTTGTGATTGTGTACCTTGGTCAGGTAGACCAATTGCCCATGATATAGGAATATTAGCATCAACAGACCCTGTAGCTATTGAACAAGCATGTTATGATTTGATTTGTAAGGAAATGGGTCATGATGTGTTCAAACATGAACATCCTCATGTAAATGGAACTAGAATAATAGACTATGCATGTGAAATGGGAATGGGAAGTAAAGAATATGAATTAATAAAATTATAAGAATAGTAGCACTTAAATGCATATAATTATTGTAAGAGAAATTTAAAAGTATCAAAGGAGTATGCATTTATGAAAATTTACTATGAAAAGGAAAACAGCAAGAAGGCTAATGTAAACAATATTCCAAGTGTATTTGCATTTAATTTTCTAAGAAATTTTTTGACTAGCAAAGAATATGAAGAAACTAGAAAAGAATATTTTATAAATAATCTAACAAAAAATCAGGTCAATCAAGCTATGAAGGATTTAAAATGGTTATTTAGAGAGTATGAAGGCTTAGAGGTTATCACAATGGAAAGCTTGGATGGAGTTAAGACAAGGATAGTTTTGTAAATTAATAAGAATTATATTTTAATAAAAATACTGTTTTAATAATAATATGTATAATCTATTATACTAATACTATTTTAAAGCAGTATTTTTTTGAATAAATAGTAAACTTATATCTAAAATAAAGTTGACCAATAAATGTTATATATGTAATACTATATATAATAAGTAAACTATATAGAAAAGCTGGGTTGACAAACAGGAGGGTATATGGAAAAATACATAATAAAGTTAAAAAATAAAGTTTTGGGTGGAAAAGAAATAATTTATGAAGAAGCTCTTAATTTAATAAGTCTTGATACAAATAATAAAAATGATTTTGATATTCTATTAAAATCTGCAAATGAAATAAGAGAGTATTTTATGGGAAGAAAAGCAGATTTATGTACGATAATGAATGCTAAGTCTGGCAAATGTAGTGAAGACTGTAAATTTTGCGCACAATCATCTCATTATAAAACTGGTGTAGAGGAATATTCATTGCTAGATTATAATGAAATCTTAAATAGAGCTAAAGAGATGGAGAGTAAAGGAGTACATAGATTCTCATTGGTTACAAGTGGTAAAGGTATGTCAGGAAAGGAGTTTAATGACATTTTAAATATCTATAAAGGATTGAGGGAAAATACTAGTTTAAAATTATGTGCATCTTTAGGTATTATAGACTATGAGCAAGCTAAAATATTAAAATCAGCAGGTGTGACTACGTATCATCACAATGTTGAGACGTCTAGAGATAATTTTGATAGTATATGTACGACACATACTTATAAAGATAGGATAAAAACAATTGAAGAGGCTAAAAAAGCTGGGCTAGATGTATGTGTAGGTGGAATAATTGGAATGAATGAGAGTGAAGAACAGAGACTAAAAATGGCTTTTGAAATACGAGAATTAAATGTAAAGTCACTTCCAATAAACATTTTAAATCCCATTAAGAATACACCAATGGAAAATTATGATGTATTAGAACCAATGGAGATACTAAAAACAACAGCAGTATTTAGGTTTATAATCCCTAATGTATATATAAGATATGCTGGAGGAAGGCTATCATTAAAGGGATATGACAAAGTTGGATTTAATGGAGGCGTAAATTCTGCAATTGTTGGTGATTATTTAACGACTGTGGGAAATGGGATTGAAAATGATAAAAAAATGATTATAGAACAAGGATTTGAACTTTAATAAAGATTACTTAAATTAATTAATATACTTTTAAATAACTATAAAAGTATATTAATTTTTTTTTGCAGACTAATTTAAATATTAAATTTGAATTATAAATTGCAATGTTTTGAAAAAAGGGAAAAATATCAAAATTTACATAAAATAGTTGCAAAGGAAAAAAAGGTGTGATAGTATCTAGGTAACCGGTTAAGTAAAACGGTTTCCTAAACTATGGGGGTGAACTGCTTGAGTATAACTATAAAAGAAATTGGCGAATTGGCTGGTGTTTCTAAAACAACTGTGTCAAAAGTCATTAATAATAAAGATGAAAATATAAGTCAGGCAACAAGAGAAAAAATTCTAAAAATAATGAAAGAAAAAAATTATGTACCAAATAAATTAGCACAAAGTTTAGTAACTAAAAAAACTAATACTATAGGGCTTCTTATACCAGATATACGAAATCCATTCTTTACAGATGTATCAAGGGGTGTAGAAGATAAAGCTAATGAAGAAGGCTACAATATAATTTTATGTAATACAGATGAAGATGCTAAAAAAGAATATGAAGGAATAAGAACACTATCAGAGAGGATGATAGATGGAATTATATTTGCAGCCTCTTCAAATACAAACTGGAAAGAAGCAAATTATAAAGATATAAAAATGCCAACTGTGTTGATTGATAAGAAGATAAGCATGAACAAAGAAACTTTAAAAGGAATAGTTAAAATAAATAACTTTGAAGGGGCCTATATAGCTACAAAATATTTATTAGATATTGGAAATAAGAAAATAATATACCTAAGTGGTCCACTTCAAAATGAAATAGCAATAGATAGATTAGAAGGATATAAAAAGGCTCTAATCGAGTGTAATTTAAGCTACAATCCTGATTATGTATTTGAAGGAAAGTATAAGATTGAATGGGGACAAGAATTTATAAAGAATTTAGAAAAGATAGATTTTGATGCAATATTTTGTGCAAATGATTTAATTGCAATAGGTGTTATAAGAGGTCTTAAAGAAAGAGGGTTAAATATACCAAATGATGTAAGTGTTGTAGGATTTGATGATATTCAAACATCTAGTTTAATAAGCCCTTCTCTTACAACAGTAAGACAACCCTCTTATGATATAGGATACAAAGCCAGTGAAATATTGATAAATTGTTTAAGAGGAGATAAAAAAGAATCGTTTGATGAATTGATTTTCAAACCAGAATTAGTCATAAGAGATTCAACAAAAGAAAATGAATAACAGCATGAAAGACATAAATAGATATGTAAAGGAGTAATGTAATGGGAAACATAGTTGTCATAGGAAGTGTAAACATGGACATGGTATGTTCTGTAGACAAAAGACCAGAAAAAGGAGAAACAGTACTAGGTAATAGTTTTTTTACGTCACCTGGAGGAAAAGGTGCTAACCAAGCAGTTTCAGCATCTAAGCTAGGAGCGAATGTAAAAATGATATCATGCATAGGGGAAGATAGCTTAGGAGAGGAGTTAATAAGAAATTTCAGAACCAATAAAGTTGATTATAGCCTAGTATCCAGAAATAAGCACAAAAGTTCTGGTGTTGCTGTTATAACATTATGTGAAAATGATAATAGTATTGTTGTTGTACCAGGAACGAATGAATTAGTAGATATAGAGTTAATTAAAAAGAATGAAGAAGAGATAAAGAATGCAGATATAGTACTACTACAATTAGAGATTCCATTAAAAACAATAAATTACGTAGTAAATTTCTGCTTTGAAAATAAGATTAAGGTTCTGTTAAATCCAGCACCAGCAATAAAATTAGATGAAGATATAATAGAAAAAGTAACTTACTTAACACCAAATGAACATGAATATAAAATAGTTTTTGACACAGATGAAGGGATAGAGGAAGTATTAAAAAAATATCCAAATAAACTTGTGATAACAGAAGGAAAAAATGGAGCTAGATTTTATGATGGTAAAGAAATTAAGCATATATCTTGTATAAGTGTTGATGTTCAAGACACTACAGGTGCAGGAGATACATTTAATGGAGCATTATCAGTGGCTATAACAGAAGGTAAAAATCTATATACAGCAGTAGAATACGCAGTAGTAGTATCAGGTCTTTCTGTAACAAAACTAGGTGCACAATCTGGTATGCCTTATAAAGAAGATGCTGAAAAATATTTAAATATTAATAATATAGAAATCTAATTTGTTCAAATTTAAAACTATTAAAAAAGGAGGTTAATTATGAGAGTGAGAAAAATTTTATCTTTAGGAATTGCTGGAATACTAGCAATAGGAATGTTAACAGGATGTTCAATGGAAGGGCCAAGTAAATCAGATAATAAAGGTGGTTCAGACAAGAAAGATTTAACTATAGGAGTATCTACAATAACTCTCCAACATCAATTTTTTATAGACATTGATGAGGGAATAAAAGAAAAAGCTAAAGAGCTAGGTGTTAAAGTTATAGTAAATGACCCAGACCAAGATGTAGCTAAGCAAACATCAGCAATAGAAGATTTTATACAACAAAATGTGGATGGAATGATAGTGCTTGGAACAGATAATTCAGCTATAGTACCAGCAGTAGAAGGAGCATTTGAAAAAATGCCAGTAGTTACAGTAGATGCTGTATTAAATACTGAAAATATTACAAGTTATGTAGGAACAGTTAGTTATGATGCTGGTAAAAAGTTAGGGGAATATACTAAAAAGTACATAGATGAAAAACTAGGCGGAAAGTCAGAAATAGCAATAGTAACAGATTTAAAATCTCAAATACAAATGCAAAGAATAGATGGATTTAAAGATGCATTAAAAGGTTCAGCAAATGTTAAAATATTAAATTCTCAACCAGGATATGATAGAGAAGAATCTCTTAACACAGTAGAAAACTTAATTCAATCTAATCCAGATGTAGATATAATATATGCAACAGCTGAAAATAGTGTATTAGGAGCTAAAGCTGCACTTGAATCTGCAAAGAATAAGGATGTTAAGATTGTAGGATTTGACTTAACTGAAGAAGCAGCAAGTGGAATAACAGATGGAACTATTCTTGCTATGATTCAACAACAACCTAAAGAAATGGGACGCTTAGCTGTAGAAGCAGTAGTAAAAGCTATAAAAGGTGAAAAGGTAGAAAAAAATATACCAGTGCCAGCTTTACTTTATGATAAAGAAAATATAAAGGACTTTAAGAATTAGCAAAATAAAATGAGATTATTTGAAAGAAATCCTATTTAAAAAGGAGTGTCATTATGAGTAATACAATTCTGAAGTTAAGTAATATTGCTAAAGAATTTCCTGGTGTCAGAGCATTAGATAATGTCAATTTTGAGTTATTTCATGGCGAGGTTCATGCACTACTGGGTGAAAATGGTGCTGGTAAATCAACAATGATAAAGATTTTAACTGGTGCTCATGCTAAAACTTCTGGTAAATTCATTTTTGAAGGCAAAGAAATAGAGAATATATCACCAGATGTTTCTAAAAAGATAGGTATAAATGCTATATATCAAGAATTAACAGTATTTGATGAGTTGACAGTATCACAAAATATTTTTATGGGAAAAGAGATAAGTGGCAAAGTCTTAATTAATGATAAAAAAATGAATGAAGATGCTAAAAAGATTTTCGATAATATGGGAATAGATATAAATCCAAATAGTCTAGTCAAAGAACTTAGTATAGCTCAAAAACAAATGGTAGAAATAGCAAGAGTTTTATCATCAGAAACTAAGGTCTTAATAATGGATGAGCCTACATCTTCAATAAGCAAAAAAGAGACTGAAATACTTTTTAGACTTATAAGGGATTTAAAAGAGAGTGGAGTCAGTATAATATATATCTCCCATAGGATGGAAGAACTCTTTGAAATTTGCGACAGAATAACTATAATGCGAGATGGGAAAACGATTTCGACTTTAAATACAAAAGATGTATCATCTGAGGAAGAATTAGTTAATTTAATGATAGATAGAAAGCTAGACCAATTTTTTCCGAAAAGAAAAGTAGAAATAAAAGAAGAAATTATGAGAGTGGAAAATCTAACTAAGAACAATGTTTTTAATGATATCGGCTTTAACATAAGAAAAGGCGAGATATTTGGAATAGGTGGACTAGTTGGAAGCAAGAGAAGTGAAATAGTAGAAGCTATATTTGGACTTAAAACATATGATTCTGGGAAAATATATTTAAACAATAAAGAAATAAAGTTTAAAACTCCATCAGATGCAATTGAAAATGGACTAGGACTAATAACAGAAGATAGAAAAGGTACTGGATTATTTTTACAAATGAGTGTCAAGGAAAACACAACTATGGCTGGGCTAAAAAAGGTATCTAAGTTTAAATCAGTTATAGACAGAAAAAAGGAAAAAGAGGTTTTGGAAAAATACATAGAAGCTTTAAAGATAAAAACACCTCATATGAATCAAGTCATACAGAGCTTAAGTGGTGGAAACCAACAAAAAGCTATAATAGCAAGATGGCTTTTATTACAACCAGACATATTAATTATGGACGAGCCAACTAGAGGCATAGACGTAAATGCTAAGGCAGAGATATACAATCTAATGGGAGATTTAGTAGAGAGTGGAGTAAGTATCATAATGATATCTTCTGAAATACCAGAATTAATATCAATGAGTGACAGGATAATGGTTATGAGGGAAGGTCATATAAGTGGATTTTTAGAAGGTGAAGAAATGGTTGAAAATAATGTATTAAAATTGGCTTTCGGAGGTAAAATTAATGAGTTCAATAACTAAGCACAAAGAAGACAAATCCTCTCCATTATTAACAAAATTAACAAGTGCATTTAGAGACCAAGGGAGTGCAGCTGTAGGGCTTGTAATAATTTTTATAATAATGAGTGTAGCTTCATCTAATTTTTTAACTTTAGATAATTTAATTAACGTTGGAAGACAAATATCTATAAATGCAATTCTTGCAGTGGGTATGACATTTGTAATAATTACAGGAGGAATAGATTTAAGTGTAGGTGCAGTAATTGCTCTAGTAGGTACATTTTGGGCTACAACAGTAGTAAACTATAATGCACCTATATGGGTAGGTATGATACTTGCATTGGCAATTGGAACGATATTAGGAGTCATAAAAGGTGCAATTATTTCAACACAAAAACTACCACCATTCATTGTGACTTTAGCCATGTTGACAATAATAAGTGGGGCAAGCTTTGTATTTACAGGAGGAAGACCTATATCAGTAAATACAGACGCATTTAAGATGTTAGGTAGAGGATATGTTGGACCCATACCAATACCAGTTATAATTATGATTATAGTTGTAATAGCAGGACATTTTCTATTAAAAAGAACTAATTTTGGACGTCATGTACATGCAGTAGGTGGAAATGAAGAGGCTGCTAGATTATGTGGAGTAAAAGTAAATAAAGTTATAGTAAAAGTATACGCACTAGCTGGGCTACTAACAGCACTAGCCGGGATAATACTATCATCACGTTTGGCATCAGGTTCACCAACTGTTGGAGATGGAGCAGAATTAGATGCTATAGCAGCAGTTGTGCTTGGTGGGACTAATATGATGGGTGGTTCTGGTTCTATAGTAGGTACATGTATAGGTGTTGGAATAATAGGAATATTAGGAAATGGACTAAACCTATTAAGTGTATCTTCATACAATCAAATGATTATAAAAGGATTGGTAATGTTATTTGCTATATGGATAAATAATATAAAATTAAAAAAATCAGCCAAATCTAAATAGTAGTTAAATTTTAGCTGATAATTTATAAAGATTACTAAAATTTTGTATATGCTAAATGAAAATATGTTAAGTAAAAGGTTTATTATGCTTCAAATAGAGTACATCAGCCTTGAAATCTTAAATTGAAAAATAAATCTTAGGAGGAAATATGAAAAAAATTCTCTTAGATACATTAAATAGTAAAAAGCAAGAGTACATAGATTATTTAAAAGAACTTGTAAGTATAAAGACTGAAGATGTTGGTCATGGAATACTAGGTGGATTTGAAAAAGAGGGACAAGAATATATTGAAAAACTTGCAAATGACATAGGTTTTAGTGTAAATAGACAAGAAATGAGTGAAGAACTAATTAAAAAAGCAAAAGGTATATATAAAGAAGGAAATCTCGGTCACAATTATGAGGATAGATACAATTTAATTTGCAAATATAGTGATGATTTACCTGGTAAGACAATTGTATTTAATGGTCATGTAGATACTATGCCACCTGGTGATATAAGTAAGTGGAGATATAATCCATATTGTGGTACAGAAGATAATGGTAAGCTTTATGGTCTTGGAACTTCAGATATGAAATCTGGGCTTATAGCATCAATATTATCTGTAAAGCTTATAAAAGATAGTGGTCTAAATGTACCTGGCAATGTAAAAGTGATGTCAGTAGTAGATGAAGAAGGTGGGGGAAATGGTACTATAAATGCAATTATGAATGGTATTGATGGAGATTACTGTGTAATTTGTGAACCATCAGAACAGAATTTAATAGTTGCACATATGGGATTTGTATTCTTTGAAGTTGAAGTTAAAGGTGTGTCTCTTCACTGTGGTAGTAAGTGGGAGGGCGTAAATGCAATAGAGAAGGCTATGTTATTGCTTCAAGATATAAAAGAGTTAGAACATAACTGGCTTATGATATATAAGCATCCACTATTACCTTCACCTACAATAAATTTAGGTGTAATAAATGGTGGAACAGCAGGTTCTACTGTGCCAGATAAGTGTGTATTTAATTTATGTGTACACTTCTTGCCAAATATAATGAGTTATGAACAAGTTGTAAATGACGTAACCAATGTCATAATGACAAGAGCTAATGGAGATTTGTGGCTTAAAGATAATAAGCCAAATATAAGCATATATCAATCAGGGTTAGGTTTTGAGATGGACAAGGATTCTGATTTTGTAGTGAATGCACATAAAATATTAGAAGAAACTCTAGGGAAAAAATTAGAAATAAAAGGTTCAACAGCTGGGAATGATGCAAGATTGATGAAAAATTTAGCTGAAATACCAACAATCATATTAGGACCAGGTTCAATAGAACAATGTCATTCAATTGATGAATATGTTGAAATTAAGGAATATCTAGATAGTATACTTATGTATGCAAGTCTAATATTAAACTTATAAAAGTAGGAGGAATATATAAATGAAAAAAGTATTAATAGTAGGGGAATCGTGGGTAAAAAATATAACTCATATAAAAGGATTTGATACATTTGTTACAACTCACTATGAAGAAGCTGTAAAGTGGCTAAAAGAAGCAATAGAATCTGGAGGATATGAGACAGTTCATATGCCTGCACATGTAGCAGCAGATAGCTTCCCATATAAATTAGAGGAGTTAAATGAATATGATTGTATAATATTATCTGATATAGGTTCTAATACGTTTTTATTATCTAATAGTACTTTTATAGATTGTAATAGTAATCCAGATAGACTTGAACTAATCAAAGAGTACGTAAATAATGGTGGTGCATTAATCATGGTAGGTGGATACATGTCATTTACAGGTATAGATGCAAAAGCTAGATTTGGAGAAACTGCTATTAAAGATGTATTGCCAATAACAATGATAGCTAAAGATGATAGAGTTGAAAAACCAGCAGGTATAATTCCAGAAGTTGTTGACTCTGAACATCCAGTATTAAAAGATATACCAACAGAATGGCCAAAATTTTTAGGATATAACAAAACAGTTGCTAGAGATAATTGCCCTGTTTTAGCAACTATTGGAGGAGACCCATTTGTAGCTGTTGGTGAGTTTGGAAAAGGAAAATCTGCTATCTTTAGTTCTGATTGTGCACCTCATTGGGGTCCAAAAGAATTTACTGATTGGAAATACTATAATAAATTATGGGTCAATATGCTTGATTGGTTAACATGCTAAAAATTTTATAAAACTTGAAAACCTCTTACTTGATAAAATGAAACTTACAAGTCAAGAGGTTTTATTGTATAAAATGGCTGTACAGTAGAAAATATTTTTAAATCAGTTAAAATCAGTTATTTTGGTTAATAATTGATAAGTTATTAGAAATAGGGAGGTTTATACAATTAATATGAGTGATTTAAATAAAAAGTTCTTAATTGAATATATAGATGGGATACAGGAAGAGTTAAGAGATATATCAGATAAAATATGGAAAAATCCAGAACTTCAATATAAAGAATATTATGCTTCAAACTTACAAAAGGAATATTTAAAAAAACATGATTTTAGTATAGATGAATTAGAGGGTATGGATACAGCATTTGTGGCTAGTTATGGAGAAGGTAAACCAGTTATAGCAGTTTTAGGAGAATATGATGCTTTAGATGGTTTATCTCAAAAAGTATCCATTACCAAAGAACCAATTTCAGATGGCGGTGCAGGTCATGGATGTGGACATAACTTACTTGGTACAGGCTCAATGGGGGCTGTAATTGCAGTAAAGGAATTAATCAAACTAAAAAAGTTGAAAGGAATCATAAAATACTATGGGTGTCCAGCAGAGGAGGATTTATCAGGAAAGGTATTGATGATAAAAAAAGGTTTCTTTGATATAAATACTCTGTTAAATTTAGATATAATGGGATTAGTGCTCATGCAGCACAAGCTCCTTATAACGGAAGAAGTGCACTTGATGCAGTAGAACTTATGAACATAGGTTGTAATTATTTGAGAGAACACATATTTGATAACTGTAGAGTACACTATGTAACTACTAATGGTGGAAAAATGCCAAATATAGTTCCAGATTTTGCAGAAGTGTGGTATTACATAAGAGGAGTTAAAATGGAGCATGTAAGAGATGTATTTGGTAGGATTGTTGATATAGCAAAAGGAGCAGCATTAATGACTGGTACTATTATGGAATATGACATTATAAGTGGAGTATATGACTATATTCCAAATACAATATTAACAGATATTCTATCACAAAATATGAAATTAGTAGGTGTGCAAAACTATAATGAAGATGACTACTATTTTGCAGATAAATTAGCTGAGACAGTGTCTATAGATAAAAGAAGTAGTGTTTCTAGTGTATTAAGTGGAAATAAGGATATTACTAAGATGAATTTACATGATAAAATTACAGATGATACATTTACTCATAATAATTGTATATCATTATCATTAGATATTGGAGATATTAGTTACATAATACCTACAGCACAATGTTCTTGTTCAGTTTGGCCTATTGGTATTTCTGCTCATACATGGCAGTCTTGTGCCAGTGCAGGTTCTGACATGGGATTTAAAGCGATGTTATTAGCATCTAAGTCTATAGCATGTTCAATAAATGATGTAATGTTGGATGAATCTATTGTAAATAAATCAAAAAAGGAATTAGAGGATACTATAGGTAGTTTTGAATACACTCCAATTATTTGAAAATTAATTTAATGTAAGTAAGATTGAATTGTATGAGTTTATATAAATCTATAATTTAATATTATTTTTAACTTTGTCTTCTAATTATTTTAAATCTAAGATACAGTGATTAAAAGGTATTTTTTAAGTTTCTTAGAATACTATATCTTATATAATCTTGATAAAAGGTGTTATACTATATATAATCTAAATAAAAAGTAGTACAAAAAGGAGTATTTATGTTTGGATATGTTAAAATAAACAAAATGGATTTAACATTTAGAGAATATGACCATTACAAAGCTTACTATTGTGGATTATGTAAATATTTAAAAAGAAATCATGGAGAAATTTCTAGATTTTCTCTGAATTATGATATAACATTTTTAATTGTTTTATTAACAGCAGTATATAACCCAGAGTCTATAAGTACAGAGGAAGCATGTATAGTCAATCCATTTAAAAAGAAAAAGGTAATTACAAATGATATTACAGAATATGCAGCAAGTATGAATATTCTTTTAACGTATTATAAATTGGAAGATAATTTAATGGACGATAAACGCATAAAAGATAAATTAGCATATTATATATATAAAAACAAATTAAATTTAGCATATGAAAAGTATCCTGAAAAAGCAGAGTATATAAAACAACAGCTAAATGAATTAAATAAGTTAGAAAAGGACAAAAATATAAATATAGATGAAGTATCTAGTGTATTTGGTAATATAATGGGTGAAGTATTTGCCTACAAAAAAGATGAAAACGAGAGAAACTTAAGAATGATAGGCTTTAATATAGGTAAGTATATATATCTACTAGATGCCTATGAAGATTTAGATGAAGATTTTAAAAAAGGAAGATACAATCCATTTATAGAGTATATAGATAAAAATGATGAGTTAAAAGAAAAAGTAAAAAAAATAATTGTGACATCATTAGGTTTTTTAGCTAGAGGGATTGATAATTTAAATCTAAATAAAAATGTTGGAATAATAGAAAATATAATTTATTCTGGTGTTTATTTAAGATATATGAATATATTAGAAAGCAGAGGTGGAAAGAATGTACAGTAATACTTATAATAATGAAAATTTTATGAGAGCAAGAGCTTTTATAGAAAATAGTGAATTTAAAAAAGCATATGATTTTTTAAAGACTTTGACTGACAAATGTGCAGAATGGTATTATCTAACTGGTTTTTCTGCAATGAACATAGGATATTATGAAGAAGGTGAAGACTTCTTAAAAAGAGCAAAATTTATGGAACCTGAAAATAGCGAATATAGTGATGCACTTAGAAGTTATACACAATATAGAAATGAATATAACAACAGAGCTGACAATTATAATAGAAGAAGACGTAATGATTTAGATGGATGTTGCTGTTGCTGTGATGATTGTTGTTGTTGTCTAGGTGACGATTGTTGTGAAAACTGTGCTAAGCTTTGGTGTTTAGATTCATGCTGTGAATGTTTTGGTGGAGATTTAATAACTTGTTGTTAGGATGATAAATATGAGTATAAAAGTTGCTTATGGAGGAGTTTTATTAGCATTAAATGTGATATTGTTGACTCTTACAAATATTATTCCTGTAAATACATTGTTTATTATGGGTTTAGCATCACTTTTAGTATCAATTGTAATAATGGAATGGGGATTTAAAAGTGGAATTGCTTTTTATATAGGTTCTATAGCTTTAGGATTTATAGTGATGGCAAGTAAGTCTCAATGGATTGTATATTCACTTACTTTTGGAATATATGGTATTGTAAAATATCTTATAGAAAAAGATAGGTCAATATATATTGAGTATTTTTTGAAATTAGTATTTGCAAATATAATGTTACTTATATTGTATTTTTTATTAAGGACAATAGTTTATATACCAATAAATATTTTTATTATAGGTTCATTTGAGATAGCTTTTATAGTATATGACTATGTTTATAGTTCTTTTATAGGTTATTACAATAATAGGTTAAGAAAGATGCTATTTAAAAATAACAGTTGATTTTTATATTTAATATATACTTAGTGTAATATAAAAAAGCTTTGATTTTTAGTCAGAGCTTTTTTATATTAGATATAATATAAGTTTTTAAAATAGATAATATAGATTAAATATCCACTATATTTACATCTGTAGCTAAAGAATAAATAATATCCTTTCTTTCTACTATTATCTGAACATTCTTAGAAATTTCATCATCAAGTGATATTTGGGATAAAAGTTCCTTTGTTGGATTTATTGCAATTGGATTTCCAACTCTTTTTAACATATTTATATCACCATTAGTATCACCATAGGCATATGAGTTTGATAAGTCTAAATCATATTTTGCAACAAAATCGTTTATAGCATTATTTTTACTTATAGAATCCCACATTGGAATAACTGTTCCTGTAAATATATCATTTTCAAATACATAATTACTTCCTAGAAAATCAGTTACATTATATTTTTTTGCCATTTTTTCAACTAGAAACCCAGGGCTACCAGATATAAATATAACTATATGCCCTTGATTTAGATGCCACTCAATCCTTGAGCGTGTGTATTTATAAACCCTATCTGCTTTTAATTTGATTACTTGGTCACTTGTAAAGTTAATACAGGTTTTATCTAATCCTTTTAATGAATCAACATAAAGGTCACATATTTCTAATAGATAATCATCATAATTACCTTGTCTTTTATCCCAATCCATAAAAGTGTCTCTAGCGTGTTTATACCAATTTTTTTGGTCAATTATATCGTATTTAATTAATTTCTTAAAATGTTCAACCATAAGAGAGTCTCTATAAAGAGTACCATCTATATCAAAAAAAGCTGCTATATTTTTCATCATAAGACCACCTCAATTAATCATTTCCTTATATTATATTATAAATTGTACCTAAGTTGTTAAAATATATGTATAATAATTTATATATTAAAAAACAAGTATTTTAAAGTTTAAAGGATGTGACTATATGAATTTTAATTTTGCAAAGGCTACGAATTCTAGACTTATGGGTAGTTTAGGTCTTATAATAAATTGGATAGATGATGAAAATAATCATTTTTGTCAATATTTTTTATTGGATGCAGAGGGATTAGGTTTGGCAGATTATGTGAGTTTAAAAAATCCAACACAAGAAGAAGCTTATATGGAAGAAGAAAGATTGATGGGAGGGTTTGGTTCAGATAGAGTTGAATTAACGAAGGATGAATCTTTATTTTTAGTATCTTATTTTGGTAATAAGAATCTTTATTATGACAAGTTATTGCCAGGAGATAAATGTGAGTATATTGATATTGTAAAAAATTATAAAACAGACTTAACTATAGAAAAATTATATAATAAGATATGTAAAAGAGTTTATGAAGAAGTTGAATTTATAAACTATATGACCATGAGATTTATAGCATGGGATAGAGAAAGTTTAAAGTATTTTTCTGGAAGTGATGAGATTGCAAATATGCATATTACAAATATAAATGGAACATTACTTAAAAATGTAGTAAGTGATAAAGGTCAAGGTCGATATATAAGTGAAGCTTTATATGAAGATAATGATGGATATTATATATGTAAAATTGCTTTTTGTATAAGTAAGTGTCATGAAACTGGTTTTAGAATTAATTCTCTATTAGTGACAGATAAAGAACCTATGTATGATTTTGAGGTGTTTGATGAGATTTCTAAGAGTGAATTTGTAAGTGTATATAGTGTAAATTCACCTGAGGAGTTTGCAAGAGTATTTTATAGAGAAAATCCATTCTTATTAAAAAGTGATATGAATGAAGGTATATTTTTTACTAGATTTAATTTTAATAATGACCATGTTAAAGAAAATGTATATATAATAAATAATGATATGAAAGCTATATATTACTTAATGGGAAATAAGTTTTTTATTGGTACTTATAATGAAAGTGATTGCAATTGTATTAATGAAATAAGTCAATATAACTATAGTAAATATATTAAGTTTGAAGAGAATTTTTTCTTTGAACAAAATGCATTGTATGATTTTGCAGAATCAGGTTCAATAGATTTTGATGATTTTTTAGAATAATAATTTTAGGCATTATTTAAGCGAGATTAACTGAATTTAATCTCGCTTAAATTTATTTCTATAATATTGGGGGAATATTATGAGGAATACATTTATTATTGTGGTCAATTATTAAAAATTTATACAATTTATTAAAAAAAATAAAAAAATTTATAACTTTCCTCATGTTATTTGCCAATATTAATTTTTGATATATTTTATATGTAGGTGTTGATTTGTAAGATGTTATATATTTTGCTTATTAACCTCTATTTTTTAGTGAATATGCTAGAGTCATACCAGTTATCAAAATGGATAAATTTAAATGGTTGATGTATATCAATTGCATTTTTAGGACAGTTATAAATACACCTCATACACAGGCAACAATTCCAATTAAATTTAACATTATCTTTTGTAACATTTATATTATGCTTAGGACAATTATTAGCACATTTAGAACAGTGTGTACAATTATTTTTAACGTAGAAAAACTTACCTAAAATATGAGCTCCATACCATTCTGACCTACCAACAAAGGAGAGTATTTTTACTAAAGTGCTACTATTTGGGAGGTATGAAATTCGATTTATTAAATTATGTACAGTAGTAGGTATTTCTTTATCTGCTTTATCAATAAGCTCTCTTGTTTTTATATCATCATATTTGACCATGAAATTTGATGGCATAGCAAATAATTTGTTATAAAATACTTTGAAACCTTTAGAAGCTAATTTTTTGATTAGCAAATTTGATGAAGCATAATTTATATAACTGTCTTCACCAGCTGTGTGTATTATAAATGTATCCATAGAGTGTGTATTAGGCAATTTTTTTTACAAAGTCTAATACAATTTGAGGCGCATTAAATGAATGCACAGGATAGGCTATTCCTACTATATCATACGATGTTAAACGGATTTCAGATGTCTTGATATTTTCAATTTTTATACATTCGACACAAATCTGTTTATTTTCAAATTCTTGTTTTACTTTATTAATTATATATTCTGTCATTCCAGTTCCAGAAAAGTAAAATATACATAATTTGTCCAAAGTAACACCCCCTATAAATAAAATAGTCACTTGCTATAGTCATTATAACATAGAGCTAATTAACTTGATAGAAAACCAAAGGGATTTGCATGTTTAGTATTTTTATAATTATAGAATTAAATAATAGTTGTAGTATGTAGTGATATTTTACTAACATTAATTTAATTTCATTTCATTAATATACATTGTAAATGGCTAATATAACTTTAAATGAAAAAATCAGATAAAATTTAATTTTATCTGATTTTTTCTATATTTATATTATTAGATTATGTTAATATTTGTTGACCGAATAAAAGTACATTCAGTCAACTTTCTATACCTATAATAATATTGGGGGAATATTATGAGGAATACATTTATTATTATGACCAATTATTAATGCTTTATACAACTTACTTGAAAAAATATATATTACATTTCTTCCTCATCAAATTCCTCTATATTAGTAGTTTGTGGTATACCTTGTATAGACATATTACTAGAGCCATAAGGAGTCGGGTATATATTAGGTGGCATAGTACTAGGCATAACCACAGGCATACCTTGCATTGTATTATGACATATAACACCTGGTATCATCATAAGTACATTAGGAGGCATATTTTGATTGCATGAAAAGTTAGGAATACCCATATTATTATTTATGTTGCCAGACATATTGTTAGGCATACCCGTATTACCATACATATTATTATTTATATTGCCAGACATGTTGTTAGGCATACCCATGTTATTATTCATATTATTAGGCATATTGTTAGGCATACTCATGTTATTATTCATGCTATTAGGCATATTGTTAGGCATACCCATGTTATTATTCATATTATTAGGCATATTGTTAGGCATACCCATGTTATTATTCATATTATTAGGCGTATTGTTAGGCATACCCATATTATTATTCATGTTACTAGATGTATTATTAGGCATACCCATATTATTATTCATGTTGTTAGACATATTATTAGGCATACCCATATTGTTATTCATGTTGCTAGACGTATTATTAGGCATATTATTTGTAGTAGATGTATTGTAATTCATATTTCCGGATGTATTATTTGTGTTAGGCAAGTTGTTTGGAGAATTACTACTTTTAGGATAATTATTTACGCTATTAGGATATAGGTTATTTGTGTTCTGGTTATTAGGTATTTTTGTATAAACATTAGAAATTTGAGGGTCATTTCTCAATTCATCTTGGGGAATTTCTTCATTAGTAATATAATCTGCATAGTTCGCTGGGTCTAAGTAAGGCATGTAACTAGTATCCAAATCCTTTTTTTTCTTGTTACTCATATTAAACTTGCACCTCCTATAAAACTATAAAAAAGTTTACAAAAACTTATTCTAATAATATATATATTAAAAAAGTTTATAATATGTGCATTCTAATTGTTATTAAATAAAATAAAAATTATTGTTGCAAACTTAAAAATAATAGCATATAATGAACATATGAACAGTTATTCATATATTATAAATAACGGAGGATTAAAAATGAGAGAAGAGATAAATGATTGTAATTGTAATGTAATACATGAAGAAATAGTAACAGAAGCTAAATCAACTATGCCAGATGAAGAAATGTTATATGATTTAGCAGAATTATTTAAAGTATTTGGAGATACTACTAGAGTAAAGATATTATATGCATTATTTGCAAATGAAATGTGTGTATGTGATATAGCGAGTTTATTAAATATGACTCACTCTGCAATATCTCATCAACTTAGAGTATTAAAGCAGGCTAGGTTAGTAAAGTTTAGAAGAGAAGGAAAGACAGTGTATTACTCATTAGATGATAGTCATATAAGTCAGATATTTGATTGTGGATTAAATCATATTAGAGAGACTTATAAATGATAAATGAGAGGAGTGAATATATATGGAAGCAAATAATCTAATTAAAAAAGAATTTATATTAGGAGGATTAAACTGTGCACATTGTGCAGAAGAAATTAATAACAAAGTTTCTAAGCTAAAAGAAGTTAAATCTTCCAACTTAAATTTTATAAATAAAAAACTTACAGTAAATATAGAGGATAGCCTTAATGAGGATACTACTATAGAAAAGATAATAGATATAATAGATTCAACAGAACCAGGACTTGATATACAAATAAGTTCTAAAGAAAATTCATCTAGTAAAACATCAATTAAAAGAGAGCTTATATTAGGAGGATTAAACTGTGCACATTGTGCAGAGGAGATTAATAATAAAGTTTCTAAATTAAAAGAAATTGAATCTTCTAATTTAAACTTTGTAAATAAAAAACTTACAGTAAATATAATTACTGACTTTGAAGAGAATACTGTTATAAACAAGATAAAGGAAATAATAGATTCAACAGAACCAGGACTTGATATACAAGTAGGGTCTACTGACAAAGTAAAAGATGGGACTACTGAAAAAGCAGGAGCTATAAATGATACAAATAAGAAAGAGTTAATTCCACTTATAATTGGAGCTCTTGTATATATTTTTGGTATATATCAAACAGCTACAGGTTATGAAAGTCAATTTAGCAATATAGTATTTATAGTTGCTTATGTAATAGTAGGTGGAGATGTACTTTTAAGAGCAATAAGAAATATATCAAAAGGAAGAGTATTTGATGAAAACTTTTTGATGGCTCTAGCAACAGTAGGAGCATTAGCAATAGGAGAATTATCAGAAGCAGTAGGAGTTATGCTTTTCTATAAAGTAGGAGAGTATTTACAAGGTGTTGCAGTTGGTAAATCTAGAAAATCTATAACTTCACTTATGCAAATAAGACCAGATTATGCAAATCTAAAAGTTAATTCTGAAGTTAAAGTAGTGTCACCAGAAGAAGTAAATGTAGGAGATATAATAGTAGTGAAACCTGGTGAAAAAGTACCATTAGATGGTGTAGTAGTAGATGGAGTTTCTATGTTAGATACTTCTGCACTTACAGGAGAATCAGTACTAAGAGAAGTTGAAAGAGGAGATGAAATTTTATCAGGTGTTATAAATAAGAATGCTTTATTGAGTATTGAAGTTACAAAGAGTTTTGGAGAATCAACAGTTTCTAAGATTCTTGACCTTGTTGAAAATTCTAGTATCAAAAAATCAAAAACAGAAAACTTTATATCTAAATTTTCAAGATATTATACTCCAATAGTAGTAATAGCTGCCTTATTAATAGCATTTGTGCCACCACTTGTAGTCTCTGGTGAGGTATTTAGTGATTGGTTGTATAGAGGATTGATATTCTTAGTTGTTTCTTGTCCTTGCGCATTAGTTTTATCAATACCACTTAGCTTCTTTAGTGGAATTGGATTTGCATCTAAAAATGGAATCCTTATTAAGGGAAGTAATTACTTAGAAGCTTTAAGAAGTGTAGACACAGTAGTATTTGATAAAACAGGAACGCTTACTAAAGGTGTGTTTAATGTAACTAAATTAAATCCTAAAGGTATATCAGAAGAAGAGTTATTAGAATATGCAGCTATTGCAGAGGTAAATTCAAATCATCCAATAGCAAAGTCTATATTAAATTACTATAATAAAAAAATTGATTTAGACACAATAGACAGTTATGAGGAAATAGCGGCTTATGGAATTAGAGTAAAATATAATGATAAGCTTATATTAGCAGGTAATGAGAAACTTATGAAAAAAGAAAATATATCTTATTCACCAGCTAAAGAAGTAGGTACAGTAGTCTATATTGCTGTTGATAAAGTATACAGAGGTTATATAGTTATATCTGATGAAGTAAAAGAAGATAGTAAAAATGCTATAAGAAGCTTAAAAGCAATAGGAGTAAAAGAAGTTGTAATGCTAACTGGAGATAATGAGAAAGTAGCAAAAAATATTGCTCAAGAATTAGAATTAGATACAGTTTACTCAAATTTACTTCCTAATGAAAAAGTAGATAGATTAGAAGATTTATATGAAGGAAGAACTGAAAAAGAAAAAATAGCCTTTGTAGGTGATGGAATAAATGATGCTCCAGTTTTGGCTCGTGCTGATGTTGGTATAGCCATGGGAGGTTTAGGTTCAGATGCAGCTATTGAAGCAGCAGATGTAGTTCTTATGACAGATGAGCCTAGCAAGATATCTAAAGCAATTGAAATAGCAAACAAGACTAATAAAATAGTATGGCAAAACATAATATTTGCTCTAGGAGTAAAAATTATAGTTATGATACTAGGAGCTGGAGGAGTAGCTACTATGTGGGAAGCTATATTTGCTGATGTAGGTGTAGCACTTATAGCAGTAGTAAATGCTATGAGAGCTATGAGATAAGGTATAAATGTATGAACATACTATTTAAAAAACATACAATTATATATTGATTAAGTATATAATGAGGAAAAGTATCAATAAGTTTATTTTAACTTTATTGATACTTTCTTTATTGATGCTTTTTTATATATAAACTTATATCCATTATGTTTATTTAAAGTGTTTATTTAGTAGGTACTTTTTATGTTGTAATTTTTAAAGTTATATAAAGTTATATAATAGATGATTTATTTTTATTAATAAGTTTAGATTAAGTTTAAATAAGAGGTATAAAAATTATAATACTTACAATTATGTGTATTAATAGCTATAATTTTTATAATAAAATGTATATATTAAAATGTTCTAAACCTATAATATAACTGCCATTCAACAAATTATGTAATATAAGAGAGTAAAAAAATTAAAAAAATAATTTAAAAAAGTATTGACGAATTATTTTTAAGATGATATAGTATTACTTGTCCTTAAGAAAAGGGCAAACATGAAAAATGAACTTTGAAAATTAAACAGTAGGTTAATTTATAAACAAGAAACAAACCATA
>NZ_OEZH01000074.1 GCF_900243075.1 Clostridioides difficile
TCACCAATTAAATATGCGGGTGTAGCTCAATGGTAGAGTTCTGGCCTTCCAAGCCAGCTGTGAGGGTTCGATCCCCTTCACCCGCTCCAAAAATGGGACCATAGCTCAGCTGGGAGAGCACCTGCCTTACAAGCAGGGGGTCACAGGTTCGAGCCCTGTTGGTCCCACCATTCGCGGCCTGGTAGTTCAGTTGGTTAGAATGCCAGCCTGTCACGCTGGAGGTCGAGGGTTCGAACCCCTTCCAGGTCGCCAAATTAAATAAGCGGGAATAGTTCAGTGGTAGAGCGCAACCTTGCCAAGGTTGAAGTCGCGAGTTCGAATCTCGTTTCCCGCTCCATAATAATTTGGGTGCATAGCTCAGCTGGATAGAGCAACGCCCTTCTAAGGCGTGTGTCCGGGGTTCGAATCCCTGTGCGCTCATTAAGAAAAGTTTACTATAAAATATAGTAAACTTTTATATTGTTTAAAAAGACACAGGATACATGTATATTACCTGTGTCTTTTTCTTTATAAACTTTAAACTATGTAAGAGTTACAGTATATTCATTAATATTGTAAACGTATGAAGGCTAATGTATAATAGTCTACAAGAAGTTTATGAAGGTATCAGTTATATGAAGTCTCAATTAGATAGGAGCTATATACATTATACTGTATAGTATTAATATATTTAAATAGCTTATGAATTTATTTATAAAGAGATTCATTTTACCTAAATAATAAGTATAAGTAATTATAAAAGAAAATTAGATACTATAAAGAATTGACAATTTAATGTAATATTTATAAGTTATGCTAAATGAATTATTATACTATGGATAATAGATATATGACTTTGAAAATATATGTGTTATTTTGGTTATAGAACAACTTACTTAGGTATAGAAGATAAATTTTGATGGTGATTTATAGTAAGACTATTAAAATAAATTTATCTAAACTAAATATCAAATAAATTACTACTTCAATATAAAAATGATATTAATAGGATAATGTTGATAATAGATAATATTTAAATTTTGCAGTTGTTTGTAGTTGATAAGTAGATTATCAAATTTTTAGTAATGAATATATATTAAGTAAAGATATATTAAAGATATTTTATAGCATAAAATTGCATTAAGGCGCGAGTACTATTTTGTATTCGCGCCTTGATGGTTTGAATTATTTGAGTAAAAACTAACTTTAATAAAAATATATATTTATTGAATTGATATTTTTGATGTGTTTAGAGATTATTTAACAATCTCTGAATATAAAACTAGAATTATTTACACAAAAGTTAAATAGTTTGTATAGAGTTAGATTTATATAGTATAATACTTAGTGTAAATAATTAAGAAGTTATCAAACAGGAGGATAAAACTGTGTTAGATATAAATTCTTTTTTAAATGGATTTTTTAATATAATATTAAGAATGAGTATATATGATTTAATTGACATATCTATAGTAGCGTATATTTTTTACAAAATATTTATGTTTATAAAAGATACAAGAGCAGAACAAGTATTTAAAGGGATAATATTTCTTTTGTTAGCAACTCAACTTAGTAACACCTTTAAATTGCATACCGTTTATTGGATATCTCTTAAAGCTTTAGATTATGGAGTTATAGCTGCTCTTATAATTTTTCAACCAGAATTTAGAGCAGGGCTTGAGCATATAGGAAGAGCAAAGTTTAATTTATTTGGAAAGAATGTAAATACTTCTGAAGAAACTCTTAATAGAAATATAGAAGAAATTGTAGAAGCTTTATATTCACTTTCTAGACAAAAAATAGGAGCCCTTATCATAATGGAGAGAGAAACTAGAATAAGTGATATAATAAATACAGGAACTATTATTGATGCTGAAATTTCTAGACAACTATTAATAAATATATTTATACCAAATACACCATTACATGATGGAGCAGTTGTAATTAGAGATTCTAAGGTAAAAGCAGCTGCATGTTTCTTGCCATTGACAGAAAGTAAGGACTTAAGTAAAGATTTAGGTACTAGACATAGAGCAGGAATAGGTGTAAGTGAGGTGTCTGACTGTATAACACTGATTGTATCAGAGGAAACAGGAGGCGTATCAATTGCTAAAGCAGGTAAGTTATATAGAGATATTTCTAGAGAAAGAATGATGAATATATTACGTAGTAATTTAAAAACAAATACAGAAACAAGAAGTTTTTTCAAAGGTGGTATATTTAAATGATAAATAGACTAAAAAATAATACCAAAATAAAAATAATATCATTTTTAAGTGCGATTGCATTATGGATGTATGTTATGGCTGTAGTTGACCCTGAAGAAACTAAAGGGTTTGAAGATATACCTGTATCTATAAGTAATATAAGTGATTTAAAAGATAAAAATCTTGTTATATATCCAGACGAAAAATTAACAGCAGATGTATATATAAAAGGTAGTCTATCAAAAGTACAAAGTGTTAAGAAAGAGGACATACATGTATATGGAACTATTGAAGATCCAATACAAGGACAAAAGGAAGTTTATTTAAAAGCAAACATTCCTCAAGGTGTCACTATAGAATTTAAGCATGATGTCTTAGTAGTAAACCTTGAAAAGAATATAAAAGAAAAAAGAGATATAAAGGTAGAAGTAAGTGGAAATTCAAAAAGAAATATAAATAAAATTGAACTTAATAAGGATTTTGTCGACGTATCGGGTCCAAGAACTCTAGTTAAAGAAGTAAAAAGTGTAAGAGCTAATTTAGATGTTGGCAATGAAACAGAAGATTTCTCTAAAAAATTGGAATTAATACCATTAAATAGCGATGGAACTAAAGTTGAAGGTGTAAAATTAAGTTCATCTTTTGTAACTGCGAAAATAGAATTATTAAAGGAAAAAACTGTACCAATAAGAGTAAATTTAAGTGATAATAAAGATAATGATACATTGAAAAATTATAAATTAAGTAAGGAACAAGTTACAATAAAAGGTAAAAAAGAAAATATAGACAAAATAAATTATATTAAGACAAAACCTGTTGATTTAGCTGATTTAGCTAATGGAGAAGAAAAAGAAGTGAGCTTAGATGTTCCAGAAGGGATAACTCTCGAGGATAGCTCTATAACAATAAAATTGAATGAGACAAAACAATTGAGTGCAGATTTTCTATATAATGCAGGTGATATTGAGTTAAGGAATATACCAGCAAATATGGATAATCCAAGTATAATTTCTGATATAGATATAAAAGTTGTCGTAGAATCGACAGAAGATTTGAGTAAGTTAAATAAAAAAGATATTTCATTGTATATTGATTTATCACAAAGCCCTGAGGAAGATAGTAAATATAAAATAAAATATGAAACAACATATCAATTTAAAAAAATAAATATAGAACCTAATATTGTTGAAGTGGAATGAACAAATATTTCGAATATTTAGTTGTTACAAGATGCGACAAAAAAACCTATAAAATTAAGTTTGTTAATTTTATGTTTTTGTTGCATCTTGTTTATTTTAGTTATATTATAAAATAAGGACAATGAGATATTTGTTAAATCTAAAAAGCACTAAATATATGAAAAAAGACTGCTAAATAGATTTAAATAAATATTTTTGAATTAAATATTTCAATTATATCTAGGAAAACGTTGTTAAACGAGTTATAATTTAATTGAGATATAAAAAGTTCTATTTCAAAAAATTCAAGATGAGGTGGAAATGCATGAGAAGTTTTGAAGAAGTAATTAAGTTTGCAAAAGAAAGAGGTCCTAAAACTATATCAGTAGCATGTTGTCAAGATAAAGAAGTTTTAATGGCAGTTGAAATGGCTAGAAAAGAAAAAATAGCAAATGCTATTTTAGTAGGTGATATAGAAAAGACTAAAGAAATTGCAAAAAGCATAGACATGGATATCGAAAATTATGAACTGATAGATATAAAAGATTTAGCAGAGGCATCTCTAAAATCTGTTGAATTAGTTTCACAAGGAAAAGCCGACATGGTAATGAAAGGCTTAGTAGACACATCAATAATACTAAAAGCAGTTTTAAACAAAGAAGTAGGTCTTAGAACTGGAAATGTATTAAGTCATGTAGCAGTATTTGATGTAGAGGGATATGACAGATTATTTTTCGTAACTGACGCAGCTATGAACTTAGCTCCTGATACAAATACTAAAAAGCAAATCATAGAAAATGCTTGCACAGTAGCACATTCATTAGATATAAAAGAACCAAAAGTTGCTGCAATATGCGCAAAAGAAAAAGTAAATCCAAAAATGAAAGATACAGTTGAAGCGAAAGAGTTAGAAGAAATGTATGAAAGAGGAGAAATCAAAGGTTGTATGGTTGGTGGACCTTTTGCAATTGATAATGCAGTGTCTTTAGAAGCTGCTAAACATAAAGGTATAAATCATCCTGTAGCAGGAAGAGCTGATATATTGTTAGCTCCAGATATAGAAGGTGGTAATATATTATATAAAGCTTTGGTATTCTTCTCAAAATCAAAAAATGCAGGAGTTATAGTTGGGGCTAAAGCGCCAATAATATTAACTTCTAGAGCAGACAGTGAAGAAACTAAACTTAACTCAATAGCTTTAGGTGTTTTAATGGCAGCGAAGGCTTAATTTTAAGGGGGAAATAGGCAAATGAGCAAAATATTTAAAATCTTAACAATAAATCCTGGTTCAACATCAACTAAAATAGCTGTATTTGATAATGAGGATTTAGTATTTGAAAAAACTTTGAGACATTCTTCAGAAGAAATAGGAAAATATGAGAAGGTGTCAGACCAATTTGAATTCCGTAAACAAGTAATAGAAGAAGCTCTAAAAGAAGGTGGAGTAAAAATATCTGAATTAGATGCTGTAGTAGGTAGAGGAGGACTTCTTAAACCTATAAAAGGTGGTACTTATTCAGTAAGTGCTGCTATGATTGAAGATTTAAAAGTAGGAGTTTTAGGAGAACATGCTTCAAACTTAGGTGGAATAATAGCAAAACAAATAGGTGAAGAAGTAAATGTTCCTTCATACATAGTAGACCCTGTTGTTGTGGATGAATTAGAAGATGTTGCTAGAATTTCTGGTATGCCTGAAATAAGTAGAGCAAGTGTAGTGCATGCTTTAAATCAAAAGGCAATAGCAAGAAGATATGCTAGAGAAATAAACGAGAAATATGAAGATATAAATCTTATAGTTGCCCACATGGGTGGAGGAGTTTCTGTTGGAGCTCATAAAAATGGTAGAATAGTAGATGTTGCAAACGCATTAGATGGGGAAGGACCTTTCTCTCCAGAAAGAAGTGGTGGATTACCAGTAGGTGCATTAGTAAAAATGTGCTTTAGTGGAAAATATACTCAAGATGAAATCAAAAAGAAAATAAAAGGTAATGGTGGATTAGTTGCATACTTAAATACTAATGACGCTAGAGAAGTTGAAGAAAGAATAGAAGCTGGTGATGAAAAAGCTAAATTAGTATATGAAGCTATGGCATATCAAATCTCTAAAGAAATAGGCTCTAGTGCAGCAGTTCTTAAGGGAGATGTAAAAGCAATACTATTAACTGGTGGAATCGCATATTCAAAAATGTTTACAGAAATGATTGCAGATAGAGTTAAATTTATAGCAGATGTAAAAGTTTATCCAGGTGAAGATGAAATGATTGCATTAGCTCAAGGTGGACTTAGAGTTTTAACTGGTGAAGAAGAGGCTCAAGTTTATGATAACTAATGATAAAAGAATAAGAATCATAACTGGTCACTATGGAAGTGGTAAAAGTGAATTTGCGATGAACTATGTTGTTAAGTTAAGAGATATGGTTTCTGGCAAAGTTGCTATAGCCGATTTAGATGTGGTAAATGTGTACTTTAGAACTAGAGAAAAGAAAGAGTTAATGAAATCTTTAGGTATACAACCAATAGATAGCTCAATTAATGCTCCAACATTAGATTTGCCAGCAGTATCAGCAGAAGTAATGTCTCCTATGGTGGATCATTCATACAATTCTGTTATAGATTTAGGTGGAGATAATGTGGGTGCTAGAGTTATAGGAAGATTTAGTCATTTGTTAAAAGAAGGCGACTATGATATGCTTTTTGTAATAAATGCAAATAGGGAGAAAACTCAAACTTCTGAAGAAGTTATCCAATATATAAAAGAAATAGAAAAATCTTCTAAATTAAAGGTAACAGGTCTAATTAATAATACTCATCTTATTAGATTTACTACTATTGATGATGTTTTAAGAGGTCAAAAAGTTGCAAAAGAAGTTTCTGAAAAATGTAATATACCTATAAGATATGTTGCATGTTTAGAAAATCTTGTTGAACAGTTACCAAAAGATTTAGAAGGAGAAATTTTTCCTATAAAATTATATATGAGAGAAGACTGGATGTAGTTTGAGCTCAAATATATAGAAAGTTTAAGGAGGCTTAGGTAAATGGCTAAAGGAAAAGTATCTTTTAATCAAGAACGTTGTAAAGGTTGTGGATTATGTGTTGAAGCATGTCCAGTAAAAATCATACAATTAGACTCAAATGTAATAAACAAAAAAGGGTATAACCCAGCAACTGTTTTTGAAATGGAAAAATGCATAGGATGTGCAAGTTGCGCAACTATGTGTCCAGATGTAGTTATAACAGTAGAAAGAGATTAATTTAATTAATATTTAAGGGGGAATTTTAATGGCTAAGATACTTATGAAAGGTAACGAAGCATTTGGAAAAGCAGCTATAGAAGCTGGCTGCAAGTATTTCTTCGGTTACCCAATAACTCCACAAAGTGAATTACCAGAATATTTATCAAGAGAGTTACCTAAAATAGGTGGAGCGTTCGTTCAAGCTGAATCAGAAGTTTCTGCGATAAACATGGTTTATGGTGGAGCAGGTGCAGGAGCAAGAGTTATGACTTCTTCATCTTCACCAGGAGTTGCTTTAAAACAAGAAGGTATAACATATGCAGTAGGAGCAGAAGTTCCTTGTGTTGTACTTAACGTAATGAGAGGTGGTCCAGGACTTGGAAGTATACAACCTTCACAAGCTGACTACTTCATGTCTACAAGAGGTGGAGGAAATGGAGACTACAGAACTCCAGTATTCGCACCAGCTACAGTTCAAGAAGCTGTTGATATGATAATGGAAGCTTTTGATGTTGCAGACTATTATAGATCACCAGTTATGGTAGTTGCAGATGGTATGATAGGTCAAATGATGGAGCCAGTTGAATTTAAAGCTCCTGAAAAGAAAAGAGAATTGCCTCCTAAAGATTGGGCAACTGTTGGAACTAAAGGAAAAAGAAAACCTAATGTAATAAACTCTCTATACTTAGAGCCAGAAGTACTAGAAGACCATTGCTGGCATTTACAAGAAAAATTTGATGCAATGGAAAAAAATGAAGTACAATACGAAATGTACAAAACAGAAGATGCTGAATTTGTATTTGCAGCTTATGGGACTACTTCAAGAGTAGTAAAAAGCGCAATTGATATATTAAGAGAAGAAGGAATAAAAGCAGGTCTTATAAGACCTAAAGTATTATGGCCATTCCCATTCGAAGCATTTAACCAAATTCCTAATGCTAGAAACATATTAACTGTTGAAATGAGTATGGGACAAATGGTGGAAGATGTTAAAATGGCAGTAGAAGGTAAATTACCAGTTTACTTCCATGGAAGACCAGGAGGAATGACTCCAACACCAGCAGAAATAGTTGAAAAAGCTAAAAAAATTATTGCCGGAGAATTGGTTGCAGGAGGTGCTAGATAATGGCTGTTGTATTTAAGAAAACTGAAGGATTACAAGATACTCAAACTCACTACTGTCCAGGATGTACACATGGTATAATCCATAGATTAGTTGGTGAAGTATTAGAAGAATTAGGAGTATTAGGTGATGCTGTAGGTGTTGTTCCAGTTGGATGTTCAGTTTTAGGATATAAATATTTTAACTGTGATACTCAAGAAGCTGCTCATGGTAGAGCACCAGCTGCAGCTACAGGAATAAAAAGAGTTCATCCTGAAAATACAGTATTCACTTATCAAGGTGATGGAGATTTAGCTTCAATCGGTACTGCTGAAATAGTTCATGCAGCTGCTAGAGGAGAGAAAATAACTACTATATTTGTAAACAATACAACTTATGGTATGACTGGTGGACAAATGGCTCCAACTACATTAGTTGGACAAAGAGCTACTACTGCTCAATCAGGAAGAAATGCTGAAACTCAAGGTTATCCAATAAGAGTAAGTGAAATGTTAGCTACATTAACAGGAGCTGTATTTGTAGAAAGAGTAGCAGTTGATACTCCAGCCCATGTTAGACAAGCTAAAAAAGCTATAAAGAAAGCATTCCAAGTTCAACAAGCAGGATTAGGATTTGGAATAGTAGAAGTATTATCTACTTGTCCTACAAACTGGGGACTAGCTCCAAACGATGCTTTACAATGGTTAAGAGACAATATGATACCATACTATCCATTAGGAAATTTCAAAAATGTTGAAGTTGAGGAGGTGAAGTAAATGTCTACAGCTAGAGTAATATGTGCAGGCTTCGGAGGCCAAGGTGTTATGTCTATGGGACAATTACTTACTTATGCAGGAATGCTAGAAGGAAAAGAAGTTTCTTGGTTACCATCTTATGGACCAGAAATGCGTGGAGGTACAGCAAACTGTGCAGTAACTGTATCTAATGAGCCAGTTGGTTCTCCACTTATAACAGATGATGCAACTGCAGCTATATTATTAAATATACCAGCATTTGAAAAATTCAAAGATGATGTTGTTCCTGGTGGAAAAATAATAGTAAATAGTTCTTTAATAAAAGAAAAAGTTGATAGAACAGATGTAGATGTTTATTATATACCAGCAAATGAATTAGCAGCTGAATTAGGAAATGACAAAGTTGCTAATATGATAATGTTAGGAGCTTACTTAAAAGTATCTGATACTGTAGATATAGAATCTGTATTAGAAGCATTTAAAAAAGTTTTCGGACCTAGAAAAGAAAAATTCGTTCCATTAAATAGAGAAGCTTTACAAAAAGGTATGGATGCTACATGTTCTGGAGCAACTAACTAATAAAGAAAAAAGATGTCAAAAAAAAGACAATAGAATTATTTCTATTGTCTTTTTTGCTGATAAGTATTAAAATGTTTTTATGACTGAAATTAAGAATATAATGATATTTTATGGACTATAAAAATATAATACGAATTGCAAGCTTTTCAATTATGAAAGGAGAATCTTTAGTGAGAAAGTATTTTGGAACAGATGGAGTTAGGGGAGTAGCAAATACAGAATTAACATGTGATTTAGCATATAAACTTGGTAGAGCTGGTGGGTTTGTATTGGCTCAAGGAGACCACAGAGTAAAAGTAGTAGTAGGTAAAGATACTAGAATATCAGGAGATATGTTAGAAGCATCTTTAATAGCAGGGCTTATGTCTGTTGGATGTGATGTTATTACTGTTGGAATAATACCAACACCTGCAGTGGCATATTTAACTAGAAAATATGGTGCTGATTGTGGTGTGGTTATATCTGCATCTCATAATCCTGTTGAATATAATGGAATCAAATTCTTTAATAAGAATGGATATAAATTAGATGATGAAATTGAATTGAAAATAGAAGAATATATAGATGATATAGATAAAATTGATTGTCTACCAATTGGTGAAAATGTAGGAAGAAAATTACATGAACATTGTGCACAAAGAGACTATGTAGACTACTTAAAATCAATAATCAGTACTGATTTTAAAGGATTAAAAGTAGTGTTAGACTGTGCTAATGGTGCATCATATAAAGTAGCACCAATAGTGTTTGACGAATTAGGAGCAAGTGTAATTTCAATAAATAGTTCACCAGATGGAAATAATATAAATTATAAATGTGGTTCTACACATCCAGAACAACTTCAAAAAGCTGTTTTAGAACATAATGCTGACTTAGGTCTTGCATATGATGGAGATGCTGATAGATTAATTGCAGTAAATGAAAAGGGTCAAATTGTTGATGGAGACCATATAATGATATTGAGTGCTTTAAATTTAAAGAAAAATAATAAATTAGCACAAGACACTTTAGTAGTTACAGTTATGAGTAATATAGGATTGACAATAGCTGCTAAAGAAAATGGAATAAATTTATCTACTACAGCAGTTGGAGATAGATATGTTTTAGAAGATATGGTTAAGAATGGATATAATCTTGGTGGAGAGCAATCTGGACACATGATATTTTTAGATTACAATACCACTGGAGATGGAGTGCTTAGTTCTCTAATACTTGCAAATATAATCTTGCAAGAAAAGAAACCTTTATCAGAACTTGCATCAATAATGAGTCAATATCCACAAGTATTAGTAAATGCAACAATAAAAAATGAAAATAAGAACAAATATATGGAATATCCAGAAATAAAAACTGAGATAGAAAGAATAGAATCTATTTTAGATGGAAATGGTAGAGTTTTGATAAGACCATCAGGAACTGAGCCATTAGTTAGAGTTATGTTAGAGGGTAAAGAGGAAGGTCAAATAAAAGAATTAGCAACAAATTTAGCTAATCTTATACAAGAAAAATTATCGTAATTTACAAGGGTATTCTCAGACATAAAGACTGAGGACACCTTTCTAAGCGCCAGAACTTAGTTATAGACATAATTATTAAGTAATATAGGAAACTAAGTTGACGAGGTCAGAGTTAATCGAATTGTCGGCGGATGCTCTGCGGTGTGTTTACCATCGAAAGACTTCTTTAAATAATAGGAGTAATCCTATGGACAAAGGGAAGCCAAAGTAAACTTATATGACCTAACTCTTAAAATATATAAATAATATTTTTAGGAGGACACAAATAATGTGTGGAATAGTTGGATATTTAGGAAGTAGAAAGGCAGCAGAAGTTATAGTAGAAGGGCTTTCTAAGTTAGAGTACAGAGGTTATGACTCAGCAGGAGTAGCAGTTAATAGTTCTAATGGAGAAGAGCTTAATATTAGAAAGTTTAAAGGTAGACTTTCTGTACTGGCAGAAGATTTAGAAAAGAATCCTATTGATGGAAATTTAGGAATAGGGCATACAAGATGGGCAACTCATGGAGAACCATCTGATGTAAACTCACACCCTCATTTTAATCAAGCTAAAACAATAGCAGTTGTTCACAATGGGATAATAGAAAACTATATGGAAATAAAAGAAGAACTAATTGCTGAAGGTGTTAAGTTTGAATCTCAAACAGATACAGAAGTAATAGCACATTTAGTAGATAAATACTATGAGGGTAATTTATTAGATGCTGTATACAAAACTATATCAAAATTAAGAGGAGCTTATGCATTAGGTGTTATATGTAAAGAACATGGAAATGAATTAGTTGCAGTAAGAAAAGATAGTCCTCTTGTAGTTGGTGTTGGTGATGGTGAAAACTTTGTAGCATCAGATATACCTGCTTTATTAAAATATACTAGAGATGTTTATTTCTTAGAAAATGGAGAAGTAGTTCATCTAAAAAATGAAAATGTAACAGTTTATGACTCTAATAGAAATCTTGTAGAAAAAGAAGTATTTCATGTAACTTGGGATGTAGAGGCTGCATCTAAAGGTGGATATGATTACTTTATGTCAAAAGAAATTCATGAGCAGCCAACAGGAGTTAGAGAAACTCTAGAAAGAAGACTTGATGATAATGGAAATATAATCTTAGATAGTATAAATATTTCTAAGGAAGATTTAGAAAAAATAAATAAAGTTTATATTGTGGCTTGTGGAACAGCATATAATGCTGGTTTACTTGGCAAGTATGCTATAGAAAAATTGGTAAATATACCAGTAATAACTGATATAGCATCAGAATTTAGATATAGTGACCCATTTGTAGATGAAAATTCATTAGTAATATTAGTTAGCCAATCTGGTGAGACAGCAGATACTTTAGCAGTATTGAGAGATTCAAAGGCTAAAGGAGCAAGAATACTTTCAATAACTAATGTTGTAGGTTCATCTATAGCAAGAGAATCAGATGATGTATTCTATACTTGGGCAGGACCTGAAGTAGCAGTTGCATCGACTAAGGCATATACTACTCAAATAACTTCTTTATATATGATAGCTTTAGACTTTGCTATCAAAAAAGGAACAATAACTAGAGAATCTTATGATAGTATGATTTCTAAGATGAAAGAAATACCATCAAAAATACAAGAGATACTGGACAATGAAGAATATATAAAAGATGTTGCTAAAACAGTTGTTAGTTCTGACCATGCATTCTATTTAGGAAGAGGAATAGACTATAGTTTAGCAATGGAAGGTTCATTAAAATTAAAAGAGATTTCATATATACATGCAGAAGCTTTTGCAGCAGGAGAGTTAAAGCATGGAACAATAGCTCTAATAGAAAAAGGAACTCCTGTAATTGCTATAGCGACTCAAGAGAAATTATTTGAAAAAATGGTTTCTAATATGGAAGAAGTGAGAGCAAGAGGAGCTTATGTTGTAGCAATCGCTCAAAGTCATAATAAAGATGTCGAGAAAGCTGCTGATAAAATAATCTATATACCAAATTCAGATGATATTTTATCTCCTATATTGGCTGTTGTACCAATGCAATTACTTGCTTACCATATTTCTGTATTAAGAGGATGCGATGTTGATAAACCAAGAAATCTAGCAAAGTCAGTAACAGTTGAATAAAGATATATTAAGAATTAAATAGATAATATTTGTTAAAAAAGCTCATTCTATTATTTGTATTTTATAGGGTGAGTTTTTTTATAAGCTTTAAATCTGTTTTGCTTCTGCTATAATAAATCTTATAAAAATATTGCTATTAAAGCATTTTTAAGAATAATAAATATTAATGTATATATATCAGATGTAAGGAATAATAAATGACTGTGAGAAAGCTTAGAAGGCATAATATGAACATATTAGGAACCATGTTAAAAAACAAATTAAACAATTTAAAAAAGGAGTTATAAGAAACTACTTATAAAAGAACATAAAGAAGTTGATATTTTATAAGGAAATTATTTTATCTTAGAGAAATAGTTTTAAATAAAAAATTTATTATAAATAGGAGTATAAATTATGGATGATGATTTTAAAAAAGAAAAGAAAGAAGATTTTTTTGTTAATATTAAAACAATATCTACTGAAACTTTACAAGAAAAAGTACAAGATAAATCTTGGATTGTAGTTGATACTCGCTTGAATGATGCATATAATGGATGGAAATTAGATGGAGTAAAAAGAGGCGGACATATAAAAGGAGCAGTAGATTTTTCTGCTAATTGGTTAAGTGTATACTCAGATAAAAAAGATGAAGTGCTAGAACAAGCACTAAAAACTAAAAGAATTGATTTAGATAAAAATATAGTATTATATGATGCAAATGGAAAAGATGCTTTGATTGTAGCAGATTACTTATCTAAAAAAGGATATAAACACCTATATAAATATGACATTAAACAATGGGCAGAGGACGAAAATCTTCCAATGGAAAGATATAAGAATTATCAAATGATAGTTCCTGCTTTTATAATAAAAGATATACTAAATGGAAAAATACCTGAGACATTTGAAAATTCCAAGAATATAAAAATGATTGAAGCAAGCTGGGGAGAAGAAGAGGAATCGTATACAAAAGGACACATACCTACAAGTGTTCATGTAAATACCGATATTATAGAGCCTCCTCCAACATGGATGCTTGATAATGATGATAACTTAGCTAAGTTTGCTTTGGATTATGGATTCACAAAGGATGATACTGTAATAGTTTCAAGTAGTGTATCTATGGCATCTTATAGACTAGCTGTTATATTGAGATATATAGGATTAAAAGATGTAAGAGTTTTGAATGGTGGAATAAATTCATGGATATCAGCAGGATACGAATTAGAATTTACCAGTAACCCAAAGAATTCATGTACTAAATTTGGAGCAGATATACCAGTTAACCCACAATTAGTTGTTACTACATCTGAATTAAGACAAAAACTAAAAGAAAAAAATAAGTTTATACTAGTAGATAATCGTACTTGGGATGAACATATAGGTAAAGTGTCTGGATATACGTATTATGATAAAAGAGGGCGTATACCAGGAGCTTTATATGGACATTCAGGTAGTGATAGTGTTTCACTAGAAGAATACCGTAATATTGATAACACAATGAGAAATAAATATGAGATTTTAGAAATGTGGAATAAAGAAAATATAGATGTTAATAAACATCTTATATTTATGTGTGGAAGTGGGTGGCGTGCTGCTGAGGTATTAACATATGCAAATGTCATGGGGGTTGAAGAGACCTCTCTTTATAGTGATGGATGGATGGGATGGAGCATTGATAGTTCAAATTCAATTGAAGTGGGAGAATACAAATAGAGTCTTTGAAAGTACAATAGAGTTGTTTATACAAAGGTATATTCACTTTATTAAGTTGAATATATGTTTATTATACTTTAAAATATAAACGTAGTTAGAATATGATTATATAAATATGAACTTATTTAAACATATTATTAGCAACATAGAATTATAAATTTGTATTATGAGGTGTGAGATATGATTAGCAAAGAAAAAAAAGTAAAGTTAAAAGCGGAAGGTATATTGGCTCAAAGCCAGGAGGGATATTTCTCAATAAGAATATTGAGTAGAGCTGGAAACTTTACAGCAGAACAACTTATCAATTTATCAAAGTTATCTGAAAAATACGGCAGAGGTTATTTAGGTGTTACAACTAGATTAGCTGTTGAAATACCATGGATAAAGTATGAAGATATAGATTCAATAAAAGAAGATTTGAAAGCAGTAGGTTTAAAACATGGTGGTACAGGAAAAAAAGTAAGACCATTAGTTGCATGTAAAGGCACTGTATGTCAACATGGAATCTATGATACACAAGAACTATGTGGAAAGTTACATGATTCATATTTTGGGTATGATTTGCCATCTAAAACTAAGATTACTTTAGTTGGATGTCCAAACAATTGTGCAAAGGCTAATACTAATGATGTGGGTATTGTAGGACAAGTATATGTAAAATTTAATGAAGATAAATGTAAGAATTGTGGATTGTGTACATCATCTTGTAGACAAAAATCAGTTTATATGAAAAACAAAAAATTAGTGTGGAACGAAGAAGAGTGTGTAAATTGCGGTAAATGTGCTCAAGTATGTCCATTTGGAGCTATGGAAGTTGATAAAAAAGGGTTAGCCGTTTATCTTGGTGGTAGAATGGGAAGAGGTTATAGATTTGGGGATAGACTTAGCAATTTATATACAGAAGAAAATATAGAAGAATTAGTGCAAGACATATTTAATACATATAAAAAATTAGCAATCCCAGGAGAAAGAATAAGTAAAGTGTTAGAGAGAATTGGTATTGAAGAGTTTGAAAGACATTTAATAAATATAAAATCCCAAAGTGCATAAAAATATATATTGAGAAAGTATATCTCTCTTAAATTTGTTAATAATTCTGTTATACAGAAAAACATATTTAAGGGGGATTTTTTATTATGAAAAGAATAAAATTAGCTATAAGCTTTTTTATATTAATGATTATAGGAGTAACAATATCTTATGCAGATACAAGTATAAATACTAGATATAATAGATTAACTAATGCTCTTGAAATTTCAGAAGCAGATTTCAAATTTTATAATGTCAAAATTAATTCTGTTATAAATTACAATTTATCAAATCAGGAATTTTATAATATTTTTATAGAAATAATTAACAATCTAAAGTTAGATGAAAAAGGAATAAATTGGAACAAAAAAGGGTCTGGCGATAAAATGCAATTGTGTGCTACTATAAAAGGTAGCGATAAAGAAATTTCTATAAAAGGAATAAACAAAAATAATAAAGAAAGTTACATAATAGTTGACATATTGGATAACAAAGTATATAAACATAAAGAGGATATTTGTAATAACGTAGAAAATGTGTTAAATAAATATTCATATCAAGTAGATGTGTCTGCTTGTATTGTTGGAGAATACACAAAAAGGTTACAAAACAACAAATATGATGATATTTTACAAAAAATATTATATAATATGAGTGCTAAGCAAATAGATAAAGTGAAGGACGTAAACTTTTTATCTATAACAGCATATAGTAAAGTATTAAATGATGATGATTTAGAATATTTAGGGGAAAAAATTAATTTAAATATAGGAATCAAATATAATGAGGATGATGAAAAAACACTCATATATATTGCCACACCAATTATAAAATTAGATTATTAATTATGAGGAGATCAAAAAATATGGCTAAGATAATAGTAAAAAAGAGTAATCCACTTAAAGGTAGTGTTAAAATAGATGGTGCAAAAAATGCAGTTTTACCAATAATAGCAGCGACTTTATTAGCAAACGGAAAATCAACATTAAATGGAGTACCAAATTTAAGAGATGTTCATGTTATATCAGATTTATTGAGACATATAGGAGCAGAAGTTGAATATAAAGAAAATACACTTACTGTTGATGCAAGTAATATAAAAACTTGTGAAGCTCCATATGAGCTTGTAAGAAAAATGAGGGCTTCTTTTTTGGTTATGGGACCATTACTTGCTAGATTTAATAGTACAAAAATTTCTATGCCAGGAGGATGTGCTATAGGAACAAGACCTATAGACTTACATCTAAAAGGATTTAAAGCTTTAGGAGCAAAGATAGAGATGGACCATGGTTTTGTTGAAGCAGCAACAGAAAAATTAGTAGGAAATAAATTATATTTAGACTTTCCATCTGTTGGAGCAACTGAAAACATAATGATGGCAGCTTCTTTAGCAGAAGGTACTACAATAATAGAGAATGCAGCAGAGGAGCCAGAAATAGTAGATTTAGCAAATTTCTTGAATGAAATGGGAGCAGATGTTAAAGGCGCAGGTACTAACACTATAAAGATAAAAGGTGTTAAAGAGTTAAAAGGAGCAGAGCATAATGTAATTCCAGACAGAATAGAAGCAGCAACTTATATGGTTGCAGCAGCTATGACAAAAGGTGATATAACTGTTGAAAATGTTTTAATGGAGCATTTAAAACCAGTCGTAGCTAAATTAAGAGAAGCTGGTTGTGAAATTACAGAAATGGACAATTCTGTAAGAGTAGTAGGTCCTAAAGTATTAAAACCAATAGATATAAAAACTTTACCACATCCAGGATTTCCTACAGATGTTCAAGCACAATTTATGGCTATGCTTACTGTAGCTAATGGAACTGGTGTAGTTATAGAAACTGTTTTTGAAAATAGATTTATGCATGTTGCTGAGTTCAATAGAATGGGTGCTAATATAAAAATAGATGGAAGAAGTGCGGTTGTTAATGGTGTAGATGAGCTACATGGTGCAGCAGTAAATGCTACTGATTTAAGAGCAGGGGCAGCACTTATTTTATGCGGTCTTATAGCAGAAGGAGAAACTCAAATAGGAGAAATATACCATATTCAAAGAGGCTATGTTGATATAGATAAGAAGATAACAGCATTAGGTGGTCAAATCGAAATAGTAGAAGATTAATAATTGGTTTAGAGAAGAAAGTTATAAATTAATAGGGTTGTTCATATACTTAAATACAAGGTTTTAAAAGCTAAGGAGGAGAGTATATGAAGAACCCATTGGTTGTTTTGTTAGGATTTGTGACTTGCTCTGTGTTAGTTCCATCACTTATAACTTTAGTGTCTTATAAAAATATAGAATTAACTGAAAAACCAGAGAGACCAGTATCTATAAACAAAACTATTAAAAAAAGTGATATTAAGGACAAAAGGAATAAAGAAGAAAAAAAAATAGTGAACTATGAAACTGTAAATAAAAAAACACCAGTCATCAACGTTTATAATCATATAACAGGAAAAACTGAAAAAATGGACATGGAGAACTATTTATGTGGCGTACTAGCTGGTGAGATGTCATCAGAGTTTGATATAGAAGCTTTAAAAGCTCAATCTGTAGCAGCTAGAACATATGTAGTATATAAACAGGAACATGGTAAATCAAGTAAACATAAAAATGCAGTAGTATGTACTGATTATAAACACTGTCAAGAATATAAGAGTTATGATACTCTTAAAAAGCTGAATGGTGAAGAATGGATTAAAAATAAATATTCTAAAATCCAAGAAGCAGTTAGAGAAACTAAAGGGCAGATAATAACTTATAATGATAAGGCAATACTTCCTCTTTATTTTTCTACATCTTCAGGGAAAACTGAAAATAGTGAAGAAGTATTTTCTGCAAAATATCCTTATCTAAAGTCTGTAGAAAGCCCTTATGATAAGTATTCTCCTAAATTTGCATCAACTCTTAAAATAAGTAATACTGATTTTGTTAAGAGTCTTAGAAGAGCATATAGCACTATTGTTATAGATGTGAATAATTTAAGCAAACAAGTTTTAATAACTAAAAGAAGTGATGCTGGAACTGTAGAAAAAATAAAATTAGGAAATAAAGAATTGACTGGAAAAGAAATTAGAACTGTTTTTAAGTTGAACTCTGCAAACTTTGACATAAAATTTGGAGAAGGATACATAGATTTTGTAGTAAAAGGATATGGTCATGGCGTTGGAATGAGCCAGTGGGGAGCAGAAGGAATGGCAGAAGAAGGCTATAAATATTATGATATATTATCACATTACTACACAGATACAAAAATAAAAGATATATACTAATAATTGTATAAAATGCTAAAAACACGTCAATAATCCAAATGTAGAAATATATTTGGAGGTGCAAAATGAAGAAAAAGCTGTTAGAAAAAGATGGTTTTTATTTATCTTTATTTGTATGTGTTTGTTTATTAGCAGTAGGTGGAGTTTGGTTTACAAATAATAATGTAGATAAATTGGCTTCTAATAAAGGCATGATAGAAAATGCTAATAAAGATAGTGAAGAGGAAATACATTTAATTGAAAAAGATAAGAAAGATGCTATTCCTACTGCAACGGATTCAAAACAAAACTTAGAAAAAGCTAAGGCAAAAGAGGAAAATAAGTCAAGTGCAACAAAATTAAATTACATTGGAGATAAAGTAATAAGAGGCTATTCAGAAAAAGAACCTAGTTATTCTAAAACACTTGATGTTTGGGAAACTCATAAAGGTGTAGATATTAGTTGTACTAAAGGTAAAGAAATAAAATCTCTATTAAACGGAATAGTAGTAGATGTATTTAACGATGAAGAATATGGAGAATCAGTAAAAATAAAAAGTGACAATAATATTGTAGTAGTATATTCAAATCTAGATAAAAATGTTAGTGTTAAAAAAGATCAGAAAATAACAGAAGGACAATCTCTAGGTACTGTAGGAAGTACTTCACAGGTAGAAAGTGAAGAAGGTATACATGTACATTTGGAGGCATATAATGGAGATAAATCTATAGACCCAATGAGTCTAATTAAGTAAAAGTATAACAAGTTTAATCATATTTGGTTAAGCTTGTTATATTTTTTGGTGTTTTTACATATATATCATTAAAGCTATTATGTGAGGGGGGTAATCTTTGAGATCTCATATAGAGGAAAGGGCCATAGTGGTAGCAAAATATATACTTGAAAAAAACACTACAGTAAGACAAACCGCTAAGACATTTGGAGTAAGTAAAAGTACAATTCATAAGGATGTTACAGAAAGATTGAAGGAAATAAATCCATCCCTTGCCAAAGAAGTTAAAAATGTGCTGGACAAAAATAAATCAGAGAGACATATTAGAGGGGGATTAGCAACGAAATTAAAATATGAGAAGGAACATAAAAAAATGTAGGTTAAAAACCTACTTTTTTTATTGAATTAAATTATAGAAAGAAATATATTAAGTAATTATAAATAGTAAAATAATAATACTCTCAAAACATTTATTTTCTCTTGATTAAAGCGAGTTTTTTGTATATGCTTTATTATAGGAGTATTAAAATAGGCTTATAATATAACCTAATATAGAAATGAAGGAGTTGAAAAAATGGCTGGAGCTGATATAGGCATAGATTTAGGTACTGCAAATGTACTTGTTTATGTTAGTGGTAAAGGAATCGTTTTAGAAGAACCATCTGTTGTGGCGATAGACAACAGAACAGATTCTGTTTTAGCTGTAGGAGAAGAAGCTAAAAAAATGATAGGGAGAACACCAGGTAACATAGTTGCTATAAGACCTTTAAGGGATGGTGTAATTTCAGATTATGATGTAACTGAGAAGATGTTAAAATCTTTTATAGATAAGATAGTTGATAAAAAAGGATTTGGAAGATTTTTTATGCCAAGAATTATGGTATGTGTACCAACAGGTGTTACAGAAGTAGAAAAAAGAGCAGTAGAAGATGCAACTAGACAAGCTGGAGCTAGAGAAGTATATATCATAGAAGAGCCAATAGCAGCAGCTATAGGAGCTGGTGTAGACATATCACAACCTAATGGTAATATGATTATAGATATTGGTGGAGGTACTGTAGATATAGCTGTAATATCTTTAGGAGGAGCTGTTGTAAGTGAATCTATAAAAGTTGGTGGAGATAGATTTGACGATGCTATAGTCAAATACATGAAAAAACAACACAATCTTCTTATAGGAGAAAGAACAGCAGAAAAAATCAAGTTTGAAATAGGTTCTGCATTTAAGAGAGAAGAAGAAAAATATATGAAGATAACAGGAAGAAATTTAATTACAGGGCTTCCTAGTTCTATAACTATAAATTCAACAGAAATGTTAGAAGCACTTAGAGAATGTGTTGAGCAAATAGTAGTGGCTACTCATGCTGTTTTAGAAAAAACACCTCCCGAGCTAGCAGCAGATATAGGAGATGTTGGTATAATAATGACTGGGGGAGGTTCATTATTATATGGATTAGATAAAATAATAGAACAAAGAACAGGAATAACTGTTACAATAGCAGATGAACCATTATCTTGTGTTGCAAAAGGTACAGGAATAGCTTTAGGTTCAATAGACTTACTTGAAACTGGTGGGTCTTTTAAAAGAAAATAATTAGGAGAGTTTTAGGATGCTAAATATAGATGAAATAAAAAAATTAATACCACATAGATATCCATTTTTATTGGTAGACAAGATTATAGAGTTAGAAGTTGGAAAAAGAGCTGTTGGCATAAAAAATGTAACAGTTAATGAGCCATTTTTTCAAGGTCACTTTCCAGAATATCCTTTAATGCCAGGAGTGTTAATAGTAGAAGCTCTAGCACAAGTATGTGGAGTGGCAATGATGTCTGTAGAGGAAAATAAAGGAAAATTAGGTGTATTTGCAGGTATAGATAAAGTTAGAATTAAGAGAGAAGTAAGACCAGGAGATACATTAACTATGGAAGTTGAAATGACAACTCTTAGAAGAAATATAGCTAAGGCAGATGCTAAGGCATATGTCGGCGAAGAACTTGTCTGTAAAGGTGAATTAATGTTTGCTTTAGTAGAAAAGTAAAAACTCAAAATATAAAAGTAAAAAGGTAGATAATTTAGAGTATTTAATCAGATGCTCTAAAATATCTACCTTTTTATATAAAGAATTTTATCAGTTAGTTTATATTGGGATTAAGTGGATACCAATAAAGCTAAGGCTATTGTTTCAGCTAAGTCCAATATAAAGCTAAGACGTATATTATTAAATGAAAGTCTATTATTTTCATCAATTTTATCTACAATTCCTACTATAGAATAATTTCCTATTTGAGGTAGTTTTTTGCCAACACCTTTTCCTGGCAGGATAGGTCCTTCTCTAATCTGTATATTACCTATGTTACTTTGCGACCCCAAGCAAGCATCTATAGCTAAGAAGTTACCTTGCATATGTGTATTTTTTATAGTATCTAAAGACTCATATATATTTAAGGCGTGAATAGGGTTATCTAGTGTACCGTAAACGGGGTATTTAAATTTACTGTTTTTAAGTATTGTTCCAACTAAAGGGCCCAAAGTATCACCTATAGCCCTGTCTGTTCCTATGCAAACAACAATCGTATTTTCATTAATTATAGTTTTTAGAACTGAACTTAGCTTCTGTATAACATCATCATCGCTGTAATTTACTTTAGCTAAATACAATAGGAACACCCCCTTCAAAAAAATATATGAATAAAAAGCATTAAAAAGACCTAACTTTGAATTTCAGATAGATAGAATATTTTATTTGTCTTACAAAAAAAGGAATAAAAAAAATATGACTAAAAATCTTGACAAAATTTTAAAAAAATAGTAAGCTGATAAAGTAAAACAAAACTTAAATCTTGATTACCTTATCAAGAGAGGCTGAGGGATAGGCCCTGTGAAGCCCAGCAACCACCCAAATGGGAAAAGGTGCTAATTCCTACAAGACAAAAGTCTTGAAAGATGAGGTCAGTTAATTAGTATGTAATTACGATTATTAACCTCTTCTTATTAAGGAGAGGTTTTTTATTTTGAGTAAAATTTCTAAAATTAAAAATAAGGTAAAACCTATAATAAAAATTAAGAATGAATAAGGGGGAATAAAAATGGCAAGACATTTATTTACGTCAGAATCAGTTACAGAAGGACATCCTGATAAGATATGTGACCAAATATCAGATTCAATATTAGATGCATTATTAGAAAAAGACCCACAATCCAGAGTAGCTTGTGAAACTACAGTTACAACTGGTTTAGTTTTAGTAGCAGGAGAAATAAGTACATCTGCTTATGTAGACATTCCTAAGTTAGTAAGAGAAACAGTAAGAGAAATTGGATATACAAGAGCAAAATATGGATTTGATTGTGATACTTGTGCAGTTATAACTTCTATTGACGAGCAATCTGGAGATATAGCTATGGGAGTTGATGAAGGTCTAGAAAGTAAGACTGGAGAAGAGATGGAAGAAGAAATAGAAAAGGTTGGAGCTGGAGACCAAGGTATAATGTTTGGATTTGCATGTAATGAAACTCCAGAGTTAATGCCACTTCCAATATCTTTAGCACATAAATTATCAAGAAGACTTACAGAAGTTAGAAAGACAGGTCTAGTTGATTATTTAAGACCAGATGGAAAAACTCAAGTTACTGTTGAATATGAAGGAAGTAAAGCTGTAAGAGTACATACAGTTCTTATATCAGCTCAACATTGTGAAACAATATCAAATGATAAAATAAGAGAAGATTTAATTAATCATGTTATTAAAGAAGTTATACCATCAGAATTACTTGATGAAGAAACTAAAATTTATATAAATCCAACTGGAAGATTTGTTATAGGAGGACCTCAAGGAGATACAGGTCTTACAGGAAGAAAAATAATAATAGATACTTATGGTGGATATTCTAGACATGGTGGAGGAGCTTTCTCAGGAAAAGACCCTACAAAAGTTGATAGATCTGCTGCTTATGCAGCTAGATATGTTGCAAAAAATATTGTTGCAGCTGGTCTTGCAGATAAATGTGAGATAGAACTTGCATATGCTATAGGTATAGCTAGACCATTATCTATATTTATAGATACTTTTGGGACAGGTAAAGTTTCAGAAGAAAAACTTGTTGAATTAGTAAATAAACACTTTGATTTAAGACCAGGAGCTATAATAAGAGACTTAGATTTAAGAAAGCCTCTTTATAAAAAAGTTGCTGCTTATGGTCACTTTGGTAGAACTGATATAGATTTACCTTGGGAAAGAACTGACAAAGTTGAACAGTTAAGAAAAGATGCTTTAGGTGAATAATTTTTAACTAAAAAGCTGTTAGAATGTAATTTTATGATTACTTTCTAACAGCTTTTTTATTATGAGTTAAATATTTTTAATAAATATTAATTTCTCATCATATAATAAATTAAACAATATTTAATTAGATTAGTACATTTTGTTTTACAATACTATACTAAATTTATACATATTATAGGATATATGTTAAAAACTAGTTAAGATTGTGTTAACTGATGTTAAATAATTAAAAATATATTGAAACATAACAATAATGAGTCTAATATAATCTTAATAAACTTACACTTTAAAAATAATTTTAATTAGGGGGAGTAGTGTATGTCAGGTAAAGTAAATATTAAAACTGTTATAAGCTTTGCTGGAGCTTATGTAGCTACTGTAATAGGTTCTGGATTTGCAACTGGTCAAGAAATACTGCAATTTTTTACGTTTTATGGATATGCTGGTATTATAGGAGGAATCATATCTATGATACTATTTTCATGGTTTGGAGCAGAAGTTATAGAGAAGGGAAGAGAATTGAAGCTTAAAGAACCAATAAAGATTTATCAAGTATATTGTGGAAAGTATCTTGGAACATTCTTTGAATGGTTTGGACCATTGTTTTTATTTGGAACATTAGTAATAATGATTGCAGGAGCAGGAGCTACATTATCAGAATACTATGGATTAAATTCATATGTAGGTAGGATTGGTATGGCAATCGTTTCTCTAATAACTGTTTCATTAGGTTTGACAAGACTTTCTAAGATACTAGGTAATATAGGTCCTATAATAATAATATTTACACTTTTAGTAGGAGCAATTAGTTTATTTAGTAATATTGATGCTTTATCAAATGCAGGAACTATGGTCGATAGCTTAAACATTAAAACTGCTACATCAAATGGATATTTCTCAGGAGTGCTTTATACATGTTATAATGTAATAATAGTAATAACATTCCTGACAGGAATGGGAGCTTCTGCAGTAAATAAGAAAGACGCTGTGTGGGGTGGTATAGTAGGTGGAGTAGCACTTATGGCAGCAGCTATAATGATGAATTTAGCATTACTTTCAGACATAGGAAATATATATACAAAAGAGATACCAGCACTTTACTTAGCTGATAAGATATCTCCAATAATAGGTATTTTATTCTCAGTAGTACTTTTGTTAGGAATATATACTACAGCTGTACCATTACTATGGTCAGTAACTAACAGATTTGTAGAAGATGACCACCCTAAATTTAAAATTATAACAATAGTAGTAAGTATATTAGCTTGTATAGGAGGTCTACTGCCATTTGATAAATTAGTAGGTACACTATATCCGTATACAGGTTATATGGGAATTTTAATTTTATTATGCATGCTTTATAGAAGAATCACTAAAACCGAGGGGTACAAAGAAAATAAATCTGAAATAAGTTAGTATTATGAATACATTTATGAAATCTAATTTGTACGCTAAACATAGAGTAATTAAAATAAAATAGCTATTTAAACATGGTACCTGTATCTTATGGTACCATATTTTTTGGATGCAGATTTTTTTTGTTTCTGATAAAATGTATAATAGTTGGAAATTACGTTAAGTATAAAAATATAAAACTTTTCTAGGACTATCATAGTTTTAACAGATAAGGTATACTAACGTTTAAACAGAGCGATTATTAGTATTTTTAGGAGATAAAAATGGAAAAATTAGAAGGAATGATAAGTGAAATAGTCTTTAAAAATGAAGATAATGGCTATACAATAGCTCATCTGGTAAATGAAAGTGATGAAATTGTCGTTGTAGGATGTATGCCTACTTTGGCAATTGGAGAAAGTATAGAAGTTGAAGGAAAGTGGGTAAACCATAAGATTTATGGGACTCAATTTGAAGTTAATAGTTTTATGCCAGTGACACCATCATCCTTAGAAGGAATTTATGTTTACTTATCTTCTGGAATGATACATGGTATTGGTGAAAAAATGGCTAAGAGAATAATTGATAAATTTGGTGTAGATACATTAAATGTGATACAAAATTCACCAGAAAAGCTACAAGAAGTAGAGGGGATAGGAAGTAAAAAAGTAAAACAAATAGTAAAAAGTTATGAAGAAGATAGAGAATTGAGAAATATAATAATAGAGTTGTCTCCTTTTGGAATAACACCAAATTACTGTCTAAAAATATATAAGAAATATAAAAGTAGTGCAATAGAAATTATAAATAAAAACCCATATCAACTTGCTGAAGATATAAGAGGAATTGGATTTAAGGTAGCTGATAGTATAGCAAATAAAATTGGTATAGATAAAAATTCTAAAGATAGAGTTTGTCAGGGCATATTATATACTTTAAATAAATCTCTAAGTAACGGACATACATATTTACCAGAGCATGTTCTAATACAAGATTCAGAAAAGTTATTAGAGTTAAATGGAGAAATAATAAAAGAGTGTATAATGATGCTAGTTTATAACCAAAAAATACATATAGAGAGAGTAAACAATGAAAATCTTATATATCTTATGCCTTACTATTTAGCTGAAAATGGAGTATGTAGCCAAATAGTAAAATTATCACAGTATGAATTTGAAGACTTAAAAATAGATATAGATAGTGAGATTAATGCTTTAGAAGAAGATAAAAAAATTAAGTTAGCAGAAAAACAAATTTTAGCAGTCAAAGAATCTGTTAACAGTGGAGTATTAATTATAACTGGTGGTCCAGGAACTGGTAAAACAACTACTATTAATGCTATTATAGATATATTTGAAAATAATGGGAAAAATGTAACTTTGGCAGCTCCAACGGGAAGAGCAGCTAAGAGAATGAGTGAAACTTCTGATAAAGAGGCGAAAACTATACATAGGTTATTAGAAATGGGGTTCTCAACAGACGATGATTTAACTTTTTTTAAGGATGAAGAAGACCCAATAAATTCAGATGTAATAATTGTTGATGAGGTATCAATGGTAGATATTATCTTAATGTACAATTTGCTTAGAGCTATAAAGCTAGGAACAAGAGTAATTTTGGTTGGAGATAGTGACCAATTGCCTTCTGTAGGTGCTGGAAATGTACTTAAAGATATGATTGATTCTAATATTATAAATGTAGTTAAATTAAATGAAATATTTAGACAAGCACAAGAGAGCATGATAATTGTAAATGCCCATAAGATAAACAATGGAGAGCCCCTTTATTTAAATACAAAAGGTAAAGATTTCTTTTTTATAAGAAAGTCTACCAATGAAGAAATTTTAAATGAAATAATAGGATTAGTTAATGAAAGATTACCTAAATTTTATAAAGTTGATAAATTAAAAGATATACAAGTTTTATCTTCAATGAGAAAAGGTGAGTTAGGAGTTACTAATCTCAACATAGAGTTACAGAAGTATCTTAACAAAAAAGAAAAATTTAAAGTTGAAGAAAGTTTTTCTAAAAGATTATTTAGAGTTGGCGATAAGGTAATGCAAGTAAAAAATAATTATACAAAAAAATGGGAAACAGAAGACCAAAAAGAAAGTGGAGAAGGTATATACAATGGAGATATAGGATATGTTTATCACATAGATAAAGATAAGAAAACTATTTATGTATTATTTGACCAAACTAAAATTGTATCATATTTATATGATGAATTAGATGAAATTGACCATAGTTTCTGTACAACGATACATAAAAGTCAAGGAAGTGAATTTCCAGTTGTAGTATTGCCAATAACTTGGGCTCCTCCTATGCTACTTAGCCGTAATTTGTTATATACAGCAGTAACAAGAGCAAAAAAATTAGTTGTATTAGTTGGAGATGTGAAATATCTTGAATATATGATAAAAAATAACAGAGTGAATCAAAGGTATTCAAATTTAGGATATAAGCTGAATAAATTCAAGCGAGAAGGGCTGTTGATAGAATAAATATGAAAATATGCAATGATAACTTTATTAAGAGTTTTAAAAATATGATTAATAAATGTCTGGATTTTATATATCCTGAGAATATAAGTTGCATAATTTGTGATAAATCTATAAAGAAAACAAATACTTATTCAATATGTAAAAGCTGTTTTAAAGAGATGAATTTTATACAGGATGGTTGCATGAAGTGTGGAAAGCCAATAATACGTCATTCAATTGAAAAAGAGTTTGTTGAAGAGTGTAGCTATTGTTTTAATAAAGATTTTTATTTTGACAAATCAATATCCTGCATTGAATACAATGATGTAACTAAAAAGATAGTATTAGGGCTAAAGTATAATCAAAAAACATTTATGGCTAAATATATAGCTCAGATAATGAAAGAAAAATTGTATTTAGAAAATATAAAATTTGATTATATATTATTTGTTCCACTTCATAAAAAAAGGCTAAATAAAAGAGGCTTTAATCAGGCACAAAAAATAGCATTTAATTTAAGTAAAATGGTAAATATTCCATTATTGGATTGTATAAGTAGAAAAAAATATACAAGAATGTTATATAAATTAAACAAGAAGGAACGAAAAGAAGAACTAAAAAATGTATTTGTCGTTAAAGAAAATATCAAATTAATAAATAATAAAAATATACTTTTAATAGATGATATATTTACTACTGGTTTGACAACAAATGAAATTTCTAAACTTTTAAAATTATCTGGTGTTAATAAGGTCTTTGTATTGACTTTACTCACAAAAGCAAATGATAATTATGTTATGGAATAATCTTATATATTGACAATTTTAATTTAAAATATTAAAATGGATAAGTGATATTTAGGTCTGTGGTTGAAAGTCCAAGCCAGTCGCAGGCAAAGGGATCCACGTAAGTTAACACTAAAAATTGGGTTAATGATCATGGTGCGGCTTAGAAGTAAGACCTACCGATAATAAAATCGAGAGAGAGTAGTAGTGCGGCGAACCCAAGCGAACCCTCCAGTAGGCGAGTGTGGGGTCAAAAACCAGGTCAGCTAAATATCATATTAAAAGAGAGCTAGCATAATACTTTTATGTGTAGCTCTTTTTTATATATAATAAATTCAGGTTGAGTCATAAAGAGGTGATATGTTTGAATAAAAGACAAGAAAATTTATTGACAACATTGCTATTAAAAGAAGAATTTATAAATGTCAGTGAGATTGCTAATGATTTTGAATGTTCAGAAAGGACAATAAGAAATGATTGCAAATATATTGATGAATGGTTATCCACTTTTTGTAATGCTTATATAAAAAGAAAACCTAATATAGGAATTAAATTTAGTGGAGATGGTACAGATAAGATACTGGTAAATCAGAAGTTACGAGGTGAAGTTAAAAGAGTAAATAGTGAGCTTCATAAGCAAGTTGAGATATTAAATTTATTGCTTTGTAACAATAAAAAAGTCACTTTGAATGATTTATCTAATAAATTGTATATAAATAAAAATATTGTCAGAGAAGAAATAAGTAAATTATCAGTGGCATTAAATAATTATAACTTAAATGTCTCAACCAAAAAAGGTAGTGGTATATATATCGAAGGGGATGAGAAAGACATAAGAATAATGCTAGTATCATTCTTATTTAAATACATAGATAAATACAGGTTAAATATAGATGAAATAGAATATTTCCATATAGTAGATATAATAATTGTAAAAAACATAATGTCCACTATAGAGGATAATATGGATATAAGGCTTACAGATATATCATTTAAGCAATTGATGTTATTTTTACTTATAAACATAATACGAATAAGGCTAGGAAATTCTTTAAAAATATCAAATGCAAAGAAAGAACTTAAGCTAAAAATGCTTATCTTAGGTATAGAAGATGAGCTAAAATCTAATTTATCTATAGCATTAAATTATGAAGAAAAATTGTTTATAGAATCCCTAATATTTGGTATGAATAAACAAATAAATAGTAGTAATACTAAAAAATCACTATATCTAAATGAAGAATTAGTAAATTATACAAAAAAAATTATAAATTTAGTATCAGAAGAATCAGGAATAAATTTCAATAATGATAGATTACTTTATGAGCAATTAATATGTCATTTGAATGTTACAATGCACCAAATGAAAAGTAATGTTTACTTAGAAAATCCACTTTTAGATAATATAAAGACTAAATTTTGTTTTTTATTTACAGTAATATCAAGTTCAATAGAAATTGAATTAAAAGGAAAACAAATAACTGAAGATGAAATCGGTTATCTTACACTTCACTTTCAAACCTCTCTGGAAAGAAAATACAATAAAAAGGAACCAGATAAAAAAGCAAGTATTGTATGTCCATTTAGTTTTGGAGTAAGTATGTTATTAAAAGTAAAGATAGAAAAGAGATTTGATAACATAGAAATTGTTGAAACATTAAGAGAGGAAGATTTAAAAAGAGATAACTTTAATAAGACAATAGATTTTATAATTGCATTTCAAGAGTATGAGAATATTCAAAAGCCAATTTTTATAACAACACCATTATTTACTGATGAGGATGAAAACAAACTCAAAGAGTTTACAAACAAAATAAAAGAAAAAGATACTTCATATAAGCTTATGAACAGATTAATGATGTCTGATTATTTAATAAGGGAGTTAGAGCATGATGATATTTATGAAGCTATAACATATTTAACTAATTTATTAATTGAAAAACATTATGCAGAAAAAGAGTATTTACAATCTATTATAACAAGAGAAAAGTCATACCCAACCAATGTTGGGAAAGGAATATTATTCCCTCATGGAGATATGAAATATATAAAGCAATCTGTTCTATGTTTTGCAAGGTTAAAAACACCAATAAAAATTAGAAATGGAAAGGATATAAAAATTATACTTTTATTAGCTTATAAAAAGGATGATGATAGAAAAGTATTTAGAGAATTATTTAAAGAAATATCTAATTTAACAGAAGATGAAAATATGCTAGATATTCTAAGTAAATGTGATATTGAAAAAGTAAAAGATATTCTTATATAAAATTCATAGTGAAATATGGATAAGCACAAAATTTTCCATGTTATGGAAAAAGTTGTGCATGTTTTTTTGTTTTTATGCGATATTATATGTTTGTAAGATATAAATAAGCTAAAAGCAGATAAGCAACTTAGGAGGAAAAAATGGAAGAAATAGTTTTAAAAATTATAATTCATGCTGGTAATGCAAAATCTATGCTTTATGAAGCACTTGACTATGCAAAGGAAAACGATTTTAAAAAAGCGGATGAATTAATAGAAAGTGCGAATGAAGAAATCTTAAAAGCACATAAAGTACAAACTGAACTTATACAAAGGGAAGCTGGAGGAGATAAGTCAGATATATCTATCTTATTGATTCACTCTCAAGACCATTTAATGACTTGCATGAGTGAGAGAAATCTTATAAAAGAAATGATTATATTAAGAAAAGAAATTCAAAAATTAAAATAAAAAAATTAAGGGGGATTTAAAAGAATGAAAAGAAAAGTATATTTATTTTGTAGCTTTGGGATGTCAACAAGTTTACTTGCAGAGAAAATGCAAAAGGTAGCAGATGAACACAATTTACCAATAGAAGTAGAGGCATTTCCAATAGCAGAGATTGATAAAATAGTAGGAGAAAAAAATCCAGATTGTATATTATTAGGACCACAAGTTAAATACATGCTAAAGGAATTAAAACCAAAGTTTGAAGCTCAAGGTAAACTTATAGACATAATCAATGAAGTTGATTATGGAACTATGAATGGGGAAAAAGTACTAAAGCTCGCTATAAAGCTAATAAAATCTAAACAAGCATAGAATTACAATAAAAAATAATGAGAAATGAGGGTGGATAGATGAATAGATTGGAAAGAATACTTATGCCATTGGCTGAAAAAATAGGTAAAAACAAGTTATTAATTGCAATTAGAGATGGTTTTTTAATATCATCACCATTATTAATAATAGGTTCATTATTTTTATTAGTATCAAATTTCCCAATAAAAGGATGGAATGAATTTGTAGGTCAAATTTTTGGTCCAGATTGGGCTGTAAAATTGCAACAACCAACTGTAGCAACATTTGAAGTAATGACATTACTAGCAGTTTTAGGGATTGGATATTCTTATGCAAAGCAAATAGATGTAGACCCAATAGCATCAGCAGCAGTTGCAATAGTTGCTTTTTTTATAGTAACACCATTTGTAATACCATATACACCAGAGGGAACAGAATCAGTCTACATGGTAACAGGTATACCACTAGGATGGATGGGTTCTAAGGGAATGTTTGTAGGTATGATAACAGCAATAACTTCTGTAAAATTATTTGCTGCAGTTGTAAAAAAAGGATGGACATTGAAAATGCCAGATGGAGTTCCTCCAACTGTATCAAAATCATTTGCAGCATTAATACCAAGTGCAATAGTTATGATAGTTTTCTTTTTAGTTAAGATAGCTTTTGAAGCTACACCATATGGAAGCATACATGAATTTATATTTAAATTTTTACAAATACCATTATTAAAATTAGGAAATACTTTAAGTGCTACAGCAATCGCTTATGTATTCTTACATCTATTCTGGTTCTTTGGAATAAATGGAAGTAGTGTTGTTGGGGCTGTGTATAATCCTATATTAAAAATTCTATCAGCTGAAAATTTAGCTGCTTTTCAAGCTGGTACAAAACTACCAAACATAATAACTGCTCAATTTCAAGACATGTTTGCAACATTTGGTGGAGCAGGTAGTACATTATCATTAATTATAGCTATGTTATTAATATGTAAAAGTAAACGTATAAAGTCAATAGGAAAATTATCAATTTTACCAGGAATATTTGGTATAAATGAGCCATTGATATTTGGTCTACCAATAATGCTTAATCCAATACTATTGATACCATTTGCACTAGTTCCAACAGTAAATATAATAATAGCTTATTTCTGTATGTCAACAGGATTAGTGCCACTTACAAATGGAGTTCAGTTACCGTGGACAACTCCAATTATATTCTCTGGTTTTCTAACAACAGGATGGCAAGGTGCAATTTTACAAGTAGTACTTCTTATACTAGGAATATTTATGTATATACCATTTATAAAAATGCTAGACAAACAATATTTGAAAGACGAAAAATCAAATGTTGAAGAGGAAGATGATGATATATCTTTTGATGATTTAGTATTATAGGAGGAAGATTATGAAGAAAATAGTTATGATATTGGACCAAATACAAGCTGGAGCTGGAGGAAAAGAGAAAAGTAATATACCTCCTGCTGGAAAATCAAGCCCATTAGGACCAGGTATAATGATGGAACCATTTTTAAATGAATCTAAGGTAATAGCTACATTGTTTTGTGGAGATGAATTTTTTGTAAATAACGAAGAAGAAGTAACAAACAAGATGATAGCTATGGTAAAAAAATTAAACCCTGATGTAGTAATTTGTGGGCCAAGTTTTAATTATGAAAACTTTTCTAAGATGTCGGCAATACTATCTAGAAACATAAATGATAAGACTGATATACCAGCTTTTGCAGCTATGTCAGAAGAAAATGTAGATGTTATAAACGAATATAAAAACGATATATGTATAGTTAAGACTCCAAAAAAAGGCGGAATTGGGCTTAACGATTCATTAAATAACATATGTAAGTTAGCGAAAGCAATGGCAAATGAAGAAGATATAATTATGATGAAAGAAGAATTTTGTTATTAATTAAAGTATCAATAATTAACAAGTTTGAATATTATACTATTTACAATAAACATACATTAGTAGAATCTATATAATAAGGAGGGGAATTTTAACATGTGGGGTATGATAGCGACATGGAGAATGGCCCTAGAAGGGATAACTGAGGCATCAGAACATTTAGAAAAAGGCATGGAAGCAGGTGATGCTGTAGAGCTTGCTGTAAGAAGAGTTGAAGATTATCCATTCTATAAATCGGTTGGATATGGTGGACTTCCAAATGAAAACTGTGAGGTAGAACTTGATGCTGCATTTATGGATGGTAACACATTAGATATTGGAGCGGTTGCAGGTATAAGAGATTATTCTAATCCTGTCAGCATAGCTAGGAAGTTAAGCTATGAGAAGGTAAATAATTTCTTAGTTGGAATAGGTGCTGAAGAATATGCTCATAAAAATGGATTTGAAAGAAAAAATATGTTGACTGATAGAGCAAAGTTACATTATAAGAAGAGAAAAAAAGAAACCTTAGATAAGGGATTAAGTCCATATGCTGGTCATGATACTGTGGGTATGATATCTTTAGATAAAAATGGAAAGATGTGTGCAGCTACATCAACAAGTGGATTGTTCATGAAGAAAAGAGGTAGAATAGGAGATTCTGCACTATCTGGTTCGGGATTTTTTGTTGATAGTAGTGTAGGAGGAGCTACAGCTACTGGTCTGGGAGAAGATTTGATGAAGGGATGTATATCTTATGAGATAGTTAGACTTATGAAAGAAGGAAAACATCCACAAGAAGCGTGTGATATAGCAGTAAATGAACTTGACAAACAGCTTATCAAAAGAAGAGGAAAAGCTGGTGATTTATCATTAGTTGCCATGAATAATAAAGGTGAATGGGGAGTAGCTACAAATATAGCGGATTTTACTTTTTCAGTAGTAACTAAAGAGGAACCCCCTACTGTATATATTTCAAATAGAGTAGATGGAAAGACTATACATAAGGTTATATCAAATGAGTGGATGGAAGCATATGAAGCTAGAATAAAAGCACCAATAGAAGTAAGTGAATAAAGTAGCTACATAATAAAGTAGAGTTTTTATAATAAGGAGATTTTTATGAATATCATAAGTAATAAAATAGATGAATTAAAAGAAGATTTATTAAGTGATATTATAGATATTGTAAAAATACCTAGTGTTAAAGGGGAGTCAGAAAATGGCTTCCCTTTTGGCGAAAAAGTAGGGGAAGCACTTAATAAAGCATTAGAAATTTCAGAAAAATTGGGATTTAAGATTAGAAATTTAGATAATTATATTGGTTATGCAGAATATGGAGATAGCGAAGAATATGTCTGTGTAATTGGGCATGTAGATGTTGTACATGAAGGAGAAGGTTGGAAGTATCAGCCTTATGAAGGAAAAGAAATTAAAGGAAGAATTTATGGCAGGGGAGTATTAGATAATAAAGGTCCTATAATGTCTGCTTTATATGGATTATATGCTATTAAAGAATTAAACCTAAAATTAGATAAAAAAATTAGGATAATATTTGGTACAAATGAAGAAAGTGGATTTGAAGATATACCATATTACTTGAAAAAAGAAAAAGCACCTATTATGGGATTTACACCAGATTGTAAGTATCCTGTTGTGTATGGTGAAAAAGGTATGGCTAAGATTAGAATCAAAAGTGAAAACAATTATGAAGAAGATACATTCTTAGGTTTTATAGAAAGTATGTCTGAAAATGTGCTTGTTACATATAAAGAGCTACATAAAGAAAATAGTAATATTATATTGGATATAAAGGTAAAATACGATTTTAGTTATAAGCTAAAAGATGTGTTAGATGAGATAAAATGTAGTTTTCCAAGTAGTATTGAGATAGAGGTAATCTCTAATTTTAATCCTGTATACTTTGATAAAGAAAGTAAGCTTATTAAAAAACTTCAGCTAGCTTATGAAAGGATAACATCATTAGATGGAACTCCAGTAACGACTAATGGAGGGACATATGCAAAAGTAATGCCAAATATAGTTCCATTTGGGCCTTCATTTCCAGGGCAAAAAGGAATAGCTCATAATCCTGATGAATACATGGACATAGAAGATATAATATTAAATGCAAAGATATTTGCAAATGCAATATATGAATTGGCAAAGGAGTAGTTATGTTAGAGATAATAGGAATGACAGTAGAAGATGCTAAAATTATAGAAGATTGTGGTGCAGATAGAATAGAGTTAGTTAGTGCCTTAACTGAAGGTGGGTTGACACCAAGTTTTGGTCTTATAGAAAGAGTTGTTAACAGTGTAAAGATACCTGTGAACGTAATGGTAAGACATCATGCGAAAAGTTTTGTATATAGCAAAGAAGATATAAGTATAATGCAAAAAGATATAAGCGTAATTAAAGAGATTGGTGCTAATGGAGTTGTGTTTGGGGTATTGGATAAAAACAACAATATAGATGAGAAAAATCTAAATATTTTATTGAAATGTTGTGATAATCTTGATGTTACATTTCATAGAGCTATAGACGAATCAAATACAATGGATAGTGTTAAAACTTTGAAGGATTATGATAAAATTACAAACATACTAACGTCAGGGGGTAAAGGAAGTATAGTTGATAACATACAGATAATAAAGAATATGATGCTTAGTTCTAATCACATAAAAATTCTTTTAGGTGGAGGACTTAATTTTAATAATATAGAAAGAATAAAGGAATCAACTAAAGCAAGTAATTTTCACTTTGGTACAGCTATTAGAATAAATAACAGTCCTTTTGAAGATATAGATAGACAAAAGCTTAAACAGCTCGTAAATATAATTTCAAGATAGTTATAGATAAAAATATAAAATACTTAGTTTAAATAAAGAGTGTGAGTTAATTATAATTTGGGTATATGAATGTTAATAGGTATCAAATATGAAATTATTGTTGAGGATGCTTTATCACTTTTGGATAGTATTAAATATAAATAATGAAAGAAAAGATAGAATATGGAGGTTTTAGAGGGTTTATATTTATAAAAAATTTATAAAAGTTAAATGGCATATAATACATATAATTTCCTAAAATTACCAACTTATGACATGAATTCACATATTAATAAACAATTAATGGAGATTTTTGTGGATAGAAATGGATATAAGTAGTAGTAAAAATAGCTTTAAATAAACAAAAACAAGAGTTATTAACAATTTTATCCACATTATCCACAGGTATTTGTAATAATATTAATCCACATGAGTATTAAGATAACTAAAAATAATAAATAATTCTATCAATTGAATAGAAAAAATCATAAAAGTCAATAATAAAAAGAGGATTATGAGAGTTCGTGTAGAATATATTATTTAAAGTATAAATTTTCTTATACTGGCATAATTGAAGGGAGATGTACTTATGAACATAATTATATCTGGAAAACAAATCGAATTAACTGATGCAATAAAAAATAAAATCGAAAGCAAACTAAGTAAGTTAGATAATTACATTCATCCAGACACTGATGTAAAAGTTACAGTAAGTGCTAGAAAAGCAAGACAAAAAATAGAAGTAACAATAGCTACTGTAAATGGACCTATAATTAGAGCAGAAGATATGCAGGAAAATTTATACACAGCTATAGATGTGGTATACGATAAATTAAGTAAACAATTAAAAAAATATAAAAAGAGATTACAAGATAAACATAAAGATAACAAGAGTATAAGATTCCAAGATGCAGAGATAAATCTAGCTGATGAACAAGAGGATTATGGAGATGAAAATCAAGAGTTAGTAATTCAAAGACGTAAAAAATTTAGTGTTAAGCCAATGAGTGAAGAAGAAGCTGTATTACAGATGGAGTTAATAGGACATGATTTTTATATGTTCAAGAACATAGATTCAGATGAAATAGCAGTAGTTTATAAGCGTCATAATGGTGGATATGGTATAATAGAACATGAATAAAGCAATTTAGATTTAATCATATTAGCTATCGATAAATAAATTATCGATAGCTTTTTAAATTAATATTAAAAGTATAGTTTTTATGGTAAAATGAATAATAGTACAATAAAGAACGAGGAGAGATGTAAAATATGAGCTTTATGGATAATTTATTCAACATGGCAGATAAAAAAGAATTAAAAAAGTTCAATAAAACTGTTGATATAATAGATTCATTAGAACCTAAGTTTGAATCTATGGCAGACTTGGAACTTAAAAATATGACAAATATATTTAAAGAGAGATTAGCAAATGGTGAAAGTATAGATGATATACTTCCAGAAGCTTTTGCAGTAGTTAGAGAAGTTTCTAAGAGAGTGTTAGGACTTAGACACTACAGAGTTCAAATGATTGGAGGTATAGTTCTACATCAAGGAAGAATAGCAGAAATGAAAACAGGTGAAGGCAAAACTTTGGTTGCAACTGCCCCTGTTTATTTGAATGCGCTTACTGGAAAAGGGGTACATGTTGTAACAGTAAATGATTACCTTGCAAAACGTGATAGAGACCAAATGGCAAAAATCTATGAGTTTTTAGGAATGAGTGTAGGTGTTATTATACATGGTCAAAATCCAAAAGTTAGAAAAGAGCAATATGATTGTGATATAACTTATGGTACAAATAATGAGTATGGATTTGACTACTTAAAGGACAATATGGTAATACACAAAGAGCAAAGAGTTCAAAGAGGATTAAATTATGCTATAGTGGATGAGGTTGACTCTATACTAATAGATGAGGCTAGAACACCACTTATAATATCTGGACCTGGAGACAAATCAACTCACTTATATTCAGATGCAAATACATTTGTTTTAACTTTAAAACCAGATGATTATGAATTAGAAGAAAAAGATAAGGCTGTATCTCTAACAGCGTCAGGTATACAAAAAGCAGAAGTATATTTTAATGTTGATAATATAACAGATATATCTCATACAGAATTATATCATCATATAAATCAAGCTTTAAGAGCACATGTAATAATGAAGAAAGATGTTGATTATGTTGCTAAAGATGGAGAAATAGTAATAGTAGATGAATTCACAGGTAGACTTATGTTTGGTAGAAGATATTCAGAAGGTTTACATCAAGCAATAGAAGCTAAAGAAGGTCTTAAAATACAAAGAGAGTCCAAAACATTAGCTACTGTAACATTCCAAAATTACTTTAGAATGTACAAAAAACTTTCTGGTATGACTGGTACAGCAAAAACAGAAGAAGAAGAATTTAAAGCAATCTATAAAATGGATGTTTTCCAAGTGCCTACTAATAAACTTATGGTAAGAGAAGATTTACCAGATTGTGTATACAAAAGTGAAGCAGGTAAGTTTAATGCTGTAGCTCAAGAAATAATTGAAAGACATAAGGTTAATCAACCAATACTTGTAGGTACAGTATCAATAGAAAAGTCAGAGTTATTGTCACAAATACTAAAGAAAAAAGGTATTAAACATGAAGTATTAAACGCTAAACATCATGATAAAGAGGCAGAAATAATAGCACAAGCTGGTAGACTTGGAGCTGTTACAATAGCCACTAATATGGCTGGCCGTGGTACCGATATAGTTCTAGGTGGGAACCCAGATTTCTTAACTAAGAGAGAAATGAGAAGAAATGGATTTAAAGAGGAAATAGTAAATAGGGTAGATACTCCAATAGAAGGAATACCTGTAAAAGGAAATGAGATTCTATTTGAAGCTAGAGCAGAGTATGAAAAACTATTTGAAAAGTTTAAGCAACAAACACAAGAAGAACAAAAACAAGTTATAGAAGCAGGTGGACTTGCTATAATTGGTACAGAAAGACACGAATCTCGAAGAATAGATAACCAGTTGAGAGGTCGTGCTGGTCGTCAAGGTGACCCGGGTAGTTCAAGATTTTATATAGGTCTTGATGATGACCTTATGAGATTGTTTGGAAGTGATAGAATATCTGGAATCGTAGATAAAATCGGTCTTGAAGAAGATATGCCTATAGAACATAGAATATTGTCTAAATCTATTGAAGGAGCACAAAAGAAAGTCGAAGGTAAAAACTTTGGAATAAGAAAGCATGTACTTCAATACGATGATGTTATGAATAAACAAAGAGAAATAATATATGCAGAGAGAAAGCGTGTACTAGAAGGTGAAGATTTACAAGAACAAGTACAATCAATGACTCATTCTATAATAGAAGAAGCGGTTACTCTTTATACGCAAGATAAAGGATTTGATGAAGAAGGATTTAAAGAACATATGTATAATCTGTTCTTACCAAAAGGTAGTATAGAAATCCCAGAAATAGAAAAACTTAATCCAGTTGAAATAACAGAAAAAGTTTATGAAATAGCTATGAAGATATATACTTCAAAAGAAGAACAAGTTGGATATGAGAGAATGAGAGAGGTTGAGAGAGTAATCTTACTTCAAGCTGTTGATAACCATTGGATAGACCATATAGATGCTATGGACCAATTACGTCAAGGTATAGGTCTTCGTGCTGTAGGTCAACAAGACCCAGTTATTGCCTATAAAATGGAAGGTTTCGACATGTTTGATGAAATGAATAAACATATCAAGGAAGATACTGTAAGATATTTATTTAATATAACAATAGAAACTCCAGTGGAAAGAAAAGCAGTTGTAGATGTTGAAAATCTATCTTCTCCATCAGATGGAACACTTCCAACAAGTAAAACAGTTAAAAAAGATGAAAAAGTTGGAAGAAATGACTTATGCCCTTGTGGAAGTGGTAAGAAATATAAAAACTGTTGTGGAAGATAATCTCGGAGGATTAAATGTTAAAGTTACAAGAGTATAGACATAGTATGGAGCATATAGCTTCAAATTTAGAAGAATTGAGGGTTTCTCTTTGACATAGCTTCGTTGATAGAAAAAATACAAATCAATGAAGAAAAGATTAATAAACAAGACTTCTGGAACGATAATGAGGTCGCTCAAAGAGTACTTCAAGAAAATAAATCTTTAAAAGAGACATTAGAAGAATATGAAAGCTTAAAAAATTTATTAGAAGATATAGAAGTATTGATTGAAATAGGCATAGAAGAAGAGGATGATTCTGTAGAAAGAGACATAGAAAAGTCCATAGAGTCAATAGAAGAAAAATTATCTGAAATAAAAATAAAAACTCTTCTAAATGGAGAGTATGATAAAAATAATGCTATATTATCTATAAACGCTGGTACTGGTGGTTTGGATGCTCAAGATTGGGCTCAAATGCTTTTGAGAATGTATATAAGATGGTCAGAAAGTAAAGGTTATAAAGTTAAACTCTTAGATATAATATCAGACCCTGAGGCTGGAATAAAGACAGCTACAATTCTTGTAGAAGGAACAAATGCTTATGGATATTTAAAGAGTGAAAAGGGAGTTCATAGGTTGGTAAGAATATCTCCATTTGACCCATCAGGAAAAAGGCATACTTCATTTGCATCTATAGATGTAACACCAGAGCTAGATGAAAATATCGAAGTGGAAATTAATCCATCAGATTTGAAGATAGACACATATAGAGCATCTGGTGCTGGAGGTCAACATGTAAATACAACTGATTCAGCAGTTAGAATAACACATATCCCTACAGGTGTAGTAGTTCAGTGTCAAAATGAAAGGTCTCAACATCTGAACAAAGATAGAGCTATGAGACTTTTAATGGCAAAGTTGATAGAATTAAAAGAGTTAGAACAAAAAGAAAAAATAGAAGATATACAAGGAAAATACTCACAAATAACTTGGGGTAGTCAAATTAGGTCATATGTTTTTCAACCATATAAGCTGGTTAAAGACCATAGGACAAATGCTGAGTTTGGAAATGTAGATAGTGTAATGAATGGAAATATAGACTTGTTTATTAATGAATACTTAAAAATGAATAAAACAGTTTAATAAATATGCACTGTAATAAAGATATACGTATAGGAAGGTTAGTGTTTAATATGCACTTACAGCACTTAGGCTGAGGACTACAACCCTCAGCCTTCGTTCTGTCTTGTTATACTTATGAAAAAACTAACATTAGGAGTGAATAAATTGGATATAAATCAAATCTTAAAAAAAGAATTTAATCTTAGAGATGAACAAATAAATAATACATTAAAACTTATTGATGAAGGAAATACAATACCATTTATAGCTAGATACAGAAAAGAAATGACTGGCGAAATGAGTGATGTTACATTAAGAGAATTCTATGAAAAATTGATGTATTTGAGAAACCTTCAAAGTAGAAAAGATGATGTAGTTAGACTAATAGATGAACAAGGTAAGTTAACAGATGAAATAACACAAAATATAGAAAAAGCAAAAACATTGCAAGAAGTAGAAGATATATATGCTCCATATAAGCAAAAGAAAAGAACTAGAGCAACAATAGCAAAAGAAAAAGGACTAGAAAACTTAGCATTGTCAATACTAGAGAATAATTTAGATAGTATAGAAATAGAGGCAAAGAATTATGTAGATGAGGAGAAAGAAGTTCTTTCTGTTGAAGATGCTTTAAAAGGTGCTAGAGATATAATTGCAGAATTAGTATCAGATGATGCTAAGGTTAGAAAGTATATAAGAGAATTAGCTTTAAGAGAAGGCATGATAGTTAGCAAAAACTCTACTGATGAGAAATCAGTTTATGATATGTATTATGATTATAGTGAAGCAGTAAAAAGCATGGCTCCACACAGAGTTTTGGCAATAAATAGAGGAGAAAAAGAGAATTTTTTAAAGGTTAAGTTAGAAATAAATAATGATAAAGTTTTAAATTACATAATAAATGAATATGTAAATGATAAAAATTTTAAAAATAAAGAAGAAATCGTAAGTTCAATAGAAGATTCTTATAAAAGATTAATTTTTCCATCAATAGAAAGGGAAATAAGAAATCATTTAACAGAAATAGCTCAAGAAAGAGCTATAAGTGTATTTGGAAAAAATGTTAAAAGTTTATTACTTCAACCACCAGTTAAAGACAAAGTTGTTATGGGATTTGACCCTGCTTTTAGAACTGGATGTAAAATAGCTGTAGTAGATAAAAATGGTAAACTACTAGATTATACAACCGTATATCCAACAGACCCTCAAAATGATGTAGAAGGAGCAAAGAAAGTTTTAAAAGGATTGATTGAAAAATACGATATAGATATAATTTCAATTGGCAATGGGACTGCATCCAGAGAATCAGAGACTTTTGTATCAGAAATGATAAAAGAGATAGATAGAGAAGTGCAGTATGTTATAGTTAGTGAAGCTGGAGCATCTGTTTATTCAGCATCTGAACTTGCAAATGAAGAACATCCAGATATAAATGTATCAATAAGGGGAGCTATATCTATAGCTAGAAGATTACAAGACCCATTAGCAGAACTTGTAAAAATAGACCCTAAAAGTATTGGTGTGGGTCAATATCAGCATGACTTAAATAAAAAGAGACTAGAAGAAGTACTAGATGGAGTTGTTGAAGATTCTGTAAATAGTGTTGGAGTAGATTTAAACACAGCATCATACTCTTTGCTAGAACATATTGCAGGAATAAGCAAGACCATTGCAAAAAATATAATAGCATATAGAGAAGAAAATGGAGATTTTACATCAAGAGCACAACTGAAAAAAGTAAAAAGACTGGGACCTCAAGCATTTACTCAATGTGCTGGATTTATGAGAATTTTAGAGGGCAAAAATCCACTAGATAATACAGGTGTGCATCCTGAAAGTTATGACATATGTAAAAAAATGATTGAGATAATTGGGTACTCTTTAGATGATGTAAAGAATAAAAATATAGAAGAAATAGATGAAAAAATAAAAGAGATTGGCTTGAAAGAATTAAGTGAAAAACTAGAAGTAGGACAAGTTACTTTAAAAGATATCATAGCTGAAATCAAGAAGCCAGGAAGAGACCCAAGAGAAGAAGGTATAAAACCTATACTTAGAACAGATGTCTTAAAAATTGAAGATATACAAGAAGGTATGACTTTAAAAGGTACAATAAGGAATGTTGTAGATTTTGGTGCATTTGTAGATATTGGAATAAAAAATGATGGATTAGTTCATAAATCAGAAATGAGTAATAGCTTTGTAAAAGACCCTATGAGTATTGTTACAGTAGGTGATATAGTAGATGTAAAAGTCATTGGAATTGACTTAAATAAAAAAAGAGTCGCCTTATCAATGAAAAAGTAGATAAGTTTATGTATGATTATAATGCCCAAACTCTATGTCTGTAAACACGATTCATAGAATATATAAATATTAAAAAATGTAAAAGTATTTTGTAAGAAAATAGTGTTAAAAAGAAGTACGATAGTCTTGAAAATCAGGAGGAAAATGAATGGTTTTTATAAAAAATGGTAAAATAAATACCATAACAAATGGGATAATTCATGGAGATATCCTTATAGAAGAAGGAAAAATAATAGAAATAGGAAAAGATTTGATAGCACCTTTGGATGTGGATGTAATAGATGCTAGTGATAAACTTGTGTTTCCTGGATTTATAGATGCTCATACTCATTTAGGTTTGTGGGAAGATGGTATAGGGTTTGAAGGAGCAGATGGAAATGAAGAAACTGACCCAATAACACCACAACTAAATCCTATAGATGGAATCAATCCAATGGATAGGACTTTTAAAGAAGCCTTTGAAGGTGGAATAACTTCTGTTTGTACAACTCCTGGAAGTGCAAATGTTATGGGTGGTCAATGTATAGCTATAAAAACATATGGAAAAAGAATTGATAAAATGGTAATAAAAAATCCAGTTGCATCTAAAATAGCATTTGGAGAAAATCCAAAGAGTTGTTATGGTCAGGATGATAAATCTCCTCAAACTAGAATGGCTATAGCAGCATTGATTAGAGAAAATTTAAAAAAAGCAGAAGAATATCTAGAAGATATTGATATGTATGAAAGTAATGATGACGAAGATTGTGAAAAGCCTGAATACGATATAAAAATGGAAAGTTTAATACCTGTTTTAAGAAGAGAAATTCCTTTCAAGGCGCATGCTCATAGAGCAGATGACATGTTTACAGCAATAAGAATTGCAAAAGAATTCAATTTAAAGCTTACATTAGACCATTGTACAGAAGGTCATCTTATTGTAGATGAATTAATGGAGGAAGGATTTCCTGTAATAGTAGGTCCATCTTTATCAGAAAGGTCTAAATTTGAACTTAGAAATTTGACATTTAATACAGCTGGAATACTTTCAAATGCAGGTCTTAATGTATGTATAATGACAGACCATCCAGTAATACCAGTTCAATATCTTCCAATCTGTGCAGGTATTGCAGTCAAGCATGGTATGAAAGAAGAAAAAGCAATAGAATCAATTACAATAAATCCAGCTAAGATTTTAGGGATAGAAGATAGAGTAGGCTCTATAGAAGTTGGTAAAGATGCAGACATAGTAATTTGGGATAATTCTCCACTGGAGATTCAAAGTAATGTACTTTACACTATAATAAATGGCAAAGTAGTATATGAGAAAAAATAACTTGACAATTATTAAAAAATTAACTAATATAAGAGTGTAAGGAAAATTAAAAAATCAAAGAAGATCTTCGGGGCAGGGTGAAATTCCCTACCGGCGGTATAGCCCGCGAACTACTTAGGTGGTTGATTTGGTGAGATTCCAAAGCCGACAGTAAAGTCTGGATGAGAGAAGATATTTATGGAAGATAAATAAGTTTATTTTAGTTTGTTTAAACTATATCCATAAAAACTCGAAGATAGGGTCTTCGAGTTTTTTGTTTTTCCTAAAAAATATAAACATATTGATTAGGGGGAAAATAATTATGCAAAACACAGCAAAAAGAGGAAATATGATTTCAACAAGAACTTTAGTAGTAATGTCAATTTTATCTGCAATATCTTATTTATTAATGTTTATTCAAGCACCAATACCAGGTATATTTCCAGATTTCTTAAAAATAGACTTATCAGATATTCCAGCAATATTTGGAGGAATGTCTCTAGGACCATTAGTTGGATTTGGAATAGTTGTAGTAAAAAATGTGCTACAAGCGATAACAGCAACAACAACTGGAGGAATAGGAGAATTTGCAAACATATTAATTGGTGGTTCTTATGTAATGATACTTTGTTATTCATATAAGAGAAGCAGAGACTTAAAAGGTGTGTTGATTGGTTTTGTATTAGGAACAATAGCTATGACTATAATTGGTTCATTAGTAAATTATTTTGTAATGTTGCCACTTTATGGTCAACTTATGGGACTAAACGCTATAATAGGTTTAGGTTCAGCTATAAATCCTCAAGTTCATGATTTATTCACTTTTGTAATTTGGATTATAGCTCCATTTAATGTCTTGAAGGCTGTTATAATATCTTTAGTAACATTACCACTTTATAAAAAAATGGGAAATATAATAAAAAATAATTAGACAAGAAAATATAAAATTTCAAAATTAAATGTATTGAATAGCCATAATTTATTTGTAACTTCAGTCCTATATTGTGATTGATATATTAAATATATTATGGCTTTATTAATTTATCAAAAAATGTATATAAAATAAGAAATATTTAGACAAATTTAATTTTTAAAATAAAGGAAGAATTAAAACGATTAACTATTAAAATATGAAAAAGGTATCTACAATATACAGAGCGAATTCATAATAAACAAAAAATAAAGCTATTATTAAAAATATATAAAGATTAGTAATCAAATTTTTAATAGTAACTAATTTAATAATGATGGGAGTGTATATTCATGAGCTTATCTAAAAAAATAAAAAAACTATTTTTAGATGATAAAGGGTATTATTTTAATAGTAATTGGGAAAATATTCATATTGGTATTTATGATACAAAATTAGGAGATTCTTTAAAGTATATCACTAATGAATATATTGAAAATATGGAAAGGGTAAAGTACGATTATCGTGAATTAAAAAATATAAAAAATCAAACTGATGGTATGTGTATTTTAGCTATAAGGCAGAGTTATAAGGCATTAGAGTATGTAAAAAATCAAACAGAAGAAATATGTTTAGAAGCTATAAAGTACAACTATAGAGCACTTGAATATGTAAAAGAACAAACAGAGTATCTATGTCTTGAAGCTATAAAAAAGGATTGTAATGCACTTAAGTATGTACGAAATAAAACAGAGGAGCTTATTATAAAAGCAATAAGACACTCTTCCAATATAGATGTTGTAAGCATATTAAAGGCTTTAGATATTCAAACAAGAGGTATATGTTTAGAAGCAATTAAAAAAGATGGCAGGTGTCTTGCATATGTTAGAGAGCAGAGTGAAGAATTATGTATAGAAGCCATTAAGCAAAATTATAAAGCATTAAAATATGTACAAAATCAAACGGAAAAAATGTGTATAGAATCTGTAAGCCAAAATGGTATGGCATTACAATATGTAAATAAACAAACTGACAAAATATGTATGGAAGCTGTCAAACAAGATGGCAGGAGTCTACAATTTGTTAATAATAAGACAGAAGAAATATGTATAAATGCGATAAGATATTTAAATAAAAGATACAATATTAAAGATGTATTATGTTACATAGATAACTATACAGAGGATATATGTATAGAAATTGTAAGACAAAATGGAAAGATGCTCATGTATATAAAAAATCAAACAGAAAGAATGTGTATTGAAGCAGTAAAAGAGAATTATAAGTCTCTTAAGTATGTAAAAGAGCAATCTGAGAAAATATGTAGAGAAGCATTAAAGCAAAGTTATAAAGCAAAAGAGTACGTAAAAATTGCTATTGACGATTGTATATAAGGTGTAGATAAAGCCATCAATAGTAAAAGATAAAAAAAGATAAATACAAGTACTTTATAATAATCTAGGCTTATACTATAATTAATTAAGCAGTGATATAAATTCACATGACGATTATATCAAAATGGAGATGAATTGATGGTAAAAATATACTTAGAAAATGAAAATAAAACTAGAGAAATAGGATATAAATTAGGTAAACTTTTAAAAGAAGGTAGTGTTATCTGTTTAGTAGGAGATTTAGGGGCTGGCAAAACTACAATGACACAAAGTTTGGCAGATTCATTAGGTATAAAAGATTATATAACAAGTCCTACTTTTACTATAATAAATGAATATGAAGGGAAAATACCTTTGTATCATTTTGATGTTTATAGAATAGGCAGTAGTGATGAAATGTATGATATTGGATATGATGAATATATAAATTCAAATGGAATTTGTATAATAGAATGGGCTAATCTAATAGAGGATATACTTCCAAAAGAATATTTAAATATAGAATTGAGATATAAAGATGAAGGAAGAGAAATGATATTAACTCCAAAAGGAGAGTTTTATAAAGAGATAGTTGAGGAGCTGACTAAATAATGAAAATACTAGGTATGGATACATCTTCTATGGCAGCAAGTGTGGCAGTTGTTGAAGATGATAACTTAATATGTGAGTTTACAGTGAACACTAAAAAAACTCATTCGCAAAAGCTTATGCCAATGATAGAAAATATGTTGAGCATGAGTGATTTAAGTATAAAAGATATGGATTTATTAGCTGTATGTATAGGGCCAGGTTCATTTACAGGTCTTAGAATAGGTATGGCTACAGTAAAAGCTATGGCTCATGTAAATAATATACCAATAATAGCTGTGAATTCTTTAGAATCCCTAGCAAATAACATGAATTTCTGTGATAGAAAGATATGTTGTATATTAGATGCACAAAAAAATCAAGTTTATTCAGCTAAATACAAGTTTGAAAATGGAGAGCTGATAGAATTAGATGGTGTTGATGTTGTAGAATTTGATACTTTAGTAGATGAAATTGTATCAAGTAACGAAGAATTTATAATAGTTGGAGAAGCTGTATACAAATATAAAGATAAGCTAGAGAATATAAAAAATATAAAAATACCTTCACAAGCTCATAATGTATCTAATGCAGGAAGCTTATGTTCTCTAGCACTAAATAAATATAATAAAAATATAGATGTACATACTTGTTATACAATAAATCCTATGTATATCAGAAAATCTCAAGCTGAAGTACAATATGATGAAAAAATGAAGAGGCTAAATAATGAAAGATAATACAAAATTAATAGCAGATGATATAAAAATAGAAGAAATGACCATTAAAGATATAGATGAAGTTTTTGAAGTAGAAAAAAATTGTTTTGAAGATTACTGGTCAAAAGAGTCTTTTAGAAAAGAGTTGTCTAATGAAGTCGCAAGGTATATAGTAGCTAAGTTAGATGGAAAAATTGTTGGATATGTGGGAATTTGGCTTATACTTGATGAAGGTCATATAAATAATGTGGCTGTTCATAGTGACTATAGAGGTAAAAAAATAGGGGACAAGTTAATAAAAGGCATAGTTGATTTATGTAAAGATAATAATATTGCATCTATGACATTAGAAGTTAGAGCATCAAATAAAATAGCACAAAATTTATATAGAAAATATGGATTTAAAATGGGTGGAATAAGAAAAGAATACTACAGTGATAATAAAGAAGATGCAATTATAATGTGGAACCAATTAAAAGAGGTGTAGAGTTTATGAGTGATATAATAACATTAGCTATAGAAAGTAGTTGTGATGAAACAGCTGCATCAGTTTTAAAAAATGGTAGAGAAGTACTTTCAAACATAATCTCTACTCAAATAGAGACACATAAAAAATTTGGTGGTGTAGTTCCTGAGGTAGCTTCAAGAAAACATGTGGAGAATATTGATATAGTTGTTCAAGAAGCTTTAGACAAAGCAAATATAGGATTTAGTGATATAGACCATATTGCAGTTACATATGGACCTGGATTAGTAGGAGCTTTATTAGTAGGTCTATCTTATGCTAAGGCACTTGCATATACCTTGAACATTCCACTTGTAGGAGTGAATCATATAGAAGGCCATCTAAGTGCAAATTATATAGAGCATAAGGACTTGAAACCTCCTTTTATAACATTGATAGTATCTGGAGGTCATACTCATTTAGTAGAAGTTAAAGATTATGGTAAATATGAAATTTTAGGAAAGACAAGAGATGATGCGTCTGGAGAAGCCTTCGATAAGATTTCAAGAGCTATGAATTTGGGTTACCCAGGAGGGCCTATTATTGATAATTTAGCTAAAAAGGGAAATAAGTATGCTATAGAATTTCCAAGAGCTTATTTAGAAGAGGATAGCTATGACTTTAGTTTTAGTGGTCTAAAATCTTCTGTATTAAATTATCTAAATGGAAAAAGGATGAAAAATGAAGAAATAGTAGTTGAAGATGTTGCTGCATCTTTTCAAGAGGCTGTAGTTGAAGTTTTAACTACTAAAGCATTAAAAGCAGTAAAAGATAAAGGCTATAATATCATAACTCTTTCTGGTGGAGTTGCTTCTAATTCAGGTCTTAGAGCTAAAATAACAGAGCTTGCAAAAGAGAGTGGTATTGTTGTTAAATATCCTCCTCTAATTTTATGCACAGATAATGCAGCTATGATAGGGTGTGCAGGATATTATAATTTTATAAATGGTAAAACACATGATATGAGTCTAAATGCAGTTCCAAATTTAAAGATAAATCAGTAATATGAACCAAATTTATAAATATATTAAGAAATTGTTTTAAAACAATAAATAAAAGTAAAATTAAATATAATAAAAATAAGTTCAACATATATTAAAACTTGAAGTAAAACTATATATAACCTTTATATTCTGATGAATTGCAATGTGTTTAGGATATAAATATTATTTATGGTTTGAATTTGCTTCAAGTTTAATTTTTTTGTAGAAAGATTATTTTAAAAAGTGGGTAATGTACCCTTTTTTTTCATTGTAAAAAAGTTTTATACTAATTATAGAAATATTAAGGAGGGGAAGAAATGAGTCAAAGTAAAGAAGACAAAATAAGAAGTATTTTGGAAGCAAAAAATATTAAGTCAAATTTTCAGAATAAAGAAAATTTAAATGAATTTAATGAAAAAAAAGCAAGTAAAAGAGCTGACGATTTATTAAATGTATACTACAATACATTATCTACAGCTGATATGGAATTTCCATATTGGTATAATAGAGAATATAGAAAATCAGATGGTGATATACCAGTAGTTAGAAGAGCTAAAGCTCTTAAAGCTGCTTTTTCCCATATGACTCCAAATATAATACCAGGTGAAAAGATAGTAATGCAAAAAACACGACATTATAGAGGGTCATTCCCAATGCCTTGGGTAAGTGAAAGTTTCTTCGTGGCTCAAGGAGAACAAATGAAGGAAGAAGCGAAGAAGTTAGCTAGTAACACAGCAGATGAACTTACAAAATTTGGTTCTGGTGGGGGAAATGTAACTGAAAGCTTTGGAAATGTTGTTTCAATAGCTGGTAAATTTGGAATGAGAAAAGAAGAAGTACCTGTACTTGTAAAAATGGCTAAGGAATGGGTTGGAAAATCCGTTGAAGATTTAGGTTTTCACTATGAAAAAATGATGCCAGATTATGATTTGAAAGAAAATTTAATGAGTACACTTATTTGTATGTTCGATTCAGGGTATACACTTCCTCAAGGTAGAGAAGTTATAAATTATTTTTATCCTTTAAATTATGGATTAGATGGAATTATAGAAATGGCAATGGACTGTAAAAAAGCAGTTGCAGGAAATGCATCTGGAGATGGGCTTATTGGAATGGACCGTCTATATTTTTATGAGGCTGTTATTCAAGTTATTGAAGGATTACAAACTTGGATTTTAAACTATGCAAAGCATGCAAAATATTTAGAAAGTATAGAGACGGATTTAGAAGCTAAAAAAGAATATTCAGATTTAGTGGAAATATTAGAACATATTGCACATAAACAACCTCGTACATTTAGAGAAGCCCTTCAATTGACTTATACAATTCATATAGCATCAGTAAATGAGGATGCTATATCTGGTATGTCTATAGGTCGTTTTGGTCAAATTTTATATCCTTGGTATGAACAAGATATAGAAAAAGGAATAATTACAAAAGAAGAGGTTATAGAATTATTGGAGCTTTATAGGATAAAAATCACTTGTATTGACTGTTTTGCTTCAGCAGGTGTAAATGGGGGAGTATTATCAGGAAATACATTTAATACTTTATCTATAGGTGGATTAAGAGAAGATGGTTCTACAGGAGCTAACGAATTAGAAGAGTTATTATTAGAAGCAAGTATGAGATGTAGAACTCCTCAACCTAGTTTAACTATGTTATATGATGAAAAGCTTCCAGAAGATTTCTTAATGAAAGCTGCTGAATGTACAAAGCTTGGTTCTGGTTATCCAGCATGGGTGAATAACTCAAATGGAACAACATTTATGATGAAACAATTTGCTGAGGAAGGTATGACTGTTGAGGAAGCAAGAGCATTTGCATTAGGCGGATGTTTGGAAACATCTCCAGGATGTTGGAAACAATTGACTTTAAATGGAAAAACATACTCTATTGCAGGTGGAGCAGGACAATCTGCTGGCTCTGGAGTCCATTTTATAGCTAATCCTAAAATCTTAGAACTTGTTCTTATGAATGGTAAAGACCATCGTATGAATATACAAGTATTTGAACCTCATAATAAGCCATTAGATACTTATGAAGAAGTTATAGAAGTATTTAAAGATTATTATAAACAAGCAATAAATGTTTTAGAAAGAGCAAACAATATTGAGTTAGATATATGGAGAAAATTTGATACTTCTATAATAAATTCACTATTAAAACCAGACTGTTTAGACAAAGGTCAACATATAGGAAATATGGGGTATCGCTATAATGCAACATTAAATGTAGAAACTTGTGGTACTGTTACTATGGTTAATTCATTTGCAGCGCTTAAAAAACTTGTATATGATGACAAAGCGTTTACAATAGAGGAAATGAAGGATGCTATATTAAATAACTTTGGATTTAAAGATGCATTAGAAGTTGGAAATTATTCTATGGCAGACCAAGTAAAAGTAGATAAAACTGGTAAGTATGATGTTATTTACAAGGCCTGTCTTGATGCACCTAAATATGGAAATAATGATTTGTATGCAGATAATATTCTTAAAAACTATGAGGTATGGTTATCAAAAGTATGTGAAGAAGCACAATCTTTATATGCTAAGAAGATGTATCCTTGCCAAATATCTGTTTCTACACATGGACCACAAGGAGCTGCTACTTTGGCTACTCCAGATGGTAGACTAAGTGGAACAACATATTCAGATGGTTCAGTTTCTGCATATGCAGGAACAGATAAAAATGGTGTATATGCATTATTTGAGTCTGCAACTATTTGGGACCAAGCAGTAGTTCAAAATTCTCAGATGAATTTAAAACTTCATCCGACAACTATAAAAGGACAACAAGGTACTAAAAAATTATTAGATTTAACAAGAAGTTATTTAAGAAAAGGTGGATTCCATATTCAATATAATGTTGTAGATTCAGAAACATTGAAAGATGCACAAAAAAATCCTGACAATTATCGCCAATTAATGGTACGTGTTGCTGGATTTACTCAATATTGGTGTGAATTAGGTAAACCAATACAAGATGAAGTAATTGCTAGAACAGAGTATGAAGGGGTGTAAAATATGAGAAAGCATAGTGATTGTATGAATTTTTGTGCAGTAGATGCAACCAAAGGAATTTGTAGATTATCAAAACAAATGATTAATTTAGATGATGAAGCATGTCCAGAAATAAAAGCAATGCCAAAATGTAAAAATTGTAAAAATTTTGTTGATGCTAATGATGAAGGCATAGGTAAATGTGTTGGGTTAGAAAAGGAAGATTGGGTATATTCAACATTGAATGCAATTACCTGTGAAGGACATGTGTTTAATGAGTAATCAAAATAAACTAGAGGGTATGATTTTTGATGTACAAAGCTTTTCAGTCCATGATGGACCAGGTTGTAGAACAACTGTATTTTTAAATGGGTGTCCACTTAGTTGTAAATGGTGTGCAAATCCAGAAAGTTGGACTATTAGACCACATATGATGTTTAGTGAGTTATCTTGTCAATACGAAAATGGATGTACTGTATGTCATGGTAAATGTAGAAATGGTGCATTGAGTTTTAATCTTGATAATAAGCCAATTATAGACTGGAACATATGTAAGGACTGTGAAAGTTTTGAATGTGTCAACTCATGTTATTATAATGCGTTTAAATTATGTGCAAAACCTTATACTGTAGATGAACTTGTACAGGTAATTAAACGTGATTCTAATAATTGGAGAAGTAACGGAGGAGTAACATTTAGTGGAGGTGAGCCACTACTTCAACATGAATTTTTACATGAAGTATTATTGAAGTGTCATGAGGTAAATATACACACTGCCATTGAAACGAGTGCATGTGTATCAAATGAAGTTTTTAATAAAATATTTAAAGATATTGATTTTGCATTTATTGATATAAAGCACATGGATAGAGAAAAGCATAAAGAACAAACAGGTGTATATAATGATTTAATACTAGAAAATATATCAAACCTTGTGAATTCTGACTGGAATGGAAGATTAGTACTTAGGGTACCAGTTATCTCTGGGTTTAATGATAGCACTGAAAATATAAATGATATTATATCTTTTATGCACAAAAATAATTTAGTAGAGATTAACCTATTACCATTTCACAGATTAGGAGAATCAAAGTGGATTCAATTAGGCAAGGAATACGAGTATTCTGATAAGGGAGATGTTGATGAAGAACATCTTGAAGAATTACAAGATATATTTTTGGATAATGGTATAGCTTGTTATGTTGGTCATGAGACAGCGTTTTAAAAGCAAGTATTATAAGAATTAATTTAAAAGAGGATGTTACACTAAAAGCTAGAGTGACATCCTTTTTCGAGTGAAAAATAATTATTACATCATAGTCATAAAGATTGATTTAAATTTATACATTAGTATCTCTTTTTTATAGCTTAAATTATGACTAGAAAGTATACTACGTTTATCTTGTAGTAGAAGGTTTATGGTAAAATATTACTATAAAAAAATTAAGAGAATCTGTCTTAGAAATAAACAAAAATAACCATTAGGAGGAAGACATCTATATGAATAAGTTATGGAACAACTTGATTATTAAGAACAAAGACAAAAAAGTACGTTCAGGGTGGATTATTATAGCTGTTATGGCTACCTTTTACATACTTGAGTATTATTCAGGATTTATACTTATAGAAGTATTACGAAAGATTTTGATTGCTACAGGAGATATTAATCCAAAAACAAACTATTTTTCAGAATATGCCAATTGGCTAAATGATGTTGGCTTACCAATTATACTTCAAATTTTAACAGATGCACTTATGATTATCATACCTATAATCACATGGAGATTTATTATGAAAAATCCGATTAGCGAAATGGGATTACATTCTTTTAAGGTTAAGAAAAAAGACAGCTATGTAGGAATGTTATTAGGAATATTTAATTGTACAGTAATCTTTATTATAACAATAACAGTTGGTGGTGGGCATGTTGTTTCATGGGTACCAAAAATTTCATCTTTAACAGTTTCCTGGATAGTTGTCTTTGTTGTAGTTGCTTTTGCAGAAGAAATTTTAAATCGCGGTTTTTTTATGGCAGTTTTACGAAGATGTAAAAATGTTTATTTTATAATGATTGTTCCATCTGTTATTTTTGGACTGATTCATATATGGAATCCCGATGTGACATTTTTGTCTGTAGTTAATATTATAATTATTGGAATTCTTTTTTCATATATGTTTATAAAATCTTCGAATATTTGGATGTGTATAGGTTATCATTTTACATGGAATGTATTTCAAGGGATTATATATGGTATGCCCGTTAGTGGGCTTCAAGTACCAGGTATTATAACTACACAAATAAATCATAGCAATCTATTAAATGGTGGGATGTTTGGTATTGAAGGTGGAATTTTGACTACTTTTGTTAATCTGCTTAGTTTTATATTTGTATGGTATTATTATAGAGATTCTAAGTATGATTTTGTTAGTAACAAAGTAAATGTACACAATATTAAGAATTAGTTAATTATAATAAATTTTAATAATATCTTCTAGGCTTCAAGTATTCTGTAGGGTTATTTGAAATTTACAAAATATAATCATTCAGAATATTGCATGTTGTTAAATTTTAATATAAATATAAAAATAACTTGGAGATTCTATTTATTCCAAGTTATTTAATAAACTAGTATTTATGTATAAAGAATTATAATATATTTTACTAATTTAAGATAAAAATAATAATTTTTTATAGGTGGAATCTTTGCTTAATATAGAAATTAATGATAAGGTCATTCCACCTGTTTCCTCTAAAAAAGATGTGTTTTCTATTGTTTCTAAATCATTAAATGTTTTAAAGCCGTATCTTAATTATGAATCAAACAATTGAAATATTTCATCTAAAGTTTTTTCAAGGTTGTATAGATAAATAATATCATTTGTTTCTTTGTACACTGATGTCATTATAGAAAAAATTTAATAACTATCCTTTATATTCTTTTGTAAATAGAAATGGAACATAAAAAATTAAAACAACTATAGATACTATTAATATATCATGATAAGTAATAGTTGATTCTTTAGAATTTGAGATGAGAAAAGCACTATTATTTAAAATATGAATTATAGCGCAAAACCAGATGTTCTTAGTTTTTATATAAAGATATCCTAAAAATATTGAAATTCCAACTATATGTATTGAACGTAATATTAATCCTAATATTGGTGTTTCAGGTGTATATAATGTAAATATTAGTGGTAAGTGCCACAAACTCCAACACATACCTAATATTATAACTCCTAATTTTTTACCAAATTTATCAAAAAAAATATTCTGTAAAAAACCTCTCCAAGCATATTCTTCACTAAAAAAAATATAAATAGTAGTTAATGATGTTATTGGAGTAAATATAAATTTTATGATACCACTATAACTAGGTTGAGTTCCTTGTAGTATTAAGATAAATGATGTTGGAACAATTACAGAAATCATAAAGTAAATAATTAACAAAGAACCTAGTTTAATATTTTTTATTGGATATAGATTTTTTGTATTTGATGAATAAATTATAATTGATAAACTACTTATAAAAGTTAATATTAGGTTTATAATTATAAATTCATTATTATTTATTAGATTTAGTAACTTAAGAATAATTAATAATGAATAAATAAGAAAAAATAATATGATTAGTGAATAAAATTCATACATATCATTGGTTAATCCTTCAGTATAAAATTTTGCAATAGCAACTGAAGATAGAGGTAATATCATCATGAATGATCCAAAATTTTCTGGATTAATAAATTTATTATAATACAATAGTAAACCTAATGAATAAGTTAAACCAAAGTTTATAAAGAAAAATATAATAATTTGTACTTTTTTTCTTTTTATTTCATCTTTAATAAATATTGGATTTAGAATATTTATCCACATTAATTTTAAGTTCATTAATTTAATACTCCTTTACAATATAGATTCTTAACTAAATTAAAATATTTTATTGAATATTATAAATTTATGACATTCAATATTATTAAAAAGTAATTTATAAAATTATATATAAATAATAAAACTAATTTTACTATCTACTCATATATTTAGTTATATTACAGTCAGAACTTAGTTTGCCATCATCAAAAGGACAATAAAAAATATTTTTTATATATTTTTATTACCTTTTTACAAAAAATTTATTATTTATTGCATTAAATTAATAGGAAGTAGAGGTATTGTCGATAAAATTAATGAAGAGATTAAGCTTATGAATGTAAATTTTTATCGGTTTTTAATATTACATTTATTATTCTCTTTGATTCTAATATTTTATCTTTAATAATTATCACATCCATCCATTTAATAAATAATAATTAAAATAAGACTGAACTACTGTTAAAGAAAAAGTTAGATAATCTAAAATAGATATTTCTAGTAAATATTTTATAATTCTAAAAATATAATAAAATATTAATACTATAATGAATATTTATTTAATTAATGATATATATCATTAATTAAATAAATTAAATGATTTTAATTCACTATATGATTATAATATAGTGTTGATTTTTTAGGATTTCAATAATTTCTTATATACAAAATAATACAAAAAATTTA
>NZ_OEZH01000001.1 GCF_900243075.1 Clostridioides difficile
TCCTATCTCTACATATAGGTTTCCCTATATGCTGACTATTTTAGCTACTAACTCATGACTAAAGTCACGAGTGTGCGTAGCTATTTTTTAATCAATATGAATATTAATGACAATATAACTAATGGCTTGTTATTTTTAAGTAAAACTATTATATCCTTAAACCCAGCTTTTTCACTATCTTCATTTACTACACTATATCTTTCTTTAGTAGTGAAGAAACAGAATAATAGTAATAATCCACCTGCTATACCATATATTATCATTGCTTGTTGATAACCCTTAGCTAAATTTCCTCCCCCTAATATTGTACTTAACTTAGGAACACCATAAGTTACTATAAGAGTTCCTACTGATGCAAAGAACATTCTTACTACGGAAAGGTTTGCACGTTCTGTGGAATCTTGTGTCATTGCTGATGTTAATGCTCCATAAGGTACATTTACTAACGTATATATCATCCCTAGCCCTATATAAGTAACAAATGCATATACAAATTTACCCATAGGAGATATATCTGGCACTGTGAAACATAAAATAGCTATTAATGTAAATGGCAATGCACCGTATAAAAGATATGGTCTAAATTTACCATGCTTTGATTTTGTTCTATCTACAATAACACCCATTATAGGGTCATTCAAACCATCCCAAATCCTTGCTACTAAAAAAATCATAGATACTGCCATTGGAGCTAATCCATATACATCTGTATAAAAATACATTAAAAATGCTCCAACTGTACTAAATATTAAGTTACATGCTAAATCCCCTGTAGCATAACCGACCTTTTCTTTCCCTGAAAGCTTATCACTTGCTATAATAGGTTGCTTCATATTGTTTTCCATGTAATTAACCCCCTTATCTTAGAGCTGGTATAAATTTATACCAACTCATTTTATAACAATACTATCTAGTTCTAAATACTTAAAAATTATTCATTACTGTAAATATAACTTCACTATCTTTAGCTTGTGCTACTGTTCCTATTTCTAAATCGTACTTGCATTTAGCATTTTCAGATGTTGCATTAATATTTCTAAGAACTATTTTATAATCTCCACTTATTCCCTTTGTCTGAACACTTATTTTATTTCCTATTTTTATTGCAGATACTTTTCCTACTTCTTTTCCAAGTGAGTTATATAGTATCGTTTCTATTCTATTATTTTCATTTAATTCAAATATGTTAATCTCTAAATCCTTTAAGTAATCATAATCTGGTTTTTTATCATTATATCCTATAGGAATTATGGTATTATCTTTAACCATTAAAGGTAGTGACATATAATCATGATTTTCCTTGTACCATCTTCTACCTTCAAGTACTTTATTATTTAATAAATTTGTCCATCTTCCTTCTGGCAAATAATAACTTACATCTCCAGTATTACTAAATACAGGGGCTACTAATAAACCTTCACCAAACATATACTGACGATCTAGGTATATACAAGTTTCATCATCACTATACTCAAGTACCATAGGTCTTATCATAGGTATACCAGTATTTTTTGCTTCAATAGCATATTTAAATAGATAAGGCATAAGTTTCATTTTTAACTTAGCAAATTTACGAGTTACTTCAACAGCTTCCTCATCATATATCCAAGGTACTTTATACTCAACATTTCCATGATATCTACTATGTGATGATAAAAGACCAAATTGAGTCCATCTTTTGTAAATATCAGCTGTACACCCTTCTTCAAATCCTCCTATATCATGACTCCAATATCCAAATCCACAAAGACTTAAAGATAATCCACCTCTTAATGATTCTGCCATAGAAGAATAATTGGACAAACAGTCTCCTCCCCAATGTACTGGGAAGTTCTGTCCTCCAACTGTTGCTGATCTAGCAAATACACACGCTTGTTCATTTCCTAGTTTCTCTACTAAAAGTTCAAATACCAGCTTATTGTATAAATAAGTATAGTAATTATGCATTTTCTTAGGATTTGATTCATCGTAGTATTTTATACCGTATTTTAGTGCATCTATTCCATAAAATTCATCCTGAACAGGTATCCTTTCACCAAAATCAGTTTTAAAACTATCTACTCCCATATCAATCAATCTTTCAAGAAGTGACTTATACCACTTACAAGCCTCTGGATTAGTAAAATCAACTAAGGCCATACCTGCTTGCCATCTATCCCATTGCCATATTTTATTATTTCCAGTTTTGACAAAGTATCCTTTTTCAGCACCTTCTTTATATAGAGGTGATTTTTGACCTATGTATGGATTTATCCAAACACAAACTTTTATACCCTTATCATGAATTCTTTTTAACATTCCTTCTGGGTCTGGAAATACTCTATTATCCCATTCAAAGTTACACCACTCAAATTCTTTCATCCAGAAACAATCAAAGTGGAAAGTTTCAAGTGGTATATCTCTTTCTAACATTCCATCTATAAAACTCATTACTGTTTCTTCATCGTAATTTGTACAGAAAGAAGTTGTTAGCCAAAGACCAAATGACCACGCTGGTGGAAGTGTTGGTTTTCCAGTTAAATTTGTATAATTATTTATAACCTCTTTTAAGTCATTTCCGCCTATTATGTAATATTCAAGTGATTCACCTTCTACACTAAATTGAACTTTGCTAACTGACTCTGAGCCTACTTCAAAAGATACGTTTTCAGAATGATTAACAAAAACCCCATAGCCCTTATTTGTTAAATAAAACGGTATATTTTTATATGACTGTTCACTTGCAGTTCCACCATCTTGGTTCCAAACATCCACTGATTGACCATTTTTTACAAAAGGAGTAAAACGTTCTCCCAAACCATATACTAACTCTCCAACTCCTAGTGCTAATTGTTCTATCATATAAATTTCTTTTTTGTCTGTTGTAATATAGGCAGTACCTGTTCTACTTGTTTCAGTTAATAACTTGTCATTATTATAAAACTTAATCCCCCAGTTTTCCCCTTTTCCTATTTGTGCTTTTAATCTACCTGATATAAATTCATAGTTATCATTATTTTCTTTTATTTTAATCTCTGGTGTTTTTTCATTTAATTTGAAGTAAGATTGTTCATTTACTCCTGCATGATGGGTAATTTTGACCTTAATTATATTTTCCATAGGAGAAGATATTTCTGTTGTTAACATTCCTCCATCTAAAGTATTTCCTCTTGTATTTACTTTGATAAACGGACAATATGCTGTTAATTTTACCTCTTCTATACACATATCATAAAGTTCAACAGGATGTAAAACTGTGTAATTCTCTTTGTTTAACCACATTCCATTGCTAAATTTCAATTTAATATTCCTCCTCTAAATAATATTAGCTTTGCTTCAACTTAAGTATATTTTATATTATTTTTTAGTGATATATTAGGTATTTTCTATGCTACTTTATAGGTCTTTTTTAGCTTTTTGCTTATATTTATAAAACTTTTTTAATGATAATACTTCATGTCGTATTTTGAAACCCATTTTACATGTTTATTTTTAAGTTTAAACTTATGACTATTACAAATTATCTAAAAAAAGCTGTCACATAACAATTTATAATTGTTATGTGACAGCTCCTTTTTTACCCTACATCTTCAATTTCACTACATTTTGAATAGCTATTCAATTGTATAGCTATTCAAATAAATGTTCTCCATTTGTCTCTATAACCTTCTTGTACCAATTAAAACTCTTCTTTTTATATCTATTTAAAGTACCACTTCCATCATCATTACGGTCTACATAAATAAATCCATAACGTTTCTTAAGCTCTGCTGTTGACGCACTTACTAAATCTATACATCCCCATGTAGTATATCCCATCAAATCAACACCATCATCAATAGCTTCAGCAACTTGTTTTAAGTGATTTCTCAAATAGTCTATTCTATAGTCATCATTAACTGTATGCTCTCCATTTTCACCCACTATTAATTCATCAACAGCTCCCAATCCATTTTCTACTATAAATAATGGCTTTTGATATCTATCATAGAATTGATTAAGTACATATCTAAGACCTTGTGGGTCTATTTGCCATCCCCATTCACTTTCTTTTAATGTTGGATTTTTCGCTCCACCCATGATATTTCCTTTACTACCTTTAATAGTCTTATCTGAACTTTCACAAATACTCATATAATAACTAAAGGATATAAAATCTACTGTATTTTTTAATATCTCAATATCTTCATCCATTATATCTATATGTATGTTATTTTTTCTAAAGTAACGTTTTGAATAACTTGGGTATTTACCTCTAACATGAACATCTGCAAAGAATAAATTTTCGTGTTCCTTTTCCATTGCACAAATTACATCATCAGGATTTGGAGTTAATGGATAGACTGGCATAGATAACACCATGCACCCTATTTTAAATTCAGGATTTATCTCATGCCCTATCTTTACTGCTTTTGCACTTGCCACCAATTCATGGTGTATAGCTTGATATATTTGATTTTTTGTTAACTTTTCTTTAGGAGTATTAATTCCTCCACTTAAAAATGGTTCATGTACTATAGAGTTTATTTCATTGAATGTAAGCCAGTACTTTACTTTATCTTTGTATCTTTTAAAAACTGTAGTTACATATCTACAGTAAAAATCTATTAAATCACGATTTATCCATCCATCATATTTTTCTGCTAAATATAATGGTGTTTCATAATGAGATAAAGTAACTAATAGTTCTATATTATATTTTCTACACTCATCAAATAGGTCATCATAAAACTTAAGACCTTTTTCATTTGGCTCTAGTTCATCACCCTTAGGATAAATTCTAGACCATGCTATTGATGTTCTAAATACTTTAAATCCCATTTCAGCAAATAATTTAATATCCTCTTTATATCTATTATAAAAATCAATACCAACTAATTTCATATTATCTTCTGTTGGCTTTTCAGTTCTTGGAGTCATAATTCCATTTGGAGTCACATCCTGTATGCTAAGTCCCTTTCCATCTACATTATATGCACCTTCACATTGGTTTGCAGCTACTGCACCACCCCATAAAAAATTTTCTGGAAATCTACTCATTTTATATCATCTCCCTTAATTTAATATTAAATGTTACTTAAAGCATAATCTTTAAGAAATTTCTTATATTATATTTATTAATCTATGTACCATAATTCACTTTCTAGTTAACCATATTTAGATTACTACTGTTAATAAATCAGATTCTATCATCAACGCTTTATCATTAGTACTTACTATTATATCTTGGAATTCTGATGAGTTAGTCACAATAATTGGTGTTACTGTTGAGTACCCAGCTTCAATAATTTTATCAATATCAAATGTAACTAACAAATCTCCAGCCTTAACTTTGTCTCCAGCTTTAATATGCATTTCGTAGTACTTTCCTTCCAATTCAACTGTATCAATTCCTATGTGTATTAATATTTCTACACCTTCACTAGTTTCAAATCCTACAGCATGTTTTGTAGGAAAAACAAATTTTACTTCTCCATCTGCAGGTGCATATAACTCACCTTTATCTGGCTTTATTGCAATACCTTGCCCCATAGCTCCTTCTGAAAAACACTGGTCAGGTATATCTTTTAAAGATACCAATTCTCCTTGCAATCCACTCTTTAACACTACACTATCTTTTTTTGAATTTGAAACACTTTTATTTGTAAACCCTTCCGAAATCATACTATCGTTAAATCCCCATATGAAAGTTGTAACAGCTGACCCTACATAAGCAATTGCACATGCTATCAAGAAACCAATAAAACCAACACCTATATATGCAGGTAAAGTAATTAAACTTGTCCCAATAAATGCCCCTACACCTGTACCTGCTGCTGCTGTTATAGCACCTGCTACTCCAGAAAATATACTTGCAATAATAAAAGGCTTTTTAAATTTTAAATTGACTCCATATATTGCAGGCTCAGTTATTCCTGTTAATACTGCAGAAACTGCTGCAGGTCCTGCTATAGCTTTCAAATCCTTATCTTTTGTTTTTAAAAACACTCCCAAACAAGCTCCAGCTTGACTAAAGTTATTAGGTCCAGTTATTACAAATAAAGTATCTCTACCATATGTAGCTATATTATTTAATACTATAGGTACAAATCCCCAGTGCAATCCAAATATTATTACTGTTGGCCATATTACAGATACTAAACCTCCTGCAATTATAGGATTTATACTCATAACCCATTTATATCCATCAGCTAAATATACTCCTGCATAACTTGTAACTGGTCCAATAGTTAAATATGTTAATGGAACAATAATCGATATACATAATAGTGGAACTAAAAAACCTTTTAATATACTTGGTATTATTTTATTTAAAAATGCTTCTACCTTAGCAAGTGCCCATACACTAATAATTGCTGGTATAACACTAGAAGTATAACTTACTAGAATCACTGGTAATCCTAAAAAACTTATACTTTGACCTTCATTATATAAACCAACTATGTTAGGATATACTAATGATGCTCCAATGATAAATGCTAAAAATTGATTTGCCTTAAAATATTTGGCTGATGTAAATGCTAAAGCTATAGGTAAAAAATTAAAAATTGCGTCTGCTGCTGCATATAAAATCATATATGTACCACTATTTTCTTGTAAAAACCCTATTGTAGTGCCTAGTATTAATAAAGCTTTTAACATACCAGCACCTGAAAGAGCCATCATTAAAGGAGAAAAAATTGCAGATATCGCAGATATGAATCTATCAATAAGTTTTTCTTTTGGTTTCTCTTTATCTTCTACATTATCAACTTTTGTTTCAAACATAGTTCCTTTTACCAGTTGATTGTATACTTCAGAAACATGATTTCCTATGACTACTTGATACTGACCTCCACTTTCTACTACTGTTATTACACCATTATTTTTTTTTAGCTTCTCTGTATTCGCTTTTCCTATATCTTTTAACTTGAATCTTAATCTAGTTGCACAGTGAGTAACATATGATATGTTTTCTAATCCACCAACTCCTTCTATTATTTCTTTAGATAGGTCACAATATTTTGTAGACATAATAAACCTCCCACATTTAATATAAAATCAATTTCTATCTCAAATAAATGACTATATCAACTTCTCTTTTACATGTTTTGAATTACTTATTAATATTTTCGAAAACGATTTCAAGTTAATTATGGACAACCTATACAGCTTATATTTTTATATTATTTAGTTCAAGTATATTAACTAGTACTAAATATTTACTTCTATCAATTTGCCATAATTTTCAAACTGTCAATACGTCTTAAATCTAATCAAATCATGCTTTAAGAAGTTAACATCACTTTTTAGAACATTAATATCTTCACTCCTTTCTAATTCTAAATATTCTTTATATTTTTATAGTATCACAATCAATTATTTTTGTAAATATTTATTATTTTTATACTAAATATTTACTTAATTATTTTTATTTTTTATTAAACAAAAAAATCCTAAGCTATATTTCATTTGCTTAGGATTCTCAAAATTTATTACAATATTTATTTTTTTCCTATAATTACTACGTCTTTGTTACATGAGTGCATTTTAAATAAAGTGCTATCTTCTTTAAATTCAATTAAAGGGCTAAGAATATTCTTTGTTTCTAAATCAAATAGATAAAATTTATACTCTGATAAATTTTCACTTATTTTTACATTAGTATTTATTGGTATATATAGTATAACAGATGATTTATCATCATTAGTTGCATATCTTATTTCATTTGTATCATTAACAACAAGATTATTTTTAGGGATAATATTTTTTAAATTATTTTGTTCAAGAAGATACTTTAACATACCATAATCAAAAGCACCTGGTAATTGAAGCGCACTTTGCCACAATAAAGGACTATCAAAAGCTTCTCCTATTCCCATAAAAAATATTGAATTATTAGTGTGCCAACTCCATATTCCATGAGCTCCATACGTTAATCCAGCACAAGCTCCAGATAGTACACTTTGCCATCCTGCCTTTCTTATATCATAGTCATTAAATCTGCCATACACCTTTCTACTATAGCCCATCTGCTCATAACAAGGTTCTGAATTTAAGATTGGTTTACATGGATATTTACTATAAAATACTTCTGCTAAGTAGTAAGGCATATTGGTAAATAAACTATTGTGTCCTGATTGATACATATAAAAATCAATTTTACTTACTAATATCTCTGGTATTTCCTCCAGTCTCCCTCTGATATGGAGAGTTTTTAAGGTGTTTGGAGACACTTTATTAAAAAATTCTAATGCTTTATTGTAATATTCTATACTTTCTTCTTTTTCAAAATCAGTATCTCCACTAATTAAATAGATAGGGTTCATATCATTAAAAGTTTTATTTACTATATCAAAATAAGTTGGCAAAAACGATAGAGGTATTATATTTTTATCCATAATCGCACTTGCCCACGTTCCTGGCACATAATTTGACCACAATACTACTAAAGCTAATTGAAATCCATATTCTTTAGCTAATAAACACATCTCTTTAGCATTTTCAAAATATAGTTTATTCAAAGTTGAATAGTCGAAAGCTCCATCATCATTTATATCAAATGGTAATAACTCATCATGCTTAGCACTTCTATCCCATTGAGGAAGAATGTTTATTTGAAGAGTATTAAATCCTTGTTGTTTTCTTTTTTCAAGATAAAACCTCCACTCATTAAAATCTATATTTGTAAATGCACTCCAGCATGTATCTGCTAAATAAAAAAAATGCTCTTTATCCAAAGTAAAAGTTCTATTGTCAGATGCTATTTTTAACCTACTCACAATTACACCCCTCCTCCTTAACAATAGCCTTAAACAAAATTAAAACTATTATTTATTAATATATTTAACACTATCTCTTTCTATCAATTCTGTTTCTACTTCTATCTTTAACTTTAAATCAAGTTGATTATTAATCTTATCTATAAGTCTATTTACAGCTATTTTCCCCATTTCTACAGTCTGTACCTTAATAGTTGTTAAAGCAGGGTTAGCAAGTGCACTAAACGTTATATCATCAAATCCTATTATGGATACATCTTCAGGAATTTTTATTCCTTTTTCATTCATTGCCTTCATTGCTCCCAAAGCAATTATGTCATTAAATGCAAATAATGCAGTTGGTAACTCTACTTTTTCATCTATTATCTTTTTCATGTCATTATAAGCACCATCTATAGTAGGCTCTAACAAAAACTTATATTCTTGATTTTGTTCTATATTTAAATCATTTAGAGCCTTATCAAATCCAGTTGCTCTGTATTCAAAGTTCTTTATGCTTCTAGAACTTCCTAAGTAACCTATTTTTTTATGTCCCTTTTCAACAAAATACTTTACAGCAGAATACGCACCACTGACATTGTTTATACAAACATAGTCTGAACTTTTAGTTTCATGGTAACTATCTACTATAACTATAGGTATAGATATACTTAAATTTTCAAAAAATCTTAAATCCTCTTCGTTCATTTCTGTTGCCAACAATAAAATACCATCTACATTTTTTTGTCTTATTATTGTATCAATATTATCTTTTGAACTAACATCATCTCTAACATGAGAAATTAAGAGTTCATAACCATTATTACGGCACTCTCTTTCACAACCTTCTATAAGTGCAGAGAAAAAAGGAGTATCAGAAACAACATAGCCATGCTTTTTAAACACTATTAGTCTAATTGCATTATCTTCATTTTTCTTCTGATTTCTAAAATAGCCTTTTTCCTCTGCTATTTTAATTATTCTTTCTTTGGTTTCTTTTCCTACACCTTTTCTATTGTTCAATGCATTTGAAACAGTACCCGGCGATACACCTGCTAATTTAGCTATATCTTGCATTATAGTTTTACTATTCATTTTATCACTACCTTTTCTATATTAAATGATTAAATTCACACTCCATAAATTATAGTATAAGGCAACAATTAAATAAAATAAACACTTAAGCTAAATATTTAGTAAATATTTTTATTTTAGTAATGTTTTTCAATTTTTAATAAATATTATCTTATTCTCCTCTTATCCATGCCTTTACATCCTCTTCTACATCATCATAAAAATCTAGATTTAAATCATGTAAATACTTACAAGCTTCATAAATAGCAGGTAATACATTATGATGTATCCCAACACAATGGTGCACATATGGACCAGTTACAAGCTTATCTTCTAATCTTGTTAAGTTTTCTACTTCAACCCAAAGATATGTTCCCTGTATATAAGGTCCTTCTATTCCTTTTGCATGTCCTAACAGCAAAGAATACTCTCCATTATCTCCATCAAACCTTAATAAAGATATATCCCCTCCTTTTATCTCTGCAAATGATGAGCCTACACATCCACTTTCAAGAGCAAAAGGAACTCCAAGTTTTGCTTTTTCTCCTTCTTTAGTTAAAGATATAGGATAGCATCCACAATGTTGAAGCAATTCTCCATTTTTATTGGTTGGATGTGCTACTGTCCAATCAGCAAAAAACGGTGGTGTTTTCCCCATTGCAGCAGATTGAGCTATAACAGAGGTTATCGCTCCATGTATATCAGTTTCACAAACTACTGGTATTCCCTCATCAGTAAGAATAGCATTTGCTATACATGGCATTATCTTAAGCTCCTCTTGTAATGCATTCCAACATTGAATGGCTACTGCTTTACATCCATACTTTTCAGTTAAAATGTTAAATGCCAACTTAAGTGCTGCTACCCTAACTACACTCTCATCTTCAACATTTATTTCTAAATTCTCTCTTAGAAACTGTATTGTTTCCTTTAATTTTTCATCATTTTTTGATTCTATCTCTTTTACACAGTTAACAAATTCCGATAAAGAAATTGGATTTATTTGAACTCCAAACTTCTCAAGTAATTCACCTTCATTACACATCATAGTCCAAAAAGATAATGGTCTAGTTGATATTTGAAGTATTCTTAAATTTTTAAGTTCTTTTACTACATTAACTGCAGCAATAAAATTGTTTACTCCTCTTTCAAAAGCTTCATCTTCTAGAGATGCATTTGGTATATATGTAAACTTAACTTTAAATCTTCTAAGTATCTTACCTGTAGCAAATAGACCACATTGACTATCTCTAAGTCTTGTTCCATCTTCTAGTGGAGCTCCATCTCTAGGTCCCCATAAAAGAACTGGTAGATGTAATTTATGAGCAACTTTTGCCACCAAATCTTCAGTACCAAAGTTACAATGTGGAAAAAATAAAGCATCTACTTTTTCTTGTTTAAACTTATCGACAATCTTCTCTACATCCGATTCTTTAAATAACAGACCCTCTTCATTTATATCCTCTATATCAACAAAATCTATGTTCATGGATTTTAATTTCTTACTGATTAATTGTTTATACTTTATAGCTTCTTTTTTACTAAATATATTTCTACGAGTTGGTGCAACTCCTAACTTTATTTTATACTCTATCATATTATCTCTCCTATAAATTAACATTTTAGCTATTTAATTCTGTCATGTATAATACACTTTTCATTGCATTCTTCCATTTTCTATACAGTTTTTCTCTATTTTGTTCACTTACATTAGAAGTATAGTTTTTTATATTTTCAGGTAAATGTTTAATTTCTTCTATACCATTCCAAACACCTAAACCAATCCCTCCTAAGTATGAAGAACCTAGAGCTGATAACTCTTCATTTTTATTTTTAGCAATCTTACAATCAAGTAAATCTGCTAAAAATTGATTATATATATCATTTACTGTTACTCCACCATCAACACTTAAATTTTTAATCGTTATATTACTTTCCGATTCTAATATATCAATAGCATCTTTAACTTGATATGCTATTGACTCCATAGCAGCTCTCATTATATGCTTTTTATTCGTATTCCTAGATATACCTACTATAGATGCTCTCGCATCAGGCTTCCAAAATGGTACACCTATTCCTACAAATGCTGGTATAAAATATACACCTTCATTATTTTTAACTTCTTCGACAGCTTTATTAAACTCTTCAAAATCTGAAAACAGACCTAGTTCATTTTTTATCCAGTTGATTGTATCTCCGCTAGAATTTACAATTCCTTCAACTGCATAGTTAATTATATTTTTAGTAATATAACCAACAGTCGATACAACTCCATTTTGAGAAGGAATAAAGTTTTTACCCACATTTATCATTATAGAATTACCAGTACCAAATGTAGACTTTGCCATACCTACTTCAAAACATCTTTGACCAAACAAAGCACCTTGAGAATCTCCAATTACTCCACTAATCTTAATATTTTCCGAAAAATATCCTTCAATATTAGTTTCTCCAAATATTTCATCTGATGGATATATTTTGGGTAACATACTCCTTGGTATACCAAATATGTTCAATAAAGAATCGTCCCATTTCAAATCTCTTATATTAAGTAATAAGGTTCTACTAGCGTTAGTATAGTCTGTAGCATGACTTTTTTTATTAGTAAGATTCCAAACTAACCACGAATCAATATTACCAAGCAATAAATCCCCACGTTCAGCTTTATCTCTAGCTCCATCTACATTATCTAATATCCACTTGACTTTAGTAGCTGAAAAATAAGGGTCTAATTTTAAACCAGTCTTTTCTTGTATTTCATTCTTATATCCACCTAGAGTTTTGCATATATCACTAGTTCTCCTACATTGCCATACTATTGCATTATATACAGGCTTACCCGTATTCTTATCCCAAACTACTACAGTTTCTCTTTGATTTGTTATAGAAATACCGGCTATATCCCTTGTACATAATTCATGAGATATGATTATTTCCTTTAATAAGCAGATTACATTACTGTATATTTCAATAGGGTCGTGTTCTATCCAACTATTATTAAGATAATATTGGTTATGTTTCTTAGATAATTTATTTATTACTATTCCTCTACTATCTATAAGCAGTACCTTGGTTCCTGATGTACTCTGGTCTATGGTTAATATATATTTTTTATCCATATTTTTACCTCTTTAATTTTCACTAGATAGCATTTCCTTAGCTATTTTCACTATATTTTCGCTATTCAGTCCATAATAATTAAATACTTCTTTACTATTACCTGCTATAGGAGATTCATCTGCTATTCCTAACACTTGCATCTTAATAGGGATATTTTGGACTACGACCTCTGATACTGCTGCTCCCAATCCACCATATATACTGTGTTCTTCTATTGTTATAATTCCCTTCGTTTCTTTAGAAGATTTTATTATAGCTTCTTTATCTAAAGGCTTAATTGTATGCATATTTATTACTCTACATTCAATACCATGTTTTTCAAGTTCTATAGCTGCATCTAGTGCAATTCTTACTGTTTCACCAGTTGCTATCACTGTTATATCATTTCCACTATGTAATTCATTAGCTCTACCTATTTTAAAATCAAAATCTTCATTTTCATATACATCTTCAACAGGATTTCTTCCTATTCTTATATAGGCTGGAATATCACTTTTATACAATTCTTGTATCATCTTCTTAGTTTCATGTCGGTCAGCCGGAAGCAGTACTTGTATATCTGGTATTGCTCTAGTTACTGCTATATCTTGAAGAGAATGATGAGTCATTCCTAGAGCCCCATAGCTTACACCCCCACTTATTCCTATAAGTTTGACATTATTTTTAGAATAAGCCACATCTATTTTTATTTGCTCTATACTTCTCATTGATAAAAAACATGCTGGAGAAGCTACATAAGTTTTTTTCCCACAAGATGCTAATCCCGATGCAATGCCAACTAAATTTTGCTCTGCTATTCCAACTTCAACAAACTGTTCTGGATATAACTCAGCAAACTCTGACATGGAAGCAGAACCTCTAGAATCACTAGTTAAAACCATTATATCTTTATCATATTTTGCTATATCCACTAAAGTATCACAAATTACTTTACGGTTTGCTATCTTATTCATCTATTTCCCCTCCTTTAAATCTTTAACTGCTTTTATGTATTGCTCCTCTGTTAGCACTCCATGATGCCATTTTATGTTATTTTCCATAAAAGATATTCCTTTACCCTTTATGGTGTTAGCTATTATCATTGTTGGATTATTTTTTTTCAATGGTATCTTATCAAAGACTTCAACCAATTCTGTTATATTATTTCCATCTACCTGAACTACTTTCCAGCCAAAGCTCTGCCACTTTTCGCGAAGATTTTCAAGTGTCATAACTTCTTCTGTAGTTCCTGATATTTGCAATTTATTTCTATCTATAATTGCTACTAGGTTATCTAACTTATAATGACTAGCTGCCATAGCTCCTTCCCATACAGACCCTTCAGCTAATTCACCATCTCCCATAAGGGTAAAAATTCTGTAGCTTTTCTTATCACGCTTTCCTGCTATGGCCATACCTACAGCTAATGAAAGACCATGTCCTAGAGAACCTGTATTAACCTCTACTCCTGCATTTTTATTGTTTGGATGACCTATAAGTGTTGAATTAAATTGGCTATATCTTTTTAACTTATCTCTACTAAAAAAGCCTTTATCAGCTAATATACAGTATAGAGCTTCTGCTATATGGCCTTTACTTAATATGAATCTATCTCTATTTAAGTCTTTTGCGTTTTCAGGACTTATATTCATTACATGGTAATAAAGAGTTGTTAAGATATCAGTACTAGACATTGCACCTCCTATATGACCTGCTTTTGCATTATATACAACATCTAATATTTCTTTTCTTATTTGATTTGATTTTTCTTCTAACCTTTTAATCTGTTTGTTCATAGTCTCCCTCCATATAAATCTTCTTTTTATATTTAGTAAATATTTAGTTATATTTTTATATTATCACTTATTTTTAAATTAGTAAATATTTATTATTATTTATGATAATTATTTAGTTCTTATTTATTTACATCACTAAATATTTAGTTAATAGAAAGTAAATTAAAATTATATCGGATATCTAAAGTTATAAATAAAACCTATAATTTATAAACAGAAAAAGTGAGTGTCTCAAAATGAACTTTTTAGTTCATGAGGCACTCTTTTTCGTATGAAATCAAATGTATTTTCATCATTTCAGCAACAAAAAAGAGGCTTATCTCTCTATTTTGAGACAACCTCTTTTTCACGAATTCTAATGTTGCTCTTATTCTATCATCATTAGATTTATAGTTACAATTTTTACAACAAAATATAGGATTTTTCTTATATCATTTACAAAACTATTTTCTCTTAAACCTATAAACTTAATTATACATTTTGCAGATTTATTTCCATATTCTTAAAGTTTTTTCTTAGGATTTTATAATGTACTCTTTTTGATAAATATTTATACATTTACTTATTTTCTCTAATCTCATCAAATCCAACTATAGGTATCTCTAAATTATACTCTTTAAGTAGCTTTTCTAACTCTTCTATAAAAATACCTCTCCCATCTACCATTTGTACATCATTTATTTTATTCATCAATTCATTACAACCACTCAATTCACCAAGCCAACTTTTAGAACTACATGTCTTATTATAACCACAACTTGGGCTACCATCTATTGCAATGATACTTTTTAGATCATAATTATTTTTTAAATATTCATCAAATTGTCTTACATAAGGTATTAACATTTGTCTACATTGTTCTCTAAAAAACAAATTATCAAACTGCTCTTTTACATGCCCCCACCTATTTATTCCATACATAATTATTTCTGGACATGGTAGTTGAATTATTCCATATCCTTTATTTATTAAATCTATTGCTATATTTTGTGCTCCTTTAAATTCTGACGGCCCCTCTACTTTAGAGTTACAGTTTAATATACAATGACATACTACTACAATCTCTCTATTTCTCTTCATAATAATCTCCTTAGTTATTCTTAATTTTAATGATACTACATATTTTGATAATTATATTATTTATTTGTTCTATATTTATAATATTCTATATAGAAATATACAATTAGTAATCTTTTATAATCTATACTATGATAAATGTATACATTTTTTTTAGGAGGTATTATAATTGAATACTAAGAAAATCACATTTTCTTCAATGTGTATAGTTATTAACATTGTCTTAGGTATGGTTATATCTATGATAAATATACCATTATTATTTTTAGATACAGTTGGTACTGTGCTTGGGGCTGTTGTATTAGGTCCTTTTTGGGGTGCTCTTATTGGTGGATGTACAAACTTAGTTTTAGGTGTTATATCAGGTCCTACAAATATACCTTTTGCCCTTATAAATATTGTTCTTGGTCTTATTGTTGGATATATTTCTAAGAAAAAAGGTTTTGGTTATAAAGAAGCTATTATTACAGGAGTAATTTTATCTATTGTTTGTCCTTTAATTGGTACTCCTATTTCAGTTTTATTGTTTGGTGGTTTAAGCGGAAGTGGTGCTGATTTATTGGTCGGTTTTTTAGTTCAATCTGGACAGAAGATATTTACTGCTGCATTCTTTCCAAGAATTCTTAGTAATATAGTGGACAAGCCTTTATCTTGCATTACGGTGGTATATTTTATAAGTAAAATGCCTAAAGGTTTTATAAGCCAATATAGTAAAAAAACATCTAGTTATTCTTAGTAAATTGTATATACTATATGATTTGTTAAAGCTTATAACGAATTTATACATATGTATTTGTATAATATATTTTCTACTTTATTTTTCATTAATTTTAGTATTGGTGATTTAATTATGCATTATTTGTATTAATTTAATTAAATATAACCTCTTAATATAAATTTTGATTCTAAAATTGTATTAAGAGGTTATATTTTTGTTTTATAATATCCTTAAAGTTTTATGACAATTTATGGAATACATGTTTTATATTTTAGTTAAAATGTCTCTCTCTAAAAATCATTTTTTACAAGTATTTCTTATACTAACAAATACATCCTCATTTTCTATAAACAACTCATACATATCTTCAAACTCTGGTATATCATATCCATGAGAGTCATCATTTCTTAATTTTCTAAGCGTTTCTATAACTATAGAAGCATTTTGTGGTAATAATAACTCAGGCATTTCTTCTTTATCATATAAGATTTTGAAGTTTTGTAGGTCATATAAGCAAGAACCAAAATCCCTATTTACTTCTTCTATTGAATTCCAAGATAATTTATTTCTAATTACCATACATATCCCTCCAATCTAAGATATCTATTACATCACTATTTTCAAAATAGAAATTATTTATATAATCCTTGAAATCTTTAGATTCATAAATAACATCACCTTCTAAAATAGACTTTCTAAGTGCTATTGTATAGTTATTTGTAATAATCTTTAAGTCTACATCAACATCTAATATATTTCTTAGAGCCTCTGTTTTCGTTGCAAGTTCTGTAATTGGTACTTTTTTGATAGGAATCCATGCTATATCTATATCACTTTTTGATGTATGCCTATCTGTTCCATAACTACCAAATATTATAATGGCTAGAGTATTTTCTTTTGGAAATATATTTATTATTGAGTTTTTAATCTCATCTGATATATTCCTCATTTAATCACCTCGTATTTATTATGTAATATTACTTAAATGCTTATCCTTTAAAAGTTCTTTACATTAATGAATTAAAGTTGTCTTATAACTATTTTAAATTAATTTCATTTCTAGTTTTCATTTATCTACTTAATTAACAGAATCATTGAATTGCATCTAAAAACTTACTTTTCATACTCATATCTTATCCACTTTACTTCTCAATTCATCTATAGTCATATACGACTTTAAATAAAATAATTTGAATATATACTATACAAAATTATTTTATCATATATTCATCATTGAAGTATAATCTACTTTAATAATTATTCCTCTATTATGGTCTTTTTACTATCAAACTAAAATAAAATAAAAGATTTTTTATGGAATAAATAATATCTTATTTATTTCATATTTCTAATTTGACCTCTTAAATATACAAAATAAAGTAAGATATCTATTATAGACATCTTACTTTATTTTCATTTATGACTAGATTTTATCATTAACACTCAACTGTCCCTACTGCTTTTCCTACACATCCACAAACTTCCATTCTACTCTTAACAAACTCTTTAACTGAATCTAAACCTTTTTTACCATATTTCTTAGGGTCAATTACTTCTGGGTCAGAATTAAGCACATCCTTAATCCCATTACTATAAGCAATCCTTAATTCTGTTGCATAATTAACCTTGCAAATCCCTCTTTTTATAGATTCCTTAATAATCTCATCTGGTATCCCAGACCCACCATGTAATACTAATGGAACTGATACAACCTCTCTAATCTCAGATAATCTATCTAAATCAAGCTTTGGTTCTCCCTTATATAGCCCATGTGCTGTACCTATTGCTACTGCCAAAGATGATACCCCTGTTCTCTCTACAAACTCTTTTGCTTCTAATGGGTCTGTATATGCTCCACCATCACCACCATCTAAATCGTCTTCCTTACCTCCAACTTTACCTAATTCAGCTTCAACAGGTATATCTGAAGGCATACATGCATCTACAACAGATTTAGATATTGAAATATTATCTTCGTAACTTTCATGAGAACCATCAATCATAATAGAAGTATATCCAACTCTAAGTGCCTGCATAGCTAGTCCAAAACTTGAACCATGGTCTAAGTGCATTGCTACAGGAACACTTGCCTTCTCTGATGCTACTTTTACATTCGCTAAATAATAATCTAGTCCTGCATACTTTATTGTTGAAGGTGTTGTTTGCAATATTACTGGTGATTTAAGTTCTTCAGCAGCCTCTATTACTGCCATAACCATCTCCATATTTTCAACATTAAATGCACCTACTGCATAATGCCCTTCTTGTGCATCTAATAATATTTGTTTAGTTGTCACTAATGCCATAATTTATCCTCCTATATATTTATACTGATTTGATTTCTTCATTATTTAATTTTGATACTATTTCTCTACTTGTCTTGCTATTTAATAATTCATTTAAAAATTCTTCATTCATTAATTTTGAAGATAGTTGAGATAATGTCTTTAAGTGTAAATTATCACCATTATCTGTAGCTGCTATCATAAATATAATATGTGCTAAACTTCCATCTTCTGATTCAAAATCAAATCCTTCTTTTGATATACCCACTGCTACACGTGGTATTTTTACTGCATCTGTTTTTGCATGTGGTATAGCTATCCCCATACCAAAACCTGTAGATGATATTTTTTCTCTTTTAAGGATTTCTTTTTTAAACTTATTTTTATCTGAAAGAACACCTGATTTATCAAGTATCCCAACCATTTCGTCAATCACATCTGTTTTATTTTTTCCCTTAACATCTAAAATTACTGTTTCTTCACTATATAAAGATATATCATTAGATACGTTTTCCGATTCTGCACTTTCATTTTTATGCTCATTTTTAGTTGTATTTGTATTTTCTATCGTATTTTTCTCATTTACGACTTTAGGTGTAACCATCATATAAAGTACAGCACCTACTAATGAACCTACAAATATACATCCTACCCATAAAAGTGGCTTATTGACTAATCCTAGAACCAAAAACCCTCCATGTGGAGCTGGTACTTCTATTTTCATTATATAAGTTAAAATTGATGATATTGATGATGCAATCATAAGTACTGGCAACACTTTTAATGGATTTTTTGCTGCAAAAGGTATTGCCCCTTCTGTTATATGAGTACTACCTAGTATATAGTTAATTAACCCTGCTGCCCTATCTTCTTCTGTAAATCTATTTTTAAATAAAGTAGATGCTATTGCTATTACCAATGGTGGTGTTATACAAGCTGCAGATACACCTGCCATGAATAAATAGTTTCCCTGTCCTAGAAGCATAGTTCCAGTTACATATGCTGCTTTATTTACTGGACCACCCATATCAAATGCTGACATGCATCCTATTACTATTCCCAAGATTATAGGGCTTGAATTTTGCAGCCCTGATAGGAAGTTCATCATAGCATTGTTAAGTGCTGAACATGGTCCACCAAGTAACAACATAGCTACACCTACAAGACCTACACTAACTATAGGAATTATAAAAATCGATTTAAGACCTTCTAACTGTCTTGGTAGTTTTCTTAACAGATGTACAAATAATTTAACTAAGTAACCTGCTAAAAATCCTGATATGATTCCACCTAAAAATCCTGAACCTGTATCGAATGATATCATTCCTCCAACAAGTCCTGCCAACATACCAGCTCTCCCCGATATAGATTGAGCTATAAATGCTGCCAGTACAGGAACCATCAAATTCATAGAATATCCACCAACAGATTTTAATGTAGCTGCTATTTGATTATACTGTTCTGAATTTGGGTCAAAGGAGTAAATCCCCCATAAAAATGATATCGCAGTCAGTACTCCACCTGCTACTACTAAAGGTAACATGTGAGATACACCATTCATTAAGTCTTTATATAACTTTTGACCAAATGATAAATTTCCTTCCTCTGCAACTTTACTACTTGATGAATTTCCTTTTCTAATAGGTACTGTTCCATCAATACATCTTTGTATAAGTTCATTAGCTTTATGTATACCTTCTTTAACAGGTACTTCTATTACTGGCTTTCCATTGAATCTGTCCATATCAACGTTTTTATCACAAGCAACTATTATTGCATCTGCCATTTCGATATCTTTTGCTGTTAACTTATTTTCTACACCTATAGCTCCATTCGTTTCAACTTTTATATCACACCCTAATTCTTTAGCTGAATTTTTTAATGCTTCTTCTGCCATAAAAGTATGAGCTATTCCAGTTGGACAACCTGTTACCCCTAGAATCATCTTCTTTCCCATTTTTATACCACCTTTCTGACTCTTATATTTTTTATATAATCTTCCACATTCGCCAAATTACCTATACCATTACTTTCAGCCACACTTGCTCCTGTTGCTGCCGACCTTTTTAACGCATATTCAATATCTTCTGGATTTTCCAACCATATACTTAGAAAAGCAGCTAATGCAGAGTCACCAGCACATGCAGAGCTGACTACTGTAACTGGCTGAGCACTAGCATAATAAATTGATTTTCCATTGTAAAAATAAGAACCTTTTTCTCCTAAGGTTAGCAGTATATTTTGAGCACCTTTTAAATACAGTAGTTTAAGTACATCCTTAATATCTTCTTCATCTCTCACAATAATTCCAAATATATCTTTGATTTCTTCATCATTTGGTTTTATTAAATATGGATTATATTGTAGCAATTCCTTTAATTTCGGTGAACTTATATCGAGTATTGTCTTTATATTTTTCTTTTTACAAATCTTAAATATATCTTCATAGTAATTATCATCAATACCAGGTGGTAGGCTTCCACTTATTGATAAGTAACTTATATCTTCTAGAGACTCTATCTTCTCTAGCATATCTAGTTTTTGTTTTTCGTTTACATATGACCCAGAGTTTACAAATTTAAACTCATCACTTCCATCATTTAAAAATATATTTATACGAGTTGTATCTTCTACCCAAGTAGGCAATACGTCAAATCCTCTCTTTTCGCTTTCTTCAACTATATATTTTCCTGAAAAACCTCCAAAAAATCCTAATATCTTAGATTCTATACCATAATGACCTAGTACAAATGTTACATTTAATCCCTTTCCATTAGGAGAATATACAGCATTTGATGTACGATTTACTAATTTACTCTTTATCCCATTAGTAGATATATTCATATCTATTGCTGGATTCGTAGTTAATGTATATATCATTGTCTTCCCCCTTGCTTGTCCTGTGTATGTTTTCATTATAATAAAAAAGTCTATGAAAATCTTTTCACAAATAGAAAATCGATTTTCATAGACTTTTCAATTTAATTTTCAGAATTATTATATCTGACCATATAATCTATAATTATCCTAGATATAATATACAAAGGCAACCTAGATGACACTTCATATTCAGAAATTGAGATATGCTCATGCTTGTATCCCACAATATATAAATCTGAATACTTTATAAGTTTTGCACTTTCACTACAACAGCAAGTTATAACTTTAGCTCCAACTAAATTAGCATTCTGTGCTGATTCTACAAGTTCTATAGTATTTCCATTCAACGAAAATATAATTATAAGTTCGTCTTTTTTTATTGATTTAGATTTTATTTTCATTATATTGGGGTCATTTATAAAAACAACATTAAAGTCAAGTAGTTGCAATTTAAGACTAAACTCTTTTGCTACATATTCAGTAAGCCCTCTTGCTAAAATGTATATCTTACTAGATTTGTTTATAGTTTTTATTATGTTAATTAGTGTAGTTAAAGATATTTGTTCTATAACTCTCTGTGCTTCTATAAAAGACTTATTTATTATATCCCCCATATTTTGTATATCATTGTTTTCATCTTTTACTGTTAATCTATACCTAAGTTCATTAAATCCATTTAAACCACATTTTCTAATTGCTCTTGAAACGGTTGCTGGAGATGAATATGTTTCATGAGCAATCTCTACTATAGATAATTCTGGTAATATTGACTCATTTTCATTTATAAATTTAATTATTTCAAGTTCCGTCTTCGTTAGATTTTCAGAATTGCTTTTGTTTAGCTCAATTATCATATTTTACCTCTCCTTATATATAAGTTTTATTTGTCTAAATTTATCGAGTAATATAATAATATATTACCTCCTAACTACTTATTTTTATACACAATTAGGATTTAGTCAATGTCTATATATGTAAATTTATAATATAATAATTTTATACTTCAATTAATTATGTAATTATTATAGTATTTTGCAATAAAAAAGATTTACCCAATTACTAAAACTGAGTAACTCCAATTTTTACGACCTTAATTTAACTCGAATTATTGAAAATGATTCATAAACATTATCCTATTTTCTCACTTATCAATTTATATACTTGAGATTTATATACTTGAGTAATACCTTTTTTTATTAATAGAAATCATCTTACTAACAATTGAAATTGTAGTTCCAGTACATAATATTGAAAATATAGTTCCAAACCCTAAATTCCCGCCTAAATATATACCTAAAATTAAAAATATTACATCTGCTATAGTTTTTAAAACTTTATATGGATACTTAAATTTGCCCTCAATATAGATTAATATAGCATCTAAAGGGCTCATTCCAATGTCAAATTTTATAAGCATTGCAAATCCACTACACATAAGTATATGACCAATTATAAAGCTCATTATTCTAATGGTAATCCCTAAACTACTTATATTAAAATCTAATAATAAATATATATACAAATCTATAAATATTCCTGCTACTAGTACATAAACACAGCTTCCTAATCCCAAACTTTTTTTATTCAATAACAATGCTATAAGTAATAGAGTTCCATTATATATTAGCCCTGCTATTGTATAACTTATACCTAACTTTATATGTATACCCTCATTTAAAAGTGTAATTGCATCACTACCAAGACCTGACTGAAGTATAAGAGATATACCACATCCCAGTATATTTATAATTAAAATTACAAATATAAATTTTTTTATGACACTCATAATTAATAAACCACCTTATTTATAATTATAATCCCTCTTATAAAACTGTATTAATAACATAGTATTTATAAGAGGGATTATTTATATTTAAAAACTATCTACTTTTTCTTTTAATTCTTCTCCATTAGTTCTTATTACATTTTGATACCAATAAAAACTATCTTTTTTGTAACGTTCTTTGCTTCCATTTCCGTTGTTATCTATATCTACATATATAAATCCATATCTTTTTTCCATTTCTTGAGATGAACAACTTACTATATCTATTGGCGACCACATACAATAAGCTAATATTTCGGTTCCATCAGCTATAGCTTCACCTATTTGTTCTATATGTTTTCCTAAATAATCTATTCTGTAACTATCATGAACTTTTCCATCTTCAAATTCATCATGCATTCCAAATCCATTTTCAGCTATCATTATTGGCTTTTGGTATCTATCATAATATTGAGATAAAGTATTGTATAATCCTTTAGGGTCAATTGCCCACCCCCAAGGATTTGCTTTTAAGTATGGATTTTTTACATTGTCAATTGGATTCATAGTATTTTTACTTGCTGATACTGTTGTAGAATAATAATATGATAGAGCTAGAAAATCCATAGTATTCTCTTTTAATACTTTATCATCACCTTCCTCCATAACTATATTTATGTTATTTTCTTTGAAGAATCTCTTGATATAAGCTGGATACTCCCCTCTAAAACTTACATCAGTGAAGAAATATTGTATTCTATTTCTTTTTAAAGCAAATACCACATTTTCAGGGTCACAATCTTCTGGATAAGATGTACAATCTGCCATCATCATACCTATCATCATATCTGAATTTATTTCTTTTCCAAGCTTCTTAGTTAAAGCTGTAGCCATAAATTGATGATGAATAGCTTGATATTTAGCCTCTTCTACATCATCTACCTGGTCTACACAAAACGCAACTGAATTAAATGATTCATGATACATTAAATTTATTTGGTTTATAACTATCCAGTATTTAACTTTATCTTTGTATCTATTTAATATTAATTGTGCATATCTAACAAAGAAATCTACTACTTTTCTATTAGACCATCCTTTATATTTTAATACTAAATTCAAAGGAGTCTCATAATGAAGTAGGGTTACAACAGGTTCCATACCATTATCTATTACTTCATTTATAAGATTATCATAAAACTTTAGCCCCTCTTCATTAGGCTCTAAATCATCTCCATTTGGGAATATTCTAGCCCAATTTATTGAAAATCTAAAACACTTTAACCCTAGTTCTTTTAAAAGCTTTAAATCTTCCTTATATGTATGATAAAAGTCTATTCCATTACGCTTAGGATAGTACCCATTCTTATCTTTCATAGCAAACTTTATTTTATCTACAGTCATATCAGACTCATAATGTTTAGATATATCTCTATCTTTATCATATATATGTACGTCAGCCAAACACCACCCTTTGCCGCCTTCATTCCAGGCACCTTCTAATTGGTTAGCTGCTACAGCCCCACCCCACAAAAAACCTTTAGGAAACTTACTCAATTTAATCACTCCTTATTTTATGTTATTTAAATCATTTACCTTAAATTCTATAGACCTTACTATTCCTACTAAAGACATAGTTATATTTAACTCGCTGAATATTGTCATAAGAGTATCTTGAGCATGTGCAAATAAAAGTGAATGGGCTCTTTTTTCTCCACTAGCTTCCCCTTGTATAATGCTAGTTTGAGCTCTATGTGCTTCTGTCATAAACTCTTTTGCTTTAGCTAGTTTTAAATCAGCATTTTTATAATCAAACCTTTCTAAATCACTAAGAGCTTGTTTAATTTCTGTCCTAGCCTCACCTGCACGAAGTATTATTTGCATTGCTACTTCTATTAATTCTTCATCTATTACATGTTCTTCAATTGTCATATTTATAATTTCCTTTCAACATCTAAATTTAAGCTTCTTGACTCTCTAGTTTTAGTTCTTCTTTTTCATAAGCTTTAAAAAATGGATACCATATCATGAATAGTAATACTATATTTATTGCTAAAACAATAAGCCCTCTAACATCTTGATTTACCATAAAAGTAGATATACCAAAAGGAACATACCATAAATTAAACACCTTACTTGGAATTGTCACAAATCCCATACTCATTGATAGGTAAGTAGTTATTGATATTACTACTGTTCCTATCCACATAGGTAACATTAAAAATGGGTTCCATGCTACTGGAGCTCCAAACATTACTGGTTCATTTATGTTCATTATAGAAGGAACGATACATGCTCTTCCTATTGCTTTTATTCTTCCAGCTCTAGATAAACACATCATTAGCACTAGTGGTAATGTAGCTCCCCATCCACCTAAAGTTATCCAGCCTGTTTGAACAACTTCATAAGTATATATATTAGTTGCAAGCCCTCCTGATGCTACAGCTGCTGCATTCGCTGCAATTGCACTAAGCTGAATTGCATAAGTTATCGGGGATAATACCCACCCACTTATGCCTAAAGAATATAAAAATACTACTAAGAAGTTTAACAGTACAAATCCAGGCAATGTTTGTGCTATATCTGATACTGGTTTAAATATCCTAACTATTATTTCAAACATATCAAAGTTAAGTCCATAAATTAGTCCCCAACCTATAAACATTATTACTGCTATAGGTAACATACTATCAAACCACTTACTTACAAAATCAGGAAGTGCTGAATCTTCACCAAAAAATGAGAAAGACCCAAATAAAGACATTATTAATCCGGAGAATAATCCTGCAACTAGTGCTACAAGCATTCCTTCTCCTCCAAATCTATTGAAGTTAAATATAGCTCCTTCATTCGTAATCTCTGGACGAATCATCATTAACATTAATCCAGCACCTGCAAGACCAGCTACTACACTCATACTTTCAAATTTCTTATTTTTCATTATTTCCATAGGTAATAAAAATGCTATAAATAGTCCTAAAAGTCCAAATGTATATTGATTTATTGGACTTAAATCAGGTAGGAAACTTATGTAATTCTTCAAGACAGAAACTATAGTTACTAAAGAACCTACAAATACCATAGGTAAAACTTTCATTATAGTTGATTGAACTGATTGTACCCATATATTCTTAGTTATCTTATTTACAACAGGAGTAAACTTTTCACTTAACAAATCTATAAATTTATTCATAAACAATCTCCCCATAAATATTTTATTTATTTGATATTAATTCTAATGCTTCTTCTAAAGCCTTTACACCATCTAATCTTCCATATGCAGTTTTAGATATACATGCTACTGGAACATTATATTCATCAGCTTTTTTTTGGATTTCATCTTTCATATAATCTAAATGTGGTCCTAATAATAAACAATCTATTTCTGGTAAATATTTATCTATCTCTGACTCACTTCTAGCTTTTATATCTGCTTCTATGCCTTTTTTCTTTGCACTCTTTCTCATACTAGTTGCCATAAAACCTGTACTTGCCCCTGAACCACATGCCAATAACACTCTTATATTTTTCATAACAATACCTCCAGTATTTTTATCCATTAATTTATTTCTTAATGAATTTTTTATTTTATTTGATTATATTTATATTGTACTTCCTAAATAATTTCCTTTCACATAAATATATTTCCTAATAATAGGAAATCATTTACTCTTAACTAGACATATTAATATATAGTATAATGTACATTATAATACGTACATTCAATTACATAAATATTATATCATACAGATTTTATTTTAAAACTATGAGAGGGAATCTAATGAAAACATCTAAAAAAGAGTTATTTTTAAATTTCATAAAAACGCAACATGATTGGATAGATTCATCCACATTAGCCAATTATCTTAATGTATCAACACGTTCGATTAGAAAGTATGTAAATGAAATTAATTCTACTGGTGAATTTATATTATCCTCTAAAAAAGGATATAAACTAAATCTTAATAATAATTCTCAAACTAAAATTGATAGTTCAGATAATATATCACCTGATAATAGATTAAATTTAATTTTGAAGGAACTTATAGTTAATAGTAATGGAATTAATATGTTTGATTTAAGTGAAGAATTATTTGTTAGCCCATCTACTATTGAAGGGGACATAGTCAAAGCTAATAAATTTATAGGAAGTTACAATTTAAAGATAAAGCAATCGAGATTTTTATTGAAACTAGTTGGAAATGAGTCTGCAAAGCGTAAATTAATGAGCTCTATAATATTTAAAGAAACAGGAAGTGATTTTTTAAGCTTATTTGACGTACAAAAAATATATCAAGAGTATAATTTAACTAAACTAAAAGAAAATATAATATATATATTAAAAAAATACAATTTGTTTATAAATGAGTATTCTATAAATAACATACTTCTTCATTTAATGATAACTATAGACAGAATAAAAAAGAATAACTACATAGAGTCTGTCGAAGTAGTGAGCTACATAGATAATAATAATATAGATATAAACATTTCAAGAGATATATCAAATTTTTTAGAGTCTGAATACAACATAACTTTAACTAGTGCAGAATTGTACTACTTAGTATTTCAGTTAACAAACAAAACCACAGTCTTAAACTACCATCAAATCGATACTAAGTCATTGTCAAATTATATAAATGAACATTTTGTTGAATTAACTAAAAAAATAATTAAAAATGTATATGACTTATACTTTATAGATTTATCTGATGATGAATTTGTTGTAAAATTTACTCTTCATGTAAAAAACTTAATCAGTAGGGCTAAAAATAATCAAGTTTTGAGAAATCAAATACCTCAGAAGTTAAAAGACTCATACCCTCTGATATATGATATATCTGTTTATATTTGTAATCAGATTCAAATTTTAGAAAATATAGAAATAGATGAAGATGAAATATCGTATATATCTCTTCATGTAGGTTCATTTTTTGATAGACAAAAATTACTAGAAGATAAAGTTCTCTGTGCATTAATTACTCCAAACTACTATGATTTACAACTCAAAATAGTAAGAGACCTTGAAAAGAGATTTAATGAGTCTATAGAAGTTATTCAAATTTTTTCAGATACTCATAACCTGGACTTTGATAATAAAGTAGACATGGTTATTACTACTTTACCAATTAGTGATAGATGTCCTATACCTTTTGTCTATGTAAATCCTTACCTAAATAGAAAAGATTATGATAATATCCAAAGTAAATTTATTCAGATTAAAGATAGAAAAAACATACTTACTGTACAGAATCATTTAGAAATGTACTTCAGTGAATCTTTATTTATGAAAAATATATATTTAGATAGTGCTAAAGATTATATAAAATTTATGGGAAATATTCTGTACGAAAATAAATATGTTAAACCCAATTACATAGATGATGTTCTTATAAGAGAAAACATGTCTTCAACCGCATTTAATAACAACGTAGCAATTCCTCATAGTATGAAAATGGATGCTTTAAAAACTGGAGTCTGTTTAATTGTCAACGATAAACCAGTTAAATGGGGTAAGGAAAAAGTTCAAATTATAGCTATGATACCCATAAATGAAAAGGAAAAGGAAAAATTCAATTACATATTTGAAAGCTTTATTGAAATATTATCAGAGTGGAACAATGTTAAAGAACTTACTAAAGCAGATAGTTATAGTAGTTTTATGAATAGAATAACTTATCTTATTCAAAATATATAAACTCATTAATCTATTTGCAAGACCTATTTTTAAAATTATTAACACAAAATAAATAAGCTGTCACACTAAAGTCTAAATTCATATGTGACAGCTTTCTTTTTTTACCTAATATATCTTATTTTTAATATGACTTATTTCTTAACTATTGTACACTAGTTATAAGATTAAATATTTGTACTGTTGTAGCCGTCATATTGTCACTAGCAGTTTCTTTATCCATTGCTTCTTCTATTGTCATAGCTCTATTTACTATAGAAAAATAAGCATCTATCCCCTCTTCATTACATTTAACTGCATCTTCTGTTGTTGCTCCAGCCAAACCTATTACTTTTACGCCATATTTTTTTGCCAGTTTTGCAACTCCTATCGGTGCCTTACCCATAGCAGTTTGATTGTCCAACCTACCTTCGCCAGTTATAACAAAGTCTACATCTTTTAACTCTTCCTCTAATTTAATTTCTTCTAATATTATTTTTATTCCAGATTCTAATTTTGAATTTAAAAATGCTAAAAACGCAAAACCTAATCCTCCTGCTGCACCTGCTCCTTCTACATTGGCTACATCTTTATTTAAGTAATTTTTAACTACTTTAGAAAAATTTCTAAGACCATTATCTAACTCCTCAATTATTTCTGATGTTGCACCTTTTTGAGACCCGTATATGTATGCAGCTCCGTTTTTTCCAAACAGCGGATTATTTACATCACAAGCTATTTTAAAGTTACATTCATCTAATTCTTTTAATCTATTCTCTATTTTTATATATCTTATTTCATTTAAAACTTTTCCACCTAATCCTACTAATTTGTTATTTTTATCATAAAACTCAAATCCTAAAGCTTGAAGCATACCCACTCCAGCATCATTAGTAGCACTTCCACCTATTCCAATTATAAAATTTCTATATCCTTTATTTATTGCTTCCTTTATTATTTCCCCAACACCATAAGTTGTAGTGTATAAAGGATTTCTAAGTTCAGTTGGAACTAATGTTAATCCTGATGCTTGAGCTATTTCTATTATTGCTGTACTTGTATCTTTTAATAATCCATATGTTGCATTTACTTTCTTAACTATTGGCCCAGTAACTGCTATAGTTTCTTTTTCACCGTTCATTCCTTGAACTAAAGCATCCACTGTCCCTTCACCACCATCAGCAAGTGGCAATATCTTTACTTGTGCATCTTCTTTAACTTTCAATATCCCCTTTTTTATTGCATTTGCTGCCTCTATTGAGGATAAGCTTCCTTTCAAGGAATCTATAGAAATTAATACTTTCATATTTATCTACTCCTTATTTTAAACATATAATTTTATAAGCTTAATTTATCTTTTATTTTATACTCTAAATCTTTCTTTGTATACAACTTATACTATCTATCTTTTTTTACATTATAAAAAAGGGAGTGTCTCAAAATGAACGTTTTAGTTCATGGGACACTCTTTTTTGTATGAAATCAAATATGTTTTTATCATTTCAATAATGAAAAAAAAGCTTATCTCTATTTTGAGACACCGTCTTTTTAGCATTATTTAACTAATATAGTTTTAACCTGATTCATTTTACACTCTACACTTACAGAGTTTTTATCTATTGATATAGATTCCAATTCTTTCTCATTTAAATTAGTTAGTTTAGCCATTTCAATATTTTTGTTAAACACTATGTTAGCTGATTTTGTTTCTTCTTTAGCATTGTACAATCTAACTACTAATGCCTCTTCTTTTTCAGCCTTCTTCACAACACTTAATACAAGGTCCTTATTAGTTTCCTTAAATAAACTATACGAATAGTCTACTTCTATTTCTGATTGATTCAATTTCATAGCATTATATGGCATTTTATTGTAAGTTTGTATTTTTGTTAAGTACTCCTTAGCAATGTTTGCAACATTTGCTTCTATTGTAGATTTTTCATGAGTAACTATTGCTAAGTCTATTTTTATATTTCCTATCATTTGAGAGTCTGGAGTAGGTAACTTTATTCCTGATGGACGACCTGGACGTCTTACCATTTCTTCTTTACCTAGGAATCCTACACTTCTAAATAATGTTATAGCTATTGTGTCAAATTTTTCTCCTACTATTTCAAACTCTCTTGTACTATTTGTAAGAACAGCTACTCCATGTTCTTCATCAGATAATCCAACAAATGTTAGCATTGGATATATAGAATCTGGTCTTTCACTCCATTCTTCCTGTTGCCAAACTTCCATAGCATCATCATACACATTTCTCTTTATATGTCCAAACTGATTATCAGATACAGAAAACTTTGCTGCTATATTCGTTGGTATATAAGTTCTAATCCTACAATCTCTTGCTTGGTTATTCATGTTGAATACTACATCTATTATAGCTTTATCATTTGGAACATTTATAGTTATATCAAAATCAATAAATGAATCTAATATATTATTTTTTCTAGCTTGTATATCTTTTGGTGCTTTTAACCTATAATTTATCTTTATCTCATTATTAAATCTATTTTTCTTTATAGTATGGTTTGCTACTACATTATCGTTAAATATTAATTTCTCATTTGGAAGTGGTGAAAAATCATACTCGTCTCCTTCATCTCCTCCATTTTCCATCAATAATACATTCTCAAAAGTTTTATTTAATTTTTTATCAAATATCTTTAAAGTTCCATTCTCATTGACTTGAATAGTATAAAAGTCATTATCTACCATATCACATACTTCGTAAGCTTTTTCTGTCATATGGTCAACTTCTTTTATCATATATGCCTTATACCCCATTGCAGGTATTTCATCTTTAAAATTTATTGTATATGCCATAAATGAATCATAGTTTCCATAGTGAACTATTTGACGGTCTATTAATCCTGCATCTATTTCTTCTTTGTGTATCACTTCAAAATCCAACTTATTATTATCTCTATCAAATATTTCAAATGCTTTCATTTTAGTTATAACTTGGGCACTTACTGTTTCATTTCTATCATAAGGCATTAAGTTAAATGCTACTAACTTGTCTAAAGCTATTTCACAACTCATAGAATCAACTATTTTTCTTTCATAAAATACTATTAATTGGTCTACTTTTTCCTCAGCTAAGAAAAATCTATTCATTATTTCTTGGTGAACTTTATCTGAACAACAACATCCAATACTATCATGAGCATGATTTTTCATTATTTCTTTCCAAATTAACTCTATTAATCCATGATGGTATTCAAATCCCAGAGAATATGCAATAGAAGCTAATGGCTCCAATATGTTGGTTATCTTTGACTCTATTCTAGCATTTGCTGCTTTTATATCCATTCTTGTTGAGAATATACTTCTATGCACCCTCATATATTTCCCATCTAGAAATTCCCCTTTTATTGTATCTATATCTTCATTTTTTTCTAGCTCTTTAAATATATTTTCATATCTACTTAAGAAAAATTCTCTCTCTGGATAACATTCCTTTAATTTACATATAACTTCAAATATATTCTTTTGAATTGGCATTTGGTCATGCCCATTTGGAAGTATTATATGGTCGGTAGTTGCTCCTTTATCAAGAACTGGTAAGTATTTGTCCATTCTTGTTCTTAACTCTTCTTCATTCATTGGTAGATATTTTCCTATGGCATAACCTAATGGAAGTATTTGAGCTAAAACAGAAGACCCATCATCACTCTTCCAGTTGAATTCTGTTTTATTAGTTCCTTTTCTTTCAGAACATCCTCTCCAAAACATTGAGTATCTTATGTCAAATCCATTTAGTATTTGTGGCATTTGAGCACTTTGTCCAAATGAGTCTGGCAAATATCCTATTTTCATATGCTCTCCAAATTTATCACAGTCTTTTATTCCATATAATAAATTTCTAAGTATTGATTCTCCACCAACTACCATTTCATCAGTTTGAGTATACCAAGGACCTATTATTAACTTTCCTTCTTGAACTAATTTTTTTATTCTATCCTTACATTCAGGTTTAACTGCTAAATAATCTTCTAATATAGCAGTTTGCCCATCCATCACATAATATGGATAGTTATTATTATTTTCTAACATATCTATTATTTCTTCCATATTATTTACAAGTAATATTCTAGATTCCTCGGTTGAGAAGTACCATTCTCTGTCCCAATGCATATGAGGAACTATGTGTACATTTTTTTTCATTACTTAGCCTCCAAAACTTATCTGATAATATTTTCTGTCTAATTAAAAATCCAATAAAAATACTACTGAGTTTACACAATTTTGTAATATTTATTTTATTAATATAATTAAACCTTTGATTTAAATATCTAATAACGTATCTTTTAATGTATCTTTCTTTGATTTTTTTGTTTCCTAGTTATTATTAATAACATTGCTGATATTATGGCTCCAAGTACTGCTGCAAAGAACCATATTGATGCTGACATAACTCCTGACATACTTCCTTCTAAAAGTGCTAATGAAAATATACCAGCTCCAGGCACTTGAAGCCCTATATTGAAGAATGCTACTATAGACCCAGTTATGGCTGAACCAGCTACTAATGATGGTATAACACGAATTGGGTCCTCTATCATAAATGGTATTGCACCTTCAGTTATTCCTGCCAATCCTAATATCCAAGTTTGCTTTCCTATTTCTTTTTCTGATTCTGAAAATAAATCTCTCCCTAAAATAGTAGCTATTGTAACTCCAAAAGCTGAAACCATTTTAACTGATGCAAATATTGCATAAGGTATAAAGTTACCACTTGCTATTGCTCCTATTGCAAATGTATAGGCTGCTTTGTTTATTGGTCCACCTAGGTCAAATGAAACCATAGCTCCTATTATTGCACCTAGTAGTATTGCATTTACTCCAGTCATTCCATTTAGCCAATTTATAAGACCATTGTTAAGTGCTGCTACAGGCTTTCCTACTACGAATAACATCAATAAGCCTACTACCAAAGAACCAACCACTGGATATACCCAGAAACTTACAAATCCTGCTAATGTACCTTTAGCTGGTATATTCTTCTTTAAAAATTTTACTATATAACCAGCAAGTAAGCCTCCTAGCATACCTCCAAGAAATCCACTACCTATCAAATCTGCTGCTAGACCTGCTGCAAACCCTGGTCCAAGACCTGGTTTTTCAGCTAGTGAGTAAGACATATATGCTGCTAATACTGGAACCATTAATGTCCCTAACATACCACCAGAAAGCTTTCTTAACTGCCATAACCAAGAACCTTCTTGATTGTATAGGTCTTGTAGACCAAATGCTTGAGATGCTAATACTGCAAATGCAAGTATCATACCTCCTGCCACAATAAGTGGTATTATATGAGATACTCCTGTAAGTATTGCTGATTTTACATCTTTTTTCCATGATGATTTTTCATAATATGATGTATCTGATGATTTTTCTATATATTCACCTTTGCCTTGTTTTTGTGCTACTTCTAAAGCTTCATATATTATTTCTTTTGCTCTTTTTAGTGGAGCTGCTACTGATGTTTTTACACTTGGCAAATGCTCAAATCTTTCTGTATTTTTAGGTGCTACATCTGTTGCATATATTATTGCTTCTGCCTTTTTTATTATATCTGGTGTATGAGGGTCTACCATACCATTAGCCCCTTGCTTTTCTACATACACATCTACACCTATTTCTTTACCAGCTTTAATTAATGCTTCTGCTGACATATATGTATGTGCTATACCTGCAGGACATGCTGTTATTGCTAACACAATTTTCTTTGATTCATTTTGAATTCTAGTCTCTTCTTTTGTCTTTTCTTTCTTTTCTTCTATATCTAAGTTATCAAATAACTCTTTTTTAGTTTTTGAATTTAACAACATATTCATATAATCCTCATTTGACAATCTAGTAACTAATTCAGAAAGTATTTGTATATGTGTATTTCCACCTTCATTTTCTGGCACTGCTATTAAAAATATTAGCTCTACTTTATTATCTGGGTCTACACTTTCCCAATCCTCTATTGGTGTCTCTAAAGTCATAGCTGCAAATGCTGCTTCTTTAACTGACTTAGATTTCCCATGAGGGATTGCAAGCCCTTTTTCAAAACCTGTTGGAGATAAAGTTTCTCTGTACATTACAGCTTCTAAATATTCTTCATAAGATGTTAACTTACCTTCATCATATAGCTTTCTTGCTAAGAACTTTATTGCGTCTTCCTTTGTTTTTATTTTTTGTTTTAAAAAAACAAGGTTTTCATTTGTGATTTTCTTAAATTCCAAAATTACGCCCTCCTTAAATCATTTAATGTTATGAATATAGCATAAAATAAATCATGAAAATGTTTTTTTGAAATTATACACATAATTTCTTTTTTAAAAATAGAGGTTTGTGTATTTATACACAAACCTCTATCTTAACCAGTATTGCTCTATTATTGCTCTCATAATCATCATGATTGGAACCTTATCTGATATATTGTATCCATTTACTTGTCTAATTGTCGAATAGCAATATAAACTTATATCTGCAATTTGTTGTAATTGATTTTCACATATATGTGTTAAAGCTACTACCTTACATCCTTTATCAGTTGCTATCTTTGCTGCTTCTATCACTTCTCTTGTTTCCCCACTTAAACTAAGTGCAAAAAACATATCTTGTTCACCTAATTTGCCTATATCGTGAAGTACTTCATGTCTTTGGCTATAGTAAGTTATATTATTATGACCACCTCTAATTTCTTTTACTAATATCTCACATAAAGGAATGTTTTGACCTATTCCATAAACTATAATATTCCTAGATTTTTGAATTATATCTGCTACTTTATTTATTTTTTCATAATCTATTAGCTCTAATGTCTTTTTTATATCTGATTCAAAACCATCTTTAGGCTCTTTATTCTTATCTTTTAACTCTTCTTTTAAATTATTTTTTAGCTGGGAGAAACCATCATACTCCATCTTTTTACATAGCCTAACTATAGTATTTGGCACAGTAAAAAATTTATCTGCTAAAGATTGTATTGATAATTTTACTACTTCTTCTTTGTTTTTTCTCATATATTCAATTATCATGTCTTCTATATCTGTAAATTTATACTCATATTTTTTTGCTCTTTCATAAAATTCCATAGTTTATCCTCCATCTATTTTATTATTTTACATAAAATGCTCAAATATTATCTAAATTTTTTATTAATGTTATTATAATTTAAAATTTTTAATTTTTTAATGCGTACTACTCCCTTTATTATACATAAAAAATGTGTACTTCCTATATTGATAGAGATGATTCAAATTTTTATTTTGATACATCTCCATCAATATTCTTTTAGAAAATACACATTTTATTTCAAATACTCATTTTTAATTAATATTTTGGGTAATCTATTCTTTATATCTAATTATTAGCCTTTAAAAGGTCTCTAAAATCAACCAACTCAATATTATTTCTTTTTAACCACATTTTAACATCCTTATCACATAGCATTGCATGTTCATATACTCTTTCTTGAACAAGAGAAGATGATTTAATAAGATTATAATCTATAAATCCTGGATGAGTAACCATTAGTGTTATATCTTTATCTAAATTTATATACTTTTCTTCAAATAATTTAACAAAAGATTTGTCTAACTTGTAAAAATGATTCTGAGGATATTTACTTGGCATGCTAATACTTGAATCTAAATAATAAGGACAACTTGGTATACCATGTTCTTTTCCAGCATCACACATTGCCGATATTGATACATCATCTTCTATCCCATGTATATCAATATACTCAGGCAACTTATTCATATACAACTTATAAGTTTCAATTTGAGCACAAACTTCTTCATATACTTCTTCATAATTAAAAATATCTTTACCTGTAAGTAGTTGTGCTCTTCTTATTTTGCTAGAAACAAATTTTCCACCTTCATCTAACAAATTCTTTATCTTAATCTGTTCTTTACAACAAGGTTCTCCTATTACTAGGTTAACATGTAAACCAAAGCATATATCATCATTTTTTACCATTTCTATAGCTTTTCTTGAAAAAGGCATATTCACCATGATTCCAGCACTTGTAACAATACCATTCTTATAAGAAGATATTATTCCTAGTGTAACACCTTCTGAATATCCTATATCATCTGCTCTAACTACTAATTTCTTCATTTTATGCTTCTGCCTGCTTTCTCAACTCATCAAGTTGCATTTCCATCTCATCTTTTACTTTAACAACATCCGTTCCTATGATTATTTGAACTGATGTATTACTCAACTTGATTACCCCTTTTGCCCCTGTTTTTTTTATGTTATCATCATTTAAAAGAGCTGCATCTTTCACTTCTAAACGCAATCTCGTCATACAATTATTAAGTGTTACTATATTTTCATAACCACCACAATTTTTAATTATCTGCTTAGCCATATATGAAAAATTGCCATGAGAAAGTTTTAAATTCTTTTCTTTTTCACTAACTTTATCACCTATCTCTATCTCAACTTCACGTCCTGGTGTTTGTACATTGTCTTTTATTATTATGTATTTAAATGTTACATAATATAATACAAAGAATACAATTCCTATAGGTATAACTAACCATGCTTTATCCCCATAACTAAAGCTTAAGACATAGTCAATTATACTTGCTCCATTAAATGAACCCAAACGAGCCCCCAGTAAATATAGTACAACTCCACCTAGACCAGAATAAAAAGAATGAATTATATATAACTTTGGAGATGCAAACAAAAACGAAAATTCTATAGGTTCAGTTACCGTTGCCATAAAAGAAGTTAATGCTCCAGCCGTCATTGCCCCTTTTACTTCTTGCTTCTTTTTATCCTGTGCTGTCTTATATATAGCATAAGAAATAGCAGGTATTGAGAACATCATAATTATGTAAAATCCTGTCCAGAAGAATCCTGCATTTGGGTCTCCTGCCATAAATCTAGGAATCTCCCCTCTTATAACTTCTCCTGTTGATGTTGTATACTCACCCATTTCAAATAGTATGTAAGCATTTAAAACTTGATGCAATCCAGTTGGTATTAATGCACGATTACAGAACAAAAATAAGAATATTCCTATTGCACCAGCTCCTCCTAACCAGAAACCAAATTGATTCATTGCAGCTTGTGGATATATCCATAATAAACTAAATATGTATGATAAAATTAAAGCTACTATTGGAGATAATGTAATTACACACTTTTCCCCTGCAAAAAAACTTAAAAACGCAGGAACTTTAACTTTATGTGTTCTATTATAAGTCCATGCTATACAAGCTCCAACAATTATCCCACCAAATACTCCTGCATTTAATGTTTCATTCATTAACTCTAAATTTGACTTAAATATCATATATGCAACTACTGCTGCAACCATTACACTTGTCTTATCCTTAGACTTTGAATAGGCACTAGCTGCTCCTAATAAAAATAAGTAGTCCACATTTGAAAATACTATATTAGATATATTAGATATAGCTGGTACATTAAGCATATTTGGTCCAAATAATAACCCTAATATACCTGCTGCTGGCATTACAGCTATAGGCACCAGCATAGTCTTTCCTAAAAGTGACAGTTGTTGCATCATCTTGTTTAAGAACCTCTTCATATCCAATCCCCTTTCTCTTTCGATTTATTTTTTTGTGAAAACGATTTATTTAGATTTTATATCTTAAATATTATATTTGTTTAAACAAATTGTCAATATTTTTTATTTATTTTATTTTTATCATTTAATTTCGTATCTAAATACTTTTGTGTATATTGCTATATCTAGTCTATTTTTTCATATTAATTTTTTTTATTTTCAAAATATGTTTAATCATATATTCAAAGTAACTCACAAACTAGTTTAATTTCATCCTTTTTATGGTTTATATCATTACATTTTCACTATACATGTCTAAACACATTTGATATAATTTGTTCATATCAGTTCAATAATATTACTAAAGACCTTTAAGGAGGGGTATATGGCTAAAAATAAATTTTCAGAGATATATGAAGTATTAAAAGAAGAAATACTTGATGGTAAATATACAAGTAATATGATGTTACCTACTGAACTTCAACTTATTGAAAGGTTTTCATGTAGTAGAAATACTGTACGTAGAGCAATTTCACAGCTAAACACAGAGGGATATGTTCAAAGTATAAAAGGCAAGGGCGTTGTAGTATTAGAGAATAGTTTTTCTAATGATTTTTTTCTAAATATGCACAATTTCAAGGGTGTAGAGTCGATTGTAGAAGACAAAAAGGTTAATACTGCTACTAGTGTTCTTCATTTCAGCAAAATCTTAATTGATAATAAGTTGTCTAAAAAGACAGGTTTTAAGGTTGGCAGTGAAGTATATCACCTTCACAGACTACGATATATTGATAATATACCTAAAATACTCGACATTAATTATTTTTTATGTAGTGTAGTTAAAGACCTTGATGTTTCTATAGCACAAGGTTCCATTTACAAATATATAGAAGAGTGTCTGGGTACAAAAATTGTTTCATCCAGAAAGATATTTAAAATTGAAAAAGCTACTGAACTTGAGTTAAAAACACTACCTTTAAATGATTATAATTGTGTTGGTGTTATTAAAAATAGTGTATATACTGATGATGGAAAGCTTTTTGAATATACAGAATCAAAGCATACACCTGAAACATTTATATTTATGGATGTTACTCAAAGATATTAAAAGAATTATGTTTAATTAAACATAATTTTTTTGCGTTTAATCACTTTATACCCTACTAACCTCACTATTCTATATATAATTATATGTTTATACAAATATATTTTTATTTGATACTAAAGCTTTAATACTAGTTTTATACTTGACAATTTGTTTAAACATATTATAATTAACTTATAAATTACAGGAGGTATCGAGTATGAAAAATTGGTGGAAAAAAGCAACTGTTTATCAAATATATCCAAAAAGTTTCAAAGATAGCAACAATGATGGTATAGGTGATATAAATGGTATTATAGAAAAGTTAGATTATCTCTCTTCTTTAGGTGTTGATTTATTATGGTTGACTCCTATGTATGTTTCCCCTCAAAGAGATAACGGGTATGATATAGAAGATTATTATAATATAGACCCGAAATATGGTACAATGAGTGACTTTGAAAAACTCTTAAAAGAAGCACATAAAAGAGATTTAAAGATAATGATGGATATGGTTTTAAACCATACATCTACTGAACATAAATGGTTCAAAGAATCTAAAAAAAGCAAAGATAATCCATATCGTGACTATTATTTCTGGAAGGATGCTAAACCTGATGGTTCTGTACCTAATAACTGGATATCCAGATTTAGTGGAACTGCTTGGAAATATGATAAGACTACGAATCAATACTACCTACATTTATTTGAAGAAACTCAGGCTGATTTAAATTGGGAAAATGAAAAAGTCCATGAAGAATGTTACAAAATACTAGAATTTTGGGCTGCTAAAGGTATTGATGGTTTTCGTTTAGATGTAGTCAACCTACTATCCAAAACACCTGGATTACCTGATGACCCTATAACAGGACCAAAAGGAGATGGAAGAACTCACTACGCTGATGGTCCTCGTATACACGAATATTTACATAATATGAATCAAAAAGTTTTCAAACCTAAAAATATAGTTACTGTAGGTGAAATGTCATCTACTACACCTGAAGAGTGTATCAACTATACTAGAGAAAATCGAGAAGAACTATCTATGGTTTTTAGCTTCCATCATATGAAAACAGATTATAAAGGAGGTGTAAAATGGACTAATGAAATGTTTTCTTTAGATAAATTAAGAAAAGCACAATCTGACTTTCAATATAAAATGTACGAAGGAAAAGGATGGAATGCTCTATTTTACTCTAACCATGACCAACCTAGAGCTTTATCTAGATTTGGAGATGATAGATTTTTTCGTCAAGAAAGTGCTAAGATGTTAGCTATAACACTATTTGGTTTACAGGGTACTACCTACATATATCAAGGTGAGGAAATAGGTATGACAAATGCCTACTTCACTAAAATAGATGAATATGACGATGCCGAGAGTAAAAATGCATACTATCATATGATTAAATCTGGTATTGATGAAAAGGAAGCATTGCTTATACTCCAACAGAAATCTAGAGATAATGCTCGTACTCCTATGCAATGGGATAATACTATTTATAAGGGATTTTCTAATCATAAACCGTGGTTAAAAGTTAATAATGACAATATTAGTGTAGAAAATGAGCTTAACGATTCACGTTCAGTATTTTACACTTATCAAAGATTAATCAAATATCGTAAGCAATATGATATTTTTACAGAAGGTACTTACAGATTACTAGATGAAAATCATAAAAATCTATTTGTTTATGAAAGAGAATATAAAAAACAAAAACTTCTTGTTATAAGCAACTTTACTCATGATAATGTAGTGTATAAATTACCTGAAACTTATTTGAATAAATTAAACTACACAATACTTGAAACTAATTACACTAGAGATACAATTGAAAATGAGATGGAAATAAAACCTTATGAAAGTATAATGATATATTATAAATAAAGTTATTTATGTAAAAATCGGTATGACACCAGGGTATTATACCGATTTTCCTAAATTCAAAATAATTTTTATAAAATCCATATAAATTACAAGAATTATTTGACTTCTACATCATTATATTTCTTTGAGTATACCTTAGTCATATAGAAATATATAGGAACTACAATTATCATCCCTCCTAATCCCCAAACTATCTTCATAGGTTCATCTATACCTGCTTTTATTAGTAATAATATACTTATAATAACTGCAAATATTGGTATAATTGCTCCTCCAGGTATTCTAAAATTTACATCTTTACCAGCATACTTCTTTCTTAATATTAGTACAGCTAAGCAAGTAGGAATATATTGAATAAATCTAGATACAACACTTATTTGAGATAATGTTGTAAATGAGCCCGACCATGCTATTAATAGAGTTCCTATAACAGATACTATAATGGCTATATATGGAGCTCCATTTTTATTAGTTTTTCTTATAGACTTAGGCATTAATCCTTGCTCAACCAAAGCAGCAGCAGACCTTGGTGTAAATATAGATGATGCAATATTTATACCTCCAACAGATACTATAGTTCCTATTGTAATTATATACCCACCTATAGTACCTAACATCTTAATAGCAGCATCTGCAACAGGAGTAGCTGACCCTGCTAATCCATTGCCTAATACACCTATACTTATTCCCAGTATAAGCATATATATTACTGATACCACAAACATTACCATTACCAGTGCTTTAGGTACATTTTTCTTAGGATTCTCCATATCTTTTGCTGCAACTGCTAAAGATTCAAATCCTGTAAAAGCATAAAATAAAGTTATAGATACTGCTACAAAAGCTGATGATGCACTTTGACCTTTTTGTATTATTACAAATGGTGTAAAATTAGAACCTTTTATAAAGAATAAGCCTACAGCTATAAATAAAACTATCGGTAATAATTTTCCTATAGTCATTATATTGTTTAAATGCTTAGATTGTTTCATTCCCATAAAGTTTATAATCCCAAGTCCTACAACTAGTATACCAATTATTATATTTTTAGTAAGTGGTTCTGCTGCCTGAGGCCATACAGATGATAGTGTTACAGCAAAGAAATTTGCCATAGTAGCCCAAGCAATCATACTAACTATCCATTTCATAAATCCAACTTCAAATCCAATAAAATCTCCAAACGCCTCTTTTGCATAAAGATATGGACCTCCATCAGTATCAAACCAACTACCTGCTTCAGCAAAACATAAAGCGATAGAAACAGCTAAAAACATACAAAAAACTAATACTAATATACTTGCTGGACCTATATCTGTATAAGCATCGCCAGGTAACCCAAATATACCTGACCCTATTATTGCATTGATTCCTAATAATACAATACTCCAAAAACCTAACTTAATGCCTTTTTCCATTGTTATTCCCCCCAAACCCAACTTAATATAGTTATAATTATTTAGATGCTTCTTTAACTATTGCCATAAATATTTTTTTCATATTATCATAATCTCTAGTCATCATTTCTGGATGCCATTGTATTCCTATTACAAACTCACTTCCCTCCTTTTCTATAGCTTCAATTAAGCCATCTTTAGCTGTAGCTGAAACAATATATCCTGGTGCTACTTTATTGACAACTAAGTGGTGAAAGCTATTAACTAAAATTTCTTTTTCTCCTAATATTTCATATAACTTTGTTCCCTCTTTTATCTGTGCTGTGTGTGTAGGTATATTAGATAAATGTTGCTGATTGTGTTTAATATAAGCTCCTTCAACTAGAGATAAATCTTGATATAAACTACCTCCCTCAGCTACATTTATAATTTGTTCTCCTCTACATATACCTAAAACTGGTTTTTTCATATCTAAAGCATGTTTTAATAATTTCATATCAAAAACATCTCTTTTTGGTGATATTGCACCTAACTTATTATGAGGTTCTTCTTTCCATATAAGTGGATTTATATCTTGTCCCCCAGATAGTATAAGTGCATCTATATTAGATACTTGCTCCTTTATAATCTCATCATCATATACAATCGGTACAATATATGGTATAGCTTTACACATAACTACTGATTGTATATAGTCATTATTTACATAAGCTCTTTCATAGCCAGGAAACATTCCCCCCTCATCAATTAATAAATTGCCTGATATTCCTATTACTGGATATTTCTTTTTAACCACTTTCTTCACCCCTTAACTTATTTGTGAACAATAAAAAATGCTACTTCTCTATTAAAGAGCAAGTAGCATACCAATATTTTATTTATTTAAAGATTATAATTCATTTTAGAAACACTTTTCCTAAATACTAGTAATATAAATAATTTTATTGACTTATATTTTATTTTAATCCTGTTTAATTTGACTTTTATGAATGGTCTTAAGTCTAACTAATGGGTAAAATAGGTATTTATATTTTCCTTTTTAGCAACCTATTAAATACTATTTAATATATTTTTTCCTCTTCTATTTAATTCACTTCCCTTTCTACCAGATTCACATATTATCAAATCCAGCTCTTTAAGTATATTGAGGATTCCCCTTACCTCACCTTCTGTTATATTATAACCTAATTCATTTATTGAATTAACAATACCATTTCTACCTATATTTTTATTAAGATTATTGGCATTTTTTAAGCATCCCATTACTAACTTTACTTTTTCTATAGATGTTCTATCCTTTAATGTACTTATTTCTTTACTAAAATCTTCAGTTATATTTAATAAGTTATGAGGTAAGTCATTTATTAAAATAACATCCTCAGAACTCATAATGTTAATATACATAGCTGTATTTTTTAATTCTCTTATGTTGCCTGGCCATTCATATGCATTAATAACATCTTGAACATCTTGACTAATTGCTCTCTTCCTTTTCATAAAATACTTTAACATAACTTCTATGTCTTCTTTTCTCTCTCTTAAAGGTGGTATATTTATAGGCAATACATTTATCCTATAATATAAATCAGCTCTAAATCTATCTTTTTTTATCATTTCTAATAAATTTTTATTTGTAGCTGCAATTACTCTAACATCTATATCTATTACATTCTCTCCTCCGACTCTCATTACTTGATTTTCTTGTAATACTCTAAGTAATTTGCTTTGTAAGTATATAGGCATGTCTCCTATTTCATCCAAAAATATAGTTCCATTGTTAGCCTGTTCAAATAATCCTTTCTTACCTCCCCTCAAAGCTCCTGTAAAAGCACCTTCTTCATATCCAAAAAGTTCACTTTCAAGTAGATTTTCTGGCATAGCTGCACAGTTTATCGCTATAAATGGTTGACTATGCCTTGGTGATGCATTATGAATAGATTGAGCCATGAGTTCTTTTCCTGTTCCACTTTCTCCAGTTATAAGAACTGTATAATCAGATTCAGCTATTTTCATACCTAGTTCCTTAGTTCTTTCCATCTTCAGTGAGACTGTTTTTATATCATCAAAAGTATATCTAGCCACTTGTCCCTTTTCTCTAAGCTTCTTTGATAGGTTTTGTTCCAATTTTCTTATGTAAGTTATTTCTTGAATACAAAAATAATATCCAGTAACCCTTCCAAAACTTTCTATATTATACTTATTTACATTTAAGTATTTATTATTAAACTTTATAACTTCATCATGTGCCTTACTTAACCTAAAAATCTTCTTAATATTCTCATTCTCTAATTCAGCTACATTTTGTCCTATAATATCGTTTTGAATATCTAGTATATCACTTAAACTGTTATTACAGATAATTACGTTTCCCTTATCTGATACCATTGCCATGCCTAAGTTTGACAAGTTTATTATGGAATTTAATTCATCTGCTTTTATAGTAAGTTCCTTATATTTAGTATTTATCCCCGAATATAAACTAATCACTTCATCTGTATACTTAATTAATCTATCAGTAATTTCCTTATCATCCAGTTTGAGTTTTGCTATTATTTGAATAAAGGTTGAACTATCAATATATCTATGTCCTAAATCAATAACTTCTTCTATATATTTAGGAACTAAATCTGCCTCTCCTGGTGTTATAGCTATCTTAATATGTCTATATTCTTCATTAGGATTATATGGTATAAAATTTAAGTGATTTATTCCTATGTTACATAGATTAGATATTGTTTCCAATATAGTATGGTTATTATCATTTACTACTAATACATCTATCCCTTCTGGTAATGAAAATAACTTGTATATATCCTTTTGCTTTATACTCCTATTTATAGTTATTATTTTTGAAACATCTTTTACATATTTTTTTATTTTTAATACTCTGTCATCTATCATTACCAATATTATGTCACCTTTTATCGATTCCTTTTCTGTTATTTTATTTAAATAATAGTTTTTTATCATTACTTTGTCTTTAAATATCAGTTCTAAATTTTTATTTAAAAAACATTCTAGTTTAGATAGTCCATCAGTTACTACTGCTATTGTTTTCATCTTATTACTCCTTTTAAAATATACTCTACTCTTTTATAATATACATTTAATTTTCACTTTAATACTATCAAAAAATTGTACATTTAGTATACTAACATATTCATTTATTGGCTTTATGTCCCCACATATCATAGTCGTAATGCCTATCATATTTCTTAAACTTATATAGAGCAAAAATTGTGCCAATTATAAAAAAGATGGAATAACGAATCGTTACTCCACCTTTCTTTGTGATAAAAAATCGTATATATCAACACTATTTGCTACTTTTCTAAACACAAACAGTATCTATATACTATAACTTTTCACCATTAGATTCTATTACTTGTTTATACCAGTTAAAACTCTTCTTCTTAATTCTAGACAAGTCTCCACTTCCATCATCATACTTATCCACATATATAAACCCATATCTCTTAGCCATCTCACCAGTAGATGCACTTACTAAGTCTATACATCCCCATGGAGTATATCCAAATAAATCAACACCATCTTCTACAGCTTCCTTCATTTGCTCTATATGCTCTTTTAAATATTCTATACGATAGTTATCATTTATTACTCCATTAGGTTCTTTTTTATCATAAGCTCCTAAACCATTTTCAACTACCATCATAGGTATTCTATATCTATCATAAATCTCATTTAATGAATATCTAAGTCCTTTAGGGTCTATTTGCCACCCCCATTCACTAGACTTAAGATATGGATTTTTTACTCCACCTAATATATTACCACTTGTATTAGCTTCTTTAGAATCGCTACTTACACATATAGACATATAGTAACTAAATGTATAGAAATCTACACAACCTTCTTTTAAAATTTCTAAATCGCCTTTTTCCATTTTTATTTCGATACTATTTTCTCCAAAATACCTATTCATATAACTTGGATATTCGCCATGCACTTGTACATCTCCACAGAAATAATTCATTACTCTACTATCTCTTTGAGTTTTAACTACATCATCTGGATTACAAGTATAGGGATACATTGTTGCAAATATTTGCATACATCCAACTTGATAATTTGAATCTATTTCATGAGCTAACTTAACAGCCTTAGCACTTGCTACAAATTGATGATGTAACCCTTGAAAACGAAGTTGAGGTATATCTACTTGGTTTATAAAATCTGTAGTTCCTTTATTTAATATCCCTTGTGATAAGTAGCCTCCCATAGGCATAGTAGCCGAATTTATTTCATTAAATGTTAACCAATATTTTACTTTTCCTTTATATCTCTTAAATATTGCTTCACAGTAATTCATATACAGGTCTATTACCTCTCTCGAAACCCATCCATTGTATTTCTCTGTTATTGCAAAGGGTACTTCATAGTGGGATATTGTTATTAATGGCTCTATATTGTATTTTAAGCACTCATCTATTACATTTTCATAAAACTTAAGCCCTAATTCATTTGGCTCTTTCTCCATTCCTGTTGGAAATATTCTAGTCCATGCTATTGAAAATCTAAACACTTTAAATCCCATTTCTGCAAATAAAGCTATATCTTCTTTATATCTGTGATAAAAATCTATTGCTTCATGACTTGGGTAGAATGTTCCTTTTTCTATAACTCTTGTTATTCTTTTACTTACCGTTTGAGAACCTCCAGTACACATATCTGAACAAGATGGTCCTTTCCCATCTAAATTCCATGCTCCTTCACATTGATTTGCAGCTGTTGCTCCACCCCACAAAAAATCTTTTTTAAATGACATATCTATATCCTCCTATTCTAATTCTTTACCATTTGATGCTATTACTTTTTTATACCAGTCAAAACTCTTCTTTTTGCTACGTTTTAAAGTTCCGTTTCCATCATTATCTTTATCCACATATATAAATCCATAACGCTTTTTCATTTCTCCAGTACTAGCACTTACTAAATCAATACATCCCCATGGAGTATACCCCAATAAGTCAACACCATCTAACTCAACAGCATCTATCATAGCTTTTATATGAGCACGTAAGTAATCAATTCTATAATCATCATTTATATTACCATTTTCATCTGGATTATCTACTGCTCCTAGTCCATTTTCAACTATAAATAATGGTTTTTGATAACGGTCATACAAAGAATTCATAGTTATTCTAAGCCCTAGTGGGTCTATTTGCCATCCCCACTCACTTGCACCTAAGTATGGATTTTTAAGGCTTGCAAAAACATTTCCTTCTGTTAAAATATTTACTTCAGGGTCTGCACTTGTAAGTCTTGATGAATAGTATGAGAACGATATAAAATCTACTGTATTTTCTTTAAGTATCCTTTTATCATCTTCTTTCATCGCTATATTTATTCCTTTTCGTTCCAATTCTTTTAGTGCATAAGCTGGATATTCTCCACGAGATTGTACATCTATAAAAAAGTAGTTTTCCCTATCTTTTTCTATAGATTGCCATACATCCAATGGATTACAAGTATTGGCATAAGTGTTTCCTGCAGCTAACATACACCCTATTTTAAATTCTGGACTTACATCATGAGCTAGTTTAGTAACTAATGCACTTGCAACTAATTGATGATGCGCAGCTTGATATTTTATCTGTGTTTCATTTTCACCTTCTTCAATATATAGTCCTGCACCTATAAATGGTAAATGAAGTATCATATTTATTTCATTGAATGTTAGCCAATACTTTACTTTGCCTTTGAATCTTGTAAATATGGCTTCACAATATTTTACATATAAATCTACTAGCCTACGATTCCTCCATGCACCATATTTTTCTACCAAATACATAGGAACATCAAAGTGGCAGATTGTTACTACTGGTTCTATTCCATATTTTAAACACTCATTAAATATATCTTCATAGAATTTTAATCCCTCTTCATTTGGAGCTTCCTCAACTCCTGTTGGAAATATTCTAGTCCATGCTATTGACATACGATAGCATTTAAATCCCATCTCCGCAAATAATTTTATATCATCTTTGTAATTATGATACATATCTATTGCTTTATGAGCTGGATAATAATGTTCAGCATCACATTCAAACATTTTCATTTTTCCAGCTAAAACTGGAAATCTATTTTCTCCTTGTGGTATAACATCAACATTAGCTAAACCTCTACCACCTTCTTTATACCCACCTTCACATTGGTTTGCAGCTGTTGCTCCACCCCATAAAAAATCTTTTCTAAGTGCCATAGCTCTACCTCCAATAATTTATTTATAGTAAATCTCTTTTAAAATAAAAATACCAATTTCTGATTCTTATTAAGAATACCATCTTCTAAGCTAAAACAGTTATCAATTCCTGACTATTACTTGTGTACTTTGGTGTTTTTTCTATAATATCCACATAATCAGAATAATTAGTAATAACTACTGGTGTTTCTAAGCAATATCCTTCTTTTAATATATTTTCTATATCAAAAGTTATTAAAGTTTGACCTTTTTGAATCTTATCACCTTGCTTAACAAAAGATTCAAAGAATTTACCTTCTAATTGAACAGTATTTAACCCTATATGTATCAATAACTCACATCCATTATCAGATATTATTCCGATTGCATGTTTTGTTGGAAATAAAGTCATTATAGTCCCATCAAATGGTGCTACAACCTTTCCCTCTTTAGGGACTATAGCTACACCCTTACCTAATACACCTGTTGAAAATGCTGAATCTTGAACTTGTTCCAAAGCTTTTACTTCACCTTTTATTGGACTATATATTACTTCTCTTTTAGTATTTTCTACCACTTTTTGTCTATTATCATTTTTAGAGTCTTCTACCACAGTATCATCTTTCCAGAAGAAGAATGTTAATACAAATCCTACTACAGTTGCTACTATTGCTGCTATTATTGATACATAAACGCCTGTCATATCTCCAGTTGTTGGATTTATATAATTAGGTATTCCAAATATTCCAAGTCCACCCATTACATAACCTTTGACATTCATTATTCCCATTACAGCTCCTGCTGCTGCACCACCTATACAACTATATATGAATGGTGTTTTTCTTGGTAAAGTTATTCCGTATATTGCAGGTTCCGTTACACCACATATACCTGAAATAACTGCAGGTACACATAACTCTTTTATTTTCTTGTCTTTTAATTTAAAGTACATTGCTGCGACTACTGCTGTTTGTGCAAAAGATGGTGCAAATGCTCCAACTAATATTGTGTCAGACCCCATAGTCATAAGGTTTGAAATAGCTATTGGTACTAGTCCCCAATGTAGTCCAAATATTACAAGCACTTGCCACAATAAACCAGTTAATACGCCACATAAAACTGATGAGAAATTAAATAAAGCTAAAAATCCATTTCCAACTATATTGGAAGCATACGTTGCTATAGGACCTATAACCATAAATCCTACTGGTAAAGAAATTAATAAAACTGCCATTGGTACAAAGAAATTCTTTACTACATCTGGTATTATTTTAGCAAACACTTTTTCTAACTTAGCTGCTAATAATACTATTAAAATCACTGGAACTACTGTTGAAGTGTAGTTCATTGCTATTACTGGTAATCCTAAGAAAGTTATATATACTGGTGATTCAAATATTGTTCCAGCAAATAGATTATATAAAGGTTGACTTGTAGATGCTAAAGTATCTAATTGAATACCTGAATAGCATAAAACTGCACCTATAAGCATACCGATAAATGGTTTTAATTTGAATTTCTTAGCAGCTGTATATCCAAGAATTATTGGCATATACTGGAACATTGCATCTCCAATTGCATTTAGCATAATATATGCTCCATCAGCTTCTCTATATAAACCCAATGCTGTAAATACTGCGTTGAATCCTTTTATCATACCAGCAGCACACAGTACTCCTAATATTGGTTGAAAAACTCCTGATATTATGTCTATAAACTTATTAAGTAATCCTTTTGGTGCATCTGAATCTGAATTGTCTATTGTATCCCCTCCTAATCCAGCCAAATCACACACAACTGCATAAACATCTGGAACATGGTTACCAATAACTACTTGATATTGTCCTCCACTTTTCATTACAGTAACTATACCATCCATTTTTTTTAGTACATCATCATTTGCTATTGACTCGTCTTTTAACTTAAAACGTAATCTCGTTATACAGTGAGACAAGCTACTAATATTCTCCTTCCCACCTACATTAGCAATAATGTCTTTTGATAATTGCTCATACTTTCTCATTTTTTCTCCTCCATTTTCTTTTTGAAATATGAAGGTTTGGCCAACTTAATGTCACCACCCAATATATATAAACCTAATTATTAGGATTTATATCTTACTTAATACTTTTGCTTACTACTCTTTCAACATGAATAGTTAAGTATAATTTTTCTTCATCTGTTAAATTGTAATTGTATTTTTTATGTATAAATTCATCTAATTTTTCTATACATTTATAAGCATTTTTATATTTTACTTTTATTACTTCTAATAAATCATCTTCATTATTTTCATATGATTTATTACTAATAAGCCTTTCCGCAAAATACTTTAGGTGAGTAATAAATCTATAATAATAAACTGAATCTTCATTAAATACTATTCTATAGTGGTATTTAACCACATTTGTAATTTCTTGTATCATTTGTGTAATTTCATATATGACTTTTATATTTTGATCCATTTGTGCATTAACTATATGTAGTGCTATGAATCCAGCTTCATCTTCTGGCAATCTAATCTCAAACTTTTCTTCTATGTAATCCAAAGCTTCTAATCCTATTTTAAATTCGCTTTGATAAAATCTTTTTATATCCCAAAGTAGTGCATTCTTTACATTTACTCCTTCACGAACCCTTTCTATTGCTGTATATATATGGTCAGTTAAAGAGATATAAATACTATCATTTAATCTCTTCCCTAATTTTTCTTTAGCTTGTAAAATTATTTCATCTGATAATTCCATATACCTCATAGGAATATCTGCTATTAATTCTTTAAATTTATCAGACATATTTGGGTCTGAAAGTTTGAATACCTTATCAACCTTATCCTTTGATATGTGGTCACCTGTACGTTTCTTATATGCTAAACCTCTTCCCATAACTACTATTTCTTTATCATTTTCATCCGTTGTAATAATTACATTGTTATTGAGTATTTTTTCAATAACCATTGTGATTCCCCCTTTCTTAATACTAAGTTAAAGTAAATATTTTTAATTATTAAGAATATTTTGAATATAATTTATTGCATTAAAAAAAACCTATTTATTACACATTAAATAGATTCCCATGAATCCTGAGTAATAAATAGGTTTAGCTTGTACTTAAACAATCACTATCCGTTTATATTTTATTTTAATTATTATTTATTATATGTTAGCAAATTTATTTTTTAATGTCAACTTTTTCTAAATATTTTAATGTTGAATAAGCTATATAAATTGTATTAATAAAATATTGTTTTATCAAAAGACAAATAAAACAAAAAAGGTATTACCAATTTCATGGAAATACCTTTTGTTTTTAATTTAATATTAATTTAAATGATTTTTCTTAATCTCATCAAGTAGCCCATCTTCCAAATAGATTTCTAATGCACACCCTACCATTGCCTTTACTGATTTGTGAAGTTTATCATAAGCTTCCTCAGAATTTGCATAATTTAGAAACTCTTTTTCATGAACATATACCATTGGATTTATATCCAAAGCTATTTCTGTATACATAGTAGGACAAACTTGACTTACATTACCTATATCTGTAGAACCTACTGGACCATCTTTACCTTCTAATATATCTGTTATACCTGCCTCAATCAAATTATTTTTTGTTATCTTTTGAAGTACTTTGTTATTTATTATATTATCAAAAGAATTTTCAAAATATCTATAAGAAAGCTTAGCCCCTGTCATTAACTCTGCACCTTTTGCACAGTTTATAACTTTTTTAGTTACTTCATCTAAATAACTTCTTTCAGCTGCTCTTACAAAAAACTTACAAGCTGCTTTTTCTGGAACTATGTTTGGAGCTTCTCCTCCATTTGAAACTATCCCATGTATTCTAACATCTGATTTTACATGTTGTCTTAGTGCATTTATACCAGCAAAGGTAAGTTGTACTGCATCCAGTGCATTAACTCCCATATGAGGATGACTAGCTGCATGTGCTGATACCCCTTCAAAACTAAATTCTAATGAGTCTATTGCCAAAGCTTTACAGTTTATATTGTTAAAAGCTTCTATATGCATTTGATAACTTACATCAATATCATCAAAAGCTCCTGCCTTAACTAAATCACATTTACCTCCTGTTGTTTCTTCAGCTGGTGTTCCTATTAATACAATTTTTCCTTTAAAACTTTCTTTTAACTTACTTAATACTATACAAGCTCCTAGTGTAGATGCTGCAATCCAGTTGTGTCCACAAGCATGAGCTGGTTCTTTATTTTCTCCATATCCTGGAAGTGCATCATACTCAGCCAAAAATGCTATAGTTGGACCATCATCATCCCCTAATTCAGCTCTGAAAGCAGTCTCCATATTGCAGTATGGATAAGTTATATCAAATCTATATTCCTTCATTTTATCTACTAAGTATTTTGATGATATATATTCTTCTTCTCCTAATTCTGGGTTATTGAATATAAAATCACATACTTCTTCAATTTCTTTTCCAAGTTCATTCTCTATCTCATAAGCTCTTTTCTTTATACTCTCTATCATGACTTACCTCCTATTAGAATCCTAGAAATAATCCTATTGTCAAAAATACCATTACAAGAATTGTTAATACTACCATTAAAGGAATTACAAATCTAACCCATTTTGACCAAGGAATATTAGCTACTGCTAATGCTCCCATTAAAACACCTGATGTAGGTGTTATTAAATTAGTTACACCTATACCAAATTGATAGGCTGTAACTATCATTTGTCTAGATACATCTACTAAGTCCCCAAGTGGTGCAAGTACAGGTATTGTAAGTGATGCAAGTCCTGACGCTGATGGTATCAAAAATGCTATTAAACCTTCTATTAAGAAAGTTAAATTTATAAAGATAGTTTTTGGTAATCCATTTAATAAATTTGCTGCAGAATTTAAAATTGTATCTATTATAAATCCATTTTCTGCTATTATTACGATTCCACGTGCAAATGCTATACATAACCCTGCTGTCATTAAATCTCCTGCTCCGCTTATGAATGAATTAACTATGTCATCTTGTTTAAGCCCTGATGCTATACCTGATATTATGCCTATAGCCGTAAATATCATTGCAATTTCAGTTATGTACCATCCTAGCTTTAAAACTCCATATATCATAATCGCCATACCTATTGTAAAAATTGCTATTACCATGGCTTCTCTTTTTGTAAATTCTTTTATGTTTGTATCAGTATTAACCATTGATTCTTGATTTAATGATATACCATGTACTAAAGACTTTTTAGGGTCTTTTTTAACTTTATTGGCATACATCATAACAAATCCTATAGATATAGCCATATATATTATAAACATAACAACTCTAAATTCTATCCCAGAACCTGGTGTTATTTGTGACAATGCTTGTGCTATTCCTACAGAGAAAGGATTAGTTGTAGCTGCTCCAAATCCAGCCGTTGCTCCTATAAACACTGTTGCCACTGCTGTTAATGAATCATATCCCATACTGGTCATAAGTGGAATAAATATCATATAAAAAGGTAGTGTTTCTTCACTCATTCCAAATGTTGTTCCACCTAGTCCAAATAGAATCATTGAGATAGGTATTATTAAAAATTGAAACCTCTTCATTTTATTGACAGTGTGGGCTATAACAGCTTCTATAGCTCCTGTTTTATTAACTATTCCAAAAGCTCCTCCAACTATTAAAACAAATCCAACTACTTCAGCCGCATCTATAAATCCATTTATAGGTGCTGTAAATACATCAGTAATCCCTTGTGGATTTGATGGTGCTTTTTCATAAGTTCCAGCCACAACAACTGATCTTCCGTCTATATCTACCCTTTCAAAATTTCCACTTGGTACTATCCAAGTAAGAACTGCCATTACTACTATTAGTAAAAATATTATAGTAAGTGTCTGCGGCATAGTAAACTTTTTCTTTTTTAAACTGCTCATTTTTAATCTCCCCACTTTTTAAATTAAAATATTTTATTATTGCATCCCTTTTCTACCCTATTTTGTCTAGATGTAAAAAAGCTCAACATGGATACATGTTGAGCTAAATGTGCTAAATACAACATACCTGCATCTTCCCTTTATCTTGTTTAAGATAGCTCTCCATCAAAATTCGGGATAATTTTGATGACAGTACTGTACCTATTAAATACAGTCCCAGCACTAGCTTTGGACACTAGCACTTCGGCACTCACTCCTTTTATATTGCTTCATTGGCTTCCAACCTCTTCAATATTAATCTTAGTAAATGCAACCTCTACCTCAATCTTTTTATTAGATGAGGTAATTCTTATTAAGTTTTATTTATCGTAAGTAATTGTAGCATAATATGTCGAGATTGTAAATATTTTCAGTATAATAATTCTTGCTTTATGATATCATTCTACTGTTCGCAAATAATCTTTTCCTCCACATGATTTAAGGAATATAGTATATTTTGAATACACACAAGTTTTCTAGAGATTTAAAATTATTATAATGCTCTTATAATAAAAAATAAAAGCCATGTAAACTCATCTAATTTACATAGCTTTATATATATTAATCTACACCCAATACAGCTTTGAGTTTTGACGCTATTGTAATAACTCTTGGTCCAAATATAACTTGAACTGAATTTTTCTTTTTAACAACTCCACTTGCACCTAATTCATTTACCCAGAAACTATCTTCATAGAATCCATCAATTGAATTTAACTCTACTCTAAGTCTAGTCGCACAGTTTGTAATATTTTTTATATTACTACTTCCTCCTAAACCTTCTATTATATAGTGTACAAGTTCTGAATCTTTATCACCTACTTCATCTTCTACTACATTGTTTTCTACTACTTTAACATCACCTACAGACTGTCTTTCTCTATATTCTTTCTTACTATAAAGCTTAACTTCTTCTGAGCTTCTTCCTGGTGTCTTTATATCAAACTTCTTAATTGCCCATGTGAATATTATATAAGTAACTATAAAGAATATTGGTATTAAAAATAATAAAGGTAATGCATCTACCTTTTGAGGTTGTAATAAATTAGGGAACATATTTCTAAATGATTCTCCCATTATAGAAACATTAAACATTTCTGTAAATACATACGTCAACCCTGCTAGTGGTACATATGCTACAAAATACAATAATGGTGCAACAAATAGGAATGTATACTCTATTGGTTCCGTTACCCCTACCAACATGGCTGTTACTATTGCTGGTATTAATATACTTATTGCTTTTTTCTTATTAACATTGTCAGCCAACTTATACATAGCTAAAGCTGCTGCTGGCAATATTGCAAAATGTATTAATAAACGTCCTGTTGTAAAGTTACGAGTGATATAAGATAGTGTATCTGGGTCTCCCATTTGAGCTAATCTTATATTGTTAACACCTTCGTAAATTGCTCCACCTACTTCCATTGTTCCACCTACTCTTGTATATTCTATAGGAAATGCAATTAAGTGATGTATACCAAATGGTAATAATGCTTTATCCATTGCTCCAAAAGTAAATGTTCCTAATAATCCACTCGAACCTATCCAATTACCAAGTTTAGATAAGGCTAAACCTACTGGTGGCCATATGAAGTACATTGCTGTACCCAATACTATTGATGCTATAAACATCATAATCATTGAAAATCTTGGCCCTGAGAAAAAAGATAATGCACTAGGAAGTTCTATGTCAACAAATTTGTTATGTACTGCACTAGCTACAAATCCAGCTATTATAGCTCCAAATATACTACAATCATATGAAAATATTCCTAAGAAAGAACCATATAAGGAACTTCGACTATATGCTTCTGCCTCACCTAATCCAGATGCCATAAACGCTTCTGCTGTAACTGTATCTGAATTTATACCATTTGCTACTAGTAATGTACTTATAACTGTGTGCATTCCTATGAATAAAACAATTCCTCCTAATGCCCCCCACCCTTTTTCCTTTTTAGATAAGCCAAAGGCTATACCAGTAACAAAGAATATTGGTAAGTATCTCATTACCATAAATCCTAGGTCATTTATTACTTTAAAGAATACATTTATGAATGACCCTTCTTTTATTAACCCGCTAAGCCCTAATGCAGAAACGTTTTCCATATTTGCAAAAGCTGACCCTAATCCTATAAATACTCCTGCTACAACAAGTAATATAACAGGAATCATCATTGCTCCAGAAAGTACTTGTAATTTATCCTTCATAGTATTATTTCCTCCATTTTTATTGAAATGCTAGGCTATATAATGCATATATATAAACTTCTATCGCTTTATATAATGTGTCTATACTTATATTTTCATTTGCCTGATGTGAATTTGGACTATCTCCATCTATTGTAGGTCCAAATGCAACTCCATTTTCTAATACCCTTGCATAAGATGCAGCTCCTTTTGTAAAAAGTTCTGCTTCTTTTCCAAAACCTTGTTTATATGCACTTGATAATTTCTTTATTAATTCACTATTTGGTTCTACATACAATAGTTTTAAATCCTTATATATCTCCATTATTAAATTTTCTTTTTTCTCAATTTCATTAATTCTATTAGTTATAAATTCCCAACTTATGCCCTTAGGATATCTAAAATCTATTTTCATATTCAACTCATTCTTTTCTAAGAAGATACTCATTATGCATATTGTAGAAACTCCCATATCTACATCTTCTTTATATAGCCCTAATTTTTTTCCATGATTATCATCTGTAAAGTATGAATTTAAAATATCTTTTATTATGATTCCTTTGTCATTTAGCTCTTTGATTTTTTCTAAATCTTTTGCTAAATTAAATGCACAGTTATATGACCTGTGTGGGTTTCTTGATAAAGTTCTTTCTCCTAGATATCTTACTAATACTTTTTCTTCTTCTAGTTCTTCTATCTCTGTATAATAAGCTAGTGATTTTACTAACTCTTTCTTGTCATTAGTTTTAAAAATAGCTTCAATTTTATCACATACAAATCCATCTTCTTTGTTTGACTTTATATCAACTAAATTGTGATTTCTAAATTTATCTTCATTTATTTCCTTTTTTATATTAAAGTACAAAATTCCCTTCTCTCCATTTACTATTGGGAAGTTTCCATCTGGAGAAAATGCAAATTTTGGTTGTTCATTGACACTAAAGTAATGTTCCATACATTCCCAAGTTGTCTCTTCAGCTCCACCTACTATCAATCTAATCTTTCTCTTTGGCTTTTCATTAAGTTCTCTTAAGAAAAGTAATGCATACAAAATTCCTATCAAAGGTCCTTTGTTATCATTAACTCCTCTTCCGTAGAGATAGTTATCTTTTTGACAGACTTTAAAAGGTTCACTCTTCCACAACTCTTTAGTATATATTGGTACCACATCTATATGATTAAGCACCCCCACTACTTCTTCACCTTCTCCATATTCTATATGGAGTGCATATCCGCCAAAATCTTTTACAACAAAATCCTTATCTTTTGCTATTTGAATAAGCTTATCAAAGGCATTTCTTATTTCTATCCCAAATGGTTGATTTATATCTTTTGTACTATCATCTCTAATTGAAGGTATCTCAACTAAATTTTTAATATCATTTATGATATTTTTTTGATTGGATTTTAAATAATCAATAATTAGCTCTTTATTTACTATCATCTTAATTATTTATCACCCCTTTATATTAGTTTTACAAAGCATTTCAGTTCATATCTACATTATAAATTTTGAATATTATTTTTACAATATTTCAAATACTTCTCTAAATTACCATAATGATATGGTAAATAGTCAACAGATTACGACAAAATTATACTTTACCAATTATTAACATTTTAGTTTATCTATTTCATCTAAATCCAATGTACTTTTATTCTGATAAAATTCATCAAAAAAGATGTAGCATTGGCTACATCTTCTTGTATCTACTCAATTTCCATTATTACACTATTGGTGTCTACATTTCCAGGCTCTAGTCTATATCTTACTGTTCTCTTAACAGTATCAGCATCATCAATTATAACTACAGGAGTTATTATATTTAAATCATTTGATGCTATAAATTCTAAATCCACTTCCATTATTAAATCTTTAGCTTTTACCTTATCTCCTGCCTTTACCTTAATATCAAACGGCTTTCCTTCTAGTGACATTGTCTCTAAACCTACATGTATCAACATATTTGTATTATCATTACTCTTAATCATTATTGCATGCTTTGTATCAAATACATTGACTATTTCACCATCAACAGGAGAATATAACTTACCTTCACTTGGTATTATTGCTACTCCATCTCCCATCATCTTTTGGGCAAAAACTGCATCTGGAACATCTTCTAAGTTAACTAAATTTCCCTTAAAAGGGCTGTATATTTTCTCAATCTTATTTTCTTTTTTCTTAAATATATTAAACATAACACACTCTCCACATTATAAAATTTTATGATAATACTTTTCTTAAAGCCTTTGCTACACCATTATTCACATTAGTATCAGTTACAAAATCTGCCTTAGACTTTACTTCATCTGTAGCGTTGCCCATAGCAATACCAAGACCTGCAAATTCAATCATGGAAATATCATTTTCATTATCACCTATACAAATAACTTCTTTGCTATCTATACCTAATATATCACAAAATTTTTTAACTGCAATACCTTTTGAAGTACCTTTACTCATAACTTCAAAATTTATCTTTCCAGAACTTACTACTTCTAAATCTTCTTGTTTTTTAAACTCTTTTTTTGCTTCTCTTAAAGACTCCAAATTTTCTGAGAAGAGTATACACTTTAAAATATCATTTCCAGCTTTTTCTAATAAAATTTCACAACTTGCATTTTCTATTATCTCGATTCTATCTTCTTCTTTATTTTTACTATTTACTAGTCTGTATGGATGTTCTTGTCCTATTTCATTGTTGGCTATAATTCTTTTGCATCCCTTAAAATGTCTATTTAAATTATACTTTTCACCTATTGTATATATCTTCTTTAGTATATCTTTGCTTAAAACTTTCTTATACTCGTATCCTAATAAGTTAAAATATGTACCATTAGTTGATATAATATATATATCATCGCCTAATACACTTGTAAAATATTTCATGGCATTATAAGGTCTACCTGTGACTAATGCTACTTTAATTCCCTTTTCCATAGCTTCTTTTAATGCTTTAATATTTTCTTCTGATATTTCAAATCCTTTACCCATTAAAGTGCCATCCATATCAGTACAAATTAATTTATAGCTCATTTGTATCACATCCTAGTAAGATTTTTCTAATATTTCAACAAGGTCTTCCTTCTTTCCAAAAGGTAAAAATTCTAAAACTGGACAGCTTATTATTTCTTCTAATTGTTCTTTTGTTATATTAAACTCAGACAGTTTTGTCTTAAGACCTACACTCTTTAAAAACATTTTTATTTCATTTCCTAAAGCTTTAGCTGCTTCATTATCTTCTACTTTTTCTAATTCTCTGTTAAACATTCTCGCTACTTTAGCAAATTTCTCTACATTGTTTTTATAGAACTTTTCTGCAAATTTTGGGAACACTATAGCCAAAGCTTCACCATGAGGAATGTGTGTAACCCCACCTATTATTTCACTTAGTGGATGTGGTGCTGCTGCACCAGCATTTGCTAGTGAACTTCCTCCTAATGTATCTGCTACTGCTAATTTTGTTCTATAATCTACATTATTTTTTTCCTCCATTACCTTAGGTAGATAGTTAATGACTAATTCCATAGATTTTTCAGACATTATCTCTGTAAAATCATTAGCACTTGGATTTATGTAACTTTCAAATGCGTGAGTAAAGGCATCAAATGCTGTTGATGCAGTAATTCTCTCTGGCAGAGTTAACATAAGCTCTGGGTCTACTATACATTCTTTTGAGAAACAATTTTGATGGAATATTGTATTTTTTTCGATTCCTCTTGATATCACTGCTGCTTGTGTAACTTGACTTCCTGTTCCAGAGGTAGTTGATACAGCTATTAATGGTAATTCTTTTTCACTTACTTTGTCATATATTTTAAATGGATTTGTATATGTATTAAACATATAATCCCAATCTATTTTTTCCAGTCCAAAAGTCAAGGCTAATATTTTGGCAGTATCTATACTTGACCCTCCACCAACAGCTAAAACAACATCTACAGATTCCTTTTTTGCTAATTCAAATCCTTCATTTACTAGCTCTACAGTTGGGTTTGGCTCTACCTTATCAAAGTGTACAACTTCTATCCCCTTTCCTATTAAATCCAATGTAATTCTTTCATATAACTTGTCTAATGGCTCTACATTTGGAGTAGTAACTAACAAACATTTCTTTCCATATTTTCCTATCATACTAGGTAACTCACTTAAAGTTCCTTGTCCAAAATTTATTCTTGATGGTTGATAAAAGTTAATCATATTTTTCCTCCCTTAAATTATTGCCTTCATACTCAAATTATACCTATTACCAGATTTTTAAGGCAATACCTTAACTGTTAACTCTTATTCACTAAACTTTATGGCAATTAATAAACAATTAATGTTTCATTATTACCATATCATTATGTAAATTTTATTAAGTGCTTATAGGATAATTTTATAAACAATCTTATTGTATAATTAACTTAACGTTTTACAAATAAAAATTACAGAAGTACCCTAATATGAACCACATAGAATCTATCAATAAGGTTTATTAGGTCAAGGTATATCTACTGCTGTAGTAATGTTACTCTCTAATAAAATACATAATAGTAAAAATTGAGTATATACACTTTTTTATAATAAATAGCTTAAAGGAGAATTAAATTATGAAATATTTAATAGATAGTGCTAATCTTGATGAGATTCAAAAGTGTTTAAAATATGGATTTAAAGGAATAACAGCTAATCCATCTATGTATCTTAAAGAAAATGTAAACTTCTATAAATTTATTGAGGCATGTACTAATTTAAATCCGGAAATATTAACTGCTGAAGTTATAGGAAATAATTTATATGAATTACTTGAGTCTTGTGATAAGATATCAAATATAAACAAGAACACCATAATAAAAATAAATTTTTCTGAAGTTGGCTTAGAACTTATAAACATATTGAATAGTAAAGGCGTAAAAACTGCATGCACCCTAATTTTCAATGTAAATCAAGCATCATTGGCTATAAACGCAGGTGCTGATTACCTATTCCCTTTTATAGGTAGAAATGATGAAAATGGATATGATGGTATAAAAAACCTTACAGAAATATGTGACCTTATATCAATAAATGGATATAATACTAAAGTTATTGCAGCTTCTATTAAAAATGTATTCCACTTAACTCAAGCATCTCTTTGTGGATGTGATTATGCAGCTGTAACATATGACTTATTTAAAAAAGCTTCTTTTAACCAGCTTACAGTAGACGGTGCCAATACTTTTGAAAAAGATTGGTCCAAAGTTAATAAATAGCAATTAAGATTTAGGAGGGTTTGCATTGAACAAAAGACTATTAGATATTGCTGAATTATTGCTAAATAGTTCAGACTATATTACTGTAGATACTATTGCCGAAGAATTAAATGTTAGTAATAAAACTATTCGTAATGACCTTGTTATTTTAGATGAATGGCTTTTAGAGTTTAATTTATCTCTAGATAAAAAAACTGGTTCAGGAGTTATTATTCTAGGTAATGAAGATATAAAACTTAAAGTTATTAGAGATATCAATGATAAATCAAATTGTATATATGCATACTCTCCTGAAGACAGAAAAAGATATATTTTAAGTAAATTATTTATTAAAAATTCTAAGTTTAGGATTCGTGACATTTGCAATGAACTACATGTTAGCAGAGCTACTGTTCATAAAGACTTGGTAGTTATTCAAAATTTTTTGCAAAGCTTTAAAGTGACACTAGTTAGAAAAACCAACAATGGTGTATATCTAGAAGGCAAAGAAAAAGATATTAGAAAAGCAATTTTTGAGCTTGCTACTGTTAATAAAAGTTATACTGAACTTAAAGAAATATTATTCTCGAAATTTAATGAATGTAAAGACACACCTTCAACAAAAATATTTAAGGAGTTATTCAACTATGATTTTGAGAAATTATCCCAAATTACTCTACACACTTTACAAGTAGAAAAAAGCAATCTTAGTGATGAGTATTATATAAACTTCTTAATACATATAGCTATATGTATTAAGAGAATTTCAATTAATAGATATATTAACTTATCTGAAAGTTTCTTTAGAGAATTATTAGAACATGAATGCTTTGAAAAATCAAAAACTTTATGCTCCAACCTAAGTGAAGCTTTTGATGTAGAATTTATTGATGAAGAGGTTTGTTATATCCTCCTTCATATAGAAGGATTACTTAAGTCAATAAAGAAACCTACTATTCTTGAGCCTCTTAGAAATGAAGAAATTACAGAGTATAATCTATCTGAAGCAATAGCTACTCATTGGGGAGATATATTAAATTTAAACTTAAAAGACGATTTAATATTAATAAAATCTCTTGCTAATCACCTTAAGTCAGTTCTACACAGAATAAATTATGGGTTTACTATTACAAATCCCATATTAAATGATATAAAGAGAACATTTCCTTATACGTATAAGGCTGCTAAAGAGTCTAATACTGTTATTAAACAGTTGATGAGTTATGAAGTTAATGAAGACGAAATAGGATATCTTGCTTTATATTTAGTATCAGCAATAGATAGAAGCAAAGCTCCCCTAAATACTATTTTAATATGTCATTGCAGTGATGGTGTATCTAACTTATTAGTCCAAAAACTAGGTTTTGAGTTTAATCAGATTAATATAGTTAAATCTATACCTCTATCTTCTATTTCATTTACAAACTTTGACGATGTGGACTTAATACTAACTACTGCTCCTGTAGACTTTGAACATAATGCTGAGCTGATAAATATAAATGCTCTTTTAAGTAAGAATGATATTTCTAGGCTTAGTACAATTATAAAAAAACTATATTCTGAAAAAAATAAAATATTATCTTACAAATAAACAAACAATAAGGCTGTCTCAAAATAGAGATAAGCCTCTTTTTTATTGTTGAACTGGTGAAAATATATTTGATTTCATAAAAAAAAAGTGCCTCATGAACTAAAAAATTCATTTTGAGACACCTTCATTTTTTACATTTAACCTTTTTATTTAAACTTTTATATTTAAAGTAAATTTTATTATTTTTATTGAGTGCAAGCACTATTTATATTATTAATTTCTTCATTATTCTTACCAAACTTTGTAGTTACAAATCCTATTGTTTTTATTATGAGTAATAAAGATATCAATGAATATATAGATATCATAAAATTCTTACTTATTATTCCAGACGCTACTATTATAAATCCATCTAGCATAAATAATATAACTGGCAACTTCAGAAACTTAATTACCTTATTAATAAGCATTGCAACTAAATCAGTTCCACCAGTACTACAGCCCCTTATTATTGCTATCCCTATAGCAGTTCCCACCAATAGCCCACCTATCACTCCAGCTACTAATAGATTGTCAGTTATGTGAGTTTGTGGTATTACTTTTAAGAATAATGGACCCATAAGAGTTATATATAATGTTTTTATTCCAAAACCTTTCCCTAAAAATAATAATCCCATTACTAAAAGTGGCATAGATATTCCTAATGATATATTCTCAACAGGCATTGATAAGAATGTGCTAAGTACGACTGATAATCCTGTTATCCCTCCTGGAGCTAATGTATGTTCTGCAAAGAAAAAATTAACTGCTAATGCCATTAAAAATGCTGATATTGTTATCAGTAAATAATCTTTTATCATTTCTTTTTTCATTTAATAACCTCCAATGATTATATTATTTCAGTATAAAAAATCAATTAAATTAGTCTAACTTCCTATAGTTTTTCATAAAATTAATGCTTCCTTAAAAACATTAAGAAAGCATCTCTTTTATCCTAGTTTATTATCTTATTCTAAACCAAACTTTGTAGCTGCTTCATCTATAGCTTTTCTACAATTCTTAACACCTGCTGTTATACCATCTTTATCCTTGAATATTGCTGATGATAATATTACAACATCTGGATTACATTCTATTAATGGCTCCATATTGTCTGCTCTTAGTCCACCATCTATTGCCAATTCACACTTAGGATTCTTTTCATCTATCATTTTTCTGGCTCTTTTAACTAAATCAACAGCACTCTTTCTCCATCCCCAGTTGTCTTTTCCGTCAGTTTCATCAACACCATGAACGACTATTTGCAATCTATCTATATCATATATAGCTTCATCAACAAAACATAGTGGTGTGTAACATCCAACTGTTAATCCTACTTTCATACCAAATTCTCTACAGTAATTTATTATGTATGCAAGAGGAGCTCCTAAGAAATGTTCAGCTGGTATTATCAACATGTTGCATCCTGCTGCTGCTATTTTTTCTATAAATAATCTATCACAATCTCTTGTGTATATATGGCATTCTATTGGTTTATCTGTTACTGGTCTTATTGCTTCTATTATTTGATGACCACCCATAAGTTGCATATTTTTTAAATCATGCATATCTGCTGCATCTGAATGTACGTAGTCTACACCTGCATCCATTGCTTCCTTAACTACGGCTGATATGTGACCGTAATTTACATGTGCCAATCCTGCTGCTATTTTTATGTGTTTCATATTTATGTACCTCCATATTTTACTTTAATTAGTATTAAATATTATTTTTTGATATTTTTTTAATATTTTTAATCTTGTGCTACTTTTGTTGCTGTATGTATTTCTTATATGAACTTATTCTGCTTTTGTGAACTGTGAACTTATTTTGCTTTGTAAATTAATATTACACTGATATATTTTTTTTCACAACACTTTGACTACTCCTTAAAAGTACCTTTATATTGTGGTAAATTATAGACATTAATTATGTATAAAAAGTTAGTTTTTTACCACATTCTTATGGTATTTATTATCTATACTAGCTCAATTGATATAGCTAGTTCACTTAATATATAATCAGACTATAAATATAAATTTACTCAATAAAAAGTACCATTCATAACAATATTAATGAAAGGGAGATGTAAAATGAGAAACTGTATTATTGCCCAATCTGGAGGTCCTACAGCTGTTATCAATGCTTCTGCAATTGGTATTTATGAAAAAAATTTAGAAACTAAATACTTTGATAAAGTGTATTTTGGTATCAATGGGATTGAAGGTATATTAAACAAAAATATAATAGATTCAGACTCCTTAAACAAAGATAATGTATTGAATTTAAAGCAAACACCTTCGTCTGGTCTTGGTTCTTGTAGATACAAACTAGCTGATTATAAGATAAATTCTTATGATTATGATAGAGTTATAAATATACTAGATGAATACGAAATAGATACATTATTTTACATAGGCGGAAATGATTCTATGGATACAGTAATGAAATTTTCTCAATACTGCAAAAACACTACTTGTAAAATAAAATTTATAGGGATTCCTAAAACAATAGATAATGATTTATTAGGAACTGACAACTGTCCTGGATTTGGTTCTGCTGCAAAGCTTATTTCTACACTAATAATGGAAACTTACTTAGATTTTTCTATATATAAAAATAATGGAATATTCATAGTCGAAACTATGGGTAGAGATACTGGATGGTTAGCGGCTTCTTCTGCACTAGCTAGACTCAACGATAATCCACTAGTTGATTTAATCTACCTTCCAGAAATTGATTTCTATGAAGATAAGTTTATAGAAGATGTTAGAAAAATATTCAAAGAAAAAAATAAGGCTTATATAGTTGCATCAGAAGGTATAAGAGATAAATACGGAAACTTTATATGTGAGCAAAAAACTTCTGTTCATGATAAATTCGGTCATTCTCAATTGGGTGGAGTAAGTAACTATCTAAAGAACCTTATAATATCATCATCAATTACAACAAGAGTAAAAACTTTAGAGCTTGGTGTAATACAAAGATGTGCTATGCACTTAGCTTCAGAGACTGATTTAAAACAAGCTGCTGAAGTTGGTGCATATGGACTAGAACTTTCTAAAAAAGGATATACAGGAGTTATGGCTATCATCAACAGAATATATAATACTCCTTATAAATATGAAGTTAGCCATACTGATATTTCTAAAATAGCTAACAAGACAAAGTATTTTCCTAAAGAGTGGATAAATGAAGAATGTAATTATGTGACTGATGAAGCTCTAGATTACCTATATCCACTTATTCAAGGTAACCCAGATATTAAATATAAAAATGGACTACCTTATTTTTCAATTCTTTACTAGGAAATTATTATAATTTGATATACACTCAATTCCAACACTCTTAAATACTTAAGTGGCTGTTAAATAAAATTATAAATTGTTATATGACAGTCACTTAATCATTTAATGGATTTTAATACTAATACGATTTGCTGTAATAATGTCTTATACCCATTTTCATTTTGGATAGATTATAATTAGTTAGACAATAAATATTTTGTCATGATATTATTATATATAGTGATACAAATAGAAATACTTTTATCATGACTAGAAAAATAAAGATTACACAAAAGTTTTAAAAATCAAACAACTTCAATTAAAATAGGTAAAAATAACTTCTAAATCAACGACATAAGCAATAAAAGAACATAAAGTAGTTAAATCTACAATTATAAAATTAGTAAGACTATAATAACTTAAATAAAATTAAAATTAACAAATACTATTAAAGTTAGCAAATATTACTCTATTTAAATAATTATTTTTTATAAAGAGTTATTTATTTTAATTGAAATACGATTTTAACTAGCACAATAGATTAATGTAATATTTAATATAAAATAATTATAATAATTGAAAAGGAAGTAATCTATGATGAAAATAGCAGTCATAACAACCGAATTTTTAAAAGAGTTTGTAGATAATTCTATAAAAAAGTTAAATATTAATGCAGAAATTGATATATATATCTATAAAGATTTTTCTCATGTAGGAGATTTATATTTAGAAATAGAAGATAAATTTGATGGATTTGCAGTTAGTGGTCCTATCCCCAAGAAAGCTATTACAAAAAAGGCTGGTACTATTAAAAAACCTTTAGTTGATTTTGGTACTGATTTACAAAGTTACTATGATATGTTTCTAAAACTTATCTTTAAATACAATACATTAGATTTTTCTAGAGCATACTTTGACTTAACAGACTGGGCAGATAATCCAAAAGATATATCATATTATCTATCAAATGGCACATTTGGAGACTTAATGGATAGTATTGATGAAAATGCATCTAAAATGAGTTTATCTGATATAGCAGAACTCGAAAAACATATTGCAAAAAAACATATTAATTTATGGAATGAAGGCAAAATTGATTTTTCTACTACCCGTTTCAGTAGTATTGTTCCTATGTTACAAGATGCAGGAGTAAATTTTCATTTCATATACCCTGACATAGGTTTATTAAAAAGTACTTTTAACAACTTAATAAAAGATATTCATTTGCATAGAATGAAGGGAAATCAACCAAGTGTAATATATATAACAGTTAAAGATACAAATTATGATGATTCTACTTTAGACCAAGTTTATAAAATATTAAATAGTATAAAAAAGGATAAATTGACCGATTTTATAATTGAAAAAAATAGTAGTTCTTTTAAAATTTTTACTAAATGTAAAACTATTAAATCATTAACTAAAAATTTTACTACATGTTATATAAAAGAATTTATTGAAAATAGCATAAATCTTAAGGTATGTGTTGGGTATGGAATTGGTAATGATATAAAGCAAGCTATGTCTAGTGCTATAAGTGCTAATAAGGAATCTAAAATAAATCCTTTAAACTACAGTTTTTTAGTTAATGAAAATTATGAGACAATAGGACCTTTATTATGTGATAAGTTGCTTACTGTTTCGAATAAAGTAACTCCACATATAAATACAATTGCTAAAAGTTCTAAATTGTCTACTCTTACTATTCAAAAAATTATATCCGTTACTGAAATTCTACAAAGAGATGAAGTTACTCCTAAGGAATTATCTTCATGTTTAAATGTAACAGTGAGAACTGCCAATAGATTTCTAAGTAGTCTCTTAAAGTCTGGAAATGCTACTATATTATACGAAAAACAAAACTCAACAAAAGGTAGACCTGAAAGGGTGTACAAATTATTTATATCCGAAAATAAAGATTAAAATCTAGAATACATAAAAATATTTTATCATCTGACGTTAAGTAAAATTATATAATTTTTTAAAAGGTATATCTTGACAGTTGTTTTTAAGATATACCTTTTAAGATATTTAGCAATATTTTATGTTATTATCGACTAAAATTATTTTCTAACCATTTTACTGCACAATGAGCAAATAAAGCTGAACCGTAAACTAATCCCTCTTCATTAAAAATTGCCTTAGGATTATGCATTCCAAAATTATACCCCTGACTAATACTTCCCATTCCAATCCATAAAAACACTCCTGGCACCCTTAGTAAAATCTCTGAAAAATCTTCTGAACCCATTGCAGCTGGAAAGTCTATTACATTTTCATGCCCTATAACCTCTTTAACATAAGATACAATCTCATCTCCTACATCCAAATCATTTATAACTGCAGGAGTCCCCATTTTAAACTCTACTTTAGCATTTCCTCCAAATGATTTAGCTATTCCTGTAGATATTTCAATAATCCTATTTTTTAATTTCTCTCTAACAGATTGGTCAAATGTTCTTAAAGTTCCTGACATAGATGCTTTATTTGGTATAGCATTTGGTACACTTCCTGCATTAAACATACCAATAGTTAAAACTACAGGCTCTTTCTGAGGTTTTTCTCTTGAAAGTATAGTATTTAAAGCTATTTGTATATGTGACATTATGTTTATTGGGTCCACTCCAAATTCAGGGCTTGCTCCATGAGTTGCTTTTCCTTCTACGATTATTTCAAATATATCTGCAGATGCCATAGATGGGCCACGTGAGTAAGCCACTTGACCTGTGTTAAGAAATTTGCCCACCATACTGTGAAATGCCATAGCTGCATCGACCTGAGGATTTTCTAATACACCATCATCAATCATTGATTTTGCACCTCTGGTGGTCTCTTCATCTGGTTCAAATACAAACTTTACTCTACCTTTAAGTAAGTGCTTATTATCCATAAGTATTTTAGCTGCTCCTAAGAGCATTGCTGTGTGATTATCGTGTCCACAGCTATGAGATGCACCTTTATTCTTACTTTTAAAAGGTAAATCCGTCTCCTCCATAATAGGAAGTGCATCCATATCTGCCCTTAATAGTAAGGTCTTTCCACCATTTTCACTGTCTAAAACAGCTACTATTCCATTATTTGATGTTAATTCTGGAGAATATCCCATTTCTTCTAACATGCTGGTAACAAATGTAACTGTTCTTGGTAGATTGCAACCAGTTTCAGGATTTTCATGTAAATATCTTCTCCATCTAATAATTTCCCCTTCTATTGACTGTGCTTCTTTAAAAAATTTTTTCATATTCCTTCCTCCTAATCAGATAGCCAGCAAAATCTCACCTTCTTTTAGTAATGAAATGATGCTGGCATAAAAATTATAATTTTATATATTAAACTTCATGTCTTTTTAAGGAGTTGGAATATCATCTGGAATAGGACATTTATATGTTTTACCATTCATAGATTTATCAAATTCTTCTTTTGCCTTTTTAGCTATCTCTGGATTATTTAATATTTTAGCTCCAAACATAGCCATAATTTTTGATGCATATATCATACCTTTTTCTCCTATAGAACTTCCTGCACAAGATGTAAACTGCCAACTATGACCTGGTGCACCTAGATTTGTACATCCTGTAAAAAAGTATGCTGTCGGAACTATATGCATTACATCCCCAATATCAGTAGAGCCATAACTATTAAAGTTTGTAACATTTCCTCCACCGTAATATAGATGAGTTCCTTCTGGTAAATTATATTTACTTATCATAGCCTTATATTGTTGTGGGCTTTGTCTATCTAACTCAGCTGCAAAGTCCAATTCCTCTTGAGTCCAAGGCTCTTGTTTAATCTCATTCATACATTCTGATACAAGATTTGCTAAAACATGATTATTTAAAGTGTTATAACATCCTCCTAAAAACTCTACTTCAACTTCTGTTTCAGTCATCATTGCAGCTCCTTTTGCTACCTTTACAAGTCTTTCATATGTACTTTCTACAGCTTCTCTACTTAAAGCTCTTGTATAATACCATACTGATGCTTTATCAGGAACTATATTGGGTGCTACTCCTCCATCTGTAATAGTATAATGAATTCTTACATCAGAAGTAACATGCTCTCTCAAATAATTAGCTCCCACATTAGTAAGTTCTACAGCATCTAAAGCACTTCTTCCATTTTGAGGGTCTGACCCTGCATGTGCAGTTATACCCTTAAAATGAAATTTTACAGAGTTGACAGCTGTTGAAATACCAATTGTAGCTTCACTAATTTTATTTGGGTGAAAATTTATAGCTAAGTCTATACCTTCAAACGCTCCACCTCTAGCCATAAATCCTTTGCCTGTTAATTGCTCTTCTCCCGGACATGCATAAAATACTATAGTCCCACTTAAATTATTTTCTATCATTTCTCTTTTAAGCCCTACTACTGCTCCTACATGTGCTGTACACAATAAATTATGTCCACATCCATGACCATAAGCTCCCAATTCAGATGCTTCTTGCTTTATTGAAACTTTTTGATTTAAACCAGGTAATGCGTCAAATTCTCCCATAAAACCTATAACTGGTTTGCCTGACCCAAAACTAGCCTTAATAGCTGTGGCTAAACCTCCTACACCTACTTCCACATCAAATCCTTCACTTCTTAGAAAATTTGCTGTATTTTCACATGCTTTAAATTCTTTAAATGATTTTTCTGGATTTTTCCATATTTTTTTACTCAAATCATCAAGTTTAAATCTTTTTTTATCTATCTCATTTATAGATATACTTCCTATCATTGCCTCTACCTGCTACTCAAAATATGGTCAAATATATCCATATCGAGATTTTTCCTTCTTCATTGAACCTCGCCTTGCCTAAGCTACTACGATTTGGTATAGTTC
>NZ_OEZH01000141.1 GCF_900243075.1 Clostridioides difficile
TAGCTATAGGTATTAACTTAGAAGGCATAAAGGAGGTTTTAGGAATATGGATTGGAGAAAATGAAAGTTCAAAGTATTGGCTAAAGGTACTTACAGATGTCAAAAACAGAGGAGTTAAGGATATATTAATAGCTTCTGTAGATGGACTAGTTGGATTTTCTGATGCAATTAAAGCAGTATTTCCTGATACTGAAATACAAAGATGTGTTGTACATCAAATTAGAAATACTTTAAATTATGTATCATATAAAAA
>NZ_OEZH01000015.1 GCF_900243075.1 Clostridioides difficile
AACTACGGGGATAGCCTGTGGAGAATTAGTAAGACATATTTTAGTATGCAAAATTCTGTGAAGCAGGAACCCTGTGACTTTAGTCATGGGAGGTTCAGGGAAATAGTACTGAAGATATAGAAAAAGAATATGAAAAAGTAGCTAATTTATGTCTAGAAAATGGTGCATTAGATGTATTTATATCAGATACACAGGAAAGAAATGATTCTATATGGTCAGCTAGAGGGGCATTTTTAGAGGCTATAAAGGCATCTACGACACAAATGGATGAATGTGATGTAGTTGTTCCAAGAGATAAGATAGCAGAGTTTATAAGATACACTCACGAGCTTCAAGATAAATTAAAAATAAGAATAAAAAGTTTTGGTCATGCAGGAGATGGAAATCTACACATATATATTTTAAAAGATGGCATGGATGATAATACATGGAAAATAAGATTAAAAGAAACTTTTGACTGCATGTATAAAAAATCTAGAGAACTTAGTGGTCAAGTTTCTGGTGAGCATGGTATAGGATATGCTAAAAAAGACTACTTACATGAATCAAATTCAGATGCGTATATGATGTTAATTAAAAATATAAAATTAGCTTTTGACCCTAAAAATATTTTAAATCCAGGGAAAATATATTAGACATATTAATTTAGATGTTTATTAACAGAAAATATATAAAAATGGGCTTTGATTGTAATATTTTAAAACTTACTTTTAAACATGAAGGAAAGCTATAAAAACTTTAGGATGGCAATATTTACTTAAATTTGTAAAGTAACATAATATTTAAATATAATATTTAAGTTAATGTTACCATCCTAAAGGTATGTGTATATAGATGATGAAATATTGATGAAATAATTTTTATAAGTTAGATAAGATTATTTTAAAAATCTATTTTACATAAATTGGACGAGTGTAAAAATCCATAGGACCTTTTATTAAGTCTTTATTATTTTTATAATATACTGAGTTATATATATTTGTAGATTTTATATCATAATTTATGAGTGTTTTAAAAATTATATTATCTAATGAAAATGATATATTTGAAAATTTGTTTATTATTTCTATTTCAGATTTATTTTTTATCTCTTTTAGGATTTCTCTGCCTTTATCATTAAAAGCAAGTATTCTTATATAAGGGATAGTATCTATATTTTTTACAAGTTGCATATCACTTTTTTTAATACCTAACAATATATTATTTAAAGTTCGTTTAATTTTGGTTAAAGTATATCGCTTAGATTTAATTGATAGCTGTAGCTCATATATAGATTTAGATGTAAAAATATCTTTATAGATTCTATTTTCTATACCTTCATTTACTTCAAAATAATCTTTTAAAGTGTCTATATCTCTAAGTATGATTGTTTTTAAAATATCAAAGAAGAAGTCATCAAACATAGGTAAAAAACCATTATCTATGTTTTTATTTAGGATATTATAAGTTTTTTGTGGAATAACATTTTTTAAGTGACAAATGTTTATATTTTCTTTAAGTGAAGCCCTTATAGCAGTAGCAGAGCAAATATTACTACCAATTTCTTCAGAATTATATTCTGATTGAACTCTGGATATAGTAAATGGTTTTATATTGCTATTTAAATGGATGAGATTTTTTATATATTCTATTCCAAGTATATTGTTTGATGAATTTAATGTTTTTGATAATTGTTCCTTTGAAGAATTCTTTATAAAGTTATTTTTTTTGTTTTCATGTATATAATCAAAAAGTGCATTAGCTCTAGCTGTTGGAAATAACAGACCGTCATCTAAATACTTTTTTAAAAATAACTTAAATTCATCTGGTTCATTTGCTAAAATTTCAGCGATATTATAAAGAATTTCTGTATCTCCTTCTTCACTACCAAAACATACAGAATTTATACAGTTTAGTGAATTTAAAATTGTTATAGCTCCATGAGAAAAAATTTCAGCACTTTGGCAAGCAAATAAAGTTGGTAATTCTATAACTAAGTCTATACCATTTTCGACAGCAATTTTTGCTCTAGTATATTTATCAAATAAAGCTGGTTCACCTCTTTGTAGAAAGTTTCCACTCATTATTGCCACAGTATGTGTTGCACTTGTTTTTTCTATAGATTTAGATAAATGATATATGTGTCCATTATGAAATGGGTTGTATTCAACTATTAATCCAAGTATATTCATAAAATACTCCTTTTATCCTTTGTTAATATATATCATAATTTATTACAATATATATAAATTTTAAAATTTAATTACAAAACTAAAAAACGTAAAAAAAATTATAAAAATGTAGAAATACTACATAGTAAAAAATTAGTTAAATGTTATTAAAATAACTTTATTAGACCTTTATATTATATTATTATAGCAAATTGGAAAGAATAATCTACATTAAGTTAATTTGTTAAGATATTATTAGTAAAATACACAATTTACCATAATAGAAATATGATATAATATAAAAAAAAAGTATATACTTTTATATTAAAAGGTGATATATTATTTATGAAAATCGTTTAATGTATACAATAATATATCTATACAAAATAATAAAAGATAGAGGTTTATTTAGACATTTATTACAAATCAAAACTTATTACATATTATTTATAAAAAAATCTAAGGAGGAAATAATAATGAAAATATTAGTATTAAACTGTGGGAGTTCTTCATTAAAATATCAATTAATAGATATGAGTAATGAAGAAGTTTTATGTATAGGATTAGTTGAGAGAATAGGAATAGAAGGTTCTATACTAAAACATGAAAAAGCAGGTAGAGATGATAAATACATTGTTGAACAACCAATGAAGGACCACAAAGATGCAATAGCATTAGTTTTAGAAGCTGTTGCTCATCCAGAATTTGGTGCAGTTAAAGAAATGAAAGAAATAGATGCAGTAGGACATAGAGTTGTGCATGCTGGAGAAAAATTTGCAACTTCAGTAGTAATAACTCCAGAAGTAGAAGAAGCTTTAAAAGAATGTATAGATTTAGCTCCACTTCATAATCCAGCAAACATAATGGGAATAGATGCTTGTAAAGCTATACTTCCAGATGTACCAATGGTAGGAGTATTTGATACTGCTTTCCATCAAACAATGCCTAAATCTTCATACTTATATGGTTTACCTCATGAGTTATATACTAAGTATGGGGTAAGAAGATATGGATTCCACGGAACTTCTCATAACTATGTATCTCAAAGAGCAGCAGAGATATTAGGAAAAGATATAAAAGATTTAAAAATAGTAACTTGTCACTTAGGAAATGGTGCTTCTATAGCTGCTGTTGATGGTGGAAAATGTGTAGATACATCTATGGGATTCACTCCATTAGAAGGATTAATAATGGGAACTAGATGTGGAGATATAGACCCAGCTATATTACCTTTCTTAATGAGAAAAGAAGGTTTAGATGCTGATGGATTAGATAAATTAATGAACAAAGAATCTGGAGTATATGGAATGACTGGAATTTCTAGTGACTTCAGAGATATAGAAGATGCAGCTAAAAATGGAGATGAAAGAGCTCAAGCAACACTAGAAGCTTATGTTAAAAAAGTGCAAAAATATATAGGTGCTTATGCTGCTGAGATGAATGGATTGGATGTCGTAGTATTTACTGCAGGTGTTGGTGAAAATGGAAAGGCTATAAGAGCAGACATTGCTTCTAATATGGAGTTTTTAGGAATGAAATTAGATAAAGAAGCTAATGATGTTAGAGGAAAAGAAACAGTAATATCTACTGCTGATTCTAAAGTAAAAATGCTTTTAATACCAACTAATGAAGAATTAATGATAGCTAGAGATACATTAAGATTAGTAAAATAATTTAAGTAAACTGATGCCTATCAAGTAAAAATACTTGACAAACAAATGCTAGATTTGTATAATAAATTTGGTGATATGTTGAGGTGAACTTAATGAAAGTTAGCATAGAAAAAATAAATAGAAAAGAAACTGACAAAATAGACTTGAATTTTTGTGAAAAAATTGATACTATTAGTTATTGTGATGAGATTTACAAATTAGTATCACCTGTAAATTTAAAAGGGAAAGTGTCAAAGACTAATAAAGGTTTATATCTAGATGTAGATGTCAATTTTACAATTGTTGACAATTGTTCAAGATGTCTTAAACAAGTAGAAATACCACTAGAGTATTCTATACAAGGTTTTTTAGTAAAAGAAGAAGATTATGATGAAGATGAATTTGAGGAATTTGATCCTTTTATATTCGATGGTGAAGAAATCGACCTTATTGATATAATAGAACAGACATTAGATTTTAATGTACCTCATAAAGTTCTTTGTAGTGAAAACTGTAAAGGTCTTTGTCAAGTATGCGGGGCAAACTTAAATGAAGAAGAGTGTTCTTGCAGTGAAATTACAAACGATGAGGAATACATAGATCCTCGTTTTGCTAAATTAAAAGATTTATTTAATTAAATTTGACTAAGGAGGTGGCGTAAATGGCAGTACCAAAGCGTAAAACGTCTAAATCAAACACAAAAATGAGAAGAGCAGCTAACTCAAAGATGGAAGCAACAGGATTTGTAAGTTGCCCACAATGTCATGAGCCAAAATTACCACATAGAGTGTGTCCAGACTGTGGATATTATAAAGGTAAAGAAGTTGTGTCTAAGTAATAGCTTCTAAAAAACATGTAGAGTATACTCTACATGTTTTTTTTGTACATATAAAAAAAGAAGATGATTTACTAGAGAAATAAGTGGATTTTATGCATATTAAAAAATAGAAAAATAATAATATAAGTATTGAAAATTTTTGTGTGTTACTATATACTACTATTAGTAGCTGGTACTAATTACAGCTATAAAATTTGGAGGGAACATGAAAAAGAAAAGTAAAGCCCAAAGACAAAAAGAGCTTATAGATATGCTAAAGACGGATCCTTTTTATACTGATGAAGAATTATCAAGTCTGTTTGATGTAAGTATACAGACTATAAGATTAGATAGAATGAGTCTAAACATACCAGAGCTAAGAGAAAGAGTCAAATCAATAGCAGAAACTCAGAGTTCAAAAGTAAAGACTTTAGGAGTAAAGGAAATTACAGGAGAAATCATTGATTTATCTGTAGGGCGATTAGGTATATCTATGTTAGAAGTTACACAAGACATGATTTACTCTAAGACTAATACTTTAAAAGATACGTATATATTTTCTCTAGCAGATTCATTGGCAATGGCTATAATAGATGCACCTAAAGTTATTATGAGAGTTGCAAATGTAAAAAGTTTTAAATTGATAGAACAACAAGATAGACTTATAGCAAAAGCAGAAGTGTATAGAAATATAGATAAAAAACACTATGTAAAAGTTGTTATCAATAATAAAGCTCAAGAGCAAATATTTAGAGGGAAATTTATCTTTGAAGAATTAGATTAGGAGGGAAATTATGAAAATAGTAATTGATGGAATGGGTGGAGATAATGCACCTAAATCTAATGTAGAAGGCGCAGTAAAGGCTATAAAAGAATATCAAGTTGATTTAATAATTACAGGAGATAAAGATTTATTAGAAAAGGAATTTTCAAATTATGAATTTGATAGAAATAAACTAGAGATAGTTCATACTACTGAGATTATAGAAAATGAAGATAAACCAGTAAAGGCTATAAGAAGTAAAAAAGATTCATCTATGGTAGTAGCATTAAATCTTGTAAAAGAAGGAAAGGCAGATGCTATAATATCAGCTGGAAATACAGGAGCCTTGCTTGCTGGTGGATTATTTGTTGTTGGTAGAATAAAAGGAATCGATAGACCTTGCTTATGCTCAGCAATACCAAATGTAAAGCGAGGAATGACACTTATAGCAGACTGTGGCGCAAATGCAGATTGTAAACCTAAAAATCTAGTAGAATTTGCAGCTATGAGTAATATTTATTCAAGAAAAGTTTTAGGTCTTGAAAATCCTAAGGTAGCATTAGCAAATGTTGGACTAGAAGAAGGCAAAGGCAATGATTTAGTTAAAAAGTCATATGAAGAAATTAAAAAATTAGATTTAAATTTTATAGGGAATGTAGAAGCTAGAGAAGTTATAAATGCATACACAGATATAATCATATGTGATGGATTTACAGGTAATATATTACTTAAGTCTGCTGAAGGTGTAGCTCTTTCAGTTATGAGCCTTATAAAGGAAACTTTTATGGCAAGTACAAAAAGTAAAATAGGAGCATTACTTATAAAGGATGATTTAAGAAAATTAAAGAGCTTTATAGATTATTCTGAGTATGGAGGAGCTCCACTTTTAGGTCTAAATGGAGGAGTTATAAAAGCTCATGGTAGTTCTGATGCTAAAGCTATAAAAAATGCTATAAACCAAGGAATAAAATTTTCAAAAGGAAAAGTTGTTGAAGATATTAATCAATTTATAAGCAAATATAATGAAGAAAATAAAAATAACGAAGATGAGTAAACTCGTTTTGGAGGTTTAATATATAATGAATACAAAGGCTGGAATATTGGGAGTAGGAAGTTATCTACCTGAGCAATCATATGATAATTTTCACTTCGAAAAGATAATGGATACATCAGATGAGTGGATAAGTACTAGAACTGGTATTAAGGAAAGAAGATTTGCCAAAGAGTCTGAAGCAACTTCTGACCTAGCATCTAAAGCTGCTTTAAAAGCTATAGAATGTGCAAAGTTAAATGTAGAGGATATAGAGTTGATTATATTAGCAACAATTACTCCTGATATGTCTTTGCCTTCAACTGCATGTATAGTACAAGATTTAATTGGAGCAGTAAATGCTACTGCATTTGATATATCAGCAGCTTGTTCTGGATTTGTATATGGAGTAACTATTGCAAAGCAATTTGTGGAAACTGGTTGTTATAAAAACGTACTTGTAATAGGAGCAGAAACTTGTTCTAAGTTTTTAAATTATGATGATAGAACAACAGCAGTATTATTTGGAGATGGTGCTGGAGCAGCTGTTATTGGACCAGTAAGTGAAGGTGGAATACTATCTGCACATATGGGTTCTGATGGTAAAGGAAAAGATTGTTTAAAAGTACCTGCAGGAGGTTCAAGACTTAAAGCAAGTAAAGAGACTGTAGAAGCCAATCTACATACAATAGAAATGGCAGGTAGTGATGTGTTTAAATTTGCAGTTAGAAAGATGGCAGAAGCTTCTTTAATAGCTCTTGAAAAAGCAAATTTAAATACAACTGATATAGACTATTTAGTACCACACCAAGCTAACATAAGAATCATACAAGCTTCTTCTAAGAGGTTAGAACTTGATATGAAAAAAGTCTATGTAAACATAAATAAGTATGGAAATATGTCTGCTGCATCTATACCAGTAGCGTTAGATGAAGCTTATAGAGAAGGAAAAATTAAAAAAGGTGATAATGTAGTTTTAGTTGGCTTTGGTGGAGGTCTAACTTGGGGGGCTTCAGTTGTCAAGTGGACTTTATAGTATAAAATATCTAAGATGCTTTAATTAACAACATTAACTTTATATAGAAAATAAGGTTGATTAAACAATAAAAAGTTTACTTTTATGATTTCAAGTGAAGGAGAATTGTATGAATAAAATTTGCAAAATATTAAATATAAAATACCCAGTTATCCAAGGGGGAATGGCATGGGTAGCTACTGCATCATTAGCAAGTGCTGTATCTAATGCAGGAGGGCTTGGAATAATAGCAGCAGGAAACGCACCAAAAGAAGCTATAAAGAAAGAAATTGTTGAGTGCAAAAAGTTAACAGATAAACCTTTTGGGGTAAATGTAATGCTTATGTCACCATTTGTTGATGATATAATTGACTTAATTATAGAAGAAAAAGTTCAAGTTATTACTACCGGTGCTGGAAATCCTGCAAAATATATGGATAGATTAAAAGAAGCTGGGACAAAGGTTATTCCTGTAGTACCTACAATAGCTTTGGCACAAAGAATGGAAAAGCTAGGAGCTACAGCAGTAATAGCAGAAGGAACTGAAGGTGGAGGACATATAGGAGAACTTACTACTATGGTTTTAGTTCCACAAGTTGCTGATGCTGTAAGCATACCTGTAATAGCTGCTGGAGGAATTGTAGATGGTAGAGGAATTGTTGCTTCATTTGCATTAGGTGCTAGTGCAGTTCAAGTAGGAACTAGATTTATTTGTAGTGAAGAATGTTCTGTACATTCAAACTATAAAAACTTAGTACTAAAAGCAAAAGATAGAGATGCAATTGTAACAGGAAGAAGTACTGGTCATCCAGTAAGAACATTAAAAAATAAATTATCGAAAGAATTTTTAAAGATGGAACAAAATGGAGCTACTCCTGAAGAATTGGATAAAAAAGGTACAGGAGCTTTAAGATTTGCAACAGTAGATGGAGACATAGAAAGAGGTTCATTTATGGCAGGTCAAAGTGCTGCTATGGTAAGAGAAATAACACCTTGTAAAGAAATTATAGAAACTATGGTAAATCAAGCAAAAGAGATTATGTCAACAATAGAACTGTAAATCAGGAGGAGCAAGATGGGAAAAGTTGCACTAGTATTTCCTGGTCAAGGAGCTCAATATGTAGGTATGGCCAAGGATTTATATGAAAATAATGATGTTGCTAAAAGTGTAATAGATGAGGCTAATGAAGCCTTAAAAATGGACTTAAAAAATCTTATGTTTAACGGAAATGAAGAAGAACTTTCTAAAACTGAAAATACTCAACCTGCTATGGTTACACATAGTGTAGCAGTATTAAAAGCAGTACAAGCTCAAATAGATTTAAAATATAGTGCATGTTTGGGTTTATCTTTAGGAGAGTATAGTGCATTGGTTGCAGCAGATGCAATTGACTTTAAAGATGCTGTATGTTTAGTTAAAAAAAGAGGTAAGTTTATGCAAGAAACAGTTCCAACAGGTGTTGGAGCCATGGCAGCAATATTAGGTCTAGATAGACGTGTACTTGAAGATGTAGTTAAAGATATACAAGGAGGTATTGTAGAAGTAGCAAATTACAATTCTCCTGGACAAATAGTTATATCTGGTGAAAATGAAAAGATAGAAGAAGCAATGGTAAAATGCAAAGAAGCAGGAGCAAAAAGAGCAGTTAAATTAAATGTAAGTGGACCTTTTCACTCGTCAATGTTAAAAGAAGCAGGAGTAAAATTAGCTGGTGAGTTAGAAAAAGTTAACATAACTAAACCTAAAGTTGATGTAGTGGCAAATGTAAATGCAGATTACTATAAAAATGAAGGTAAAGACCTGCTTATAAAACAAGTAAGTTCATCTGTTCTTTGGGAAGACTCTATAGAAAGACTTTTAAATGATGGATATGATACTTTTATAGAAATGGGACCTGGAAAAACTTTAAAAGCATTTATCAAGAAGATAGCTTCTAATAAAAAAGTAAGTGTCAATATTTATAATATAGATGGTATAGATTCTCTTAATGAATTTGTACAAAATTATAGAAATGGAGAGATATAATGATAAATCTTACAGGACAAGTAGCAGTTGTTACTGGTGGCTCTAGGGGTATAGGAAAAGAAATAGCAAAAAAACTAGCATCTTTTGGAGCTGATGTAGTAATCAATTATACTTCTAAAGAAGATGAAGCACTAAAAACTAAAAATGAAATAGAAGACATGGGTGTAAAGTGTACTTCTATAAAATGTGATGTGTCTAAATCTGATGAAGTGAATCAAATGATAGATTCTGTTGTAAAAGAATTTGGAAAAATTGATATATTGGTTAATAATGCAGGTATAACTAAAGATGGTTTGCTTATGAGAATGAAAGAAGAAGATTTTGATAGAGTTATAGATATAAACTTAAAAGGTGTCTTTAATTGTACAAAAGCAGTTACTAAACCTATGATGAAAAAGAAGTATGGAAGAATAATAAATATGACTTCAGTAGTTGGAATTATGGGTAATGCAGGACAAGCTAATTATTGTGCATCAAAAGCAGGTGTAATTGGATTTACAAAAGCTTCTGCAAGAGAATTGGCATCAAGAAATATAAATATAAATGCAGTAGCACCTGGATTTATAGAAACAGATATGACTAAAGTACTAAGTGATGATGTAAAAGAATCAACACTAGCAAACATACCAAAGAAGTCTTATGGTAAACCAGAAGATGTAGCCAATGCCGTAGCATTTTTAGTTAGTGATATGTCAAGTTATATAACAGGACAAGTAATAAATGTAGATGGTGGAATGGTAATGCAATAATAAAAAATAATAATTTAAAAAGTAGAGAAATCTATTAAAATAAAAAATCTTAGGAGGTACACAATGTTTAATAAAGTTGTAGAAATAATAATAGAGCAATTAGGAGTAGAAGATAAAGAAATAACTATGGAAACATCATTAATGAAGGATTTAGAAGCAGATTCATTAGATGCAGTAGAAATAATAATGGCACTTGAAGATGAATTTGGTATAGAAATACCAGATACAGAAGCAGAAAACTTCAAATCTATAGGAGATATAGTTAAGTATATAGAAGCTAATAAATAGTCGAGCTTTAAAAAAAGTGGAGGTATCCGATGAAGAAAAGAGTAGTAATAACAGGACTTGGATGTGTTACACCGTTGGGAACGGGAAAAGAGGAGTTCTGGAGCAATATAAAATCTGGAGTATCTGGTATAGATAAAATAACTAATTTCGATGCTAGCACGTATCAAACTCAGATAGCAGGAGAAGTTAAGAATTTTCATCCAGAAGAATATATAAGCAAAAAAGAATTGAAGAGATTAGATAAATTTGCTCAATTTGCAATAGTATCTGCAAAATTAGCAGTTAAAGATGCAAATCTTGATTTAGATAAAGTTGATAGAGAGCGTGTTGGTGTTATAATAGGTTCTGGAATAGGTGGAGTTGAAGCAATAGAAACTCAGCATAAAATTCTTTTGGAAAAAGGAAATAAAAGAGTAAGCTCACTTTTTGTACCTATGATGATAGGAAATATGGCAGCTGGTCAAGTTTCAATATTTTTAGGCGCAAAAGGACCTAATACTAATGTGTGTACAGCTTGTGCATCAGGGACTCATTCAATAGGTGATGCTTTTAAGGTTATACAAAGAGGTGATGCAGATATTATGGTAGCTGGGGGTTCTGAAGCTGCTGTAACAGGTCTTGCTTTTGCCGGATTCTGTAATATGAAGGCTATGTCAACTAGAAATGATGACCCTAAAACTGCATCACGACCATTTGATAAAGACAGAGATGGTTTTGTAATGGGAGAAGGAGCAGGTATCGTTATATTAGAAGATTTGGAACATGCTTTAGCGAGAGGTGCTAAAATATATGCAGAAGTAGTTGGATATGGTTTAACTGCTGATGCATATCATATGACAACTCCAGCTGAAAATGGAGAGGGAGCAGCCAGATCTATGAATATGGCTTTGAAAGATGGAAATGTTCTATTAGAAGAAGTAGATTATATAAATGCTCATGGTACTTCAACTTATTACAATGATTTGTATGAAACTATGGCTATAAAGACTGTATTTGGAGAAAAGGCATATGATTTATGTGTATCATCAACTAAATCTATGACTGGTCACTTACTAGGAGCATCAGGTGCTATAGAAGCTGTTGTTTGTGCTATGAGTATAGAAGATAATTTTGTACCTCCAACTATAAACATACAAGAAGTTGGAGAAGATTTGGACTTAGATTATGTTCCAAATCAAGGTAAAGAAAAAAATATTAGATATGCACTATCAAATTCTTTAGGATTTGGTGGACATAATGCTACAATAGTACTAAAAAAATATGTATAATTAAATATTAAGTATAAAGTTAAAATAAGTACTTATTTTAACTTTATAAATTTATATTGACTTAAATTTAAAGTCTCCTAAATTATTTTAGGAGATTTTTTTATTAAGATTTAATTCTAGCATATGTTGTAAATCATTTTGATATATTGTATTATTAATTATTAAGAGGTTATTTATATATGCAAGTTGTCATTCTACAATATACAAAAGGAGGACTAAAATTTTGAATTTTAGACTACCAAAAAAAAGGTTACCCAAAAAGTTAATTTTTATATGTATAGTACTTATTAGTATTATTTTGTTTGTAAAATATGACCAAAATGGACTGAAAGAAAGAGAAATTATAAATAAGGGAAAATATATGTCTGAAAGTCTTGTGGCAGATAAAGAGTATGATGAAGCAAAAAAAGTGGTTAAGACTTCTTTTGAATCTATCCCAGAAAAAAAATACAATAAAGTATATAATGAAGTTTGGGATATGTTAAAGACTATTTCATATGTTCCAGATGGAACGAAGATAGTCATTGATTCTTTAGAAAAGATGAGAGAATCAGATGTAAAGTTATCTGATGAGTGTAGATTTAATATAGAAAAAAGATTAGCATCAGTGTACATAATGGATAATAATTATTCTAAAGCAGTAGATTTAACTGTAAAATCTATAAAATTGGCTGAGAAGTTGGGGAATAATTATGAAAAAGCAAGACTAGATGTTGATTTGGCGAGCATACTTTTAAAGGTAGGTAGCTATGAAACAGCAGAGAAATTAATAAAAGATTCTTTTAAGATAGATATTGACGAAGGTGAAAAAAATGGAATGGTTAGATTATATGCTCTTATAAATCTATCAGAAATATATATAGAGGTGGGAGAATATGATAAAGCCATTGAAATAAGTAGCAGAGTAAAAGATTATAAAAAATTTGTAAATACAGATGATTACAATGATTTTGAGATAATGGCTTCTATAATGCAGGCAAATGCGTATGTAGGAAAAAATAATGTACAAAAGGCAAAGACTTTTTTAGAAAGAGCTGATTATCTTATAAAATCTGATAGAACAGTTCATATATTAGATAAAGATATGTATTATTATATGGCAGTGGGAAATTTAGAATATAAAAGCGAAAACTATAATTCTGCAATAGATAATTATAAAAAAAGCTTAGAGATATCCACTAAGAGAAAATTAACTCAGGAGAAAATAAAAAATTTAAATAAGATATTAAATATATATGAAAAACAAGGAAATGTAGAATCTTTAAATGAGTATCAAAAGATGTTAATAAATGAATATAAAGAGAACAAAAGTATAAGAGATTCAGAGACTAGTTTCTATATAATTGATAAAGTATCAAATGAAAGTGAGCTATTTGAAAAAACTAAAAAAGAAATAAAATATTATAAAATATTGTTTACAGTAATTTTAATCGCTATATTAGGGTCTACTTTTTTATATAATAGATTGAAGTATTTTAAAGCACAAAATTTACATGATGGTCTTACAAATGTTTATAATAGAAAAAGTTTTGATATTATGTATGAAAAGTACAGAGAGAAAGATGATAATTTTGCGCTTGTAATGATAGATATTGATAATTTTAAACTCATAAATGATAATTATGGGCATAAATTTGGTGATGTTGTTATAAAAGGGATAACAAATACTATTTGTGTTATGTTGGAACAAGATGATAAAGTCTTTAGGTATGGAGGAGAAGAGTTTTCTGTATTGATAAGAAATAAATCTGGTGAAGAAGTAGCAGATATAATTGACAATATAAGAGTTGCAATTGAAAATAAAAAGTGGAATGAAGATGTGACTGTGACTATAAGTGCAGGTGTGGCTCATATTTCGGATAGTAAAAATGTACTAGAAGAAGCTGATAAAAATCTATATAAAGCAAAACAACTTGGTAGAAATAAAGTAGTATATAAGTAATTGTATGCTATATAAATAAGAGGTATAAATATGAAACAATCAATAGCTATAGTAACTGATAAAATAACCAAATTATCATCTTTTTTAGAAGAAAATATACGCTTAGTTTTAGGGGATTATGTTGATATAAACCATTATTATCTAGAAAATTTAAACAAGGATGATAAAATACAAGGTGATTTTGTATTAGTAATGAATGATGACAGATTAAATAGCATGAGAAAGCATTTAGTACAAGATAGCAAGATTATAGTGGTGAGGAGAACTCTTAAAGAAAATGAAATCTATGGATTATTTTCAATACCAAATAGAACAGAAGTATTGGTTGTAAATGATACAAAAGAAACTACCTTAGAAACGATAAGCTTATTTTATAAGATAGGAGTAAAAAATTTGAAGTTTACCCCATATATTGAAGGAAAAACTTATAAAAATATAGACATAGCTATAACACCTGGAGTAAAAGAGAAAGTACCAAGTTATATAAATAAAGTAATCGACCTTGGTAATAGATATATTGATATATCTACTTTTATAGAAATAATAAATGGTCTTAGAATTGATGTCAAAGAAATACGTAAAAACTTAATGGCATATTCTGAGAGCTTAATAAGCTTAGATAATGGAGTTAAAGATAATTATAGACAACTGTTTTTGAAAATAGAAGAACAAGATGTTATATTGAATCTATCAAAAGATGGAATAATATTTACTTCAGCAGATGGTGTTATAAACACATTTAATAAAGAAGCTTTAAAAATTTTAGGGATAAATGAAAATCCACAAGGTAAAAACATAGAAGAAATTATTTCTAAGGATTTAAATATTCTACTTGGAGACAACGAAATAGTTGATGAAGTCGTATTTACAAATAAAAAATATATAAATGTAAATAAAAAAAGTATTTTTTCTATGGGAAATAAAGCTGGTGTATATTATAATTTACAAGAAATAACATATATAAAAAAATTAGAACAAAATCTTACTAATAAACTAAGAGAGCAAGGTCAAATAGCTAAATATACATTTAAAGATATAAAAACTAAAAATAAGAATATGATAAAATGCATAGAATTGGCTAAAAAAATATCTAAATCAGACCTTTCTGTGTTAATAATAGGAGAAAGTGGTACTGGCAAAGAATTGTTGTCACAATCAATTCATAATGCCTCTAATAGAAGTAATCAACCATTTATAGCAGTTAATTGTGCAGCAGTTCCAGATAGCCTATTAGAGAGTCAACTATTTGGATATGAAAAAGGCTCTTTTACAGGAGCTTTAAGAGAAGGAAAAAAGGGTCTATTTGAAATTGCTAACAATGGAACTATATTTCTAGATGAAATTGGAGATATGCCTCCAGTATTGCAGACAAAGTTACTAAGGGTACTACAAGAAAAGCAGGTTATGCCTATAGGCTCTCATAATGTTATAAATATAGATGTTAGGGTCATAGCAGCAACAAACAAAAACTTGCCAAGGATGATTAGAGAAGGAAAATTTAGAGAAGATTTGTATTATAGACTAAATGTATTGCCAATAGATGTACCATCACTAAGGAATCGAAAAGAAGATATAATAACGCTTATGAATTTCTTTTTGAGAAATAATATAAGACTTTCACCTGAAGTTGTAACTATTTTAGAAAAATATAATTGGCCAGGAAATATAAGAGAGTTACAAAATGTTGCTTCTTATGTAAGTTTAATGTGTGATAGCATGGTTTTTAAAGATGACTTACCACCATATATAAAGACAGAATATGTTGCTAGCTATGAAGATGGATTTGGTTATACCAAAAAAGAATTTGAGGAGATATTAAGAGTTCTATATGAAAGGAGAGATTCATCTTCTGGAGTTGGAAGAGGATTTATAATAGAAAAACTTATGGAGGAAGAAATTGAGATTTCTGAAAGTAAAGTTAGAAAGGTGTTATCTTATTTAAGTGAATGTGGATATATATCATCTAAATCTGGAAGATGTGGAAGTCAAATAACTCCAGAGGGGATAAAACTTTACAATAGTATTACTTAAGTATACTAATATTAAAATAAGATATTCAAAATATAAATATTTAGATAATCATAAACTTTTATACTTATAAAATTTAAGTTTATATTGTGAGAGAAAGAATTTTATACATTTAAAATAGTTTAAATTAAACACTAATAGGTTTAAAAAATAGGTTTAGATAGGTAATAGGTTATAATAAAATAACCCATTACCTATTTTTATTTGTAAAAAAAACGTACACACAGTTAAAAATAAAAAATATAGTTGATAAAAGTATTGAAAATACTAGAAGAAGAATAAATAAAAATAATTAAAAATTTTGGCATACATATTGCTAATTATAGAGATAAGATGACAAAATAATTGGGAGGTTTAATTATGAAATACAAAACAACAGGGACTTGTGCTACAGAAATTGAATTTGAGGTAAAAGAAAATAAAGTTACAAGTGTCAATTTCACTGGTGGATGTGATGGAAATTTAAAAGGGCTAAAAGTATTAGTTGAAGGTATGAATGTAGAAGATGTAATTCAAAAATTAAAAGGAATAGAGTGTAAAACAAAGCCAACATCTTGCCCAGACCAACTTTCTTTAGCATTGGAAAATTATATGAATATAAAATAAATACATAAAACAATCGATTAGTTAGGAGCTTGATTATGAAACCAATAATAGGTATTTTAGGAAACTTAATAATAATGGAAAATGGTATGTTTCCAGGGCTTGAAAGGTCATATGTAAATAATGATTATATAAATGCAGTACTAAAAGGTGGAGGTAGCCCAGTTATTATTCCAGTAAATACAGATAAAGAAGTTATAAAAAAACAGATTGAGATGGTTGATGGAGTATTAATATCTGGGGGATGGGATGTCAATCCTCAATTGTATGGAGAAGAAACAAGAGAAGAAACAACCTTTATATATCCAGAAGTAGATGAATTTGATTTAATTGCAATAAGTATAGCATTAGAGCTTAAAAAGCCTATGTTAGGTATATGTAGGGGGCTACAAATTTTAAATGTAAGCTTAGGAGGAACTTTGTACCAGGATAATAATCTTGTAGAAGGAAATTATATAAAACATACACAATCTTCCAAAAGACATGTAGCTACTCATAAAATAGATGTTAAAGAAGGAAGTATTTTAGAAGGAATCTTAGGAAAACAGTTACTTACAAATAGCTATCATCATCAAAGTGTCAATCAGCTTGGGAAAGGATTAAAGGCTATAGCACACTCGAAAGATGGTATAATAGAAGCTATTCAAAAAGAGGATGATAATTTTGTAGTAGGAGTACAATGGCATCCAGAAATGATGGTAGATTACTGTAATAAAATGGAAAATCTATTTAAATATTTTATAAATATTTGTTCAAATTTATAATATACCTTGGAGGGATTGAACATGAATGAAAAGAATAAAATGGGATTAATAAGTATTATACTTTTAGGTATTAATGCAGTAGTAGGAGCAGGAGTCTTTCTATTACCAGGAGATGCAATGAAAGCATTTGGAGTAGCAAGTATATTTGTGTATATGTTTGATATGTTATTAGTTTTATCCATGGCATTTTGTTTTGCTGAAGTGGCAGGTAAATTCAATAAAAATGGTGCTGCTTATGTTTATACTAAAGAAGCTTTTGGAGATTTTTGTGGCTTTGAAGTAGGTCTTATGAAATGGGTAATAGGATGTATTTCTTGGGCAGCTTTAATAGTAGGTTTTCCTACATCATTATCAGCAGTATGGGCTCCAGCAGGTGACCCACATATACAAAAAATTATAATTGTAGCTATGATAGTTGGACTTACAATTATAAACTTATTAGGTGTGTCTCTATCAAAAATTGTACAAAATGTTATAACTGTAGGTAAACTAATTCCATTAATATTATTTATAGGAATAGGTATATTTTTTATAAAAGGGGTTAATTTTACTACTTCAACAATGGTGCCTCCAGGGGCTGGAGCAACAGAGTTTGGAGCAGCAGCACTTTTAATGTTTTATTCATTTACAGGATTTGAATCTATAGCAGTTGCAGCGGAGGACATGGACAACCCTAGAAAGAATATACCAATAGCAATTATAAGTGTAATAGTAATTGCATCAATAATATATATATTAAATCAAGTTGTATGTGTTGGTATACTAGGAGATTCATTATCTAGTACATCTACACCAGTTGCAGATGCTGCAAGAATATGTTTTGGAAATATGGGTGCTGGATTGGTTACTTTTGGAACATTGGTTTCTGTTGGTGGAATTTGTATGTGTGGTGCTTTCGTAAATCCAAGAAGTTGTGTAGCTTTGGCTGATGATAAAATGTTACCAAGAATATTTGCAAGAAAAGATAAAAAAGGTACACCATATATAGCGATAATAGCTACTATGATAATCACTATACCAATAGCTTTATCTGGAAGTTTTGCTGAATTAGCAGCAATAAGTGCAGTTGCTAGATTCATACAATACATACCAACATCTTTATCAGTATTAGTATTTAGAAAGAAAAGACCAGAATTAGTAGGTACCTTTAAAACACCTTTTGGAGCAGTGATTCCTCTAATTGCTGTATGTGTTGGGACATGGTTATTATTCCAAGCATCTATTCATCAATTAATTATGGGATTGGGAGCATTGGCAATTGGAGTACCATTATATTTTATAATGAAGTCTTATAATAGAAAGGTTTATGGTGAAAATTTAAAGAAAATAATTTAATTATATTATAACAGATTATTGAGTTAAAGTTAGATATTATCAGAAAATTAAATACAAATAAGTATCTATAAGGCTATATTAAAATATTATTAATTTTTTATTTTAATATAGCCTTATATTGTTATTAATACGTGAAAAATATTGTAACAGCAGAAGAACAATAGTATTATGTTTATAGATAACATACTTATTAGGAGGTAAATTTATGCCAACAATAACATTAAAAAATGGTGTAGACGTACTTATTAGAGAAGGAGAAAAAGAAGATGCTCAAAGTATTATAGATTTTTATAATGAAGTGGGTGGAGAAACTCATTTTCTATCATTTGGGAAGGATGAATATTTAATAGGAATGTCACTTTTATTGGGAATATAATTAGTGTACATTTTATCTCGAAAAAAGTATATTAAGTATGGTATAATTAAAAAAGAATATAACTTAATATAATTTTGGAGGACGAATTATGAAAAATCTGTGTAAAATATCAGATGATTATTTAAACAGCAAACTTAAGTATTTAAAGTTATTATCAAAACAATATCCAAGTATATCAAAAGCAAGTACAGAAATAATAAATTTAGAGGCTATATTAAATCTTCCAAAGGGGACAGAGCATTTTATAACAGATGTACATGGTGAATATGAACCATTTGTACATGTATTAAAAAATGGTTCTGGTGTAATAAAGAGAAAAATAGAAGAATTATTTTCAAACACAATAAGAGATAGCGAAAAAAAGATGTTAGCAACTCTTGTATATTATCCTGAACAAAAGTTAGATTTAATAATTAAGCAAGAGGAAAATATAGATGATTTTTATAGAATAAATATTTATAGACTTATAGAACTGTGCAAGTATGCTTCTAGCAAGTATACTAGGTCTAAAGTTAGAAAACTTTTACCAGAAAATTTTAAATACATAATAGAAGAACTTTTACATGAGCATGTTAAAAGTGAACATAAAGAAGAGTACTATAAAAGTATAGTTGAAACAATAGTTGATATAGGAATAGCTAAAGAGTTTATAATTGCTATTTCTACAGTGATACAAAAATTAGTTGTTGATAGACTACATGTAATAGGAGATATTTATGATAGAGGTCCAAGACCAGATATAATTGTGGATAAGCTTATTGAACATCATTGTGTAGATATTCAATGGGGAAATCATGACATATTATGGATGGGTGCGGCAGCAGGTGAAAAAACTTGTATAGCAAATGCACTTAGGATATCAGCTAGATATGCGAATTTAGATATTGTAGAAGACATATATGGAATAAACTTATTGCCTTTAGCCACTTTTGCTATAGAGATGTATAAAGATGACCCTTGTAAAGAATTTATTCCAAAGATTAATGACCAAAGTGTGACAACAACAGAAAAGTCTTTAATGGCGAAAATGCACAAAGCAATAAGTATAATTCAATTTAAGCTTGAAGGTGAAGTTATAAGACGAAGACCCGAGTTTGAGATGGAACATAGACTTTTACTTAATATGATAAACTATGATGAAGGCACAATTACTCTAAAAGGAAAAACATATAAACTAAAAGACACTTATTTGCCTACAATAGACAAAAAAGACCCGTATAAATTAACAATGGAAGAAAAAAACGTTATTGATAAATTAGTGTCTTCATTTAGAGGCAGTGAAAAATTACAAAAACATGTTTCATTTTTATTTTCTAAAGGAAGTATATATTTAAAGGCAAACTCAAATTTACTGATTCATGGATGTGTACCATTAAATGAAGATGGAAGTTTTATGTCTATGAATATAATGGGAAAAGAGTATAAAGGTAAGGCTCTTATGGACAAAATGGAATCTCTAGCAAGAGAAGGATTTTTCTTCAAAGATAAAGCAGAAGAAAAACTATATGGTATGGATATTATGTGGTATTTGTGGACTGGAAAGTGTTCATCATTATTTGGTAAAGATGATATGACCACATTTGAAAGATATTTTATAGCAGAAAAAGAGACTCATAAAGAAAATAAGAACCCATATTTTAAACTTAGAGAAAATGAGATGGCTTGTGAAAAAATATTTGAAGAATTTGATTTAGAACTTGATGAATCACATATAATAAATGGGCATGTTCCTGTGGAAAGTAAAAATGGAGAGAGTCCAATAAAAGCTAATGGTAAAATTCTTGTTATAGATGGTGGTTTTTCTAGAGCTTACCAAAAAACTACTGGTATAGCTGGATATACTTTAATATATAATTCTAGAACTCTGCAATTAGTATCACATGAACCATTTAATTCTGCTGAAGAAGCTATTGCAAATGAAAGCGATATTTTATCGACAACTGTTGTAGTAGAGCATAAGGCAAAGAGAAAAATGGTGAGAGATACTGATGAAGGAGTAAAAATACAAGAAGAAATAGAAGACTTAAAATTACTTTTAATGGCTTATAAAAAGGGGCTAATAAAAGAAATGTAGATATTATAAAGATTAATAATATTAGTAGAGTCTACTCACTAAGTGAATCCTAAATAAAAGGGTTCACTTTTTTTATTGATAAACATTATTAAAAAAAATATATATGTTTTGGTAATATTCCTTGTCCTTTATAAATAGAATTATATAAACAAAGGAGGAGGACAAGAAATGAATAAACTTTCTGATGAAATAATAAACTCTCTTTCTACAACTATAAGAGAAAAGGTAGAAAAAATCTCAAACAATAATCTAAATATAGAAGAAATTAGGTTACGTTCACAAAAACCATTGATACTGAATGCAAACTCTAAAGATTATTTTTACAATCAGAAAACTATGACACTTGATTTAAATCAACAAAACTCATATGTAGTTACAAGAGAAGATGTAGAGCAAACTTTTCAAATAATATGTAAATATTCAATACATTCATTTATGGACGATATAAAAAAAGGATTTATAACTTTGAGAGGAGGTCATAGAGTAGGATTAGTTGGAAAAGTAATAGTGGAAGATGGACAAGTCAAAAACATAAAGCATATATCATCTTTAAATATAAGAGTATCAAGAGAAATTATTGGATGCTCGGATAAGATTTTAAGTCATATCATAAAAGGAAAAAATCAGATTAATAATACTTTGATAATATCACCACCTCAATGTGGAAAAACAACTTTAATAAGAGATATAGTAAGGAATTTAAGTAATGGTAATGAGTATTATGGATTTAAAGGTTTAAAAGTAGCTTTAGTAGATGAGCGTAATGAGATAGCAGGTGCGTATTTAGGTGTTCCACAAATGGATGTTGGAATAAGGACTGATATAATAGAAACTTGCCCAAAAGACTTGGGTATTACAATGCTTTTAAGGTCTATGTCACCAAATGTTATTGTGACAGATGAGATTGGAAGCGAAAAAGAAATAAAGGCATTATACACAGCATTAAATGGAGGTATAGGATTAATAACTACTGTACATGGAGATTCAATAGATGATATACAAAATAGAAAAGAATTAAACAGGCTGCTAGATAAAGAATTATTTAAAAAAGTTATAATTCTTTCTGCAAAAAGAGGAGCAGGAACGATTGAAAAAATTTACGATTTAGAAGAAAAGAGATGGTATTTTGCAAATTAAAATAATTATTATAGCTCTTTTAATAGGAAGTAGTTATTTGATAGGTGAGCATATATACAAAACTTATACTCGTAGACATAAACAATTGAATGATTTAATAAGAGTTCTAGAAATTTTAAGGATGGATTTATCTTTCGGGCTTTATACATTAGAAGAAATTTTTAATAGAATAGGTGGAAATAAAGAGTTTTGTTTTTGGAAGTTCTTCTATCAAATATCAGAAGAACTTCACAATGAACAAAGTAAAACTTTGGAAATGATAATATCAGAAAATATTGATGTCCTAAATAAAGAAACTTATCTAGGTAATAAAGAAATCGAGGAGTTGAAAAATCTAATCTTTACTTTAGGGAAAAGTGATGTAGAGTCACAACAAAGAATGATAGATTTATCTATAGAAAATTTGAAAAAACAAACCTATGAGACAAAGGAAGATATAAACAAAAAGGGCATATTATATAAAAAACTAGTGACATTTATAGGCATAGGTATATGTATTATATTGATTTAGTATGGGGAGGTTTATTATGGAAATATCATTGATATTAAAGGTTGCAGGTGTCGGTATTCTAATATCAGTATTGAATATGATATTGGAAAAAACAGATAGAAAAGATTGGGCAGGTCTTACTACGTTAGCAGGTGTAATAATTGTATTGGGTATGGTGATAACAGAAATAAGTGATTTGTTTAATACTGTAAGAACAATGTTTCAACTTTACTAAAGAGGAGGGAGTAATTTGGAAATAATGCAATTAATAGGAATTGCAATCATTTCAACTACACTCTGTTTAGTAATTAAAAAAGATAGACCAGAGATAGCAAATTTCATAGCAATAATAACTGGAGTAATAATATTATTATCGGTTATGTTTAAGTTGAATTTTATAGTAGATAGTATACAAGACTTAGCTAACAAGGCTAATATCCCAACTATGTATATATCATTAATAATAAAATTAATTGGGATAGCATACTTAATGGAATTTGCTATACAACTTTGTAAAGATTGTGGGGAAGGAAACATTGCTTCAAAACTAGAGTTTGGAGGTAAAATAATAGTTATGTCAATGTCTTTCCCTATACTTTTATCCATTGTAGAAATGGTCGTGAACATAATTCCATAGTTGTGTATATTGAAATAACTATAGGTATATTAGAGTGCTTTTGTTGTATTGAGGTTTATAGAGTGAAGAGAGGCATGGTTGCTTATGAAAAAAAGATTTTTACCAATGATTATAGGTTTTTTATTTACTTTCTTTTTTATAAATATCTTTGCTATTATGATATTTGCTAATGAAGTACCAAGTAGTGAAGATAAAGAATATGGTGAAACAAAAAATAGTATAGATAAGTATATAGATGGTCAGTTAGACAAGCTTGATATAAATGAAATTCAAGATTATATAAATAAAGAAATAGTTATTAATGATGTTAATTTAAAATCATTTGTAAAAGATTTAATTAGTGGGGAAAAAAATATCTTAGATTTATTCAATAAAGATGGATTGAAGATATTGATGTTTGATGAATTTAAAGCGAGCTTAAAGGTAGTAGCAGTGATTTTGGTATTGGCTCTATTATCATCCATTTTAAAGAGTCTAGAAAACTCTTTTTCATCAGGTGCAGTAAGTCAAATAGCAACATATATAATATTTATTACAATGGTATCACTTACACTTGTTGGGTTCAAAGATGTATTACAGATTTGCTATGATGCAATAGACCATACTGTAGGTCTTATGCAAGTTATAATGCCAATATTAATAACATTTTTACTTTTAATTGGATTCCCAATAACATCTACAACTTTGAATCCTATCTTTATAGGAGGAGTAACATTTATAAATGTATTTTTTAAAAATTTCCTATTTGTATCCATTACTGTTGCATTTGGAATTTTAATAATAAACAATTTATCAAAAAATATAAGGTTAAAGAGATTTTTCTCCTTTGTGAAACAAATCAATTATGTTTCTATTGGAGCAATGTTTACTGTTTATTTAGGTCTTGTATCTATACAAGGATTGTATGTAACTAGTTTTGATAAATTCAGTGTAAAGACTGCTAAATTTGCTATAGGTAATTTTATTCCTGTTGTTGGCGGGTTTGTATCTGATTCAGTGGATATTTTATTATCTTCATCTCAGCTTATAAAAAATATATTTGGAGGAATAGGACTTATCTTACTTGTTGGAATTTGTTTACTTCCAGTGATAAAAATTTTATCAGTAATAGTAGTATACAAATTAGCAGCAATAATTGTAGAACCTGTTGGAGAAGATGGAATATCTAATTTTTTAAATGAAGTTGCAAATTTAATGATAATAATGCTAGCATCGGTAATTGCTATAACAGTAATGTTCTTTGTGACTGTAGCTATCTTGACATCGATAAGTGTCGTAAGTCAAGGATAATTCATATATCAATAAAAAAGTGATTACGTTTAATCTAAATTTTTTAGAGAGGAGGATGCTATGTTAGAGGGCATAAAGACATGGATAGTTAGTGTTTTGATAGGAGCGTTTATAGTAAATATAGTAGATATGATTTTACCAAGCTCTAAGATAAAGCCTTATGTTAACCTAGTTTTAAACTTTATGTTTGTATTTATTGTAATAACTCCAGTAGTAGGGTTTTTTTCAAAAGATATGAGTTTAGAAGATAGAATCTTGAAATCTATGGGTAACTATAACAAACAGTATGTAGATAGTACAAATGCTTTGGCGAAAGAGACTGGAAATAATAGTTTATCCAAGGGATATGAGGACGGTTTAAAAGAGGTGCTTAAGTTAAAGCTTGATGAATATGGTTATGATTTAGAAGATATAGAGCTCAATGGAGCAAACATAAACAATATAAAAATAAAAGAAAAAAATAATACTACAAAAAGCAATAGCAATATTAATAAAGAAAATAAAAATAATAGTACTAAAGGGGATGGAGAAAACATAAACTCTAATGACAAAGAAAATTCTAAACAAGTCTTTAAAAAAGGTACAGAATATGGACTGAACCTAAATGAAGAAAAATTAAAAAATGACTTAATAAAGGTGCTAGATGTTTCTATAGAAGATATACAAATTGATAAATAGGAGTTGGGATAATGTTGAAAAACTTAAATGACAAAGATAAGAGAAAAGTGTATTCACTAATAACTATAGCTGGAATATGTGTGGTGTCATTAGTCTTATTATCTTGTTTTCCTAGTAGCAAAAATGAAAAACAAGTTGGAAAAACAGATACTAACAAAACAACTGAAAAACAAGTTACTAAAGAACAAGAAAAAGATGATTTAGAATCAAAATTAACAGCAATACTATCTAAAATTGATGGAGCAGGGGATGTTGATGTAATGGTTACATTTGAATCAAGTGAAGAAATACAACCTGCTTTTAATTCAAATAATACAACAGAAACAACAGAGGAAAAAGATGCACAAGGTGGAGAAAGAACAGTTACGACTTCTAGTGAAAATAAAACAATGATAACTTCAAATTCAAGTGACCCTGTAGTTATAAAAACTACAGAGCCAAAGATAAAGGGAGTGATAGTAGTAGCAAGTGGAGCAAGTGACCCAAATGTTAAAGAAACACTTTATAGTGCAGTACAAACATCATTACAAGTGGCTGGTCATCAAGTAGAAATATATTCTAAATAAATACATATAACCGGGGGGATAAATGAATGAAGTTTAATTATAAGGGAAGAGGATTTGTAATAATAACTTTAACTGCAATGCTAGTGGTAGTAGGAACAGTGAATTACCAATTGAGTAAGAAATCTTTATTGGAAACATCAAAAGAGTTTAAGGCATATGAAGAAGCACAATTACAAAAAAATACTGATGATAGTAGCAAAACAGAGGATTCTAGTAACGTAAGTAAACAGGACGGAAGGGAAAGTGCTGATATTGACATAGTTGATAGCAAAGCCAGTAAAGTAAAGGAAAAGGCAACTGAAACAAGTAAAGAAATAAAAGCTCAATTATCATCTGAAAAAAATATGAAAAAGGCATCTTATATTTTAGATATGAAAATGAATAGAGAAAAACAAAGAAATGAATTAGTTCAAGATTTAAATGAAATGATAAATAATCCATCTACAACAGAAGAATCTAGAAAAGAAGCTTCTAATATGAAATTAAATATAGTTAAAATTCAAGAAAAAGAACTTCAAATAGAAAATCTTTTGAGTACAAAAGGATATGAAGAAGCATTAGTTTATATAAGTGATAACAAAGTTAATGTCGTTGTAAATGAAGCTAAATTAGAAAAGAAAGATGCAGCAAAAATATTTGATTTAGTTGCAGAGCAAGCTAATGTAAAGTATGAAAATATTAAACTTACAAATAATAATAATAAGTAAATTATAAACCTCAGAATTAACTGAGGTTATTTTCTTGCAAAGTAGACTTGTATTTGGTATTATTATACTTATAAAAATAGTTCCTTAAAATCAGGAGGTAAGTTTTAATATGGAAGATAATAAGTTTGGACAAGTAAAAATATCTAATGATGTAATAGCTACAATAGCGGGTCTAGCAGCATTAGAAGTTGAAGGCATAGAAACTACAGCAACATTAACAGATAAGTTGTTAAAAAATAATGGAGTAAAGATACAAATAGAAGAAGAGGATGTTAATTTAGATGTAATGGTTACGATAAAGTATGGAATGTCAATACCAGATACAGCTTTTAAAGTTCAAGAAAATGTAAAAAATACTGTTGAGACAATGACAGGATTGAAGGTTTCTCAAGTAAATATACACATTCAAGGAATCAGCTTTAAGAAAGATAAAGTTGATAAGGAAGAAGCAAAAGCAGCTAAGAAAAATTAATATTAACCCTCTGAAAAATCAGAGGGTTTTTTGATGACAATTGATTTTATATAGATAATTAAACTTAAAGGAGAATTGTAATTGATGAAAAAAGATAGGGCACAAAAGAGTACAACAAGAGAATATATAATGAAACTTATATATCAAATAAATATTAATAAAGAAGATTTTGAAGCTTTAGAGGATAAGGTAGATACTTTTCTAAAAGATAATTCAGAGCATATTATAAATAGATATGAAGAGCTTGCTCTTCAATATTCAAGTAACTCAAATTTAAAGTTAGAAGATACTAAGCTTGAATATGTTATAGACAGAAAATATATAAATTCAGTATGCAAAGCACTAAAAGAAAATCATGATAAGATAGATGAATTAATAAACAAGCATGCTAAAAACTGGACAGTAGATAGAATGCCAAAGGTAGATGTGTCTATACTTAGATTATCTGTGTGTGAAATACTTTATTTAGATACTCCTAATAAAGTATCAATAAATGAAGCTGTAGAACTTGCAAAGATATATTGTGATGATAAATCTCCTAAATTTATAAATGGTATATTAGGAAGTGTTGTTGATGAAATTGGAAAATAATATAATAATTGGAATTGATACTAGCTGCTATACTACTTCTATAGCAGCTATCTCTTTAGAGAAGAAAGTTATATTTAATGAAAAAATAATGCTAGAAGTAAGGGATAATGCAAAAGGTTTAAGACAGAGTGAAGCTGTATTCCAACACATAAATAATTTAGGGATTCTTAGTGATAGGATAAAATCATTTAAAGATAAGTTTAATGTAGAAGGGGTTTGTTCCTCAACAAAACCTAGACCTGTTGAAAATTCATATATGCCTGTATTTAATGTAGGACATAATTTTGGAAAGCTATTATCTAGTATATATGGTTGTAGGTTTTATGAGACTACTCATCAAGAAAATCACATAGAATCAAGTTTATTAAATAGTAAATTGAAAAATAATAATAGGTTTATTTCTGTTCATATGTCTGGTGGTACTACAGAGATACTTTTAATAACCAAACAGGATAGTAATTACAATATATGTAATACTAATTTAGATAGAATTGCCAAAATAAGTATTAAAAAAGATAATAAAAGTAAATTATACAATAATTTTGGATATAATATAGATATAATTGGAGGAAGTAAGGATATTAGTTTTGGTCAACTTATAGATAGGATAGGAGTTAAGTTAGGATATAAGTTTCCTTCAGGAAAATATTTAGATGAAAATGCTTTAAATTGTAATCTTAAAATAGAAAGTGGTCTGAAAACTTCTGTAAGAGATGGATATATGAATTTATCTGGGTTAGAAAATCAGGTAAATAAGATTATAGAAGATAATGGAGATAATACTAATCAAAAAGAATACGTATCTAAGTTAGTATTAGATTCAGTAGTCAGAAATATGTTTAAATCTTTAGTATATTTATGTGAAACTTACAATGTAAATGAAGTAGTCTTTGCAGGTGGAGTTTCTGCAAGTAAGTATATTCTTAAAGAATTAAGTCTGAAATTAAGAAAAAAGCATATAGAAGCTCATTTTACAGAACCACAATATTCAACTGATAATGCTGTTGGGTGTGCTATAATAGGATTGAATAACTTTTTAGGAGAAAGAGTATGAAACTAAGAGCTTTAGATATAAGTGAAGCAAATTCATATATTAAAAGAATTTTAATAAACGACCCAATACTTTCCAATCTTAAAGTTAAGGGAGAAATTTCTAATTTTAAGGTTCATAGTAGTGGAAATGTATATTTATCACTTAAAGACGAAACATCAAAGTTAAACTGTGTAATTTTTAAAAGTAATTTTAATCGTAATCTAAAACTAGATAATGGTGTGAAAGTTATAGCCAATGGATATATATCGGTCTATGAAAGAGATGGTGCGTATCAATTATATATTAATGAAATTGAAATAGAGGGAATAGGAAATTTACACATAGAATTTAATAGATTAAAAGAAAAACTTAATAAAGAAGGCTTATTTGACCCTAAATACAAGATACCTATACCTAAAATGCCAAACTCAATTGGCGTTATAACATCTCCAACAGGTGCTGTTATAAGAGATATAATAAATGTGATAAAAAGGAGATACCCAAAAGTTAACATAAAGCTTTATCCAGTAACAGTACAAGGAGACAAATCAGCAGAAGAAATATGTGAAGCAATTAGGTTTTTCAATCATATGAAGAATATTGATACACTTATAATTGGTAGAGGTGGGGGTTCGATAGAAGAACTTTGGTCTTTTAATGATGAAATGGTAGCAAGAGAGGTTTTTAATTCTCAAATTCCAATAATATCAGCAGTTGGGCATGAAACTGACTTTACTATTTGTGATTTTGTATCTGATATGAGAGCACCAACACCATCAGCAGCAGCAGAGATTGCTACTCCATCACTAGATGATATAAACTATAAACTTGGAAACATAAAAAGCAGAATGAGTAAGTCTCTTACAAATCAAATTGAACTAGACCAATATAGATTAGAATCAGTATTTAATAAGATAAATAACTATTTAGATTCTTACACAATAAAAGATAAAGTTATACAATTGGATAAAATATATGATAAAATAATTTTTGGAATAGAAAACAATTTAAAATTAGAAGATGAAAAACTAATAAAGATTGGAGCATTGCTTCATAATTTAAGTCCATTGGCGACTATGGATAGAGGTTATAGTATAGCTCAAAAAGATGGAAAAGTAATAAACAGTATAAAAGGATTGAAAACAAAAGATAGCATAGATATAGTATTGAAAGATGGAAATTTAGAATGTATGATAGATAAAATTGAAAATAAAGAGGTATAGTATGAATTTAACCTATGAAGAAGCTTATAAAAGATTAGAGAGTATTTTAAATGAATTAGAATCTAAAAATGCTAGCTTAGATGAATCTTTAAGCTTGTATGAAGAAGGTATAAGCCTTTATAAACATTGTAATAAGCTTTTAGATGATGCTAAATTGAAAATAAGTAAATTTAATCAATTAGGAATAGAAGAAGATTTTAAAGTAGAGGAGGAGTAAAATTGAAATTTAAACAATGTCTGAAAGAGAAAGCAAGTTTTATAGAAAATGTACTTAAAGAATATATGCCTAAAGAAGAGGGATACCAAAAAACTGTTATTGAAGCTATGAACTACAGTTTGAGTGCTGGAGGTAAAAGATTAAGACCAATACTTACATTAGAGGCTTGTAAAATAGTTGGAGGGAATGAAGAGGACGCTATTGCCTTTGCTGTTGCAATTGAAATGATACATACATATTCGCTAATACATGATGATTTACCTGCTCTTGATAATGATGACTTAAGAAGAGGAAGACCAACAAATCATAAAGTATATGGAGAAGCGATGGGGATTTTAGCAGGAGATGCTTTATTGAACTATGCCTTTGAAGTAATGCTTGCAGGTTCAATCAATAAAGAAAACCCAGAAAAGTATCTAAAAGCTATAAATGAGATTGCTAAAGGTGCTGGTATATATGGAATGATAGGCGGTCAAGTAGTAGATGTAGAAAGTGAAAATAAGCAAATTGAAAAAGAAAAACTAGATTATATACATATGAACAAAACTGCTGCAATGATGGTAGGCTGTATGAGAGCAGGAGCTACTATAGGTGGAGCAAATGCAGAGCAAATGGAAGAAATAACTAAATATGCAAAAAATATCGGATTATCATTCCAGATAGTAGATGATATACTAGATATAGTAGGAGATGAAGTTAAATTAGGGAAAAAGGTTGGAAGTGATATAGAAAATCATAAGTCAACATATCCATCTCTTTTAGGTTTAGATAAATCTAAAGAAATTGCACATAATTTGATTGATGAAGCAAAGAAGAGTATAGAAAAATTATCTGAAGATGTAGATTTTTTAAAGGGATTGGCTGAATATATAATAGATAGAGAATACTAAAATATACAGCTAAAATCGAGGAGGGAAAAATGGATTTTTTTTCGGAGATTTTTAACAATGGGGCTTTGGGAATAAGTCTGATTGCTTGTTTCTTAGCACAATTTATAAAAATATTTACTGGCAAGGAAAAAAGAATTGAGTTATCAAGAATACTTATTTCAGGAGGTATGCCTAGTTCCCATAGTTCTTTTGTTACAAGTTTAGCTACAGTGGTAGGTATTGAAAAAGGGTTTAATTCTACTGATTTTGCTATAATTACTGTGCTTGCTCTGATTATAATGTATGATGCAGCAGGTGTTAGACGGGCTGTTGGTAAACAAGCTACTATATTAAATCAAATAGTAGCAGACATACAACATGGAAAGCATATAGAGCAGAAGAAATTAAAAGAATTAATAGGTCACACACCACTAGAAGTTTGGTTTGGAGCTTTACTTGGTATAGTAACAGCTTTAATATTGATGTAAATTGAAAATTTACAAAATAAAGGTGAGGATAATATGTATAAATATTTAGATAAAGTAAATTCTCCAAAGGATATAAAAAATATGAGCATAGAAGAAATGGATTTACTTGCAAAGGATATAAGAAAGTTCTTAGTAAAATCTGTTTCTAAGACAGGAGGACATTTGGCTTCTAATTTAGGAGTAGTTGAGTTAACATTAGCACTTCATAAAGTATTTGATAGTCCTAAAGATAAGATTGTGTGGGATGTAGGACATCAATCTTATGTTCATAAAATGGTTACTGGAAGAAAAGATTGTTTTGTATCTTTGAGACAATTTAATGGACTAAGTGGTTTTCCAAAGGAGAGTGAAAGTCCTCATGATATTTTTGACACAGGGCATAGCAGTACATCTATTTCTATAGCTACAGGTATTGCCTGTGCTAGAGATATAAAAAAAGAAAACTATAGTGTTATATCTATAATTGGAGATGGTTCTATAACAGGAGGTATGGCACTTGAAGCTTTAAACCAATTGGGATATATAAATACCAATATGATAGTAATCCTTAATGATAATGAGATGTCCATAGATAAAAATGTTGGTGGAATGTCTAAATATCTGTCAAGTATTATAAGAAACTCAACAGTTGAGAAAATGACAGATGAAGTTGATAAAATTTTAAATGTTACACAAACAGGTGAAATTTTATCTAAGACTGCACATAGATTTAAAGATAAACTAATGTGTAGCTTTTCTCCTCAGGACTGTTCATTTTTTGATTCCTTAGGTATAAGGTATTATGGTCCTATAGATGGTCATAATACTAAAGACTTAATAGATATATTGAGAAAGGCTAAACACAAAACAGGACCTGTTCTTTTACATGTAATTACGAAAAAAGGAAAAGGGTACAGATTTGCAGAGGAACAACCTGATAAATATCATGGAGTATCAAAGTTTGATATAAAGACAGGTGTTACATCTTCAAAAGTTAAGTCTATGTCAACTAGTGTTGGAGAAAAACTGGTTGATATGGCTAATGAAAATGAAGAGATAGTAGCTATAACGGCTGCGATGCCATCTGGTACAGGTCTAAACCTATTTGAACGTGCATATCCAAAAAGATATTATGATGTTGGTATAGCTGAACAACATGCAACAGGATTTGCAGCAGGTCTTGCAAAAAATGGTATGAAACCTTACTTCGCTGTATATTCGTCGTTTTTGCAAAGAGCATATGACCAACTTATTCACGATGTATGTATAACAAAAAAGCCAGTTACTTTTCTTATAGATAGAGCTGGGTTAGTTGGAAATGATGGAGAAACTCATCATGGTATGTTTGATTTAAGTTACTTAAATTCTATTCCAAATATTGTAGTAATGGCGCCAAAAGACACAAAAGAGATGGAACTTATGATGGATTTGTCATTACAATTAGATTGTCCATTAGCAATTAGATACCCAAGAGGAAATAGTTATTACCTAGATAAGGGAGAATATAAAGAAATTGTATTAGGTAAATATGAGGTATTGGATGATGGACAAGATACAGTTATACTTTCTATTGGAAGTATGGTAAAACATGCTTTGGATGCTAAAGAAATATTATTAAAAGAAGGAATAAATCCAACAATAGTCAATGCGAGATTTTTAAAGCCAATGGATGAAGATATGCTGAATGTCTTATTAAAGAATCACAAAAATGTAGTTACAATAGAGGATAATATTGTAACTGGAGGATTTGGAAGTAGAATAAATAAGTTTATTATAGACAATGAATATAATGTAAATATACTTAATATAGCAATACCAGAAGAATTTGTAAAACATGGCAATGTGGATGAATTGTATGATTTTGTAGGACTGTCTCCAAAAAGTATTGCTAATAAAATAAGAAAGCTAATTATCGAATAAAAAATTAATATGAATATTATAGATTAAGACTGATATAAAATATAAAATTTATCAATTAAAATAAATATCAAGTGTGTTACTTTAAGCTACTTTAGTTACTATTAAAGTAGCTTTTAACAGAAAGGTAATTTTATGAAAAAAAGAATAGATTTATTATTAGTAGAACAAGGGCATTTTGAAAGTAGAGAAAGAGCCAAAAAAGCAATAATGGCTGGATTAGTTTTTGTTGATAATCAAAGATGTGATAAGGCTGGTACAGAAGTAAAAGAGGACTGCAATATAGAAGTAAAAGGAAATCCAATACCATATGTCAGTAGGGGTGGTTTAAAGCTTGAAAAAGCAATGAAAAATTTTGACTTAACTATTGATGGAAAAGTATGTATGGATATAGGTGCATCTACAGGTGGTTTTACAGATTGTATGCTCAAAAATGGAGCAATAAAAGTATTTTCTATAGATGTTGGCTATGGTCAACTCGCATGGAAATTGAGACAAGATGATAGAGTTGTGTGTATGGAAAGAACAAATATAAGAAACGTGACAATAGAAGATACGAAGCAGTTTGCAGATTTTGCATCAATTGATGTGTCTTTCATATCATTAAAATTAGTACTTCCAAAAGCAAAGGAGTTAGTACGTCATGATGGAGAAATTGTCGCTTTGATTAAACCTCAATTTGAAGCAGGAAGAGAAAAAGTTGGCAAAAAAGGGGTAGTTAGAGAAAAATCTACACATATAGAAGTTATAAAAATGATTTCTGATTTCTCCGTCGAAAATGGATTTGAGATTTTAGGATTAGATTTTTCTCCTATTAAGGGACCTGAGGGAAATATAGAATATCTAATTCATTTGAGAAATGGAAATGAAGGATATGAATTTGATAGTGAGATACACAATAATAAAATAATAGAAGTCGTTGAGGCTTCTCATAATTTAGACAAATAGGTTAAAAGGGGGCTTAGACTTGATCCTCGAATTATATATGAAAAACTGTGCTTTAGTTGAAGAGCTAAGGTTGAATATTGATAAAAATTTAAATATACTTACAGGTGAAACTGGTTCAGGAAAATCTATAATAATAGATGCACTTGGACTTTGTCTAGGTGATAAATATGATAGGTCTTTTCTAAGAAAAGGAACAGATAAGGGACTTGTTGAGGCTGTGTTTTTGTCAGATAATATATATCTAAAAAAAATATTAGATGAAAATGATATAAGTATGGAAGATGATAATTTATTGGTCATAACTAGGTTGATATACTCAGACGGAAAGAGTACTGCTAGAGTAAATGGAAGGACTGTTAAAGTATCTCTTCTTAAAGAAATTGCATCTACACTTATAGATATACATGGTCAACATCAAAATCAGGCTTTGTTTAATAAAGATACTCATTTGAAATTTCTAGATCTTTTTGGAGAAAATGAATTAGAAAAGTTTAAAGCTGCCTATAGAAAAGTATACCATAAGTATAGTGAATTAAAAAAAGCTTTGAATAGCTTGACAGAAAATAAGGATGAGATGCAAATTCAACGAGAAATAGATTTATTAAGATTTCAAATAAATGAAATTGAGGTTGCAAACTTAAATAAGAATGAATATGAAGATTTATTAAAACAAAGAGAAGTTTATAGAAACAGTGAAAAGATATATAATAATCTAAATTCGAGTTACAGTAAATTACATAATGGTGAGTATAATGTTATTGACCTAATAGGTCTTGCATCTAAAGAACTTAATGATATATCTAAATATGACAGTGTTTTAAGTGAATACAGTGATACTGTAGAAAGGATTATGTATGAGTTACAAGATATATCTGGTGATATAAGAAATTACAAAGATAATATAGACTTTGAACCTTATGAGTTAGAACAGATTGAACTTAGAATTGATGAGATTAACAATTTAAGAAGAAAATATGGAGATAGCATAGATGATATATTTGAGTATTATGAAAAAATTAAAGATAGATTAGATGAAATATTAAATAGAGATGAAAGAGTTGAACAGTTAAAAAGTCAACTGATGAATATAGAAGAAGATTTAAAAATAAAAGCTAATAAATTGACTAAAGCGAGAATAGAAGTAGCAACTACTTTAGAAAAAATACTTCTTGATGAATTAAAAAGTCTAAATATGAAAAATGTAATGTTCAAGGTTAATTTTGAAGAAAGTTCATTTACCCTAAATGGAATAGATGATATTGAATTTATGATATCCTTTAACTTAGGAGAAGATATTAAACCTATATATAAAGTTGCATCAGGAGGTGAGATGTCTAGATTTATGTTGGCATTTAAGACAATATTGGCTGATATAGATGATATTGATACATTAGTGTTCGATGAAATAGATACAGGCATAAGTGGAATAGCAGCACAAATTGTTGGTGAGAAATTGAGTGATATAGCAAAGAAAAAACAGATAATATGTATAACTCATTTACCTCAAATTGCTGCAAATGCAGATACTCATTATTGTATAGAGAAAGATACCTCAAATAATAGGACATTTACAAATGTTAGTAAATTAAATCAATGTCAAAGAAAAAATGAAATTGCTAGACTTATAGCAGGTAATAATATAACAGAAAAAACTATTGAGCATGCAAGTGAAATTATTGAAATGGCTAAAAAATGTTAGTGAAAAATGGGCATTTTAATAGGTGTAAAGAATTTTTAGATAAATGCTTTACACCTTTTTTTATGATTAAATTATTTTAAAATATTTAATGGCTATATTGAAGAAAAGAGAAATTAAAAACGGAATAAAATTTGTATAAATTTGTAACTTTGAAATTTATAGATGCTTAAGTATAATATTATTTATTAAGGCAGTAGTGAGGGGGATGTAGAATGAATAAAAAAAATACTATGCACTTAATTTTTACAATTGTAATTTTTATTTTATTATGGTATATTTCGTTAACAGTAAGTGAAATTAACAAAAATATTGAAAGCTGTAATAATAAATTGGATTATTTGTCACAAGAGATTATGAGTACTAAGTCGGATATTAGCAATACTATAAATGAAGAAATGTCAAAAAGTTATATAACAAAAAGCATTGATTTAAAAGTTAAAAAAATAGAAAAAAAAGAATGTATTATTGATGTAGATGTCCAATTGAGTAAGCTTGGAGAAGATGGAAAAGTATTTTTTATGTATAAAAAAGATAGTGATAAATGGAATGAAATTGAAATGACAAAATATGGAGAATTATCATATGCTTGTGAAATAAAAATAAATACAGGCAGTGAATATGACTATAAAGTAGTTACAAGTGGAACTATATCTGAAAGTTCTGATGTACAAAAATTGACTAATTCTGATTATATGCCTGAACAACCTATATTTAATTCTGGAATAAGAGATAATAGAGAATACTTTATTGAAATAGTAGAAAATAGTAAACTACTTAATCATGAAAGTGAAAAGTCAAAAAATAAAGTTTATAACAATATTAGTTTAGAGAAAGTAGATATTATTGTAAATGAAGGGAAAAAAGATACTGTATACAAAGCTAAATCTGTTAAAAGCTTGAATGATGGTAAAGCTAATAATTCAAATAGAAATCAAGTGAATTATGAAGCAAGTTTTCCTAAAAGAGATATTGATGATATTATTTATATTAAAGCTAAACTTACATACAATAATGGAGTAGAATATATAAAGGATATAACTGAAGATATAACTATGGGCTTACAAGATTTAGAAAAATAAATACATATTTAAATAAATTTGTTCAATAAAATAGGGGCTGTCTCAAAACAGAGATAAGTATCTTTTTCACTGTTGAAAAGATGAAAATATATTTGATTTCATACAAAAAAGAGTGCCTTTGAACTAAAACGTTCACTTTGAGACACTCCCTATTAAAAATTATAATTTTAATTCCATATATCTAGCCCCTTCAATTGGATTATAAGTATAAGGCTCTATATCATAAAAACCAATCTTTTCATATAATCCTTGTGCACTTTTCATGCTTGGAAGAGTGTCTAATCTCATATGTGTATATCCAATTTTTTTAGCTTCTTCAATGATTTCTTCTAATAGTATTTTTCCTATCTTTAACCCTCTAAATTGATTTCTTACATATAATCTTTTTAATTCACATACTTTACCTTCAAGTTTTTTTAAAGCAACACAGCCTGCCAAATTTTCATCAACAAATGCCAATATCAATGAGCCTGAAGGTTTTTTATATTTTCCTGGAAGTGTTTTTAATTCATTATTAAAGTCTTGGAAACATAAGTCTATATTTAAGGAATTAGAATATTCAGTAAATAAAATTTTTACGTTTTCAAGGTTTTCTAAATCTTTTTCTTCAACAAATTCTAAAGTTATATTTTGAGCCATTTTATCCATCATTATATAGACATGTTTATATAATGACTTCACCTCCTTGATATATGTATATTTTTGTTAATATCAATTAGATTTTAATACCATTACTTTTTCGCCGCCATAGTCAAGCTCTCCATTAAACTCAAATCCAAAATCTTTATAAAGCTTAATAGCCATTTTATTATCGTCGAATATACTAAGATATAGTTCATCACAGTTATATTCCTTTTTAAGATGATTTACAAGAAAATCTAATGATGCCTTTCCATATCCTCTGCCTTGATATTTTGAATCAATCATAAATCTATCAAGCCAAACTCTATCATCTTCTAGACGACCATACATAGCAAATCCTATTAGAGAATTTTCATCATATATTCCAACAGGTATCCAAGCTGTTATAAATTTAGATTCAGCAATAGAAAGTGCATTGCTTTCAATATAATCTAACTGACTTTTATCTACAGACAATTTAACTAAATCACGCCAATTATTTATGTCTGCAATTCTTACATTTAATTTCAATATATTACCGCCCTTCAAACTTTTTGTTACAATATAATACTATCATATTATATATTAAAAAGCACTTAGTAAGATTTTAAATGAGGTTTTTAAATGAATAAATTCTCTGGAAAAAGGAATTATAAATACATAATAATACAGCATAGGAGTAGATGGATATATGAACAAAATAAATAAAAATTTTAAAAATATTTGGATAGTATTAGTAGCTGTATCGATTTTTACCATGTTTATAATTTTTCAAAATAAGAATTGTAATACGAACAAAGAAACCCCAATAGAAGCTTTTACAATTAAGAATCATAATAAAAAATTTGTATATCCTATGGGAAATATAATTGGAGTAAAAGCAAATACAGATGGTGTATTGGTCTTAGGGTATGAGGAGGAAGATGTAGACTATATTGGAGGCATACAAATTGGTGATAATATAGTAAAAATAGATAATAAAAGGATAAAAAATAGTCAAGATGTATCAGAAATTTTGAATATGGTTAAAAAGAGTAAAGTTGAAGTGACTTTTGAGAGAAAAAATAAGTATAAAACAGAAGTAATAGAAACTAAAAAAGAAAATGGTAAATATAAACTTGGATTGTGGGTAAGGGATAAAATATCTGGAATTGGAACTATGACTTTTTATGACCCTAGCATGGAAAAGTTTAAAGCAATTGGTCATGCCATAAAAGATTCGGACACCAATGAACTATTAAAAATAAAACAAGGATATATATACAAGCCAGAACAATTAAAAATAGTAAAGGCTAGTAATGAAAAAGTAGGTAAAATAAAAGGTGATTTTAATGACAGTAATTTAATGGGGAATTTCTCAAATAATTCAGAACTAGGTATAAGTGGTAATATTACAGAAAAACATAATAAAGAATTTAATTTAGCAAATAAAGAAATGCAATTAATAGAAGTTGGAACACCACAAGATGTAAAAATAGGAGATGCAGTAATTCTTTTTGAGGACAAAAACAAAAATATAACAAGCTATGATATAAAAATAGAAAGTATAGTATATGATAAAGGAAATTATAGAGATATGGTAATAAAAGTAGTAGATGATAAGTTATTGGAATACACAGGAGGTATTGTACAGGGGATGAGTGGAGCTCCAATAATACAAAATAATAAAATTATTGGTGCAATAACTCATGTTTTTAGAGATAATCCGAAAAAAGGATATGGTATTTTTATAGATGAAATGATAAAATTGTAGGTGAGGCATTAAAAAATTTTATTATTTTATCAATTATCTAGAAGGAATATAATTTTGGAGTGTCGAATATGCTTTAGAGTAGATAATTAGGAAGCAATTGTGTAAAAAGTTTAGTTTTCTGTAATAAGAAGATGTTTTTTAATGGGGGGATTTTTAGTGGAAAAAATCAAAATAGTTTTAGCAGATGACAATAAGGATTTTTGTCAGGTATTAAAAGAGTATTTGTCTAATGAGGATGATATCGATATATTAGGCATAGCTAAGGATGGAATTGAAGCGTTAGATTTAGTAAAAAAGACACAACCGGACTTATTAATATTGGATGTAATAATGCCACATCTAGATGGATTAGGTGTAATTGAAAAATTGAATACTATGGATATACCTAAAATGCCAAAAATAATAGTACTATCAGCAGTAGGTCAGGATAAGATAACTCAAAGCGCAATAAATCTAGGAGCAGATTACTACATAGTAAAGCCATTTGATTTTGTTGTGTTTATAAACAGAATTAGAGAACTAGTTTCTAATAGAGTTACTCAAGTTGAGCCAAAGCCTAGACCAGTTCAAGAAACTCAAATGACTAGAAGTGATTTTGTTAAGAATGTAGGAAATATAGAAACAGAAATCACGAATATAATACATGAAATAGGAGTACCAGCTCATATAAAAGGATATTTGTATTTAAGAGAAGCAATAAAAATGGTTATTGATAATGTTGAGCTTTTAGGTGCAGTAACAAAAGAGTTATATCCAAGTATAGCAAAAAAATTCAATACAACACCAAGTAGAGTTGAGAGAGCGATAAGACATGCGATAGAAGTTGCATGGAGTAGAGGAAAAGTTGATACAATAAATCAGCTATTTGGATATACGGTACACAATACTAAAGGAAAACCAACTAACTCGGAATTTATAGCAATGATTGCTGATAAATTAAGACTAGAACATAGTATGGTTAAATAAACAGACATAAAAAGTAAGGCTTTTTAATTAAGGCATTGGCTATAAATGAGTATTACAAGTAGCGAAACGGTATAACCAGCAAGGTTATACCGTTTCGCTATTTTAATAAATACAAAATTTTTATTTATTATTTGCTTAATATATCAATATAATAATTTTATTATACGATAGTTATAGTATGTGTCTTTACAAGTTGTAAATTGACAGTGGTTTATTTTTTAATATAAATATTAGCTTTAATGTAGATAAACCTTGTATTTTTAAGTGTATTATGGAATATATTAAATAAAAAAATGATGAAATATAGCATTGTGAATACCCAAGATGCAAAACAAACTTAAAACATTTATTTTATTGTTAAGTAATGCTATAATATAATGTGATTTTAATAATGATAGTGGAGGTTTAAAAATGAGAGTCGAGGCCCCTATAAAAGTAGATCGAAAAACCAAAAAACTTGCTAAAAGAGTTGGAAGTGGGGAAATAGCAGTTATAAATCATATTGATATAGATGAAGTTGCTGCAAACTCTTTAGTAGAAGCTAAAATAAAACTTGTCATAAATGCGGCTCCTTCTATAAGTGGTAGGTATCCCAATAAAGGTCCAGGAATATTAACTGAGAATAATATACTAATAATTGATAATATTGGAGAAGAGTTATTTGAAGAATTAAAAGAAGGACAGACTATAGAAGTTGTAGATGGAAAGATATATAGAGAAGGGAAATTTTTAGGTGCAGGCGAAGTTTTGGACAAGTATGAAGTTGCACATCAAATAAAGGCTGCTTATGAGAATTTAGCTGTAGAATTGGACAGATTTATAGATAATACTATAGATTATGCTAAAAAAGAAAAAGGATTTATACTTGGAGAAGTAGAAATTCCAAAAGTGAAAACTAATTATGCTAATAAACATGTATTGATAGTTGTAAGAGGTCAGGACTATAAAGAAGATTTAAGTACAATGCTTTCTTATATAGAAGAGGTAAAGCCAGTTTTAGTTGGTGTTGATGGAGGAGCAGATGCTTTAATTGAGTTTGGATATACTCCAGATGTAATTGTAGGAGATATGGATAGTGTAAGTGATGAAGCGTTAAAAAAGGCTAGTGAAATAGTAGTACATGCTTATACAGATGGAAGAGCACCAGGTCTTGAGAGGGTTCAGGAATTAGGTTTGGATGCAGTTGTATTTCCTGCACCAGGAACTAGTGAAGATATAGCTATGCTTATCGCTTATGAGTATAAAGCGGAGCTAATAGTGGCGGTTGGCACACATTCAAACATGATTGATTTCCTTGAAAAAGGAAGAAAAGGTATGGCAAGTACTTTTTTAGTTAGACTCAAAATAGGTTCAAAACTTATAGATGCTAAAGGAGTTAATTTGTTATATAGAAGTAAATTAAAAATAAAGTACATATGGGCATTAATAGCAACAGCATTATTTCCTGTGTTGGTAGTTGCATCATTGTCACCAGGAGTTCAACAATTCATACAACTAATGCAATTGAAGTTTAGAGTATTATTACAGATGTAAATTTTAGGAGGATAAATATGCATATTAATATGAAATATTATATAGTCACTATAGGTGCTATATTTATAGCTTTGGGTATAGGCATGTTAGTAGGATTTAATTTAAATAATAATCAACAATTAAGTGAACAACAAGCAAATATAATAAATGATTTAGATGATAAATTTAGTATCTTAAAAGAAAAAAATGATAAACTTGACAGTGACCTAGCAAATGTAAATAGAGATTATGAAGAAGCAGTTAATTTTATAAATAAAAATGTAGATAAGATTTTAGCTGGTTCATTGAATGGTAAAAGTATAGGAATAATATCAGCTAATGAAAATGACGATTATACAAAGAATATAGAAGATATAATAAATAAATCTAATGGAAGTGTTGCATTTAATATAGTATTAAAAGAAAATATAGCAAATCCAGAAAAGTTAAAAGAAATCTCAACTAAATTAGGTACAGAGGTAAAAAATGCAAATGATGCAGTTAATTATATAATTGATACTCTTAAAAAGGAAGATGCAAGTGATATTCTGACATATCTTCAAGAACTAGATGTAATAAAATTTAACTCTCTTGGCAATACATATCTAAAATATGATTCTGTTGTAATAGCTGGTGGAAATGATGCAAAAGATAGTACAAAACAGTTTGAAAAGATAGAAAAATTTGTAGTTTCAAAACTTAAATCAGAAAATAAATATTTAGTTGAAGTTCAAAATACAGGAGTTAAAACTTCTTATGTAGGGCTATATTCTAAAAATAAGATTGCAACTATAGATAATATTGATGAAGGTGTAGGAAGTATATCTTTAGCTATTCTTTTACAACAAGGTAATATAGTTGGTAATTTTGGTAGATTAGATACTGCAACTTCATTGTTGCCATCTATTAAATAGAAATAATTTTAAGGAGAGAAAAAATGGATTCTTATATAAGTATAATAATACCAGCTTATAATGAAGAAAGTAGAATAAAATATACATTAGAAAGTATAGTGGATATTAAGCAAATAAATGAAATAATAGTTGTTGATGATGGTTCAACTGATAATACTGCTAACGTTGTATCTAAACTAGAGAATGAAAAGATTAAATTTTTTAAGTTAGATAAGAATAGAGGTAAAGGATATGCTTTAAATTATGGTATTAAGTTATCAATGAAAAATGCAGATATTATAGGGTTTTTAGATGGAGATTTAGGAAGTTCTGCTAAAGAAGTTGAAAAATTAATTGTACCTATATTAAATGGTGATGCTGATGTTACTATAGCCAAGTTTCCTCCTGCAAAGAAAAAAGGAGGCTTGGGCTTTGTAAAGGGTTTAGCTAAGAATTCTGTGTTTGAGATGACTGGTGTTGAGTTAGATGCAACTTTATCAGGTCAAAGAATATTTAAAAGAGAAGTTTTAGAAAAATTTGATGAAATACCTTTTGGATATGGAGTAGAAGTTGGAATGACCATTGATATATTAAAGTATGGATTTAAAATTAAAGAAGTATTAGTAAATATGACTCATAATGAAACAGGAAGAAATTTAAAAGGTTTTATTCATAGAGGGAAACAGTATTATCATATAAAAAAGGTTTTAGGACAAAAAAAGAAAGAATGGAGGTAATATCTTAGTGAAAGATTATATACTTTATACCATTTTATTATTAACTGGATTATTTGGAACCTATGCTGTAATTCCACTATTTAAGAATTTATTGATAAATGGAAATGTACTTAGACCAAACTATAAAAAAGATATGATACCAGTAAGTATGGGAATTGTATTTTTGCCTATGATTGTAATTAATGGAATAGTACTTGCTTTCTTTACTACAGAATTTAAGGATTTAGCATATATATTTATGTTTATGTTTGGCATGATATCCATGTTTTTTGCAGGGATACTAGACGATGTTATTGGAAATAGAGATGTAAGTGGTTTAAAGGGGCATTTTAAAAGTCTATTTAAAGGAAGTCTTACAACAGGAGGTTTTAAAGCTTTATTTGGTGGATTTGTAGGACTTATAGTTTCTGTTTCTATATCAAAGGATATAATTGATATAATGATAAATACACTAATAATAGCTCTATCAACTAATTTGATGAATCTTTTGGATTTAAGACCAGGAAGGGCAATAAAAGCATATTTATTCATAATGGTAATTATATTTTTAACATTGACAGGATTTGTTCAAGTTCTTCCATTACTTATAGTACCAAATGTACTTGCATATTTTAATTATGATTTAAAGGCAAGGGCTATGATGGGAGATACTGGTTCAAATGTCCTTGGAATATCTATTGGAATGCTTATTTCTTTTGGGTATCCATTCAACGTTAGATTAGGCTGGCTAATATTTGTAATTATTATGCATATATTCACTGAGAAATACTCATTGACTAAAATAATAGAAAAAAATAAATTATTAAATTTTATAGATAAATTGGGAAGGTAGCATTATGATAAGCAAAAGAATGGGGACTGTTGAATCAATAGTAAGTCAAACTGAAACTCTAGATGATATAAGAGTAAATGTAAATGGGGAAATACAAAGGGCATATAATTATCCAAAAATATCTGGAACTATAAGTATAGGAGATGAAGTAGTTTTAAATACAACAGCAGTAGAACTGAGCTTAGGTACAGGTGGATACCATTTTGTAATAACTAATTTAAATAATTTAGAATCTACCTTAACTGAAGGTGGTCATATAATGAAACTTAGATATACACCTCTTCAAATAAAAGTGGATTCTGTTGAAGAACAAGAGAGTATTTATCATGATGAATTTGAGAAGTTTAAAAGCTTAGAAGGTCTTTCTGTTGTAGTGGGGACTCTCCACAGTATGCTGACTCCATTTGCAGCTTCATTTAAAAGAAATAATCCAAATAAAAAATTAGTATATATAATGACTGATGGAGCATCTCTTCCAATTTATTTAAGTAAAAATGTGAGTACTTTAAAAGAAAAAAAAATAATAGATAGTACAATAACTATAGGAAATGCATTTGGTGGAGATTGTGAATGTATAAATATATATACTGCACTAATCACAGCAAAAGAAGTATTAAAAGCAGATGTAGTATTTGTAAGTATGGGACCAGGAATTGCTGGGACAGGAACGAAATATGGATTTACAGGAATTGAACAAGGTCCAATTCTTGATGCTGTAAAAAAACTTGGAGGAAGAGCAATAGCGATTCCAAGAATTAGTTTTGCAGATAAACGAGAAAGACATCAAGGCATTTCACATCATAGTATGACTGTACTTAAAGACATTGTAAATGTAAATGTAGATATACCAATAACTATATATGATGATGAAAAATTAAAATTTATAAAAGAGCAAGTTAATTCAAGTGCTTTAGACAAAAAGCATAATATAATTTATATAGATAATAATAAAACTAAAGAGGATTTAGACTATTTTAATCTAAAAGTAAAAAGTATGGGAAGAAATTATGAACAAGATGAAGCATTTTTCAAGGCTGCAAGTACAGCAGCATATTACTTAATGGAGGTTTAAGATGGTATTAGAAGAAAAAACTATTAGTAGTGATAGGGTTTATACAGGTAAAGTAATTACTTTAAAGGTTGATACTGTTGAAATTCCAGGGCAAGGATATCAAAAAAGGGAGTTAGTAGAAGTTGGCGGGGCAGTAGGAATAGTTGCAATTACAGATGATAATAAAGTTGTACTAGTTAAGCAATTTAGAAAACCTATAGAAAAGCCAATCTTTGAAATTCCAGCTGGTAAACTAGAAAAAAATGAAAGTCCAAAAGAATGTGCTGAAAGAGAATTAAAAGAAGAAACTGGTTATAGTGCAAAAAATATTAAGCTAATACATAAATTTTTCACTTCAGCAGGTTTTTCTAATGAGATAATGTTCGTATATTTAGCAACAGGTCTTACTCCAGGAGATAATAATCTAGATGCAGATGAGTTTTTAGATGTCTATGAAATTGAGCTTGAAGAAGCATATAATATGGTATTAAAAAATGATGTTGAGGATGCAAAAACTTCTATTGGATTATTATTAGTAAAAGATATGTTTAAAAATTAATATTTATAAAATGAATAACCCCTTGTCCTAAAGCATATTATTTTATAAAGGACAAGGGGGAATAAAATTGAGAAGAACATATAGAAAAAATGATTTTAGAGAATTGAATAGACAAATAATTATTATAGGACTGTTGTTTATGATGTCTATTGTTGTTGGGTCTTACATAAATAAAATTTTACCAGGTTCTAGTGACAATATATTAAATAATATAAATCCTGCTGTAGAGTATTACAATCTAAATATAAACATAAAAGATACAGTTATACAAAATTTAAAATCAGATGTAATCTTTATGGGTTCAATAGCTCTATTGAGTCTGTTTGTAGTAACAATTCCAGCAGTGCTGGTAGCTTTTGTATTAAAAGGTATGTCAATTGGTTATACGATAAATAGTTGTATACTGGCATTAAAACTTAAAAGTATAAAAATGATTTTAATAATATTATTTAAAAATTTGATTATTATTCCATGTGCAATCATACTAACATTAATTAGTCTAAGCTATTTTAAAGAGATGGTTTATGAATTTAAAAAGAAAAATAAAAAAAATATGCAATTTTTAGTTAAGAGGTATATACTAAATATTATAATTATAATAGCACTATCATTGGGGTTGCAATTAATATTAAATACTGTAAGTATTGGTATTATTAAGTTCCTAGTTAAATAAAGGAGTTTATAATGGATATTATAGAGGGATATATAGATTACATAAAAGATAAAAAAAGATTATCAGAAAATACAGTGGCATCATACGTTATGGATATAAAAAAATATATGGAATATATAAATCAAAAAAGTATTAAACTAGTAGATATAGTGGAAAATGATATTATAAGTTACTTAATAAAGTTGGAAAAAGATAATGTATCAATAGCTACAATAGCGAGGATGATATCATCTATAAAATCTTTTCATGATTATTTATTTTTAAATCATGTATGTACAAATAATCCTGCAAAGGATATAAAAAAACCTAAAATAAAAAAAGAAAATATAAATATACTTACAGAAGAAGAAATTGAAAGACTACTAAATTTTCCAAAGTTAACAACACCTAAGTTGATTAGAGACAAGGCTATTTTCGAAGTATTATATGGTACTGGTATAAAAGTATCTGAATTAGTAGATATGAATATAGAAGATGTTGACCTTGACATTGATTATATTTATTGTAATTCATGCTGTAAAAGTCAAAGAGTGATACCACTTTGTGATATTACAAAACTTTATTTAGAGAAGTATTTAAAAGAAGCAAGACCTAAAATCGCTGTAGAAGGTGAAAAATCATTATTTGTAAGTTCATTAGGTCAAAGGTTTACACGACAAGGTCTTTGGAAAGTTATAAAAAAATATTCTAATTTAGCTAATATAGATAAAAATATAAATCCTACAATGCTTAGACATTCATTTGCAATTCATCTGTTAAATGAAGGCGCTAACATTGCTGTTGTGAGTAAAATTTTAGGAAATGTTAATTTGTCTAGTTTGCAAGTATATTTAAATCATATAGATAAAAACGTGAGAAGAGAAATAAAGGAAAAACATCCTAGAAATGATATTGATATAGAATTACAAAAAGCAGAAGCTAAATAGACTGTATAGCAAATTTTATAATTTAAAAGGAGTATATTTATATGAGCAGAGTAATTTGGATTGTAATTGATAGTGTTGGGATAGGAGCATTGCCTGATGCTGAAAATTTTGGAGATAGTAAGGATGTAAGTACTCTTGGAAATATATTTAGGGAATATCCAGATATAAAGATTCCTAATATGAGAAAACTGGGTATAGGAAATATAGATGGTGTAGATTTTTTTGAAAGTATAAAAGATCCAATAGGTTGTTTTGGAAAATGTAAGGAAATGTCTCAAGGAAAAGATACTACTACTGGTCATTGGGAAATGACTGGTATAATAGTTGAAAAACCTTTTAAGACATTTGAACATGGATTCTCAAAAGAAATAATAGAAGAATTTGAGGAGAAAACTGGAAGAAGAGTAGTAGGAAATAAACCAGCTTCAGGAACTGTAATAATAGACGAGTATGGAGAACATCAAATAAAAACTGGCGATGTAATAGTATATACTTCAGCTGATAGTGTATTTCAAATAGCTGCTAATGAAGAAATAATACCACTAGAAGAACTTTATAAGATGTGTAAAATAGCTAGGGAAATAATGATGGGAGATAATGCAGTAGCTAGAGTAATTGCTAGACCATTCATAGGTAAGAAAAAAGGTGAATTTGTGAGAACTTCAAATAGAAGAGATTATTCATTAGACCCATTTGAGCCAACAGTTCTTGACAATATAAAAGAATCAGGATTTGACGTTTTAGCAGTTGGAAAAATAGAAGATATTTTTAATGGAAAAGGAATTACAGAGGCTATTCACACTAAAAGTAATATGGATGGAGTAGATGAAACTTTAAATTATATGAAACAAGATAATAAAGGTCTGATATATTCAAATCTTGTTGATTTTGATTCTAAATATGGTCATAGAAGAGATCCAGAAGGATATAAGAAAGCCCTTGAAGAGTTTGATAGTAGACTTCCTGAAATAATGGACAATATGAGAGAAGATGATATTCTAATAATCAATGCAGACCATGGGAATGACCCAACATATAAAGGTACAGACCATACAAGAGAATATATTCCAGTTATGATTTATGGTAAAAAGGTTAAGAAAGGTTTTAATTTAGGAGTGAAAGATACATTTGCTGATATTGGAGCAACTGTTGCAGATATATTAAATGTAAAATTGCCTAAACATGGGTCAAGCTTTAAAGAAGATTTATTTTAAATTAGAAAATGATAAAAAGTTAAAAAACTTAACTTAATAGGATGGAGGGATTGGAATGTTTGAAAAGATAGAACAAAGTAGTAAATTTATAAATTCTAAAATTAATATAAAACCTAAAATTGGTTTGATATTAGGTTCTGGACTTGGCGATTTAGCAAATGATATAGAAGGTTCTGTTACAATTAAATATAGCGAAATTCCAAATTTCCCTGTATCAACTGTAGAAGGACATGCTGGACAACTTGTTATTGGAAAACTTGGAGGAAAAGAAGTAATTGCTATGCAGGGTAGATTTCATTATTATGAAGGATACTCTCAGAAAGAAGCTACTTTTCCTGTAAGAGTTATGAAAGCCTTAGGAGTTGAGATTCTTATAGTAACTAATGCTGCTGGAGGCGTAAATAAAAAGTTTAAAGCAGGAGATTTGATGATTATAAGAGACCATATAAACTTTAGTGGGAATAATCCATTGGTAGGGAAAAATGATGATAGGCTTGGAGCTAGATTTCCAGATATGTCAGATGCCTATTCTTCTAAATATGTAGATATAGTTAAAGAGTGTGCTAAGCAATACAGTATAGATGTAAAAGAAGGTGTTTATATGTTTTTTAGTGGACCAAACTATGAAACACCAGCAGAAGTAAGAATGGCTCAAATTTTAGGAGCTGATGCTGTAGGTATGTCTACTGTTCCAGAAGTCATAGTAGCAGCACACTCTAATATAAGTGTTATTGGTATATCTTGTATAACAAATATGGCTGCTGGTATCTTAAATCAGCCACTAAGTCATGAGGAAGTAATACAAACTACTAAAAAAGTTAAAGTAGAATTTATGAACCTAGTTAAAAGTACAGTTGAAAATTTATAAATATCTTGAATTTATAAACTTTTTGAATAAATTTATAACAAAATAGTCAATGTTTGATTTAAAAATAATTAATAAGGAGCTGTCTTGATATAGAAAGTTATTTCTAATAAGGGACAGTTTTTTTATAATACTATCATATTTAAAAATATTTTAAAGTTTAAAACTTATTTAAGTTATTAAAGAGTAGAATGGAGATTTCAAGTATGAGAATGTATGATATTATAAAAAAGAAGAGAGATAACCTAGAACTTAGTAAAGAAGAAATAAATTATTTTATAGAAAACTATTCAAAGGGTGATATTCCTGATTATCAAGCTTCTGCACTGTTAATGTCTATTTATTTAAATAAGATGAATAAACAGGAAACTGTGTATCTTACAGAAGCAATGATGAACTCAGGTGACATGATAAACTTATCAGATATAGATGGTATAAAAGTGGATAAACATAGTACTGGTGGTGTTGGAGATAAGACCACTATAGCTCTTATACCTTTGGTTGCTTCATGTGGAGCACCAATTGCAAAGATGTCTGGTAGAGGTCTTGGTCATACTGGTGGTACTATTGATAAATTGGAGTCTATACCAGGTTTTTCAACAGAAATGAATATAAATAAGTTTATTGACTCTGTAAATAAGTCTAAAATAGCAGTTTGTGGTCAAAGTGCAAAGGTAGCAATTGCAGATAAGAAAATATATGCTCTTAGAGATGTTACAGCTACAGTTGATAATATATCATTAATAGCATCCAGTGTAATGTCTAAAAAATTAGCTTCAGGGGCTGATGCAATTGTGTTAGATGTAAAAACTGGAGATGGAGCATTTATGAAGACTTTAGAAGAGTCTTTTGAATTAGCGAAATCTATGGTTGATATAGGTACTGGTATGAATAGGGATACAATAGGAATTGTAACCGATATGGATGAGCCTTTAGGGTTTGCAGTAGGGAATTCTTTGGAAGTTATAGAAGCCATTGAGACTTTAAAAGGAAATGGTCCTGAAGACCTTGTTGAACTATGTGAAGTATTAGGAGCATATATGTTGGTTTTATCAAGAGTTGTAGACAATTTTGATGATGGTGTAAAAAAGATAAAAGAATCTATAAAATCTGGTAGTGCTATACATAAACTTAAAGAGTTTATAGAAAACCAAGGTGGGAATAAAGATGTAGTAGATGATTATTCTCTATTCAAAAAATCAAAATATAAATATCCAGTTAAATCAAATAAATCAGGTTATATAAGCAAAATTAAAGCTGAAGATGTTGGTGTATCAGCTATGATTCTTGGAGCAGGCAGAGAAACTAAAGAGGATATTTTAGATTTATCAGCAGGGATAATTTTAGAAAAGAAAGTTGGAGATTTTGTAAATGAAGGTGACATTTTAGCATATATGTATTATGATGATGAACAAAAACTATCATTTGCAAAAGACAGATTTATTGATTCATATTCTATTGTAGATGAAAAAATAGACAAAAATAAATTAATATATGGTATTGTAACTAAAGATGAAATTAAAAAGTTTTAGAAACTTTTAGAAAAGTGATTATAAAAGACCTAACATGTCAAAAATAGTGTTAGGTTTTTTATTTTTTTGATAAGCGATAAATGGTAACAAAAATATATATTTTAAAACATTTTTTACAATATAAATAATTTTATTCTACAAGATGATTGAAAATTAAAGTATCTAGCTTTATAATAGAAAATGGATAAATATACATAAGGAGTAGATTATATTATGAGATTTAAAAAAAATAGATTAAAGTTAACAGCATTAATTATTGTTATATTAATTATCTTAGCAGGGATGTTTGTATCTATGCAAATAGGTCCTTATGATAAAAATAACAAGAATGATGTAATTATCGATATTCCAAGTGGAGCATCTGTTGGAAAAATATCTGACATATTATATGAAAATAAATTAATAAAAAATGAACTATTATTTAAACTTTTGGTAAAGGTTAGCAATAAAGCTCCATCTATAAAATCAGGAACATACTTACTTAATCAATCATATTCAAATAATGATATAATAAGTCTTTTAGTTTCAGGTAAAATATATCATAATGGTATAAAAGTAACTATTCCAGAGGGTGCTACATCCAAAGAAATTATAGCAATGTTAGTAAATAAAAATTTAGGGGATAAAGCTACTTTTGAAAAATTAATAAAAGAGCCTCAAGAATTTTATGATAAATTTCCATACTTGAAAGAAGATGGAATAACTTCTTTAGAAGGGTTCTTGTATCCAGAAACGTATTATTTTAATTCAAAGAAGCAATCAGAAAAAGATATTCTAAGCGAAATGTTAAATGTATTTGACAGTAAATATACGGACAAGTTTAAAAAGAAACAAAAAGAATCAAAGATGACTCTTCAAGAAGTAATGGAAATGGCTTCAATAATTGAGAAAGAAGCTGTTCTTGACAAAGATAGACCAATAATATCAAGTGTGTTTTATAATAGACTTAAGGTAGGTATGCCTCTTCAATCAGATGCTACAATACAATATATATTTGAAGAGAGAAAGAAAATTGTAACGTATGATGATTTAAAAATTAATTCACCATATAATAGTTACAAAAATAAAGGATTACCTCCTACACCAATATCAAATCCTGGTATAAAATCTATTGAAGCAGCACTATATCCAGATAAAACAGACTATTTATACTTTGTAGCTAAGATTGATGGTGGAAATAACTATAGTACAAACTATCAAGACCATTTAAAATATGTTAAAGAGTATAAAGAAGCAAGAGATAAACAAGCAAAAGATACAAAGGCAACGAATAAAGAGAATACAAAGAAATAAACAATGATTATAAAAAGTCTAACAGGGTAAAAATAATGTTGGGCTTTTTTATTGAAAATTGTTATTCTTAGATTTATAATAAAGAAAGTGTAAATATATATGACAATATGAATTTAAAAAATAATAAATTAAGACAAAACTTGAACATTTATTATTTTAGGGAGTGTTTTTATGAGTAATATAGTTAATGATTTGGTTGAAGATTATATAAGAGTGACATTAAAAGAAAAAGAAGGACTTTTAAAAGATTTGGAAATTTATGCAGAGGAAAATAGTGTTCCTATAATACATAAAGAGGTCTCAGATTTATTAAAAGTATTATTAAGGATTCAAAAGCCAAAGAGAGTTTTAGAAGTAGGATGTGCTATTGGTTATTCTTCTATTTTTTTTGCAACTATTATAGGGAAAGATGCAGATATCGTAACTGTTGAGAGAAATGAAAAAATGATAGAAAAAGCAAAAGAAAATATAAAATTAGCTGGATTTGACAATAACATAACTATACTAGAAGGAGATGCAGAAGAAAAACTTAGTCAAGTCCAAGGTGAATTTGACCTTATATTTATAGATGCAGCTAAAGGGCAATACAAGTTATTCTTTGATTTAGTTATAGATAAACTAAAAGATGGTGGACTTTTAGTATCTGATAATATTTTATATAAAGGTATGGTTGCTCATGATGATTTTGTTGTAAGAAGAAAGAAGACCATAGTAAAAAGGATGAGAAATTATTTAGATTATATATGTAATTGTGACTATTTAAGTACATCATTGGTACCAATAGGTGATGGTGTGGCACTAAGTTATAAAGAAAGTAAAAGAGGTGACGTAGATGGAATTAAATAAAGTTGAACTTTTAGCTCCAGCAGGTGATTTGGAGAGATTGAAAATAGCTATAACATATGGAGCAGATGCTGTTTATATAGGTGGAGAAATTTTTGGAATGAGGTCTGCTGCAAAGAACTTTAGTAAGGAAGATATGGCAGAAGGAGTAGCTTTTGCACATGAAAGAGGTAAGAAAGTATTTGTAACAGTAAATATAATACCTCATAATGAAGATTTTTTACAGTTAGAAGACTATTTGTTAGAATTAGAAGAAATAGGAATCGATGCAGTTATAATAGCTGACCCAGGAGTGCTTAGTGTTATTAAAAAAGTAATTCCGAATATGGAAATACATTTAAGTACACAAGCAAATACAACTAATTATCTAAGTGCAAATTTCTGGTACGAGCATGGAATAAAAAGGGTTGTAGTGGCAAGAGAATTGTCTTTTGATGAAATATCTGAGATAAGAGCAAAAACACCTTTAGATATGGATATAGAAGCGTTTATGCATGGAGCTATGTGTATTTCTTATTCTGGTAGATGTTTAATAAGCAACTATATGACTGGAAGAGATGCAAATAAAGGTTCTTGTGCTCAATCTTGTAGATGGCAATATCACTTAGTTGAAGAAAAAAGACCTGGTGAGTATTTCCCAATATATGAAGATGAAAGAGGTACATTCTTTTTTAACTCAAAAGATTTATGTATGATAGAGTATATACCAGAATTAATCAAATCTGGTATAACAAGTTTAAAAATAGAAGGTAGAATGAAGACTGCATACTATGTAGCTACTGTTGTAAGAGCATACAGAATGGCAATAGATGAATTTTACAAAGACCCAGAAAACTGGAAGTTTAATCCAATGTGGATGGAAGAGTTAAAGAAAGGTAGTCATAGACATTTTACATCAGGTTTTTATTTGAATAAACCAACAACAGAAGACCAAAACTATCAATCAGCATCATATGTTAGAAACTATGATTTTATAGGTATAGTCAGAGAAACAGAAGATGAAGATGGTCTTATTGTAGTTGAGCAAAGAAATAAAATGTGTGTTGGTGATGAAATAGAGGTCATGGGACCATATAAAGAAACTATGTTTACTAAAATTGAAGAAATGTATAATGAAGGGGGAGAAGCTATAGAGTCAGCTCCTCATCCTAGACAAATAGTGAAGTTAAAGCTATCAGTAAAAGTTGGTAAAGATTATATGCTTAGAAAAGTTATAGAAGAAAAGGTTGAAGAATAATAAAAAATTGATAAAAATAGTATTAGCCCCTTAGAAATTGTCAATAATGAAATTATCTAAGGGGTGATTTCATGTCAAAAAAGAAGACTCCATTTTTGAAAAAAGTGGGAAAGAGAAGCTGGTATATATTTACTATAATTTTAATAATTTATAGTGTTTTAATTTATAGACTAGTTGATATACAGGTATTAAAAGGTGATAAATACAAACAAAGTGTTGAATCGCAAAGTGTTGAGAAAGTAGAGTTAAATAGTGGAAGAGGAATAATCTATGATAGAAATAACAAAAAACTTACAGATACAAGTAAGTCTCAGGTATTGGTTGTTGAAAAAGAAAAATTAAATAATAACTATAAAATTTTAGAGCTTGTTAAGAAAGCTACTAAGATGAATGATTTAGATATATATAAAGCTATACAAGAACAATTGACACATCCTATAATACAGATTCAGGCTAAAAAGATTGATAGGAGCATGAAAAAAGAGCTTGAAAAAAATGGAATAATGGTAGAAGAAAAAACTATGAGATATTCAAAAGATGGTTTATTATCACATACAATAGGATATATAAAAGAAGACGATAAATCAGGTCAATCAGGAATTGAAAAGAGTATGGATAGTGTGCTTAGAAATTCAAATGAAAAGTATATAAGTGCTTTTAAAGCTGGAGATGCAGGAAATGAAAAGTCTCTAAACATACTAAAGGGAAGTGTAAAAACTGTTGATGATAAGGATAAAGATAGACATCTAAAAACTACAATTGATTATAACATTCAAAAAAAATTAGAACAGATACTAAACAAAGAAGAAAATCCTACAGCAGTAGTAATCTCAGAGGTATCTACAGGTGAAATTCTTGCAATGTGTTCTAGACCTAATTTTGACCAAAATGACATATCAAAAAGTTTAAAAGGAAAAAATGGGGAATTTGAAAATAGAGTTATAAAAGCGACATATCCACCAGGGTCTGTATTTAAGATGGTAGTTTTATTTTCTGCACTTGAAAATGGTGTTATAGATGAGAACTACACTTATAATTGTACAGGAAAGACTAAAGTTGGGAATACTAATGAGATACTAAGATGTAACAAAAGAGATGGGCATGGTTTTCAAAATTTAAGACAAGCTTTTTCTAATTCATGCAATCCTGCATTTTTAGATATAGCTATGAAGCTTGGCAAAGAAAAGATTTTGAAATCTGCTGAAAAATTGCATTTATTTGAAAAAGTTGATATTGGTCTTGATGAAGAAAAAATTAGGGAAGCTCCAAAAAATATATCAATACGAAATTTAGCTATAGGTCAAGAAAATATAGAATTCACACCACTGCAAATAAATCAAATGACTCAAATAATAGCTAATAATGGAACATTCAAACCATTGTACTTATATAAAAGTCTTGTGGACAATGATATGAATACAATAAAAACTTATAAATCTTCAAAAAAGGAAGAACTTATTTCTCCCTATGTGTGTACACAAGTTAAAGAATATATGAAGTCTGTGTCTAAGGTTGGTACAGCTAAAGACTTGAAGGATTTAGATGGTGGATGTGGAGTTAAAACAGGTACAGCTCAAAGTAGTTTGAACAAAAAAGCAATAGACCACGGATGGATAACTGGATTTTATCCAGAAGAAAGACCTAAGTATGTAATAACTGTACTAGTAGAAGGAACTCAAAAAGGAAGTAAATCTGCAATACCTATATTTAAAGAAATATGTGAAAGTATACAATAAAATTATGTAGCTTAAAATTTAAGGATATATCGTAATTTTGATTTTCAGGCAGAAAGTTTTGTCTAACAATGTACGATATATCCTTTTAAATATAGTATTAATTTTCTTGAACAAGCTCTTTTTCTAGTTTTTTAAGAGCCTTTTTTTCGATTCTAGATACATATGACCTTGATATATCGAGTTTTTGTGCAATTTCTCTTTGCGTCTTATAGCCATAAGGAGTTAACCCGTATCTTAGCTGGACAATTTCTCTTTCTCTAGGAGTAAGAATTTTGTTTAGCTGCTCGTAAAGTTTTCCAACTTGAACTTTTAGCTCAACTTCATCAAGAACATAGTTAGCCTCTGTACCAAGTATGTCTAAAAGGCTTATTTCATTACCTTCTTTATCTGTTCCGATAGGGTCTTGTAGAGATACTTGAGTTTTATTTTTTTTGTTAGACCTAATATTCATTAAAATCTCATTTTCAATACATCTGGAGGCATATGTTGCCAATCGGGTTCCTTTGTCTATGTTATAAGTTTCTATAGCTTTAATTAATCCTATTGTACCTATGGATATCAAGTCATCTTGGTCTTCCGTCGAATTATTATATTTCTTTGCTATATAAGCTACTAATCTCATGTTTCTTTCAATTAATGTATCTTTTGCACTTTTATCGTTTTCTATTTTAAATTTAGTTAAATACTCAATCTCTTCTTCAGGGGTTAAGGGTTTTTCAAAAGATTTAAGAGCTGCCAATAGGTCACCCCCCTTTTCAACGGTCACTTTAAATTATATGAAAGAGACTTATCCAAGTTGACTGTTATCTAATAAAATAATATGCATACTTTTAGAATTTAAAACATATATTTGCAAACTTTTGGATAGAACATGACATGAAAAATGGTAACTTAAATTTAAGTTTTTGTTGTATATGCATAAAACAGGGCGAAAGAATTATTAACTTATGAAGTATAAATTGAAATTTAGGTGTCAATAAATATAAATGAGAAAGATACTATTATAAATAGTGAAACAATGCTTTTCACAAATCATTCATAATTATTTATTTGAAAATATAAAAAATAATGTTTATGTATGTCTTGATATTGAGCAAAAGATTTAAGAAAAACAGTAGACTGTATAAAAAATATAGGTATAGGGGGTGGAGAATCTTACAATACATTATAAAGTAAATATAATTAATTATTTTTACAATGTTGATTACAAGTAAAGATTAGTAGTTTCAGTTAATGTTATTAAGAATGAAGGTGGTGTATTAAAAGGATATAATTACTGGTGCAATAAGATTTAAAAAATCTATGTTTGTATATGAACATGAAAAACTTTAAGTAACAATGAAAAAACTTATAAAAGACATTTATGAAAAAACTTATAGTTAAATTTTTATATAAAATATTACTTAGGGGTTTTTATTATTGAAAACAAGAAATAGCGGTTTTATATCAATCGAATGTATAATAAGTATTGCTATATTATATGTGGCTGTTTACTTAGTTTCTACATCATTGTATAGTTGCTATGGTTTTATCAGTAGAAATTCATCTGATAGAGAAATGTTAGCTACAGCAAAAAAATATATAGAAGATGAGAAGTATCGAATACAAAATAGTAAATATGAGTCAATTGAAGATGAAACAGAAAAAAATTACATAAATGGATATGAGATTAGCAGTACAGTAAAACAAATTTTAGATTATTATCAATGTTATGAAATAAATATAGAAATAAAAAATAAATTTAAAAAGTTGAGGTTTAATAGCTATGTTACTAGAAAATAAAGGCTCTATATTAATAATAACATTGATAATATTTTCTATTATAAGTACTGTGTGTATTATGTGTATAGGTTTAATCTACACACATAATAATATATTTGATTTAGGGTACAAGGATACTCAATTAAAAGAAATTTCTTTAAGTGGAATAGAAATATCAGTAAGTAATGTACTTTCTTGTGTTGAAGAAGCTATTAATGAAGCTAATAATGAAGATGAATTTAGAGAATATTTCTTAGGAAATAACATGATTGATTGTATAAAAAAAATAAAAGATATGTCTTATAGCGGGTTAGAAGAACTTTCTTTAAAAGTAGAAAATAATACTATCTACGATAGAGGTGATTTTTTTGAATTTGATATAGCAAGTACAGTTAGAGAAAAAGAATTATTAAAAGTAATAAAAGTAAGAATAAAAATTAAAAATCCATGGGTAGGAATTGACATTGAAGATTATATGGATAAATCTAATAACAATAAAATTAATGACAAAATGTTTAATGGTTATAGAGAATATAAAAAGAATGAAATTCTAAATGAATTTAAAACTAAGAGTGAAGATATCAGTAATAAAGAGATTGCTGAATCCACAGAAATAGATATTAAAGAATCTGAAGAAGAACTTAAAGAAAACATAATTGAAAACATAAAAAAGACTTTTGATGAAAAAAAATTAGTATATGTGTATAAGTATAGGGGTGTATAACTTTGAAAAAAGAAGGAATGTGACTGTAATAGAATTAGTAGTATCTATCAGTATAATACTATTGATAGTTACATTATCTTTTCCAAAAGATAATCTTGAAAATCATAAAATAAATTTATTTGCACGTCAACTTTGTTCAGATATAAGGTATGTTAGGCGAATTAATATGTTTAGCAACTACAATACATATATATACTATATAAATCAAGATAAACATGAAGGTTATGTATTGAGAAAAGATGGTAAAAATATTAAATCAATAATACTTCCTAAAAATGTAAAAATAGCTAGAAGCATTGATATAATAAAATTTAAGTCTGATGGCTCACCTCAAAAAGCATCTACAATAGAGATATATAATAATAGATTAAGAAAAACTATAACAATAACACCTGTAAGTGGAAGAGTACTTCTGAAAGAGGGAAAATATGAAACGTAAATATGGCTATTTACTTTTGGAAAGTGTGGTATCATTAACTTCGATTGTAATTCTGATAATGGTTTTATATTCTATATTCGTGCTTACAATAGATTTAAAACTAAAAATAGAAGATAGGATAGAATTACAACAACAAGTTCTTGAAATCATAAAATCTATGGAAGGAATTATTAGTAATTCTATGGGAATAATAAATGTATCTAATGACGAAGAAACCTTTAAAAGGACAACATCTATAAAGTGTAGATATGTAGATGAAAATATAACTAATAATGAAGAATACATAAGTAATAAAGAAATCATATTAAATGAAAGACGAAATAAGTTATTTGTGAATTCTTTAAATGGTGAAAGTAGTCAAGCAGGTGGTTATGAAATTGGAGATTATGTAGATGAAATGTATGTATCAATTAGTAATAATGGTCAATATGTTAATATAAAATTGAAATTATCAAAGCGTAGTCAAAACTATGAAACTAAGTTTAAAATAAAAGTGTGGAATTTTAGCAAAAGCATATGAAAACGAATAGATTTATGAGAAAGAAATAAAAGCTATTAATCATATAAAGTATAATTACTAAGAACTATGTAATTAAATAATATCAATATGTAAAATGTATAGATTAAGATTGTATAGGAGAATAATAAAAATATAAAATAAGTAATTTGCCAAATACTTGTTTATATTGTATAACTTATGATATTATGATATTAGTAAAAATTTGTAATCCTGACTTGACAGAATTCAAGTAAGAGATATAATTTTAGAGGCATAGTAATTTAAAATTTACTAAAAAATAAGAAATTTATTTTAATATGGAGGAACAAAAAATGGTATCAGCAGGTGATTTTAGAAAAGGTGTTACATTTGAAAAAGATGGACAACCATGTTTAGTAGTTGATTTTCAACACGTTAAGCCAGGTAAAGGAGCTGCTTTCGTTAGAACTAAATACAAAAACTTAAAAACAGGAGCTATAAGAGAAGAAAGTTTCAATCCAAGTGAAAAATTCCCTAAGGCTGTTATAGATACAAGACAAATGCAATATCTATACAATGATGGTGAGTTATATTATTTTATGGATCAAGAAAATTTTGAACAAATACCATTAAACTATGAACAAGTTGAAGATGCAATTAAGTTCTTAAAAGAAAATGAAGTTGCTACAATAAGATTTTATCAAGGGCAACCATTCCAGGTAGAAGCTCCAAACTTTGCGGAGTTAGAAGTTACAGATACAGAACCAGGTATAAAAGGTGATACAGCAAGTAATGTAACTAAAGCAGCTACAGTTGAAACTGGAGCAGTTGTTCAAGTACCATTATTTATAAATACTGGAGATAAAGTAAAGATAGATACTAGAACAGGTGAATATTTGTCAAGAGTATAAAAATTTATGTATATAAAAGCTTATATGTCTTAATAATATAAGATATATGAGCTTTTAGTTTATATATAAAAAAGAAAGCGAGGGGTGTTACATGAAACATTTATATGAAGAAGTTGCATACTTAAAAGGCCTAGCAGAAGGACTAGAAATAAGTGCTGAAAGCAAAGAAGGGAAAATGATACATAAAATAGTTGATGCATTAGAAGTATTTGCAGATGCTATTGTAACATTGGATGAAGAACAAGAAGAACTTCAAGATTTTGTTGAATCTATAGATGAAGATTTAGCAGATTTAGAAGAAGATATTGCTGACATGGAAGAAGATCTTTATGAAGAAGATGATGATGAGGATGATGAGGACTTCAGCTATATAGAAATGGAATGCCCAAATTGTGGAGAGTTAGTAGAAATAGACGAAGATTTGTTATATGATGATGAAGTAGATGTTGTTTGTCCTGATTGTAAGGCTGTAATATTATCATCAGAAGATGATTGCGATGATGATTGTACATGTGGTGGTTGTTCAAGTTGTGATGATAGAGAGTAAAAATTCATAAGAATTAAAACTGCCTATGATACCTATGAGATATTTTGTTTCATAGGTAGTTTTATTTTTATGAGGAAGAGTATTATAGATTTTGGTTTTGCAATACTTGGACAAAAATAGTACACTAGAATTTATAGAATAGGATTTTGGAGGGATGTAAATATGAAAATAAGTAAAAAATTACTAGATAATATACAAAGATTTGAAAATGTTATAAATTATAAATTTAAAAATAAAGAATATATACTAGAAGCTCTTACTCATAGTTCATATTCTAATGAAAATAAAAAGTATAATTTTAACGAAAGGTTAGAATTTTTAGGGGATTCAGTTTTAGGCATAGTGATAAGTGATTATTTGTTCAATGAAGAAGCAAATCTGCCCGAAGGGGAACTAACTAAACTTAGAGCAAATATAGTTTGTGAAGATTCGTTAAGTGAAGTAGCTAATGATATAAATTTAGGTGTTCACATGTTATTAGGTAGAGGAGAAGAAGCAACTGGAGGAAGACATAGAACTTCAATATTAGCAGATGCATTTGAAGCTGTAATAGCAGCCATATATCTTGATGGAGGCTTTGAAAGTGCAAGACAGTTTATACTTCATTACATGGAAAATATAATTTATGATTCAAGAAAAGGAAACATATTTAGAGACTACAAAACACATCTTCAAGAAGTGTTACAAGGTAATGGAGAAAACAATATCTGGTACAGGCTTATAGAAGAAAAAGGACCAGACCACAATAAAAGATTTGTAATGGAAGTTGGAATTAATGAAGATGTATTGGGTATAGGAGAAGGTAAGAGTAAAAAAGAAGCTGAACAGTTAGCTGCTAAAGTAGCTTTAAAGAAAAAATTATGGGAAAAATAAATATAATATGTAAAAATATAAAAAGAAATATTTAGATTAGAAGGATGTTGTAGATGAAAAAGAGAATTATACCTATATTTGTTCCTCACAAAGGATGTCCTCATGATTGTATATTTTGTAATCAAAAAAAAATAACAGGTGTGAGTACTGATGTTACAAGTGAAGATGCAAGAAACATAATTGAAGAATGTTTAGAGACTATAGATAAAGATGCTGATGTAGAAATAGCATTTTTTGGTGGTAGCTTTACTGCTATAGATATTGATATACAAAAAAGTTTATTATCAGTTGCTAAAGAATATGTAGAAAAAGGTCTAGTAAAAGATATTAGAATGTCTACAAGACCAGATTGTATTGATGAAGATATATTAAGTATGCTAAAAGAATATAAGACAAGCATAATTGAACTCGGAGTACAATCTTTAGATGAAAAAGTGTTATTAGATAGTATTAGAGGCCATCAATCAGAAATTGTATACAAGAGTTCAAATATGATAAAAAATAGTGGGATTAAACTTGGTTTACAGATGATGATTGGTCTTCCAGCTGATACAGAAGAAAAATGTATATTTACAGCAAAGAAATTTGTAGAGCTAAAACCAGATTGTGTTAGAGTTTATCCAACCTTAGTAGTAAAAGATACAGGTCTTGAAAAATTAATGCAACAAAATGAGTATAATCCATTTACTCTTGAACAGAGTATAAACATAGTAAAAAAAGTTCTTGTATTGTTTTATGTCAATAATATCAATGTAATAAGAGTTGGACTTCAAGCTACTGATGACATACAAATTGGAAAAGCTGTTTTAGCAGGACCATATCACCCTGCATTTAGAGAATTGGTAGAAGCTGACATGATAAAAGATTATTTGGAATTTATTATTTTACAAAATAAAAATATAAAACAGATGTTGGTGAAATCTAATAAAAAGAATATTTCTAAGATAATAGGAAATAAAAAAACAAATGTTAAATATATGAAAGAAAAATTTGGCGTGATTTTAAAAACACAAGAATCAGATTTAGATATAAATCAATTAGAAATTGTGTTAGATGGGAAAAGTTTAATTATTACTAATATGAAAGACATTCATAGAAAATTGTATGACATTTATAACCTTTAGTTTTAACGATGAAGGGAGAGAAGCGATTTGTATTTAAAAAGACTAGAGTTAAAGGGATTTAAATCCTTTCCAGTAAAAACAGATATTATTTTTAAAGAAGGAATAACAGCAATAGTAGGGCCAAATGGAAGTGGAAAAAGTAATATATCTGATGCTGTAAGATGGGTGCTAGGAGAACAGAGTATTAAGAGTCTTAGAGGTGATAAACTTGAAGATGTAATATTTGCAGGTACAGATACAAAAAAACCTATGAATTACTGTGAGGTTGCTCTTACTATTGATAATTCTGAAAATCAATTGGAATTAGATTTTACAGAAGTAACTATAAGAAGAAGAGCTTATAGAAATGGTGAAAGTGAATTTTTTCTAAATAATAAGAGTTGTAGATTAAAAGATATAAAAGAAGTCTTTTTAGATACTGGTATTGGAAAAGATGGTTATTCAATCATAGAACAAGGAAAAGTAGATGAAATATTAAGTAATAATCCTTTAAGTAGAAGAAAAGTTTTTGATGAAGCTTGTGGTATATCAAAATATAGATATAAAAAACAGGAAGCAGAAAGAAATTTAAGCAATACAAAGGAAAATCTAGAAAGAATAGATGATATATATATAGAAATTGAAAATCAATTAAAACCTCTTTTTAATCAACAGACAAAAGCAAAGAAGTACTTGGAAATAAGTGAGAAATTGAAGATACTGGAAGTAAATAGTTTTATAAGAGAAATTGAAGGGATAGAAAAAGAATTAAGCGAAGTTAATGAGCATAGTAAGGTCATTGAAAAGGAACTCAATGAAAAAGAAGAACAAAAAAGTATTGTAGAGAAAAAGCAAGAGGATATTAATAAAGAGGTAGAGGTATTACAAGATGTAATTGAAAAATCTGTAGATTATATAAACTCAATTAAAGGTGTTATATCAAAAAAAGAGTCTCAAATAAATTTAATTAAGGAAAGAATAAGGAATTTTACGAATGAAATTCATAGAAAAAATTTAGAAATAAATGATATAAAAGAAAAACTAAATGAAAATAAGCAGTACATAAAAGAATTAGAAAGCAATAAATTATTAGGTAGTGAAGAGCTATCTACTTTGCAAGAAAATATAAAAATATTGGAATCCAGCAAAGATAAACAAAAAGTTAAGTTAGAATCCTTAAATAATGAGGTAGAATTATTGAAAGAAAGTATAATAGATATATTAAATAAGAAACAAGAGTTTAGTAATAAATTGTCTACTTTAAATGCAAATAAAGAAAATATGAATATCAGAGATGAAAATATAAACTCAGAAATAGCAGAATTAAATAAGAGTATTGAAATAAAGTCATCTGAATTAGATAGTATAAATAAAGACTTTAATATGCAAAATGAGAATTTAAAGAATGTAAATAATAGAAATAAAGAATTATCAACTAATTTGCAAGATTCAATTAGTAAACACAATAAGCTAGAAGATGAAATACAGAAAAATAAATATAATCTAAATGGATATAATTCAAAATTAAATGTCTATATAGACATGGAAAATCATTATGAAGGATTTAACAGAGGTGTAAAAGAAATATTAAAAAATAAAAACTTAAAAGGGGTTCATGGAGCATTAGGTCAAATTATAAATGTACCTGAAAAATATGAGAAATCTATAGAAGCAGCTCTTGGTGCTTATATGCAAAATATAATAACTGATGATGAGTTTAGTGCTAAATCTGCAATAAACTATTTAAAGCAGAATAATTTAGGTAGAGTAACATTTCTTCCATTAAATATAATTAAATCAAATAAAATAAGTCTAGGAAACTTAAAAGCGAATACTAAGTTCATAGGAATAGCAAGTGATTTAATTACATTTGATGAAAAGTATAGAAATATAATTGAAAATATACTTGGAAGAACAATACTTATAAATAATATAGACGAAGGTATAAAATTTGCAAAAGAAACTGGTCATAGGTTTAAAATAGTAACTTTGGATGGTGAAATCTTAAATCCAGGAGGGTCTTTGACTGGAGGAAGTTTAAAAACTAATGGTAATATACTATCGAGAAAAAGATACATTAATGAATATACAGAAAAGATAAATAATATCAAGATTCAGATTTCAGAATTAGAATTAAAAAGAGAATCTCTAGACAAAGATATAAAAAATATAAAAAATGAAATTGAATCGCATGAAAGTAAAATAAAAGATTTAGAAAAAAGTATAATAATAAAAAGTACCAGTATAAAGAATATTGAATCTGAAATTGAATCTTTAAAAGGTAGTATTACTAAATTAGAGAATGAGAAGAATGATTTGAATTCCAATTTAAATTACACACTCGAAAAAAGTAATGATGTTAGAAGAGATATGGAAAAGTTAGATAATATACACAGCCAAAACAAAGAAAAAATTGATGCATTGAATGAAGAAATAAAAAAATATAACGATTTGTATGATAAAGAAAAATCTGAATTTGATGAATTAAACTTGACTATAGTAAAGAAAACAGAAGCTTACAACAGTATAGTTAGAGATATAAAAAGAATATCTGGTGAAAACTGTGAGTTAGAAGAAAAAAATAAACAGCTAGAGGAATCATTAAACTATGAAGAAAAAGAAATAGTTAAATTGCAAGATTCTATAGCTATTGAGGAAAAAGAAAAAGAAAATTTAACAAAACAATTAGGAGATAGTAATAGAAATCTTGAAACTAGAAAAATTGCAAAGGATGATTTGAAAAATAGTTTTGATGAAATTAATAAAGAATTAAAAACTATAGATAGACAACATATAGAACTTAAAGAAAGTTTATTCAAAGTTGGTGGAAGATTAGAAAGATTAAAGTCTAGTCAAGACACATATATAAATAAGTTATTTGAGCAATATGAAATGACTTTAGTACAAGCATTGGAAATTAAAAATGAAGATTTAGATATAGACAGAAAATTCTTAGAAAGTCTAAAGAGAGAAATAAGAAGTCTTGGAAATATAAATATAGATTCTATAAAGGAATACGAAGAAATAAAAGAAAGATATGATTTTTATAGTGCACAAAAACAAGATTTAGAAGAATCTATGGAAGAGATAGAAAAACTTATACATACATTAGAAGAAAATATGAAATCTGAATTTGAGATTAAATTTGAAGAAATAAGTAAAAACTTTAAGTATGTATATAAGAGATTATTTGGTGGAGGTTGTGGAGAATTAACTATTCTAGATAAAGAAAATTTATTAGAAAGTGATATACTAATAACAGCTCAACCACCAGGTAAAAAAATGAAAAACTTAAATCTATTATCTGGTGGAGAAAAAGCTTTAACAGCAATAAGTATACTATTTGCTATATTAATTACAAAACCAACACCATTTTGTATATTAGATGAGATTGAAGCTCCACTTGATGATGCAAATATATTTAGATTTGGAGAATTTTTAAAGGATTTATCTAAAGAAACACAATTTATATCAGTAACTCATAGGAGAGGAACTATGGAGGCTGCTGATTATATCTATGGAGTTACAATGCAAGAAAAAGCTATTTCAAAAGTTATTAGTTTAAAATTAAAAGAAGCTCAGCAAATAACTGATATTATATAACTTAAATTGACATAGGAGGAAGAACAGTGTTAAAAAAATTATTTGGTTTTGGGAAAGAAAAGGAAATAGAAAAAAAAGATACTGAATCAGAAGAAGAAATAGAAGGTAGTAGTGATAATCTAGAAAATATGGAAGAAACCATTTTTTCGGGTCTTGAAGAAGAAGTGATAGATAAAGTAGAAGATATTGAAGAAAAAGCTGAAGAAGATACTACTAATGAAATTACTGGAGAAAATGAAGAAGCAAAAGGTCAGATAAATAGTGATGAGCAAGAAGTAGAATCTATTTTAGATAGTGATTCTCATGAGGGGATAACAGGAGAATTAGAAAGTTATGATGAGGATGTTGAACCTGAAGAAGTGGACGATAAAGGTGAAAAGAAAGTTAACTTATTTGAAAGACTAAAACAAGGATTAACAAAGGCAAAACAAGGAATAACTGATAGAATAGATGAAGTTTTAAAATCATATACAAAAGTAGATGAAGAATTGCTTGAAGATTTAGAGGAAATTTTAATAACAGCAGATGTTGGTGTAAATACGACTATGGATATAATTGAAAAACTAAGAGATAAAATAAAGCAAAAAGGTATTACTGAACCAATAAAGGTAAGAGAAGAACTTAAATCTATAGTTGAAGACATTCTTACAAATGAAAACTCTACACTGGATATAGAACCAGTACCATGTATAATCTTAATGGTAGGTGTAAATGGAGTTGGTAAAACTACTACAATAGGTAAACTAGCAAATCGATATAAAAAAGAAGGAAAAAAAGTTTTATTGGCAGCAGCAGATACATTTAGAGCAGCAGCTACAGAGCAATTAGAAATTTGGGCAAATAGAACTAATGTAGATATAATAAAGCATCAAGAAGGAGCAGACCCTGGAGCAGTAGTATTTGATGCCATAAAGGCTGCAAAGGCTAGAAAAACAGATGTATTAATATGTGATACAGCAGGAAGATTACACAATAAAGCTAATCTTATGAATGAGCTTGGAAAAGTATTTAAAATAGTAGATAGAGAATTTCCAGAAGCAAAGCGTGAAGTGCTTCTTGTAGTAGATGCTACAACAGGTCAAAATGCAGTTGTTCAAGCAAAGACATTTAAAGAAGTTGCAGATATAACAGGTATAGTACTTACAAAACTTGATGGAACCGCAAAAGGCGGAGTAGTGCTTGCAGTAAAATCAGAAGTAGATGTGCCTGTAAAACTTATTGGAGTTGGAGAAAGAGTAGAAGACCTACAAGATTTCAATGCAAAATCATTTTCAGATGCATTATTTGGTAACTAGTGTTCTTTTAAAAATAATGGTTGACAAGAGTGTTTATATGATATAAAATACAATAGTGTAAAGTAAATAACCTTTACAGTATACTGCTAGGAAGTGTAAGATATGAATATAGAAAAAATGGTCGAAATTGGATTGTTATTTGAACAGTATAAAGAATTATTAACTGACAAGCAGAAAGAAATAGTTGCTCTATACTATGAAGAAGATTATTCTTTAGGTGAAATTAGTGAAAACCTTAATGTATCAAGACAAGGTGTGTATGATACTTTAAAACGTTCAGAAAAAATACTAAGAGATTATGAAGAGAAGTTACACTTAGTATCAAAGATTCAAGAGCAGGAAAAAAATATTAAGATTATAAAAGATAAAATTATTGACATTAAAGAAGATTTATTGCACAATAGAGATTGTGCTAATTTAATCCCTAAGCTAGAAAATATAGAAGATGTATGTAGGGAGATGATAAAATGATATTTGAAGGATTGTCTGATAAACTACAAGGGGCATTTAGTAAGTTGAAATCAAAAGGAAAACTTACAGAAGTAGATGTAAAAAATGCTATGAGAGAAGTTAAACTTGCTCTTCTTGAAGCAGATGTTAACTTTAAAGTAGTTAAAGATTTTATAAAAAAAGTTCAAGAGAGATGTGTTGGACAAGAAGTTATGCAAAGCTTAACTCCAGCTCAGCATGTAATTAAAATTGTAAATGAAGAACTTACAAGTTTAATGGGGGATGTACAAAGTAAAGTGATGATTTCCTCAAAACCTCCTACAATTTTAATGATGGTTGGACTGCAAGGAGCAGGTAAAACTACTACAGCAGGAAAACTTGGAGGATATTTTAAAAAACAAGGTAAAAAACCTTTATTAGTAGCCTGTGATATTTATAGACCAGCAGCTATAAAGCAACTTCAAGTTGTTGGAGAAAAATTGGATATCCCTGTATTTAATATGGGAGATAAGGAAAATCCAGTAAATATTGCAAAAGCAGGTTTAAGCCATGCAATTAAAAATGCTAATGATTTAGTTATTATAGATACAGCTGGTAGACTTCATATAGATGAAGTACTTATGGATGAGTTAAAATCTATTAAAACAGAAGTTAAACCACATGAAATACTTTTGGTTGTAGATTCTATGACAGGTCAAGATGCTGTAAATGTTGCAGAAAGCTTCAATGAAGCACTTGGTGTTGATGGAGTAGTATTAACTAAATTAGATGGTGATACTAGAGGTGGTGCTGCACTTTCAATAAGAGCAGTTACACAAAAGCCTATAAAATTTATGGGTATGGGAGAAAAGTTAGATGATATAGAACCTTTTCACCCAGACAGAATGGCATCGAGAATATTAGGTATGGGAGATGTCTTAAGTTTAATAGAAAAAGCACAAGAAAACATAGACTTAGAGAAAGCTAAGGAACTAGAGCAAAAAATTAAAAAACAAGAGCTTGATTTTGAGGATTTCTTACAACAAATGGAACAAATACAAAATATGGGTCCTCTTGACAAGATACTTGGTATGATACCTGGTATGGGAAATGTAAAAGACCAACTTGGAGATGTAGATTTGAATGGCAAAGAAATGAATAGAACTAAGGCCATAATTCAATCAATGACTACATATGAGAGAAGAAACCCAGGAGTATTAAATGCGTCTAGAAAGAAAAGAATAGCTAGAGGTAGTGGAACTAGTGTACAAGATGTAAATAGACTTATAAAACAACTTAATGAAATGAAAAAAATGATGAAGATGTTTGCTGGTTCGCAAAAGAGTATGAAGAAAAGGGGCGGCTTAGGCGGTTTACCTTTTTTTAAATAAAATATAAAAAAGTAAAAATTATTCGGAGGTGACTGTAATGGCAGTTAAAATAAGATTAAAAAGAATGGGAGCTAATAAAAAACCTTTCTACAGAATAGTAGTAGCTGATTCAAGAGCTCCAAGAGATGGAAAATTTATAGAAGAAATAGGATACTATAATCCAATTTCTGAACCTAAACAAGTAAGAATAAATGATGAAAAAGCTATAAAATGGTTAGCTACTGGTGCTCAACCAACAGAAGTAGTTAAAAAATTACTTGTAAAAAATGGAGTAATAGAAAAATTCGAAGCTTCTAAACAAGCAAAATAATTTTTTCTTGGCAATTAGTTTAAGTAAGTACTCATTGCTGAGGTTACTTTAGGAGATGAAATATATGAAAGAGCTAGTTGTAGATATAGCTAAGGCTCTAGTTGATAATCCTGATTCAGTTGTCGTTGAGGAATTTGAAGATAATGACGGTATCGTCTTAAAACTTACAGTTGCTCAAGAGGATATGGGTAAGGTTATTGGTAAGCAGGGAAGAATAGCTAAAGCTATAAGAACTGTCGTAAGATCTGTTGCTAATAGAGAAAATATAAAAGTTTCTCTTGAGATAGTGTAAATAGGAGGATTAGGTATAATACCTAGTCCTTTTTGTATAATTATATGTAGTTTAAGAATTTATGACGATATGACCACATAAGATTAAATTTTTTAAGAAGGTGATAACATGAAAGAAAAATTAACTCATTTTAAGGTAGGTCAAATAGTAAATACACAAGGTCTAAAAGGTGAGGTAAGAGTTTATCCACTTACTGATGATATAGAGAGATTTGATGAATTAAAAGACTTCTATCTAGGAAAAGATTTAAATAATAAATGGACTGTTGAAAAAGTAAGATACAAAGGTTCTATGGTTATAATGAAGATAAAAGGTATAGATAGCATAGAGAAAGCAGAAAAGCTAAAAAATAAATTTATGTACGTATCTAGAGAAGATAGCAGAGAACTTGAAGAAGGAGAATTTTTTATAGCAGATATGATTGGAATGGAAGTTTTAACCGTAGATGGAAAATATGTAGGAGTCCTAGAAGATGTTCTTCAATACTCAGCAAATGATGTATATGTAGTAAAAGGTGATGAAGATAAAGAATTTATGATACCAGCTATAAAAAAATTTGTACCTACAATAGACATTGATGAAAGAAAAATGATTATAGACCCTATTAAGGGAATGATAGATTAGGTGGTAATATGAGATTTCATATAATGACGCTTTTTCCAGAAATATTTAATTCATATATGAACGAAAGTATAATGAAAAGAGCAATTGAAAAAGGTATAATTGAAGTTAATATATATAATATAAGAGATTTTTCTAATAATAAACATAAAAAAGTAGATGATTATCCATTTGGAGGAGGAGCTGGTATGGTAATGACTCCTCAACCTATATATGACACATATAAGCACATAATAACAACTCACAATATAAATAATCCAAGAGTAATTTATCTAACTCCAAAAGGGAAGGTATACAATCAATCTATAGTAAAGCAGATGTCTGTAGAAGAGGATGTAATACTTCTATGTGGTCATTATGAAGGAATAGATGAGAGAATCATTGATTTAATAGTCACTGATGAAATTTCGATTGGAGATTATGTACTAACTGGAGGAGAGCTTCCAGCACTTATAATGATAGATTCTATATCAAGATTAATACCAGGTGTATTAAATCAAGAAGAATCATTTGAAGAAGAATCATTTAAAGATAACTTGTTAGAATATCCTCATTACACTAGGCCTAGAGATTTTGAAGGATTAAAAGTACCAGAAGTGCTTTTAGCAGGTAATCATAAAAAGATAGATGAGTGGAGAAGAGAAGAATCTATAAGAATAACTAAAGAAAGACGATTAGATTTATATAAAAAGTTTAAGGAAAAATAAAAATATAATACAAAATTAATATATATGTATACAATAAAGTACCTATAAATGGAATTAAAAACATAAAAGTGCTTGTAATAACTATTGAAGTATAGTATAATATAAAATGTTGAAAATACGGGCGTTCCTCTGTTTACACTGGTCGGGTAGTTAAGAACGTCTATGATATTTAGGAGGAAGAAAGATGAATGAAATGCTAAGAGCAATTGAGCAAGAACAATTAAAAAATGAAGTTCCTAATTTTGGACCTGGGGACACAGTTAAAGTACACGTTAGAATTATAGAAGGAAAAAGAGAAAGAATACAAGTATTCGAAGGTGTAGTATTAAAGAGACAAGGTGGAGGAGCAAGAGAAACTTTCACAGTTAGAAAAATGTCTTTCAATGTTGGTGTAGAAAGAACTTTCCCAGTTCATTCTCCAAAGATAGAAAAAATAGAAGTTACTAGAAAAGGTAAAGTAAGAAGAGCTAAACTAAACTACTTAAGAGGTAGAGTAGGTAAAGCTGCTAAGATAAAAGAAGCTAGAAATAAATAATTAAAAACTTTACTTATAAATGGGGGGCTGATTTATCAGTCCTCTTTCTATTTTAATGAAAATCACAGCAAATAATTATATTATGAATAGATAGAACTATTTGTTGAAAATGTACATTATTTATCTATGAATTTATGCCTTTTAAAATGAAAAATAAAATTAATAAAATATTGCATTGTATTTTGTAATAATATTAAAAATAAGAGGATAATATTATGTAAAGTATGATGTTAAAAAGGTGACAATATTATAGTTTGTAAAGATATATTTTTTAAGTGAAATTAGGATATAATAATATAATGTTAATAAGGAGTGATACATGTGTCAAATGAATATGAAGAGTATCTTATGGATGACAATCTACATATAAACTGGTATCCAGGTCATATGAAAAAAACTAAGGAGTTGGTAAAAAACAACTTAAAATTGATTGATGTGGTAATTGAACTTTTAGATGCTAGAATACCATTTAGTAGTAAAAATCCAGATATAGACAGGCTTGTAGGAGACAAACCAAGAGTTGTTGTACTTAATAAAAGTGATATGGCAGATAGAGACAAATTAAATCAATGGATAGAGTATTATAAAAAAATTAATATAAAAGCTATACCTGTAGATACAATAAAAGGGATTGGTATAAACAAGATAATTGAAGAATGTAAGAATGTAACTAGAGAAAAAATGAACTCTTTAAAGGATAAAGGTAGAAAAGAAAGAGCTATACGAATAATGATAGTTGGAGTGCCAAATGTTGGTAAGTCATCCCTTATAAATAAATTAACAGGTAGAAGAAGCACTCAAACAGGAGATAAACCAGGAGTGACTAAGGGAAAGCAATGGGTTAGATTAAAGGGAAACCTTGAACTTTTAGATACACCTGGAATACTTTGGCCTAAGTTTGAAGACCAAGAAGTTGCCTTAAATTTAGCATTTAGTAGAGCCATAAAAGATGAGATTTTGGATACTGAGACTTTGGCTTTAAGACTTATAGAAAAACTTATGAAGATAGAACCTGAGAAGCTGAAAGCTAGATATAGGTTAGATTCTTTGGGAGAAACTCCAATTGAAACTATGGATATGATTGGTCAAAAAAGAGGTTTTATAACAGGGAAAAAAGAACTTGATTATACGCGCATAGCCACAACTGTTTTAAATGAATTCAGAGATGGAAAAATAGGAAATATAACTTTAGAAGTACCAGAAAATGTTAAAAGATAGACTTTAAAGCTAGATTAAAAAATTAATATTATAAGTAAAAAAAAGCCTTTTTGTAAAGGCTTTTTTTACTTTTTTGAAATATAGACAAATATTGGCATATAAAAGTATAAATTAGATTAAAAAAACTTTAAAAATATTAATTTAAGACAAATATACCTAATATTTTGAAAATTAAAATGAGTATGATTATTTAAAAATTTGGTATATTGACTTGCTTGTTTCGTATAATATATAATAAGTACAAATCAATACAATATATTAAAAATTTAATTTATTTAATTTTATTAATTTAATAATAAGTTCTTATTGTTTTATTTAATTTATTTATGCAAGCGTAAACAATTGAGACGTTTTATTAATTTAATAATGTTAAAAAGGGGGATTTTATAATGGGTAAGACCAAGGATGTTATAGTATTTGGATTTGCGTTATTTGCAATGTTCTTTGGAGCAGGTAACTTAATATTTCCACCATACTTGGGAATAATTACAGGTCCAGAGTGGTTAATTGCCTTCTTAGGATTTACATTTGCCGATGCTGGTTTGGCACTTCTAGCAGTAATGGCTACAGCTAAATTCGATGGAAACGTAGTTGAAATGTTTAAAAGATGTGGTATGAAATTAGGGATTCTTATAGGTTGTGCAGATATTTTATGTATAGGACCATTCTTAGCTATACCAAGAACAGGTGCAACAACATATGAAATGGGTGTAATGCCTTTATTTGGGACTTCAATTCCAGTGTTATTATTCTGTATACTTTTTTTTGCGATTTCATATGTATTAACAATAAAACCTTCTAAAGTCGTAGATATAGTTGGGCAATTTTTAACTCCAGCTCTTCTAATAGCTTTAGCATTTATAATTATAAAAGGTATTGTATCACCTCTTGGAGATATAATAGATAAGCCTATGATACCTAATGTATTTGCAGAAGGTATTGGTCAAGGATATCAGACAATGGATGCCTTTGCAGCAATAGCACTTGCATCAGTACTAATTGTATCTTTAAATGAAAAAGGATATTCTACTATTAGTGATAAGTTGAAAATTATTGGTAAATCAGGTGTTCTTGCTTGTGGTGGATTAGCCCTAGTTTATGGAGGATTATGCTTCCTTGGAGCAACTGTATCAACAATGTATGGAACAGATGCAGTACAGTCACAAGTAATAGTAAATATAACACAAGGCTTGCTTGGAAATATTGGGAAAGCGATTTTAGCAGTAGTAGTATCATTAGCATGTTTAACTACATCTATAGGTCTTACATCTGCAACAGGTCAATATTTCTCTAGACTTACAAAAGGTAAGTTAAGTTATGAAAGAATAGTATTAGCTGTATCTGTATTCAGTGCAGTGGTAGCATCTTTTGGTGTTGGAACTATAATAAAGATAGCATCTCCTATACTAAGTATAGTTTATCCACCATCAATTGTTTTAATAATTTTAGCTTTCTTCAATGAAAAAATTAAGAATGATAATGTGTACAAAGGAGCAGTATATATGTCATTGCTTGTAAGTATACTAACAGTTATATCTAGTTATGGAGTACAGGTTCCAGTAGTAAATTCTTTACCTCTTCATTCATTAGGATTTAACTGGGTGGTTCCGGTTATAATAGCTGGAATAATTGGTAATTTTATACCATCAAAGAGTCAATCTAACACACTTGGAACAAATTAAGCTTTATTTAATTAAAATATAATAGCTTGTAAATAAAGGAGTTATTTATAATAAATGAAATTATTTATATAAATAACTCTTTTTATTTTTAGATTCTATATTAATTATTTGTATTTGATATAGGAAAAATATAAGAAAATATCAAAAAAATATATAGTTTATTTTTTAACAATAATAGAGATTAAAAAAAGAATTTTAGAAGAATTTTATAGGTTTAAGTATGTATATTAGATGATTTTTACAAAAATATCATATAAATAAAATTATGACAATAATAAAATAATAAAACAAAATTTAAGACATATGGCTATAGAAATGAATTAAGTAAATGATTAAATTGTTTCCCTAGACATATATATTAAGAATTTTTAGTTAATTATGACATATAAGTATGTAAACGTGAATACTAGCAACTGCAAAGTTTAAGTAAGTTGGAAGTTAAAAAATAATTGCTATGAAGAAAAATAAGTTGATAAATCATAATAAGGAATTTTCAGAAAAAACGATTTCAGGACTGGAAAACAAGTCATAAATCTACGGGAGTAGAATTATGATTAAGTAAATTTAACAGTTAATTTAGCAAAATAAATACAAAATACTACAAGAATTAACGTAAAGGGGAGTTGTGATAAAAGGAAAACGATTTTTCAAGAATCATAATTTTGAAAATTTAAAAAATTAAAAATGATATTGACTGCTTTTTTTTCAGATTATATAATAAACACAAAATATTTAAAATTTAAATTGAATTAAAAAGATTATATGAATGTAAAAAGGAGAGTGATATATACAGTACATAAAGCAATACAAGTTGGTAATAATGTGAATAATTTAAAAAGTCTTAATATTTTTATTATTCGGAATAGTTAATTTTGTCAAGAAAAATTAGAGAAAAAATAAAAAACCAACTATGTTTAAAGTATACAGCTTGATTTTGTTTAATTAAGAAAGTTGTATTAAATATTGTGAAGATTTTATAAATTATGAAACATAATTGACAAATTTAAGTCAAAAATGTATAATTAAATAAAATCTCGTCAAAAGGTTTTCATTTAAGAAGAGATTGGACTTATTTTTTAGTAAAATGTAGTAATAAGGTAAGAAGTAGTAAAATCAAATGGGGGTGCTTTAAATGGGTGAGAAACAAATCAATTTTAAAGATGTAATTGTAATTGGATTTGCACTATTTGCAATGTTTTTTGGTGCTGGGAACTTAATATTCCCTCCATATCTAGGAGTTTTATCTGGAAGTAGCTGGCTAGTAGCTTTCATAGGATTCCTTTTTGCAGATGGTGGTTTGGCATTATTAGCAGTTATAGCAGCAACTAAGTTTAATGGAGACACATCGAAAATGTTCGCAAGAGCAGGCAAAGGATTAAGTATTACATTAGGATGTGCAATGGTAATCTGTATAGGGCCACTTTTAGCAATACCTAGAACAGCAGCAACAACTTATGAAATGGGTATATTGCCTACAATAGGTTCTGGAATAAGCCCAGTAATATTTTCTATAGTATTCTTTGCTCTAGTATTGGTTTTAACAATAAGACCATCAAAAGTTGTAGATATAGTTGGGTCAATCTTAACTCCAGCTTTACTTATAGCTTTAGCAGTATTAATAGTTAAAGGTATCATATCTCCATTAGGAGAAATAAGAGACAGTTCTTTAATACAAAATGTATTTGCAGAAGGTATAACTCAAGGTTATCAAACAATGGATGCATTAGCAGCTAGTGTATTTGCATCAATTATAATCATGTCAGTAATAGCTAAAGGTTATACAGGTGAAAAAGAAAAGATGAAAGCTACAGTAAGTGCAGGTGTAATCGCAGTAATAGGTATGGCACTAGTTTATGGTGGATTATGTTATCTTGGAGCAACTGTATCTCAACAATATGGACAAGATGTTCAACAAACAGCTTTAATAGTTGCAATAACAGCAGCTTTACTTGGAAACACAGGTAAAATCTTATTGGCTATTATAGTTGCATTAGCATGTTTAACAACAGCTATAGGACTTTCTTCAGCAGCAGGTCAATATTTCTCAACACTTACAAATGGAAAATTAAAATATGAACATATAGTTATAGTAGTTTGTGTATTTAGTGCAATTATATCAAATTTTGGAGTAAGTACAATAATAAAATTCTCTTCTCCTATATTGAGCATGGTATATCCAGCAACTATAACTCTAGTTATACTAGCATTATTTAGTAATCAAATTAAAAATGACAACGTGTTCAAATGTGCTGCATATATGGCATTGTTAGTAAGCGTATTAACAGTTGCAACAAGCTTTGGTGTAAGTATTCCTCTAGTTAATAGCTTACCATTTGCTTCATTAGGATTTAACTGGATAGTTCCAGTTGTAATAGCAGGAATAATAGGAAACTTTATTCCATCTAAAAGCAGTAAAACTGCATAATAAAGAATAATTGATAATTATGGAATTGCCTTTAAATTAAATAGGCAATTCCTTTTTATATTTGAAAATATTATTAAACTATTGTAGATTTGAAATTAATGTAAAGTATCAATATATATATCTGTAAAGAAAAAATAAAGAATTTATTATTTAAGTACTTATTAATTAATAAAAGTTAAAATAATAAAAATGTAAAAAATATAAAGTATATAAAAGTATAATTGGACTTTTATATACTTTTTTATATTATTTTAGAGTTTTTTAAGACTGTATTTTACAAGTTTAGAAAACTATAAGGAGTGTTATATTTAATATAAAATAGTATAATATATATTATGCTAGATAATTAATATGAAAAGATACAAGCATATAAAAAAGTTTGTTTAGAGTTATAGTTAATAGGTGTATTAATTTAATACTAATTTATTGGAGGTCTAAAAATGAAGTACATAACAAAAAGAGATGGTACAAAAGAACTTTTTAGTAAAAGTAAGATTGAAGATGCTGTCTATAAGGCTAGTATAAATAGTGAAGGTGGAGTGGATAGAGATTTAGCATATGATATATCAAGAAAAATAGCTAACGACTATAATTCTATGGAAAAGTGCTTATCCGTAGAAGAAATACAAGATATAGTTGAAGTATTACTTATGGAATCAAATAGAAAAGATATAGCAAAACACTACATATTATATAGAGAAAGACGTTCTGAAATAAGAACTAAAGCTTGGGAGTTTGATGAATTACAAAAATCAATCTGGAAGAACAAGTATAGACATAATGGTGAGAGTTTTGATGAATGGATAAAGAGAATTTCAAATAATAGTTCAAGAATATCAAAGTTAATAAGACAAAAAAGATTTCTATTTGCTGGAAGAATTTTAGCAAATAGAGGATTACAGAAAGAGGGAAAGAAAGTAACATATTCAAATTGCTATGTAATAGAACCACCAAAAGACAGTATAGAAGATATTTTTGATACTGCAAAAAAACTTGCTAGAACATTTAGTTATGGTGGAGGAGTTGGAATTGATATTTCAAAGTTAAGACCAAAGGGTGCAAAAGTAAATAATGCTGCAAAACATACGACTGGAGCAGTTTCTTTTATGGAGCTTTACAGCATGACAACTGGCTTGATTGGTCAAAGAGGGAGAAGAGGAGCTCTTATGATTTCTATGGACGTTAATCATCCAGAGATAGAAGAGTTTATAGATATAAAGACAGATTTAGAGAAAGTTACTAAAGCAAATATTTCTGTAAGAGTAACAGATGAATTTATGCAAGCTGTAAAGGAAAAAAAGCTATATAATTGTACTTTTGAAGTTGAAACTACTGGAGAAAAAATAGTTAAGATAGTAAATGCGTATGATTTGTTTAATAAATTCGTAAAAAATAACTGGGATTATGCAGAGCCAGGTATATTGTTCTGGGATAAAATAAGAACCTATAATTTTATGAGTGAAGATAAGGACTTTTGCTTTTCAGGAGTAAATCCTTGTGCGGAAGAGCCACTTCCAAGTGGAGGAAGTTGTCTGCTTGGTTCAATAAACTTGTCAGAGTTTGTAATACAACCATTTGGGGAACATGCTACATTTGATATTAATAAATTAAAATCTTGTGTTAGAGAAGCTGTAGTAGCTTTAAATGATGTCTTAGATGAGGGATTAAACCTACATCCATTACAGGAGCAAAGAGATAGTGTACATAAATATAGACAAATAGGCTTAGGTGTAATGGGTATAGCTGATATGCTTATAAAGATGGGAATAAGATATGGCTCTGATGAATCTTTAGAATTATGTGATTTAATTGGTAAAACTATGTTAAATGAAGCTGTAAAGCAATCAGCACTAATTGCTAAAGAATATGGGACATTTAGTGAGTACAAATATGAAAATATTTCTAAATCTAAGTTTTTTATAGACAACTTAAATGAAGATACCAAGGAAATGGTTAAAAAGTATGGGCTTAGAAATTCGCAACTTTTAACTATACCTCCTACAGGTTCTATATCTACAATGATAGGTATTAGCGGTGGAATAGAACCTATATTTAATCTTTCATATATAAGAAAAACTGAAAGCTTACATGATGAAGATGTTTATTATAAAGTATATACTCCAATTGTTAAAGAGTATATGGATAAAAAAAGGATTACAGATGAAGAATGTTTACCAGATTTTTTTGTTACTGCTATGAATATAGGATATGAAGAAAGGATAAACATGCAAAAAGTGTGGCAAAAGTATATTGATGCTTCTATATCATCTACAATAAATATACCTTTTGAAACTACAGTTGAAGATGTTTTCAATATATATATTAAGGCATGGGAGGCTGGTCTTAAAGGAGTGACAATATTTAGAGATGGATGCAAAAGGAGTGGAATTTTAATAAATGAAAAAAAGGAAGAAAATAATAAAGAAAATAATAAAAAAGAAGATAACAAAAAAGAATGTTATAAAAATAATAAAAAAGAAAAAAATAATAAAGATGAAAAAGCCAAAGAAATAATAAATAAAAATTTTGAAGAAGATGAAAAATTTGTGTGCCCTGAATGTGGAAGTGAAGGAATTGCACATACAGGCGGATGCAGTATATGTTTAAAATGTGGATATAGTGGATGCAATTAAACTCTGAATTAACAAAATTTTTAACTTATATTTTTACAAATGAAAGATGAGGGAAGAGTATGCAAGATAAAAGCGTGAGGGAGATTAAAGAAATAATAGAAACTTTAGAAGTAGAGCAGTATATGAAATATATAGAACTATTAAGAGTAGATGAAAGAAAATCTGTACAAAGTTTAGCTATAAAATTAGCAAAAAAATTGGATAGTATTAGAAAAGAAGAAGAACGATTAGAAACTATAAATATGTTTGAAAATGAAGGTTATAATAAAGGTTATTTATATATTGGAGGGATTGATGAAGCAGGAAGAGGACCACTTGCTGGACCTGTTGTAGCTTCTGTTGTAGTGTTTAAAAAAGATACAAAAATAGAAGGTGTAAATGACTCTAAAAAACTAAGTGAAGCAAAGAGAGATGAACTTTTTGAAGTAATAAAAAATGAAGCATTAGATTATGGAATAGGAATAGTAAATAATGAAGAAATAGATGAATTTAATATATTAAATGCTACATATATGGCTATGAAAAAGGCTATAAATTGTTTAAAAAAAGCACCAGATTATTTACTGGTTGATGCAGCAACAATACCAGGAATTGATATAGCTCAAAATCCAATTGTAAAAGGAGATTCAAAATCTATATCAATAGCAGCAGCAAGTATATTGGCTAAAGTTACTAGAGATAGTATAATGTATCAATATGATAGAGTATACCCAGAATATGGGTTTAAATCTCACAAGGGATATGGAACTAAAGAACACTATGAAGCTATTGAAAAGTATGGGATAACTCCTATACATAGAAAAAGTTTTTTGAAAAATATATTGTAAATATAATATAATGTATATGATATAAATTACTATAATTAATGGGGGATTAAAGATGGAATATAATGAATTATTAAAAAGTGCTAGAGAAAATTTAAATGGAAGTTGTAAAGTTTGTAAAGTTTGTAATGGGGTCGCTTGTGCAGGTGAAGTGCCTGGTATGGGAGGTAAAGGAAGTGGTTCTTCTTTTATAGAAAATAGTAAGAGTTTAGAAAAAGTAAAAGTAAATATGAGAGTAATACATGATGTATCAAACCCTGATACATCTATAGAGATGTTTGGGAAAAAAATGAGTGCACCTATATTTGCAGCTCCAGTAACAGGAACTACTTTAAATATGGGTGGAAAAATTAATGAAAGAGATTACATAGAGCCAGTAGTTGAAGGCTGTGCTAATAGTGGCATTTATGCAATGGTTGGAGATACAGCAGTAGATGCTTTTTTAATGGAAAATTTAGATGTAGTTAAAAAATATAATGGAGCTGGAATTGTATTTATAAAACCTTGGGATAATGAAAATATTATAAAAAAGATAAGATTAGCCGAAGAAGCTGGTGCATTTGCAGTTGGAGTTGATATAGATGCTTGTGGTCTAGTAACCTTATCACTACATGGAAAGCCAGTACTTCCTAAAAATGTTGAACAAATAAAAGAGTTAGTGAAATCTACTAAACTACCATTTATATTGAAAGGAATAATGACTGTTGAAGATGCCTTAATGGCAGTTGAAGCAGGGGTAGATGCAATAGTTGTATCAAACCATGGAGGAAGAGTACTTGATTGTACACCAGGAACATGTGAAGTTCTACCAAAAATTGCTGATGCTGTTAAAGGTAAAGTTACAATACTTGCAGATGGTGGAGTGAGAACAGGCTTAGATGTATTAAAAATGATAGGTCTAGGAGCAGATGCAGTGTTAATAGGAAGACCTTTTGTGACTGCTTCATTTGGTGGAGCAACTGATGGTGTAGAAACTTATGTAAATAAACTTCAATCAGAATTAAGTGGTTCTATGATATTAACTGGATGTCAAACTATAAAAGATATTGATGGAAAAGTTATATACAAATAAAATTTTATACAAAAAAGAGGAAAAATCGTTTTAATGTAGAATAATTGTACAAAGGGGGAATTTATATGAGTAGAAAAGCTTATGAAGAAGCCTTAGTAGAATTAGAAAAATTTATTGATGAAAGAAAAGAAATAATTAAAAGTGCGGAGGACTGTATTGATAAGTACATAGTTGACAGAACGCTACCTTTTGATTACAAAGATAAATGTGTGGAATGGCAACAAGAGTTACTTGATATTGCAGAGGCACAAATTTTAGAAGCAAATGAATTAAGTGTATTATTACAAGAGAAAAAAGAACTTGAAGAAGATTAAGTTTTATTAACTAGAAGGGGCTATCTCAAAATATAGATAAGCCTCTTTTTCACTGTTGGTAATGATTAAGATATACTTGATTTCATACAAAAAAGAGTGCCCATGAACTAAAAAGTTCACTTTGAGGCACTCCATTTTAGGTTTTTTATTTAAATAAAAACATATGTTTAATTATTATTTGCCGAATTTAGTATATGTTTTTTCATTTCTTCTAATACGATTGTATAAGATTTGCATTGGGCAGCAGCTAATTCTGATAAAGCAAATCTTTGAGCTTTATTTAGAAAGTCCTTATCTGTACTACATAATTGTTTTGAACAATCTTGTATCATAAGCATTTTAATCAATTTTACAATCTCAAAAACATCTCCTGAATGAAATTTATCATGGTATAGTTTAAGTCTTTGTTTTCTATCAAAAATCCATACGCCATCTGTTCTATCAATAGATTGGATAAAATTATCAACTTCATTTCCATCCATAACTGGACGCATACCAATTTTGTCAGCATTTAGAACTGGAATCGAAATTTTAAGGTTACTATTGAAAATAACAGTTAATTCATAATATTTTTGCATCTGATGATTTATTTTTTTTGTTACAATATCATTTACATAGCAGGCTCCTTCTTTTGGATACATCACACTTTCACCAATTTTATACATATATTAATTGTACCTCCAAACTTAATTTTAGATATTGCAACTTGAGTACAATGCTTTAATTATCTAATAATTATTATTATACCACAAAATGCTTGACAAGTCAAAAATATTAATATATAATATTAAGTTTAGCTTTGAGGATATATAAAATTAAAGATAAAAATATAAGATAAAATGATTTAACATGTTGAAATATCCTGTTATCATTATATAAAACTAGATACGAATTATACTTAGTAATTATTAGTTTTTAGCAAAATCTCGTAATTTAAGACTCCCTGCCGTTACGAAAATAATTCCAATCAGTATTAGAACTATTATATTTATTAAGATACTACCGTTGTTTTTAATTGCATCTATAGTCCAATAAAATGGTGTAAGCTTTGAAAGATTAGTCATAAATGATAATTTATCCATTGATGGTATTAGACTAGATATAGATATAGCCAGACCTATTAAAGAATAAAAAGTAGATATAAGGCTGATAGAATTTTCACTTTTAAATACTCTGGCTATCCAAAATACAAATCCAGTTGCAACAAAACTATTTGCTAGCACAATCATCAATATATTTATAGTTAATCTAAAGTCTCCTATAAATGTAAAACACACTAAAGTTAAAATGTATGCAATTGATTGAATAAAAAATAACCCTAAAAATATACTAAAAATTATTTTTATATCTTTGTGATTTGTAGAAATAAGTCTTTTTAGTACATTTGATTTTTTTAATGTAAATAAATCAGAAGCAAGATGTGCTGCATTAATATACATAAAATAACATATTAAAAAAACTACTAAGAATGAATTTTTATTCTTATCTGGTTTTTTATCAATTATATTTGTTTTGGTCAATTTATCATCTATATTTTTATCCACTTTTAATTTTAATGAGTTAGTAATAAAAGATTCTATTTGTGATTCTGCCCAAAGACTACCACCACCATTTTCAGTTTTAAAGCACTTAACTACAGGTCGTTTTAAGTTATCTATATTAGTTGAAAAATTTTCATCTAAGACGAATACAGCAGAAACTTTATTATTTTTTAATAGACTCATTGCCTTATCTTTCTCATTTAATTCAAATGAGTTTTCTTTTAATTTAGAGCTATTTATTAACTTATGCTCATACTTTCCTGAAGAGTCAGATACAATTGCTACTGGAGAAAAGTACATTGATTGATTTTCCGAGTTATTGGTAAAAAAGTTAAGAGAAAAAATTAATATAACAGGAAACATAACTATATTAATTAAAAGAGAATGATTTTTTATATATCTCTTTATATTTGCAACAATTAATCTAATCATTATTAAACCTCCCTCCATTTGTATTTTTCTTTTATAATAGTAAGCGTAATCAATATTGTAGAGGCAATTAAACATGTAAAAATTAAGTTTCCTATCGAATCTATAGTTTTAAATGTTTCATAATCACTGAACAATGTTCCTATTAAATAAGTAGGAGATAAACTTGTAAACTTAGTAAACACATCATTTACTACACTGAAAATACCTCCAAAAATTGCCTGTAGGAAGAGTAATGTATAAACTATAACTGTACCATATTTCTTACTAAAAAAGCTGGTTACAAAAGAAGATATTGAAGTCATAAAATAAGATGATAAAGCGCAAAGTAAGGTCAATATAGCAAAATTACCTTTAAATGTTATTCCAAGAATTCTAAAGAATAAGACATATAATAACAAGAATATAAATGAATAAATCCATAAACCTACAAAGTCATAAATTAAAAATTGTACTCTAGTTATAGGCATAGAATAAAGCCTTTTTGAAAGTCCTTTTGATTCACTTATATAATTTGATAAAATATTGTTCATTATAAAAATTATTACAAGAAATCCTAGTGAAACTAAAGCAAAGTATTCATAAGAATCTTGTTTGACATTATTTTTTATTGTAGAAGTATCAATAGAACTCTTATTAAATAAGCTAGATAACTCTTCTGAACTTAGTTTTTGAGAATTATTCAAATATATCTTTTCATGATAAGTGTCTAATATATCCTGAAGTAATACTGTAATATCATTGTGAGTCCCAAGGTTTTCTATATTTATAGTGTTTGATTTTTCATCTAATAAATTATTTTCATATCCTTTAGGTATAGTGAGTTTTAAATCTGCCTTAGAGTCTTCTTTTTGGACTGTTAATACAGAAGATAAATCATCTTTTAAAAATGTTGTCAAATTATTTGATAGCTTTGTGTTATCTTTATCATATATAACAATTGATGTAGGGTCTGTTTGTATAGGATTTTGAAACATGCTTTCTGTAACCATTCCAAGAAACCAAGATAGAATCAAAGGCAAAGCTAAAAAATATATTAAGTTAAGTATAAAGGAGCTTCTTAAACCTTTTAGCATAGTTTTTACACTCATGTATAATTTCATAAAATCACCCCCACTAGTCCCTTAAATTTTTGCCTGTTAGATTTAAAAATACATCTTCTAGACTAGGTTCTTCATAAGAAATTCGCACTATTTTTGAATTGTTTTTGTCAACAACAGAGAGTATATCTGTAAGTTGTAATTTTTTATCTATATCCAATTCTACTAATGAATTATTTTCTAAAATAGATACAACACCTTTAGTATTTTTTAAATCAAAGATAAGTTGAGCATTTATATTTTTTATTTCCATAATTAATTTTGTATTTGTAGATACTAATGATTTTAAATAATCATTATCTCCAAAAGCAATCTCTTTACCTTCATCCATAATAAAAATTTTAGAACAAAGATGTTCAACTTCTTCCATATAGTGAGAAGTATATATTACAGTAGTTTTCTGTTTTTTAGATATATCTTTTATAAAATTGAAAATGTGATTTCTTGATTGTGGGTCGACACCCACAGTTGGTTCATCTAATATTAATATTTTAGGATGATTTAAGAGTGCTATCCCAATGTTTAACCTTCTTTGCATACCACCAGACAATTTTTTGACCTTTTTCTTTTTGACTTCAGTAAGACCTATGACTTCTAATGCTTCATTGATTCTTTCTTGAAGTAACTTTCCTTTTAAACCATAGAAAGCTCCAAAGTATTCTAAGTTATCAAAAGGAGTAAGAGCTTCTATAAGTGCTAATTCTTGTGGAACCAATCCTATTATAGATTTTGCTTTTATATAATCTTTTGACAAATCTAAACCATTGATTTGAATACTACCACTGTTTGGCAACATAAGATTTGTAATTATATTTATAAGTGTAGATTTACCTGCACCATTTGGGCCAATAAGCCCAAATATCTCGCCCTCTTTAACAGAAAAGCTGATATTATCAAGTGCTAGTTTATCATTAAATCTTTTTGTTATATTATTTACTTTGACTATGTCCATAATAATACCTCCCAAAATAATTTTGTATAAGTTAAAAATCTATAATACTATAATAAAGAATTATAAACTGTAATTCTATTACTATAAGTCACTAAAAAAAGTGACTTAAGTCACTTTATATTTTTAGATTTATTATATTACGATTTTATTTTTGAAGGCAAAGATTGCTAGTTGAGTTCTGTCACGAAGTTCTAGTTTTCCTAAAATATTAGTTATGTTATTTTTTATTGTACCTTCAGATAAGAATAACTCTTGACTTATTTCTTTATTATTAAGTCCATTTGCAATTAATCTAATTATGGATATTTCTTTTTCTGTTAAATTGTACATGTCATAAATATGCTCTTGTTCAATTGTTTTTTCAGAGGACATAATTTTTTCAGCTACACTTTTATCAAGTACAATATTGCCAAAAAATGAAGAACGAATACCTTCATGTAATACCTCATCAGAACTATCTTTTAAAAGATATCCAGAAGCTCCAAATTTCATAGCATCTTTTATATATTCATCATCATTAAATGTTGTTAAAATTAACAATGCTATAGAACTATTATATTCTTTTATAAGCCTTGTACCTAGAACTCCATCACAAACCTTCATTCGTATATCCATAAGAACTATGTCTACATCGTTTGTTTTACAGAATTCTAAAGCTTCATATCCATTAGAAGCATCTCCTACAATTTCTAAGTCATCATAAGATGACAAAATAATTTTAAGACCTTTTCTAATCAATTTTTCATCATCTACTATAAGAACTTTGATTTTATTCAAAAAAATCACCCCCTGAAAATTTAGGAAAAGAAGCTCTAGTTGTGAAACCATTATTAGAATTATCAAATTCAACTTTACCATTTAATTCATATATTCTTTCACTAATACTGCTAAGCCCATTTCCTTTTTTTATATTGCCACATCCTATACCATTATCACTAATAGTAACTATAAGATTTGAAGGATTGAATGTCATAAAAATTCTGATTTCAGTTGCTTTTCCATGTCTTGATGAGTTGGAAAGCGATTCCTGAATAAGTCTATATAAAGCTATAGATTGATTTCTAGATAGGTTCCAAGTATTTTTAGATATAGTTAATCTAACATTGATATTTGTAAGCTTAATGAAGCTTTTAACGAGCTCTTTGATTTTAAATAAATTTTGGTAATTTTCATATTCAACAGGTTTTAGTTCAGATATAGCCCTTCTTACATCTTGAAAACTTTCAGTTACAAATTCTCTAAGTTCATGTACTAAATCAGAAATTAGAGGTTTGTCCTTTAAGAGTTTTTCTATAGCATTTAATTGTATTATTGTTGTAGAAAGAGAATGTCCTACACTATCATGTATTTCTCTTGATATTCGATTCCTTTCTTTTAAAATTGCTAATTCTTCTATAGAACTTGCATAAATTTCCAAATCAGCATTAGCTTTCTTTAATTCATCTTTAGAAATTCTAAGTTTATCATAAAGATTTTGATTGTATAATTTTGATAAATTCTCACTTTCTAGATATATAGAAAGTATAGTTATAATTAACAATATAGAACTCGATTCTAGTGCTAAATATATATTTTTATCTAAACTAATAATAAAAGAAGATATTATAATGAAAGAGAATAATATGTATTTATATTTTTCCTTTATTAAAAATGATGTATCTAAAATTAAAGGAACAAAGTAAAGAGAATTAAAAGTTTTTGTATAATTACACAATATAAAAATTAAAGTAAGTTCTAAAAAATAAGAAATAAGTACAAATTTATTCTCATTTGATAAAGAAAAAAATCTAACTTGATTATTTATTATAATTAAAAATAATATTATCATGGTCATAATTGGATATAATGTATTTTCAACATTGTTCAAATAACTTACAACTAACATAAATAGAGATAAATATCGTATAAAAATAACTAATTTTTTTCTCTTCATTAAAGACCTTCCTCCATAAAAATAAACTTTATCTATGAAAACTAGAATAATATCATAGCAGAATAAAGTCAATAGAAGTATTTATTAATATTCATGGAAATAAAATCAATTTAAAAAAATTGAATAGTTAAATTGTATACTGACCATAATTTAAAAGTAAAAATTTAGTGTATTGGAGTAAATAATGAATAATAAAGAAAAAGGTGATTTTGGAGAAGAAATAGCAGTTAATTATCTGTTATCAAAAGGTGTAGAGATACTAGAAAAAAACTACAGATTAAAGATAGGAGAAGTCGATATAATAGCAAGTATAGGTAATGAGATTGTATTCGTGGAGGTGAAATCAAGGACGACAATAAAGTATGGCTATCCTTGTGAATCTGTAAGTTTTAAAAAGAGAAAAAAGATAATTGATGTTGCAAAGTACTATATTATAAAAAATAACTTACATAACACTCCCATAAGATTTGATATTATAGAGGTCTATTTATTAGAAAAAAGAATAAATCACATAATGAATGCTTTTTAAAAAATATAAAATTTTTGGAAAGGATTAAATATGTTAAGTATTATTAACTCAAGCAATTTAGTAGGAATAGATAGCTTTTTGGTAAAGGTTGAAGTTGATATAAGTAATGGAATACCTAGCTTTAACATTGTTGGTCTTCCAAGTAAGGAAATCAAAGAGTCAAGAGAGAGAGTAAAATCAGCAATTATTAATAGTGGATATAAATTTCCAAGTACGAGAATAGTTGTAAATTTATCGCCAGCAGATATAAAAAAAGAAGGAGCTTTTTTAGATTTATCTATAAGTATAGGTCTTTTAAGAGAGTCAATAAAAAAGGATGAAAATTACATAAGAGAAAGTATGTTTATAGGAGAGTTGTCATTAGATGGAAAAATAAGAAAAGTAAGAGGAATATTGCCTATAATTATGGGGGCAAAAACTCAAAATATAAAACGTATTTTTATACCAATTGAGAATATAAAAGAAAGTTTATTTGTAGATGAGATTGATATAATTCCTATTAGAAGTTTAAAAGAATGTGTTGATTTTTTAAATGAAGAAATAAGAGTCGATAAAGAAAGGATAATGTCTTTTTTAGATGATGAGCTAGAAAAAAATAGTAAAGAGCTAGAAAAAGATTATAATTATAAAGATTGTAAATATATTAAGGCTTATAGTATAAAAGAAAATAAATATGATGAAGATTTTAAAGATGTAAGAGGAAATTACTTCGTAAAGAGAAGTGCAGAAATTGCAGCAGCTGGTAATCATAATATACTTATGATTGGACCTCCAGGCTCAGGAAAAACTATGATTGCCAAAAGAGTAAGGACGATTTTACCAGATATAAGTATAGAAGAAATGATAGAAGTAAGTAAAGTTTATAGTGTACTAGGTATGATAAATGAAAATAAAGGAATAATTGATAAGCGACCATTTAGAGCACCTCATCATACAACTACAAAGCAATCCTTAATTGGTGGAGGAATAGATGCAAGGCCTGGAGAAGTTGCACTAGCACACAGAGGTATCTTGTTTTTGGATGAAATAGCTGAATTCGATAGAAAAATACTTGAGACTTTAAGACAACCTATAGAAGATGGATATATAAATATATCTAGAGTGAAGTACAATGCAAAATATCCTTGTAGAGTATTGTTAATTGCAGCTATGAATCCATGTCCATGTGGTTATTATATGTCAGAAACAGAGTGTAGATGTAGAAGTAACGAAATTGATAGATATATAAATAAAATATCAGGTCCATTATTAGATAGGTTTGACATTTTTGTAGAAGTTAATTCTATAAAATATTCTGATTTTAATTCTTCAAAACAAGAAGAAAGTTCTCAAAAAATAAAGAGAAGAGTAGAAAATGCTAGAAAAATACAGATAAATAGATTTAAGAAAGATAATATAAAAAATAATAGTGAAATTAAAGCTTACAATTTATTAAAATATTGTAGACTGGAAAAAGAAGCTTCAAAAACGGCTGAGATAATATTTAATAAATATAACCTAAGCAGTAGGAGTTATACAAAACTTTTAAAAATGGCAAGGACAATAGCGGATTTGGAGGAAATAGAATTAATAAATTCGCAGTGTATTATAGAAGCTTTTTCATTTAGAAAGGCTTATTATAATTATTTTAAATAAGTTTTTGAGGTGGATTTTATGGAAAAAAGAGATGCTTATTTGTGGTTGAAATCAATTAGTGGAATAACAACAAAAACGATTGAAATAATAGAAAATGAAATAGTAAATATTGAGGATATATTTGATTTTTCTGAAAAAGAAATATATAATTTAAAAAATATAAGCTTGAATATTAGAAAAAGTATAGTAAAATATAGAGGTCACGCTTATTTAGAAAATATAAAAGAACTACTTTATAAAAAATCAATTAAGTATATTTGTCAATATGACAAAGAATATCCTGAAAAATTAAAGAATATATACAATGCTCCAAAGTTATTATTTTATAAAGGTAACATAGATTTAGTTAATAATAATTTTAATATAGCTATAGTGGGTTCAAGAAAACCTACAGCCTATGGAATTAATTGTGCAAAAACAATGAGTTGTCAACTATCCCAGTATGGAGTTAATATAGTAAGTGGATTAGCTATAGGAATAGATGCATACTCGCATATAGGTTGCATGAATGGAAAATCTAAAACTATAGCAGTGCTTGGTTCAGGAGTAGACAATCCTCTTCCAAAACAAAATTTACATTTATCAAATAAAATATTAGAAAATGGGGGATTATTATTATCAGAGTATAATATTAACTCGATAGTAGCCCCATACCATTTTTCTAATAGAAATAGGATTATTAGTGGATTAAGTGATGGAGTAGTTGTTGTAGAGGCAGCCATAAAAAGTGGTGCATTAATCACAGTAGATTTTGCTCTTGAGCATGGAAAAAATGTTTTTGCAGTACCAGGTAATATAAATTCTCAAATGAGTAGAGGTTGTCATAAAATTATAAAAGAAGGTGCAAAATTAATTGAAAATATAGAGGATATTTTGAATGAATATAACATATTTAATATTGTTGATAAAAAAATAAATCAAAAATATGATAATATAAGTTTAAATGCCAAGTCTAAGCAAATAATTGAAGCTATAAAAAGAGAAGGAAACTTGCATATAGATAGTATTTGTGATTATACTGGTATAGAAATAAAGTATGTAAATTCAATAATTAATGAATTAGTACTAAATGAGTTAGTAGTAGAAATGAATAATAAAACGTACAGTTTAAATGTATAAATTAAGATTAAGTAGTGGGGGTGTGTGGTTTTATGGCCAAAACATTAGTCATCGTAGAATCGCCTGCAAAAGCTAAAACTATAGAAAAATTTTTAGGAAAAAGTCATTACACAGTTAAAGCATCAGTTGGTCATGTCAGAGATTTACCTAAAAGTAAATTAGGTGTAGATATAGAAAATAATTTTGAACCTCAATATATAAACATACGAGGAAAAGGCGATGTAATAAAGGAATTAAAAAAAGAAGCTAAAAAGTCTAAACAAGTGTATCTAGCAACTGACCCTGATAGAGAGGGTGAAGCTATATCATGGCATTTAGCTCATATACTAAATTTAGATGAATCTGAGGATTGTAGAATAGAGTTTAATGAAATAACTAAGGATGCAATTAAAAAAGCAATTAAGCATCCTAGAAATATTGATATAAATTTGGTTGATGCACAACAGGCAAGAAGGGTATTGGACCGACTTTTAGGTTATCAAATAAGTCCTATATTATGGCAGAAGGTTAGAAAAGGTCTTAGTGCAGGTAGAGTGCAATCTGTTACAACAAAATTAATTTGTGATAGAGAAAAAGAAATAAAAGCATTTATTCCAAAAGAATATTGGACAATAGATGTTGAAGCAAAGACAGCAAAAGACAAAGATATAACTTTGAAATTTTATGGTAAGAATGATGAAAAAATTGAATTAGAAAATGAAGAGGCTGTAAATGAAATACTAAAAGAAATGGAAGGAAAAGATTTAAAAGTTGAGAAGATAGAATCTAAATCAAGACGTAAATCTGCTCCAAAACCATTTACAACAAGTATGCTTCAACAAGAAGGAGCAAATAAGCTATTTTTTACTACTAAAAAAACAATGATGATAGCACAAGAATTGTATGAAGGTATAGACATAGAAGGTGAAGGTACTGTTGGTCTTATATCATATATAAGAACTGACTCTAAAAGAATATCTGATGAAGCAAAAGAAAAAGCTAAAGGTTATATAGTAAGTAATCTAGGAGAAAACTACTATAAAAACACTGGTGATAAAAAAGAAAAGAAAGAGGCTAAAAAGGTTCAAGATGCCCATGAGGCAATAAGACCAACTTCTGTTGATAGAACTCCTGATAGTATAAAAGCTTCATTGAGCAAAGACCAGTACAAGTTATACAATTTAATTTGGAGAAGATTTGTAGCTAGTCAAATGGAGGATTCAGTATTTGATATATTAAATGTAGAATGTAAAATAGGAGATATCGTATTTAAAGCAACTGGTTCAAAGATGAAATTTGATGGTTATACAAAAGTATACAACTTTTCAGAAAGAGAAGATAAAATTTTGCCAAGTATAGAAAAAGGGGATATATTAAATATAGAAAATATATTACCAGACCAGCATTTTACACAACCACCAGCAAGATATACAGAAGCTAGTTTAGTAAAAACACTAGAGGAGCTAGGTATAGGTAGACCAAGTACGTATGCCCCAACAATAGCTACTATATTAAATAGAGAATATGTTGAAAAGCAAGGAACAAGTCTATGTCCAACCGAACTTGGAATAATAGTTACTGATATTTTAGAAAATAATTTTCATAAATTTATAGATGTAGATTTTACTGCTGATATGGAAAGTAAACTTGATGTTATAGAAGATGGAAATACAGATTGGAAGGAAATTGTATCTAAAGCATATGCACCGCTTAAAGAAGCCATTGAAGAAGCACTAGAAAACATAGAAAAAGTAAATATGGATGAAGAAACTGATGAAATCTGTGAGAACTGTGGTTCTAATATGGTTATAAAATATGGTAGATTTGGAAAGTTCATGGCTTGTAAAAACTATCCTGATTGTAAAACAACTAGACCGATAATGAATAAAATTGGTGTTAAATGTCCAAAATGTGAAGAAGGAGATATTATACTTAGAAAATCTAAAAAAGGTAAAGCTTTTTATGGATGTTCTAATTATCCGAACTGTGACTTTGTAGCTTGGAATAAGCCAACAGGAGAGTTTTGTGAGAAGTGTGGTTCATATATGGTTGAAAAAGTGACTAAATCTGAAACAAAAACAGTATGTTCTAATAAAGAATGTAATAAAGAGTCAAAAGAGCATAATGACGGAAAAGAGTGAAAATTGAAAAAAATCACATAATTCTCTTGAAAAAGGTTCCAATCTATGATAATCTTTCAAGTGTAAACAACTAATAGAAAAATAAATTTTCATTAAAAGTGAGAATAATATTAGAAAATATAAAAGGTTATTAAAAGGCCTAAATTTCATGAGGAGATGATTAAATGGCAAGTGAAGTGTTACAAAAAACAAGGAAAATAAATAAAACATTACAAACAAGTGGTGGAAGTAGTGTCTCTTTTGATTTACTGGCCGGAGCATTAGGAGATGTTTTAAATTCTAATGTTTATGTAGTAAGTGCAAAAGGTAAAGTATTAGGTCTTCATTTAAATGATGCTCAAGATAGTTCAGTTATAGAAGATGAGTATACTAAACAAAAGAAATTTTCAGATGAATATACTCAAAATGTGTTAAAAATTAATGAAACATTAGAAAATTTAAATGGTGAAAAAATATTGGAAATTTTTCCTGAAGAGCATGGAAGATTACAAAAATATACTACAGTAGTACCAATTTTAGGAAGTGGTCAAAGACTTGGAACATTAGTTCTTTCAAGATACTCAACTTCGTTTAATGATGATGATTTAGTAATAGCTGAATATAGTGCAACTGTTGTTGGTCTTGAAATATTAAGAGCAATAGGTGAAGAATTAGAAGAAGAAATGAGAAAGAAAGCTGTAGTTCAAATGGCAATCGGCACTCTGTCCTACTCCGAGCTTGAAGCAGTTGAGCATATTTTTGCTGAATTAGATGGTAAAGAAGGTTTACTTGTAGCAAGTAAGATAGCTGATAGAGTTGGTATAACTAGATCAGTAATAGTAAATGCACTTAGAAAGTTTGAGAGTGCAGGTGTGATAGAATCAAGATCATTAGGTATGAAAGGTACTCATATAAGAATACTTAATGATAAGCTTACAGATGAATTAAAAAAATTAAAAAACAATCAATAGTCTATGTTATGTAGATTGAGATTAGAAAAGGTATCTATTTCAAATAGGTACCTTTTTTAGACGAATTATTGAAATAGTTATAAGTATATTAAAAAGGAGTGATAAGATGCCTTTAGCAGATAAAATAAGACCAAAAACAATGAATGACGTAATAGGTCAAAGTCATATAATAGGTAATGGAAAAATATTGTCTAAGATATTACAATCTAATTTTTTGCCCAATATGATATTTTTTGGTCCTCCTGGTGTTGGTAAAACTACAGTAGCAGAAATAATAGCAGAAAGAAGTAATAAAAGTTTCTATAAAATAAATGCTACTAATTCATCTTTAGAAGATATAAAAAAGGTAATATCAGAACTTGGAAGTATAAATAACATAAATGGAGTTTTATTATATATAGATGAAATACAAAGCTTTAATAAAAAACAGCAACAATCAATATTAGAATTTATGGAAAATGGGAGTATAACCTTGATTGCTAGCACTACAGAAAATCCATATCATTATGTATATAAAGCTCTTTTAAGTAGGTCCACTGTATTTGAATTTAAACCTTTAGAAAAAATTGACATAGAAAAAGGATTAAAAAGGGCTGTTGAAGTATTAAATGAAGATAGTTATATGGATATTGAGTGCAATAAGGATGCTATTGAAGATATAGCTATTCTTTCTGATGGAGACATGAGAAGAGCTTTAAATACTTTGGAAATGGTGGTTTATTCAACTAAACCAAATAAAGATAATATAACTTATATAGATTCAGATGTAATAAAGGCATCTACATTTAATAAGATTATAAATTATGACAAAAATGGTGATAGTCACTATGACATTTTAAGTGCATTTCAAAAATCTATAAGAGGAAGTGACCCACAGGCATCTATACACTATCTAGCAAGACTTATAAAAGGTGGGGATTTGATAAGTATCTGTAGGAGACTTTTGGTAATAGCTAGTGAAGATATAGGACTCGCTTATCCAAATGCTATTGTGATTGTAAAGGCATGTGTAGATTCAGCTATGCAACTTGGATTTCCAGAAGCAAAAATACCATTAGCAGAAGCTACTATTCTTTTAGCTACATCTCCAAAATCTAATTCTGCATGTATAGCAATAATGAAAGCTATGGATGAATTAGATAAAGAGTTTGTTAAGGATATACCAAACAGCATAAAAGATGCTCATTATTCTGGTTCTAAAGAGATAGGTAGGGGTTGTGGATACAAATATCCTCATAATTTTAAAAATCATTATGTAAAGCAACAGTATTTACCAGATAGCATAAAAGATAGTATTTATTACATACCACAAGAAAATAAAACTGAGAGAAATATAAAAAAATATTTAGAATATATAGATAGTGATTTTTAAACTGAACTTTATGTATCGGGGGTAGATATTATGATTATAAAACTTAACTCAACTTATCATAGTAGAGTTATGAAATACTTAAAAAAAGAACCTGAGTACAATTTGTTTATAATAGGGGATATTGAAAGATATGGATATGGAAGTAATTTTTTAAATATATGGGCAGATATAGATGAACAAGGTGAAATAAAGGCAGTATTACTTAAGTATTTTGAATTCCTTATGTTTTATTCTGATGGAGAGTATGATGTGGAAGGTTTTTATAATCTACTTTGTAATACTAATTATGAAGAAATTTCTGGAAAAATATGTGCTGTAGATGCCTTAGCAAAGAGATTAGGACTTAATAATTTAAAGATAGTTGATTTTTGTAAACTTCAAACTAAAAAGTTTTTGATAGATAATAATTGTAAAGAAAAGGTTAAGAGAATTAGGCTTGGAAATCTAAAAAAAACAGTAAGGCTTTATGATTTGATAGATGAATTTCACAGTACAACTTTAGACAATTTAAAAAATGGATTAAGAACAGGTAGAGGATATTGTGTAGAGATTAATAAGCAAGTAGTGTCAATGGCAAAGAGTACTTCAGAAAATAAGACCCATGCAATGATAATTGGAGTAGGAACACATCCTAAATATAGAGCTAGAGGACTTGCTACAAAGTGCCTAATTAAACTATGTTCAGAACTGCTAAAAGAGAACAAAATACCTTGTTTGTTTTATGATAATGAAGAAGCTGGAAAGATATATAAAAAACTAGGATTTGAAAATATTGGAAAATGGGGAATTTATTCAAAATAAAAAATTAAAATTAATCTTGACAAAATTAGTAGGGTATAATAAAATTATCTTGAAAGTAATTCCTACTAAAACAGTATGAATTAGATTTCTATATAGAGGTGATAATATATGAAGTTGTCTACTAAAGGTAGATATGGATTAAAAGCAATGTTTGAATTGGCATTAAATCAAGATAATGGACCAGTATCATTAAAATTTATTGCTAAGAAGCAGAAAATATCAGATCAGTACTTAGAACAAATATTTTCATCTTTAAAAAAATCGGGTCTAGTAAAAAGTGTAAGAGGTGCTCAAGGAGGTTATTTACTTTCAAAGAATGCTGAAGACATAACAGTAGGAGATATACTTGTAGTATTAGAAGGGCCAGTTGCATTATCTGACTGTGTACTAGATGAAGATGTATGTGAAAACTCAAACATGTGTGTAACAAAAATAGTTTGGGAAAAGATGAAAAAGGGTATAGAAGATGTTATAGATTCGATTACTCTTAAAGATATGATAAATGACTATAACAAAAATAAATTAGAAAATGATATAACAAATATTAAAAAATAGATTTGGAGATGAATGTAATGGAAAAAAGAAGATTGTATATGGATTATTCTGCAACAACACCTATTAAAAAAGAAGTATTGGATGCAATGATGCCATACCTAACAGATTATTTTGGTAATGCATCTAGTTTTCACACATTCGGAAGAGAAGCAAAAGATGCTTTGGATAAAGCAAGAGAACAAGTAGCAGCCCTTATAAATGCTGAACCTAGTGAAATATATTTTACAGCAGGTGGTTCAGAAAGTGATAACTGGACACTAGAGGGTGTAGCTTATGCTAATAAAAATAAAGGTAATCATATAATAACTTCAAAAATAGAGCACCATGCAATACTTCATACATGTGAATACTTAGCAAAACATCATGGATTTGAAATAACTTATTTAGATGTTGACAGCGAAGGAAAAGTAGATTTAAAACAATTAGAAGATTCAATAAAAGATACTACTATACTTATAAGTATAATGTTTGCAAATAATGAAATAGGAACTATACAACCTGTTAAAGAAATATCTGAAATAGCTAAAAAACATAAGATATTATTCCACACTGATGCAGTACAAGCTACAGGAAATATTCCAGTAGATGTTAAAGAATTAGGAATAGACTTAATGAGTATGTCTTCACATAAAATATATGGACCAAAAGGTGTAGGAGCTTTATACATAAGAAAAGGTGTAAGACTTCATAACTTTGTCCATGGTGGAGCACAAGAAAAAAGTAAAAGAGCTGGTACAGAAAATATACCTGCAATAGTTGGATATGGAAAAGCAGCAGAATTAGCTAAAGCAAATATGCAAAACCATGTAGAAACTTTAACTCGTCTTAGAAATAAGCTAATAGATGGTGTGTTAGAAAGAATACCTTATACAAGAATAAATGGTAGCCTAGAAAATAGATTGCCAGGAAATGCAAACTTTGCGTTCCAATTTATAGAAGGTGAAGGAATACTTTTATTATTAGATATGTTAGGAATTGCTGGTTCAAGTGGTTCTGCATGTACTTCTGGTTCATTAGACCCTTCACATGTACTTCTTGCAATAGGTTTACCACATGAAATAGCACATGGTTCATTAAGACTTACAGTTGGAGATTTTACAACAGATGATGATATAGATTATATATTGGAAAACTTACCAAAAGTTATAGAAAGACTTAGAAGTATGTCACCACTTTATGATGATGCAAAGAAACAAGGCTTAGTAAAATAGACAGAAAGATAAAGCATAAAAAATAGACATAAATTGAGTAGGAGGAAAAAATAATGCAATATAGTGATAAAGTTATGGAACATTTTATGAATCCAAGAAATATGGGAGAAATTGATAATGCAAGTGGTGTAGGTGAAGTTGGAAATCCTACATGTGGAGATATAATGAAGATATTTTTAGACATAGATGGAGATGTAATAAAGGATGTTAAGTTTAAGACATTTGGCTGTGGTTCAGCTATAGCAAGTTCTTCTATGGCAACTGAAATGATAAAAGGAAGAACTATAAAAGATGCACTAGAACTTACAAATAAAGCTGTTGCAGAAGCTTTAGATGGTTTACCACCAGTAAAGATGCACTGTTCAGTTTTAGCTGAACAAGCTGTAAAGGCAGCTCTTATAGATTACGCTCAAAAGAATAATATCCATATACCAGAACTAGATGGATATGTTATAGATGATGCTCATGACCATGATGTTCAAGAAGAAGAATAAAAATAAGTGGTTGTGTTGTTAGAAAGTTTAAAATGATTAAAAAGAAGTATTAATGAGATATAAAAAATAGCTGTTTATAAAATAGCTATTTTTTATTGCTTAAATTAATAGTTTTAACTTGTTTTAGGAGTCAATTAGTTAACAAAATATATATTTATAATATTTAGATAATGAAAATAATTATTTTTTTTAGAAAATAGAGCAAGCTATATTTTAAATAAATACAATGCTTGTTCTATATGATATAATAATAAGTAATGCAAAAGATGAGGTGAAATTTGTTTATGAATAAAAAAGTAATGATAGGTATGAGTGGAGGAGTTGATAGCTCTGTAGCTGCATATCTTTTAAAACAACAAGGGTATGATGTCATTGGTGTTACTATGAAATTGTGGCAAGATGATGACGATGTTGAAAATGAAGGTGGTTGTTGCTCTTTATCAGCAGTTGAAGATGCTAGAAGGGTAGCAAATAAAATAGGTATACCATTTTATGTTCTAAATTTTAGAGAAGTGTTTAAAGAAAAAGTAATAGATTATTTTATAGATGAATATTTAGAAGGAAAAACTCCTAATCCTTGTATAGCTTGTAATAAACATATAAAATTTGATGATTTTTATAAGAAAGCTAGACAAATAGGTTGTGATTATGTAGCCACAGGTCACTATGCAAAGATAGAAAAGGATGAAAGTACAGGAAGATATTTGCTAAAGAAATCTGTTACAGATAAAAAAGACCAAACTTATGCACTTTATAATCTTACACAAGAACAACTAGAGCATACTTTATTGCCAATCGGTGACTATGAAAAAGATAAGGTAAGAGAAATTGCTAAGGAAATGGGTATGGCAGTACACAATAAGCCTGATAGTCAAGAAATTTGTTTTGTTAAAGATAATGACTATGCAAATTATGTAAAAAAACATTCTAAAAAACGTATTGAAGAAGGTTTTTTTGTGGATACTAAAGGTAATATACTTGGAAAACACAAGGGTATACTATATTATACTATAGGTCAAAGAAAAGGGCTTGGAATTACTTTTGGTAAACCAATGTTTGTAATAGATATAAATCCAATAAATAATACTATAGTTCTTGGAGATAATGAAGAATTATTTAAAAAAGAACTTATTGCAAAAAATGTTAACTTTATATCAATATATAAATTAGAAGAACCATTAAGAGTCCAAGCAAAAATAAGATATTCAGCAAAGCCATCACCAGCTACTATTTATAAAATAGGGGAAGACACTATTAAAATAGTTTTTGATGAAGCTCAAAGAGCTATTACTAAAGGTCAGTCTGTAGTAATGTATGATGGAGATATTGTAGTAGGTGGCGGAATAATCGAGAAAAGTTTATAAAAACTTCTAAAAAATTAAAAAAATAAACAATAAAGTATATTAAGATAGAATAAAGTTTATAAAATAAATTTATTGTATATGAAAATATAGTATTGATTAATTTTGTAAAATTTAGTAATATAATTAGTATATTAATTAAAAAGCAAATACAGTGATAAGGAGTAGTAAAATATTTGATGTCTTATAGAGAGAGGGAAGATGCTGGAACCCCTTAGAATATAATATTTGAAGCAGCCTTTTAGTAGCAATCTTGAACAATTTATCTTCTGTAAGGAGGATTTAAGTAGAGATTGACGGTAGTTACGTTATAGCTAAGGTTTTCCGAAGATATCATAATTTGTATGATAATTAGGGTGGTACCGCGATTGTCCTCGCCCCTATAAATTTATTTATAGGGACGAGGTTTTTTATTTAAACGAAAAAATAAAATTTATTAGGAGGAACATAATATGGAAAAGATGGGATTAAATGAAATAAGAAGTAAGTTTTTAGAGTTTTTTGAGTCAAAAGGTCATTATGTAGCAAATAGTTATTCTTTAGTACCAAACAATGATAAGAGTTTATTACTTATAAATTCAGGTATGGCACCTTTGAAAAACTATTTTTCAGGTGTAGAAGTACCTCCAAATGTAAGAATGTGTACATCTCAAAAATGTATAAGAACAGGAGATATAGAAAATGTAGGTATAACTGCAAGACATGCTACATTCTTCGAAATGATGGGTAACTTTTCATTTGGGGATTACTTTAAAAGAGAATCAATCAAATGGGGATGGGAATTTGTTACAGAATGGTTAAATATACCAGAAGATAAGATATGGGTAACTGTATATGAAGAAGATGATGATTCTTATGATATATGGGCAAAAGAAATGAATTTCCCAGAAGAGAGAATGGTTAGACTTGGTAAAGATGATAATTTCTGGGAGATAGGTACAGGTCCTTGTGGTCCTTGTTCAGAGATATACTTTGATAGAGGAGAAGAATATGGATGTGATAATCCAGACTGTAAACCAGGCTGTGACTGTGATAGATATTTAGAATTCTGGAACCATGTATTTACTCAGTTTGATAGAGATGAAGAAGGAAATTATAGTCTATTAGAAAGTAAGAATATAGATACAGGTATGGGTCTTGAAAGAATGGGATGTATCATGCAAGGTGTAGATACTATCTTTGAAGTAGATACAATTAAGTCTATATTAGAAGCAGTTGAGAAGTTAACAGGAGTAAAATATGGAGAGAATCCAAAAAATGATATATCAATAAGAATAATAACTGACCATATAAGAGCTGTGACATTTTTAGTTAGTGATGGAGTACTTCCATCAAATGAAGGAAGAGGATATGTTCTTAGAAGACTTCTTAGACGTGCTGCTCGTCATGGTAAGTTATTAGGTGTAAAAGAATTATTTTTACAGAAGCTAATAGATGAAGTTATAAAAGTAAATGATAAAGCATATCCAGTTTTAGTTGAAAAAGAAAGCTATATTAAAAAAGTAGTTGGTATAGAAGAAGAAAAATTCAATGAAACTATAGACCAAGGAACAGAAATATTAAACTCTTATATAGAAGTATTAAAAAATGAAGGAAAAACTGTCCTAAGTGGTCAAGAAGCTTTTAAATTATATGATACTTATGGCTTTCCTATAGACTTAACTAAAGAAATCTTAGAAGAAGAACATATATCTGTAGATGAAGAAGCTTTTAATGAAGAGATGGAAAAACAAAAAGAAAGAGCTAGAAATGCTAGAGGAAATATGGATGGAGAAAGCTGGAAGGAAGACCCTCTATCAAAATTAGAATCTACAGTTGACAGTATATTTAATGGATATAGTGAAATTTATGGTGAAGGAACTGTTGAAGCTATAGTCAAAGATGATGAGTTAGTTCAAAGTGCAAAAGAAGGCGACAAGATATCTATAGTACTAGATAATACTACTTTCTATCCAGAAGGTGGAGGACAAGTTGGAGATTGTGGATTAATAACTAATGGAAACTTAGTTTTAGAGGTACTAAATACTAAAAAAGGTGCTAATAATAGTATAAAACACATAGGTATAATAAAATCAGGAATAATAAGCAATGGAGATAAAGTAAAGACACTAGTAGATAGAGAAACTAGAATAGCAGCTGCAAGAAATCACAGTGCCACACATTTACTTCACAAGGCATTAAAGGAAGTATTAGGAGACCATGTTAATCAAGCTGGTTCTTTAGTTACTCCAGAAAGACTTAGATTTGATATTACTCACTTTGAAGCTATATCAAATGAAGAATTAAAAGTAATAGAAGAAAAAGTAAATAATGTTATTTTATCATCTTTAGACATAAAATGTGATATTATGAATATAAAGGAAGCTAAAGAAAAAGGAGCTACAGCACTATTTGGTGAAAAATATGGTGATGAGGTAAGAGTAGTTTCTATGGGAGATTATTCTACAGAACTTTGTGGAGGAACTCACTTGACAAATACTTCTCAAGTAGGAATGTTCAAGATATTATCTGAAGGTGGAGTGGCAGCAGGTGTAAGAAGAATAGAAGCAATAACAGGAAAAGCTGTTTATGAATACCTAAAAGAAAGAGACGGAATTATCTCTGAAGTTTGTGTAAACTTAAAATCTAAAGAAGACAATTTAATTCAAAGAATAAGCTCTTTATTAGAAGAGAATAAAAATTTATCTAAAGAATTACATGATATGAAAGCTAAGATGAGTTTACAATCAGCTGATTCTATTTTTGATTCTAAAGTTGAAGTAAATGGGGTTAATTTGATAACTAATAAATTTGAAGGCATGGATATGGATACACTAAGAGAAACAGCAGATAATCTAAGAGATAAGCTTGGTTCTGGTGTAGTAGTACTTGCAAACGTAGTAGATGATAAAATTAACTTTGTAGTTACTGCCACTAAAGATGTATTAGATAAGGGAATACATTCAGGTAATATTGTTAGAGAAGTTGCAAAAATAGCTGGAGGAAAAGGTGGAGGAAGACCTAATATGGCACAAGCAGGAGCTAATGATGTGTCTAAGGTTGACCAAGCTTTAAGCTATGCAAGTGAGGTTATTAAGACACAAGTTAAATAACATTCACTCAAGGAGGTTTTTAATTTGGAAAAAGACTTAGACTACACTATGAAATTTGAAGGAATACCAGAAGATAAAATGAGTGTAGGAGACACCATTGATTTTGTATATAAAGCACTAGTTGAGAAAGGATATAACCCTATAAATCAAATTATAGGGTATCTCCTTTCTGGTGATTCTAGCTATATAACTAGTCATAAAAATGCAAGAGCTATAATTAAAAAATTTGAAAGAGATGAGATACTTGAAGAAGTAATCACGCACTATCTGAATAGAAAGTAGGTCAAATAAATGAGAAAAAAGATTATGTCATTGTTTGCAGTAGTCATTATGATTTTTGTATCAACTGCTAGCTATGGTTTTGCTGAAGAAAAAGGCAAGGTCATATTTATTGATATGAATAGGACCAATCTTGGAAGTATGATGAATATTCCAATCTTAAAAAATGAGATAGAAAAGAGAGGTTATGTAGCTCTCATGAATATAAGAGGGGATCAAGGTACTGATGATAGAAGGTCTTATGCAAGTATGGGGGCAGGAACAAGAGCTGATGTAACTACTGAAGACTATATCAATTTTCAAAAAGTAGACCAAGATACTGCTAAAGCTTTTGAAGCCGCAACAGGTCAAAAAGCCAAAAAAATAAATGATTTAAGTATTAATAGATCAATAAACGAAAATCTTGATTATGGAGAGTATGGAGCAAATTTAGGGTCATTAGGAAAAACTTTATCAGAAAATGGTTTAAAGACATCTGTAATTGGAAATGCCGATATAATTGAAAATAATCAATTAGTTAAAAATAGAAACTTATGCCTAGTGGCTATGGACCAATATGGGAGGATTGATTCAGGTAATATTGATGATATTAATAAAAAAGATTCTAAAATGCCATTTGGAATATCTACAGACTACGATAAGTTATTAGATGAAACTAAAAAATCTTATAAAAATAGTGATGCCATATTTGTAGAACTTGGAGATACATATAGATTAGATATGTATAGATTGAATCTAAATGATAATACTTATGCTACAATGAAGAAAAATATTGTAAAAAATATAAATAAATATCTTGAACAAGTATTTTCTATGGTTGGAGAAAATGACACTGTTTATATATCAAGTGCATTTCCGAGCGACTTAGATTATAAAAATAAGAGAAGACTTTCTCCAATAATAAAATTTAATGGGGAAGGAAAAGGTCTATTGGAATCTGCTACAACAAGAAAGGCTGGAATTGTTGCAAACTTAGATGTTGGAGTAGATATATTAAGTGAATTTGGTCTTAAAAATGAAGAGATGGTAGGTAGAAGCTATAATTTAGTGAATAAAGGGGATAATGTTAGTTATCTGAAATCACTTTATGAGAGGATAGTATCTATATCTTCAATAAGGTCAAGTATTATAAATGGATTTGTAGGCGTGATATCTGCTTCTTGGGTAATTGCAATGTTTGCAATTTTCTTTAGAAATTATATGCCACATAAAGAGCGTGTATTCAAAGTGCTTAAAGAGTTTATAAAATTAGGTATAATAATGCCACTATCATTCATGTTAGCTCCTTTGATGAATTTTAAAACTCCACTTTCAATATCTTTGGGAATATTTGCGACTACATTAATACTATACTTATTAGGTAGAAAATTATTTAAAGACAATGATATAAAGCACATGGGATTTTTTGCGACACTTACTATTTTAGTAATAGTTATAGACTCTGTATTTGGGACATACTTAATGCAAAATAACATAATGAGTTATGATGCTGTCATTGGAGCTAGATACTATGGTGTAGGAAATGAATATGAGGGTGTAACTATAGCAAGTGCAGTATTTGGTTTAGCAGTATTATTACATTACAAGAAAATTTCTAAATTGTATGTTGTAATTTTTTCTTTAATAATACTTATAACTAGCGCATATCCTTCAATGGGTGCAAATGTTGGTGGAGCTATATCAGAATGTGTAGCATATTTATTGTTTATAATGCTTATATATGATGTTAAATTAGATTTTAAGAAAGTTATATTATTAGCTATTTCGGCTGTCGTTGTCGTTTGTGCGTTTGCAGCTTTAGATATAGTTTCAGGTAGTGAATCTCATTTAGGTATGTTCGTACAGCGAATTTTCTTAAATGGTCCAGGAGAGATATTACAAACATTTGGAAGAAAAATTCAAATGAATATGCAACTAGCACAGACAAGTGTATGGGTAAATATTTTACTTGTAGGAATTGGAGTAATTGCAGTACTTATATTTAAACCATCTAGACACTTTAGGAAGATAATGAACAACTTTCCAATCTTATTTAAAGGGTTTATTGCATCTATGGTTGGTTGTATAATCACCCTTTTAGTTAATGATTCTGGAATAGTTGCTGCATCTACAGCATCTATATATATACTTATACCACTTATAATAATAAGTATAAATATGATAATATTTGAAAAAAATAACTAAAAAATTTTTTACTGTTAGTATACGATTTAAATAAAAAATGCAATATGATTATTAATGTAAACTGGATGCTTACATAAAAAATCATATTGCAATTTTTATGATTGATAATATGTATTTAATCTATGGAATATAAATAGATAAAGGAGGAACTATGTTAGATGGAAGAATAATGGGTCTTGATGTTGGTGATAAAACTATTGGAGTTGCTGTGAGTGATTTAATGGGATTAACTGCGCAAGGTCTAAAAACAATAAAAAGAGTAGGTAAGAAAAAAGATATTGAAGAAATAAAAGCTATAATAAAAGAAAAGCAAGTAAATAAAATTGTATCAGGATTACCAAAAAATATGAATGGAACTTTAGGTCCACAAGGAGAAAAAGTAATCAAGTTTTGTGAGTTAGTAAAAGAAGAAACAGGTCTTGATGTAGAGTTTTGGGATGAGAGACTTTCTACAGTAGCAGCAGAGAGGTCCTTATTAGAGGCAGATGTTAGTAGACAAAAAAGAAAAAAGGTTATAGATATGTTAGCAGCAGTAATAATTTTGCAAGGATATTTAGATTTTAAAATAAATTCATAAAAGAACTATAAAATTGAATACTTATGATATATAATATAAATAATAAAAATAAAAATAAATTTGAGGTGAATGACATTATGGAAGAAAATATAATAAATTTAATAGACGAAAATGGTGTTGAAAGCCAATTTGAAATAATATTAACATTAGAAGCAGAAGGAAAAGAATATGCAATATTAATGCCTTTAGATGATGAAGAAGCTGAAGAAGCTTTAATCTTTAGAATTGATGAGGATGAAGAAGGGGAAATCTTAATACCTTTAGAAAGTGATGAGGAGTATGAAACTGTTGTAGCTGTATATACTGCTATAATGGAAGAAGAAGGTCTAAATTACGATGAAGATGAATCAAATGGACTTAACTAGATAGGGAGTTAAGTTTGTATATAAAAAATCAGGTATTTATTATATTTGCTTTAATTAAGACTTATTAATTGTAAAAAGCATTTATAGTATATATCTGTTTTTTTATTTTTTATTAAAAAAATCAAAAAATTTATAGATTTTGGTGAATAATATATCTTTTATGGGTATATATTTATATTGTGAGAATAAATTAAATTTTTTCAAATGTCTTGACAAAAAATGAATTATCAATTACAATATTATTTAATAAAGATTATCAATTGAAAATAGTAAGGGTGATGTTATGGCAAATACAATGGATTTGTTAAAAGACAAGTTAAAAGAAACTGGTTTTAAGATTACGCCACAAAGAAGAGCAATAGTTGAAATATTGCTTAAACATGACCATTCACATCTAAGTAGTGAAGAAATCTATGATTTAGTTAGGGTTGACTGTCCTGAAATAGGTTTAGCTACTGTATATAGAACAATGCAGTTGTTGGATGAAATAGGATTAATATCAAAACTAAACTTAGACGATGGGTGTATAAGATATGAGATTAGTCTGCATAAAGAAGACTGTCATAATCATCATCATCTTATTTGTAAAAATTGTGGAAAGATAATGGAAGCTAAAGAAGACCTTTTAGACAATATAGAAAAAGAGATACAATCATTGTACAAATTTAAAATACTTGATCATGATGTTAAATTTTATGGACTATGTGACGAGTGTAATGGAGTAAGCGAATCAGAAGAGTAAACTTCTATTGCTTAATGTCGATGGAAGAATAGTATAGAACTTTTATATTCTATGCTATTCTTCCATTTTTTATTATGAATCCACTTTAAAGTATGAGTATATAGTTTTCAAAGTGTTTATAGTTTTAATATTGAAAATATAATTAATCCTATAAGTACAAAAATGAATGATTTTTCTATAAAATTACTAAACGGTCCACCAACAGTTAAAAATCCTAAAGAAATTTTCTTTTCGCTTAGTGGATAAAAAATTGGTATCCCTTGTTTTGTAAATAAATCTCCTAAAAACATATGACTTGCATAACCAAGTGTACCATAAAAAGATAAATTATTAATATTAGTGATTAATTCTATCTGTTTTAGTAAAAAATATATTATTATAGTTGCAAATATGCTATGAGAAAAGCTTCTGTGCTTTAACCAGGGAAAAATTGACAACATTAGACAAAAAATTGTAAAATATATTTCAACTTCTATGATGTATAAGCATATAGCTAATAGTATAAATATTAATGATAGAAAAACTTTTCTCAGAAATGTGTGGGTTAGTTTTGCCTCAATAATTATAATTGCAATAAATGTGATTATTGCACTTAAATAAAAATTATCATTTATATTTATTGAAATAAAGAAAATAATAATATTAATAGTATATATAAAAATTCTATATATATATTTGGATATATTGTTTTTTAGAATGAAATTTGAGACCATAGAATTAGATTTATCCAAATCGGGCAGTACAGCAAAAGTAGCTGAAACTAAAATATCAACTAAAGATATAGGAATTTTAAATATTAAAGATGTCTGGATAGCTGTTAAGATTCCTATTGCACAATGAGTTTTACCACGCATAAATCCTCCTAAAATATCCGATATTAAATCATATAATATTTAGAGGATATCAAAATAAAATAGGTTTGTCAAAATAATACGTTAAATGTATTTTAAATATAGCTTAAAATATGATACGAATTATGGTACAATAAGAATAACTGGTAGCGAGTGCGTGATTTGATATTATTTAGGATTGTAGAACGTGTTAAAAAATTAAATAGACAGAAGGAGATGATGCAATTGTTCAAAAAGAACACCAACAAGATAAAGGTAATGGCCTTGGGTGGACTTAACGAAGTTGGGAAAAATATGACTGTTGTTGAGTATAAAGATGAAATAATTGTTATAGATGCTGGACTTAGTTTTCCAGAAGATGAAATGTTAGGGGTAGATATAGTTATACCAGATATAACTTATTTAGTCAAAAATAGGGATAAAATAAAGGGTATATTCATTACACATGGACATGAAGACCATATAGGGGCTCTTCCATATATATTGAAGAAAATAAATGTGCCTGTGTATGGAGCGAGACTTAGTATAGGTCTTATACAAGTAAAACTTAAAGAACATAAGATGAATAACGTTAAGTTAAATGTCGTAGGTCCAAGACAAGTTATAAAGCTTGATAACATGGAAGTAGAGTTTTTGAAAAATAACCATAGTATACCAGATGCTTACTCTATTGCAATACACACAGACCAAGGTATAATATACCATACAGGAGATTTTAAGATTGATTTAACTCCTATTGATGGAGATGTTATGGATATGCATAGAATCTGTGAGTTAAGCAAAAAAGGAGTTCTTTTAATGTTGGCTGATAGTACTAATGCAGAAAAACCAGGATTTACTATGTCTGAAAAGACTGTTGGAGTAGGTCTTGACGAATTATTTGCAAAAGGAAATGGTAGAAGAATTATAGTTGCTACTTTTGCATCCAACATACACAGATTACAACAAATAATAAATACTGCTGAAAAGTTTAATAGAAAAGTTGCTATATCAGGTCGCTCAATGGTAAATGTAGTTGGAGTTGCAAAAGAATTAGGATATTTAGATATTTCTGATGATATGCTTATAGATTTAAATGATATATGTAAATATGAAGACAGTGAATTAGTGATAATAACAACTGGTTCACAAGGTGAACCTATGTCAGCTCTTGCTAGAATGGCTTTTTCAGAGCACAAAAAAGTAGAAATAAAGAGTGGCGATTTAGTTATAATATCTGCTCATCCAATACCAGGAAATGAAAAATTAATATCAAGAGTAATCAATTTCTTATTTGAAAAAGGAGCAGAAGTAGTATACAGTGATATAGCTGATATACATGTTTCTGGACATGCCTGTCAAGAAGAATTAAAACTTATACATGCATTAGTTAGACCAAAGTTTTTTATGCCAGCTCATGGTGAATACAGAATGTTAAAAAGACATGCCGAAATAGCTGAACAGCTCGGTATGGACAAAGAAAATATTTTTGTTATGCAAACAGGAGATGTTTTAGAATTAGATAAAAACTCTGCTAAAGTAGCAAATCGTATACAAACAGGAAATATATTAGTTGATGGACTAGGAGTAGGCGATGTAGGTAACATAGTTTTAAGAGATAGAAAGCATTTATCAGAAGATGGTCTTATGATAGTTGTAGTAACTATTTCTAAGGATGAGGGTAAAGTTCTAGCAGGTCCAGATATAATTTCTAGAGGATTTGTATATGTAAGAGAGTCAGAAGACTTAATGGATGGAGCAAAAGATATAATTAAGAATGTTCTAAATGAATGTGAAGAGAAAAATATTAAAGAGTGGGCTTATTTAAAGAATAATATCAAAGAAAACTTAAAAGAATATTTATATCAAAAAACTAAACGAAATCCAATGATACTTCCTATAATAATGGAAGTGTAATATAAAAAATCATAAAATTGAAAATTAGACCTCTTGTAATTTTTAAAATAATATCAAAAATCCAATTGATACTATCTTAAGAATTACAAGAGGTCTTTTTAATTTTTGACATAAAAAAATATGTATATTACATAAAATACCAATTATAACAATCTTTTATTAGTAAAAACTACTTATATATAAATTCTACTAATAGGAGGTTTTTTATGGATAATATCTCAAGACAAAATGCTATAAAAGCGTTAAAACAAACAAAGATGGAAATAGCAGGAGAATATGGAATGAATTATGAAGATGCCTTTGAAATAATAGAAAATGCATCTAATAAAGGTGTTTTAGAAGGTTACTTTAAAAAGCTTGAGAAGAAAAAAAATTTAGGTCAAGGTATATCTAGGCATTTAGAATAAAAAAAGTTAAATGTGAGAAAATAAGTTTAAATAAACTTTAAGAGGTGACATCGATGAAAAAATTAGCTAGTACTGCTTTGGCTATATTACTTGCATTTACTCCTTTGAGTTTTTCTTTTGCAAATAATAAAGAAAATGCTGATGCCAACCAACTAAATATATCTTCAAAATCAGCAATTTTGATGGATGTTGGTAGTGGACAAATTTTATATGAAAAGGATGCTCATAAAAAGCTTCCTCCTGCCAGTGTAACAAAGGTAATGACAATGTTACTTATTGTAGAAGCTTTAGATTCAGGCGATATTAAGCTTGATGATGAAGTTCAAGTAAGTGAAACTGCATCTAGTATGGGTGGTAGTCAGATATTCTTAGAGCCAGGAGAAACACAAAAGGTTGATACGTTATTAAAGGGTATAGCTGTTGCTTCTGCAAATGATGCTTGTGTTGCTATGGCTGAACATTTAGCTGGAAGTGTTGAAGGATTTGTTGATAGAATGAATGCTAAGGCAAAAGAGTTAAATATGAATGACACTCATTTTGCAAATACAAATGGACTTCCAGTTGCAAATCACTATACATCTGCTCATGATATAGCTCTAATGTCTAGAGAACTGTTAAAACATGAAATGATAAGTAAATACTTAACTACATGGATGGATAAGGTTGTAGTAGGGAAAAAACAAGTTACAGTAGGTCTTGCAAATACTAATAAACTTATAAAACACTATCAAGGAGCAACTGGTGTTAAAACTGGGTTTACTCAAGAAGCAAAATACTGTTTATCAGCATCTGCAAAGAGAGGTAATACTCATTTAGTTGCAGCAACTTTGGGAGCAGAGACTTCTCCAGAAAGATTTAATGATGCATCTAGCCTTTTAAACTATGGATTTGCTAATTATGAAAGTGTTAAGTTATGTAGTAAAGGAGATAATATAGCAACACTTACACTGGATAAGGCTGATGAAAACAAAGTTAAATTGGTTGCTAAGGAAGATTTAAATGCTCTTATTAAAAAAGGAAGCTCTAAAGAATTTGAAAAGAAAATTGAAATAGTAAAAAATCCTAAAATGCCAATTAAAAAGGGAACTGTTTTAGGAAAGATAAAGATATGTAAAGATAAAAAAGTAATAGGCGAAGTGGAATTGGTAAATACTAAAGATATAAATAAGGCAAGCTATCTACAAATGCTTCAAAGAATAATTGATAACATGATATAAATAATTACCAAATGAAACATAATTATAATACACAAAGATATAATTATAATACACATAAAAAATACCCTTATGTAATTATTTGCCATAGGGGTATTTTTATTTATCATATACAAGTATTTTATAATCTTATGATTTTTATAGAAATATAGAAAAGTTTATGTATCTTAGAATATTATTTGATTTAATATCATATATAGGGTTGTTTAACAACTATCTAAGTAAAGGCATACTACCAGTAAGTTTATTTACTTTCTTTTTATTACCATAAATTGCTATTCCAAAATACTGTAACTCATCTTCTGGAACACTAGCAATCTTTTGTGTAAATTCTTCATAAAGATTGCAACTTTGTGCTACATCTGAAAAATCTACAACAGTTAAATCGTTAAATTCCAAAGTATATAATTTTTTACGTAAATCCTTTATTATTTCTTTGTTTCCTTTTAAAATAGGTACAGGGATGTCAATAATTCCTAAGTGACTATTACCTGTTTTGTCAACTACATCTGGACCAACAGTTTCTGGGGCATGTTTTCCTAGTGTAATTCCCATTATAGCTGCTGTATTTGATATAATTCCCATTGGCAAATTTTCATCTATTACCATGACACATTTTGAATTTTTAGTTTCCATTTTTAATTCTCCTTTTTACCTTATTTAAAGTTATTTGAATCATCATTTATAAATATATTTTGATACTGCTTTGGTGTAAGGCCAATAAAATTTTTAAAAAAATTTGTAAAGTGACTTTGGTCTACAAATCCTGTCTGTATGGCAGCATCTATAGGTTCTACACCTTTTTCTAAAAGCTTCTTAGCTTTGTTTACTCGTATATTTTCCAGGTATCTATATGGTGTAATACCTTTTAATTTTGTAAAATTACGAAGTAGAGAGTACTTATTCATTCCTGCTATAGTGCTTAATTCATCAAGCACTATATGTTCAGCATAATTATTTTCTAGATAATCACATACCGATTGAATTTCTATATTTGTTTTTTCCAAGTTAAGCTGCAAATTTGGTTCTGTATGTTCTTCAATTAATTGTTCAATTAGGAAGAAAAAAAGTTCTTCTTTTTTAAAATCTAATTCTTCTTCCATGATTATATGATGTAGCTCTTGTAGTAGAGGGACTAGTTCACTGCGAAATATCACAGGTTGATTAAACTTTGGTAAATAATTTTCACCTGTAATCTCAAAGACAGTTTTTTTCATTATTTCTGGCTTAATATTGATACATCTGTAATCAAGTACTTTATTATCTATCTGTTCACAAGTATGACTATCAAAAGGGTTGAAAAGTAACAAATCCCCAGTACCTGTGGTATACTCTTTATTTTTACAAGACAAATATCTCTGACCTTTTTCTATAAAACCAATTACATAATGTTCATGAAAATGGTTTGGGAATTTTTGCATTATACCTTTAAATCTATATGCTTCAATTTTTAATTCCTTATCAAAACATACTGTGCGCTCTTCTTGTTTCACTTAATTAACCTCCTTTCATGTTATACAAAGTGTAACACATATTTTTTTGTACTTCTTGTATGATATTGACTAAAGGACAATAATGTCAATTCCTGTCAATATAATATTGCACTTACAGTAGGTGTAATTATTATATTTTTACAATGAATATGATATAATAATAAAAGTTATAAAATAAAAAGTGAATTTTAATTTTATGATTAGAGGTTAAAATTATTATAATATAAAATAATTTTGATTATAAGTTATTTAATTGTTATAATAGTATTAAAAATTTGATTTAGGAGATGTAAATTAATGTTAAGTATGAATATAGGAGAAATAGTAGCAAGTTTAGTTGGTATAGCTATGGCAATATCAATACATGAGTTTGGTCATGCTTATTCAGCTCACTTATTGGGAGATGATACAGCTAAAGCTTATGGTAGAATGACATTAAATCCTGTAAGACATGTTGACCCAATTGGTCTTTTGGCTATGTTTATTCTTAGAATAGGATGGGCAAAACCAGTACCAGTAAATCCAAATAACTTTAAAAACTATAAGATAGGAAACCTAATAGTTTCACTTGCAGGCGTTTTTTGCAATGTTTTGACTGCTATACTTTGTGTAATTATCAATAAATATGTGCATATGTATGCGATAAATACAATAGCTGAATATGTGTTTTTATATAGTATTGGATTTGCAGCTTTTAACTTACTTCCTATACCTCCACTTGATGGATGGGGAGTTATATCTACATTTGTACCATATAAATGGAATGAATATGTGTATAAATTTGAAAGTATGAGCTATATAATTTTATTAATTGCTTTATTTACTGGTATGTATAGAATAATATTAACACCAATATATGCAGTGTTACTAAAAATAGTATATTTATTTGTTTAATATAATAAACAGATTAAAGAGGGATTGATATGAAGTATAATATACAATTACAAGTCTATGAGGGGCCATTGGATTTACTATATGATTTAATAACAAAACATAAAATAGACATAAAGGATATATCTATAATAGATATAACTAAGCAGTATCTAAATTATTTGAAAATGCTAGATAAAATGGATTTAGAGATAACTAGTGAATTTATAACTATGGCATCAAAACTTTTAGAGATAAAGTCCAAATATCTGCTTTATAAGCAAAAAGATGAAGAGGAAGACCCAAGAATAGAACTTATGGAAAAGTTAGAAGAATATAGAAAGTTTAAGGTGGCATCACAAGATATAAAAGAAAATATAACTTATGTCAATGAGAGATTTTATAGAAATAAAGAAGAAATAATTATTGATGACAATGTAGATTTAGAAGATATATCAATAGAAGCAATAAAAAATATACTTCCATACATATTTAAAGTTAAAACATCACAGATTGAAAATGTTAATGATGAGAAACTAGATAAAATAGTAAGGAAGAAAATAATATCTGTAGAAGAAAAAATATTATATATAAGAGATATTATAAAAGAGAAGATAGAAGTTACTTTTACAAATATTATAAAATCATATGAAAATGATGAAATAATTGCTACTTTTCTATCTATATTAGAACTTATAAAAGAAAAAGAAATAGTAGTAGTGCAAGATGTCTTTTTTGATGATATTTTAATAAGAAAAAGTTCGGAGTGTTAAAATGAAAAGAGAAGATATAAAGTATATTATAGAATCTGTTATGTTTGCATATGGAGAACCAATAAGTATAAAAGAATTAAACTACATAATAAATAAAGAACTTTCATCAAAAGAAATAGAAATTATGTTAAATTTACTTATTGAGGAGTATAGAGAACACAATAGAGGTATTCAAATAATCAAGTTAGAAAATAAGTATCAAATGTGTACAAATAAAGACTATGCAGAGTATATAAAGAAGATTATTGAACCAAAGAAAAAGAAAAGTTTGAGTCAAGCTACATTAGAAACTCTTACTATAATTGCTTACAAACAACCAATAACAAAGGTAGAAATAGAGGATATAAGAGGAGTAAAATGTGATAAGGTATTACAAACTTTATTTGAAAATGAACTTATAAAAGAAGCTGGTAGACTTAACAAGATAGGAAAACCAATAATTTATAAAACAACAGATGAATTTTTAAAGTTGTTAAATATAGAAAGTCTTGAAGAGTTACCACCTATAGAAAATTATCAAGAAGTAGCAACAAATGAATAAAAATATAAAAACCACAATAATTTAGTCTGTAATTTTAAATTTTTAAAGATTTAAAATGCTCTAAGTTATTGTGTTTTTTTGTATAAGTGAAAAATGATAATTTTATTAAAATAAATATGGATAATTAAGTATAAATAGTAATTTTTTGATGATAATATAAACATGGAGTTTAATAAATTATTTAATTTTAAATATTTAATAATAGTCGTAATTTTTATAATAAGTGTAGTTATGCTGATTTTAATATCTCATATAAACATCTTAATAATAGCTGATATAAACAACAAAGATATTCGTTTAAAGCTTAATATAAAATACATGTTTAATTTAATAAATATAAATAGACAACTTTATCCAGCTGAAAATAGTAAAAATAATGATAAAAAAGAGGGGATGAAGGATAATATAGATTCAAGTATATTGTTAGCTGATGACCTTTTAAGTGTTTATAGATTATTAAAAAAGATAAAAATACATGAACTTTATTCAAATATTAATTTTGGAACTGAAAATATTGGCTTAACATCTTCTGTGTATGTATTAATAAATACTTTGTATGGAAATTTATTTAATGTAATTAATGCAGAAAAAATGTATTTGAATGTAAATCCAGACTTTACAAAAAATTATTTTTTGGGAAATATAAGGATACATATAAGGTCAAGAATAAAAGATTTATTTAACATTATAATAATGACTAATAAAATTATGAATAAGAATAAAGGAAATAAGGAAGGTGATAGTAATGAGAGCAACAGGTTCGATACAGAGTCTTATGGAAACAACTCTTGAAACAATTAAAGGTTCTATAGATGCAAATACTATTATAGGAGACCCTATAAAAACAGATACTACAGTGGTTGTACCTATATCAAAGGTTACGATTGGATTTGGTATAGGGGGAGGAGAATACTCAAAAGGATATGGTGAGAAAGAAATTGAATTAAAAAGTGAAAAAGCAGATACAAATTTTGCTGGAGGTAGTGCAGGAGCTATATCTGTACAACCAGTAGCATTTGTAGTAGTTGAAAGTGGAGAGACTAGAATAATGAGTTTAGATAGCAATATTAATCTTGTAGATAATATATTATCTATAACTCCTAGGGTATTGGAGAAAATTCAAAATATGTCTCAAAGCAATAAAAATCAAGATAAAAATAATATGTAAGAATAAGATAAAATATTTCTAAATATGGATATAGTTTTAAATAAAGTAGTGGGATTAGTGTTGAACTGAACCCTACTTAGTAGACAGTTTTTAATAAGATAGTTATTTTTAAGCAGCACGCTTATATTCTATAGGTGTGCTGCTATTTAATTTAGATT